>NZ_CP090983.1:310000-910000 GCF_021513155.1 Jeotgalibaca sp. MA1X17-3
TGACCCTGCGCCGAAAATTTACCGGGGCTAAACAGATCACCGAAGCTGTGGACAGAACCATTGGTTCTGTGGTAGGAGAGCGTTCTAAGGGCGTTGAAGCGAGACCGTGAGGACTGGTGGAGCGCTTAGAAGTGAGAATGCCGGTATGAGTAACGAAAGACGGGTGAGAATCCCGTCCACCGAATGACTAAGGTTTCCTGGGGAAGGCTCGTCCTCCCAGGGTTAGTCGGGACCTAAGCCGAGGCCGATAGGCGTAGGCGATGGACAACAGGTTGAGATTCCTGTACCAGTTGATTTTGTTTGAACAATGGAGGGACGCAGGAGGCAACGGAATGCGCGCTGATGGATATGCGCGCCCAAGCAACAAGTCTGGGAAGGAGTCAAATGCTTCTACCCGCGAAGGATGAGTTGTGATGGGGAGGGAAATTAAGTACCGAAGTTCCCGCAGTCACACTGCCAAGAAAAGCTTCTCGTTAGAAATCAACTGCCCGTACCGCAAACCGACACAGGTAGTCGAGGAGAGAATCCTAAGGTGAGCGAGCGAACTCTCGTTAAGGAACTCGGCAAAATGACCCCGTAACTTCGGGAGAAGGGGTGCTGACCGAAAGGTCAGCCGCAGTGAATAGGCCCAAGCGACTGTTTATCAAAAACACAGGTCTCTGCAAAATCGAAAGATGACGTATAGGGGCTGACGCCTGCCCGGTGCTGGAAGGTTAAGAGGAGAGGTTAGCTTTCGGGCGAAGCTTCGAATTGAAGCCCCAGTAAACGGCGGCCGTAACTATAACGGTCCTAAGGTAGCGAAATTCCTTGTCGGGTAAGTTCCGACCCGCACGAAAGGCGTAACGATTTGGGCACTGTCTCAACGAGAGACTCGGTGAAATTATAGTACCAGTGAAGATGCTGGTTACCCGCGACAGGACGGAAAGACCCCATGGAGCTTTACTGCAGTTTGATATTGCGTGTTTGTGCCGTATGTACAGGATAGGTAGGAGCCAATGAAGCCGGGACGCTAGTCTCGGTCGAGGCGACGGTGGGATACTACCCTTGCGGCAGGAACACTCTAACCCGCGGCCCTTATCGGGCCGGGAGACAGTGTCAGACGGGCAGTTTGACTGGGGCGGTCGCCTCCTAAAGTGTAACGGAGGCGCCCAAAGGTTCCCTCAGAATGGTTGGAAATCATTCGTAGAGTGCAAAGGCAGAAGGGAGCTTGACTGCGAGACAGACAAGTCGAGCAGGGACGAAAGTCGGGCTTAGTGATCCGGTGGTTCCGTATGGAAGGGCCATCGCTCAACGGATAAAAGCTACCCTGGGGATAACAGGCTTATCTCCCCCAAGAGTTCACATCGACGGGGAGGTTTGGCACCTCGATGTCGGCTCATCGCATCCTGGGGCTGTAGTCGGTCCCAAGGGTTGGGCTGTTCGCCCATTAAAGCGGTACGCGAGCTGGGTTCAGAACGTCGTGAGACAGTTCGGTCCCTATCCGTCGCGGGCGTTGGAAATTTGAGAGGAGCTGTCCTTAGTACGAGAGGACCGGGATGGACACACCGCTGGTGTACCAGTTGTTCCGCCAGGAGCATCGCTGGGTAGCTATGTGTGGACGGGATAAACGCTGAAAGCATCTAAGCGTGAAGCCCCCCTCAAGATGAGATTTCCCATCACTTGAAGTGAGTAAGACCCCTGAGAGACGATCAGGTGGATAGGCGGGAAGTGGAAGTGCAGCGATGCATGGAGCGGACCCGTACTAATCGGTCGAGGACTTAACCAAAAACAGGCAGCGACGTAATGCGGTGCCTGGTCCGACTTTGTTTTTCATGTTGTGTATTCAGTTTTGAGGGAACAATGTTTCCTTAAACCCATAAAAATGTGCGGTGGCGATGGCTGGAAGGCCACACCTGTTCCCATCTCGAACACAGAAGTTAAGCTTCCAAGCGCCGATTGTAGTGAAGGGTTTCCCTTTGTGAGAGTAGGACGCTGCCGCGCATTTTTTTTTATACTTTTTTATCTGGAGTTATTAGCTCAGCTGGTAGAGCATCTGACTTTTAATCAGAGGGTCGCAGGTTCGAGCCCTGCATAACTCATTCTTTAGCCGGCTTAGCTCAGTTGGTAGAGCATCTGATTTGTAATCAGAGGGTCGAGGGTTCAAATCCTTTAGCCGGCATCTTTGCGGAAGTAGTTCAGTGGTAGAACATCACCTTGCCAAGGTGGGGGTCGCGGGTTCGAACCCCGTCTTCCGCTTTTTATATTTTTAAATGATGGTTAGGTTATTTTTATTAGTAAATACTACCTTCATTTTTATCCAACATAAAAAAATATATTTGCACCCATAGCTCAATTGGATAGAGTTCTTGACTTCGAATCAAGCGGTTGTAGGTTCGAGTCCTACTGGGTGCATTTTTAAACGGGAAATAGCTCAGCTTGGTAGAGCACTTGGTTTGGGACCAAGGGGTCGCAGGTTCGAATCCTGTTTTCCCGATAGAAAAAGTAGATCCTTCTTCATGAGAGGTGATCTGCTTTTTTTTTGTTAAGTAAAATGGGTTTTCTACGTGACTTAGCGTAGGAAGAGAGCGAACTAAAAGGCGTTCCCCCCGAGTACTGGAGCGAATAAAAGAAAGATAGTCACAGGCCCTCTGAGTATTAATTGTGAAGTGGGCGTCGGATTTACCTATTATTCCGTGTAAAAAAAATAGTTAAAAAAATAGGAAAGAGATGGGGATAAAAGTCCCCATCTCTTTCCTATTTATAAACTAATTAAATATTATGCATTTCTAAAGAACCTTCATCAGGAGTGTTCTTTTTCCATATACCTAAGATAATGGCTGATATGATTGCTCCTATAATAAGAGCTAGAAGGAACATCAATGGGTTATCAGCTAATCCAATTACGAATATTCCACCGTGTGGTGCAGGAATTGCCGTATTCCAGAACTGTGTAAGTCCTCCAGCAATTGCAGATCCGATAATAGAAGAACCAATTACGCGCAATGGGTCTGCAGCTGCAAATGGAATAGCTCCTTCAGTAATGAAAGACATTCCCAATACAATGTTAGATAAACCAGATTGACGCTCTGCTGATGTGAATTTCTTTCGGAATAACATAGTTGCCAAACCAATTGCTAACGGAGGAATCATACCACCTGCCATGACTGCAGCCATCCAACGTCCATCTCCTGTATCTGTAAAAATACCAATGGAGAATGCATAAGCAGCTTTGTTGAAAGGACCACCCATATCAATTGCCATCATACCACCTAAAACGGCACCTAATAGAATCGCATTCCCTGTACCTAAACTACCTAAGAAACTGATCATTGCATTGTTAATAGTAGAGAAGACAGGGCCTATGATAAAGTACATTAGTAAACCAGTAATTAATAAACCAAATACTGGGAAAAGAAGAATTGTTTTTAATCCTGCTAGTGACTTAGGCAGAGAGGAGAGCATTTTTTTGACTAGAATCATAACATAACCAGCCATGAAACCTGCAATCAACCCACCAAGGAATCCCGCATTGCTAGAAACAGCAAGCAACCCACCAGCCATACCTGGAAGTAAACCAGGGCGATCAGCGATACTATAAGCGATATATCCTGCTAGGATAGGGATTAAGAAATTAAATGCTGCTCCACCTACTGTATTAAATGAAAGGAATAGTGCGCTCTCACTACCAAACCAATTTTCAAATAAGAATGAAAGAGCTAGAATAATTCCTCCACCTACAACGAAAGGAAGCATATGAGAGATCCCATTCATTAAGTCTTTATAAATGGTTCCTAGGCCAGAAGCTTTATCATACTCATTGTCATCTTTACTAGTGTCGCCTTCACCATGGAAAATAGGAGCTTCTTGATTAATAGCTTTATTAATGAGTTCTTCTGTTTTATTGATTCCGTCACTTACAGGCCTTTCTAGAACACGTTTTCCGCTAAAGCGATTCATTTCTACTTTTTTATCAGCAGCTACAATGATGGTAGAAGCACGCTGAATTTCTTCTGCAGTTAAACGGTTCTTTGTTCCATCTGAACCATTTGTTTCTACGCGGATATCTACGCCCATTTCTTTTGCTTTCTTTTTCAGAGAATCTTCTGCCATGTAAGTATGAGCAATTCCTGTAGGACAAGCTGTTACAGCAACTACAAAAGGACGAGGTGCAGATTCTTGTGTAGCAGTAGTTGTCTGTGCAGATTCAGAAGCACTTTCTTCTAATTCTTTTTCAGTTTCTGCATTGTCAAATAAAGTTTCGACTTCTTCTGCAGAGGTTGCATTTTTAAGTTTTTGTATTAAATCCGGATTAATTAGTAATCTAGATAGACTAGCTAATACTTCCAAGTGCACATTGTTTGCATTATCTGGTGCAGCAATCATGAAAAACAGATGTGCTGGTTGACCATCTAAAGAATCATAGTCGACACCGGCGTCACTCTTTGCAAAAACAACGGCTGGTTTTTTTACAGCTTTATTTTTAGCATGAGGCATTGCAATTCCATCACCAAGTCCAGTAGAAGTTTGTTTTTCTCTTGCTAAAATTCCTTCTTTAAAAAGATCATAGTCATCAATAATCCCATTTTCTTTTAATTTAGTTGTCATTTCATCAATGACACCCTCTTTTGTTTGAGCTTGAAGCGGGATAACCATTAAATCTTTAAGCATAATATCTTTAATTTTCATTATGTTAACATCCCTTTCGTTTGTATAATTTTTTTAATTCTTTAATTCTGTAATTTTAATTTGAGGAATTAATGTATCAATTTCCTCTCTTGTAGCTAAATCATCTGCAAAAGCAGTAGCACTTCCGCAAGCTAAACCAATTCGGAAAGCTTCTAAGGGATCTCCAGATGCCATATAGGTTCCTGTGAAACCAGCAATCATAGAGTCTCCTGAACCTACTGAGTTTTTAACGGTCTGATGGGGTGCTTGACCATGATAAACAGAGTGACCATCAAAAAAGAGTGCACCTTTATCTGCCATAGAAACAAGGGCAAATTTCGCTCCTTCTTCTAGAAGCTTTTTCCCATAGGGGATGATGTCATCGAAAGAATCAGCTGTAAACCCATAAATTTCAGCTAATTCATGATGATTAGGTTTTACTACCAGGGGCTTATGTTGAAGAGCATCCACAAGTTCTTCTCCTGTTGTATCGATAACAAAAGAAACATTTTTTTGGTTTAAAATTTGAATCAATTGTTGATAGTAGTCTTGGGAAAGACTTTGTGGTTTGCTACCTGATAAAATAACGACATCATCAGAGGTAAGGGGAGACAATTTTTCTAAGAATTGCTCTTGTTCTTGTAAAGTAATTTTAGGCCCTTGACCATTCATTTCTGTTTCCTCATCGGATTTCACTTTAACATTAATGCGGGTATCTTCTTGTACAGAAGTAAAATCATTTTGAATCCCCTCATCATCCAGATAATCCTTTATAAATTGACCTGTAAAACCACCAAGATAGCCTAATGCAACGGAATCAATATTCAGTCGACTGAGAATTCGTGATACATTAATTCCTTTTCCACCAGGTAGTTTGAAGTCTTCTTGAATCCGATTAACCATTCCTAACTGTAAAGTTTCTAAACGAACAATATAGTCAATAGATGGATTCAACGTTACTGTATATATCATATACTCTCCTCCCAAAAATTTGTTTTTTTCTCAAAAAGGGCCCGAAGTTTTGGGTCTGCATGGTGTGTAATGATTTCACACTCATCCAAATCAGCAACTTTTGCAAAGCTGACCTCCTTAAATTTAGAGGTATCTGCTAGTACATAAGCTTGTGCTGCATGAGAAATAGCTGTTCTCTTTATATTTGCTTCTTCAATATCGGGAGTTGTATACCCATAAAGAAAATCGACACCATTCATACCCAAGAAACTTTTACTAAAACGATATTGCCTTAGTTGCTGAAGACACTCACTTCCAATTGTTGCTTTGGTCTGCATTTTAATTTTTCCACCTAACAAAATGGTAGAAACTTTTAAATCGGCCAACAGGTTAGCATGAGGAATTCCATTGGTTACTACCGTAACATTCTTCCCTTTTAAAAAAGGAATCAATTCGTAAGTAGTTGTACCTGCATCTAGAAAAATAACATCTCCATCTACTATTAGTGAAGCTGCTAATTGAGCAATTTTCTTTTTGTCTTCTATAAATAAAGAAGATTTTATTTCCATTTCTAATTCGTTTTGTAAGTTTTGAGGCTTACTTTCTCGTTTTGCTCCACCATGAACCCGTACACACAATCCTTGATTCTCTAACGTACTGAGATCTCTACGAATCGTTGACTCGGAACTCCCTGTTTTATCAATAATTTCTTGAGTTTTCACGATTTCTTGTTGTTCCAGTAAGTTCAGGATGACTTGATACCTTTCATCTGTAAGCACATTCATCACCTCTTGATACAACTATATCATGATACAAAAGATCAAACAAGCAAAATCATTCAAAACCATTCAAAATCTATCAAAAAGCATAAATATTTTCTAAATCAAATATCTGTATTTCTCTTTCTTCTACAGGTATAATAAATTACCAAAGACCATGAATAAAAAGGATTATTTATAGTGAAAGATACCGGTTTTCCTAGCTTTCTAATTGACACAAGGAGCATAATAACATACTATTTAGATGTAATAGTCAAAATTAGTCAGTTGAAGGGAGGCGGATTTTCTTGCAAAATCAAAATATGTCTGACATTATCGAAGAATATATAAAAAAGATTTTGAAAACAGAAGAACAAATAGAAATACGCCGAAATGAGATGGCTGTTCGCTTCAATTGTGTACCCTCTCAAATCAATTATGTCATCAACACTCGCTTTACTGAAGAACATGGTTATATAGTAGAAAGTAAACGTGGTGGCGGTGGATATATACGAATTATGAAGGTGAAATTTCTAAATGGAGCTCACCTTCTGGATGAAATGGCACGAATCATCGGAGAAACAATCACAGAAAAAGATGCTTACGCTGTTATTCAAAACCTTTTTAACAACAAAATCTTAACGAAGCGGGAAGGAAACTTACTTCTTTCCGTAATGGATAAAACCTTTCTACAATGCTTTGAAGAGGATGAAGATCATTTACGTGCACACTTATTAGTAAAAATGCTGAAGAGTTTACGTTTTGAATAAGAAAGAGTTTATAAAAAAACTGGAATTATATTGAAAAGGAGGCGTTAAAGATGGATGAACTATTCACAGATAAAGCCAGTCAAGCATTACTGCTTGCCACGGGAGCAGCACATCATTTTAAACACCAGTCTATCGGTACAGAGCATATTTTATTAGGCTTAATACGTGAACCAGAAGGGATTGCCGGAAAACTTTTACGGGACAGTGAAGTGACGGAAGATGCCATTCAAAAAGAAATTGAGCAACTTACTGGGTTTGGTACTGCTAAGAAAGTAGAAAACCAATTTGCACCTATGCCATTTTCGCCTCGTGCTAAAAAAGTCGTTATGTATGCAACAAATGAATCCCAACGTTTGGGAGTCCCTTTAGTTGGTACGGAACATATTCTCTTAGGTTTGCTAAAAGAAGAAATTCTGGCAGTGAAAATATTAAAGAACTTACAAGTAGATCCAAATACACTTCGGAAGTCTTTATATGAAAAACTAGGTTTGAAACAACCTCTAAGAGGCGATGCACGGGGAAGTAAGAAAAATGCTAAGAACGATACAGAAGGGACACCAACGTTAGATTCCTTAGCTCGTGACCTGACTGATTTAGCACGTAGAGGAAAATTAGACCCAATCGTGGGAAGAGATCCGGAAGTTCGTCGGATTCTGCAAGTCATTTCTCGTAGAACGAAAAACAACCCCGTTTTAGTTGGTGAACCAGGTGTTGGTAAAACAGCAATTGTAGAAGGACTTGCTCAAAAAATTGTCTCAGGGGAAGTTCCTGAAACACTAAGTAATAAACGATTAATGATGCTAGACATGGGTTCATTAGTTGCTGGTACAAAATACAGAGGTGAATTTGAGGAAAGAATGAAAAAAATCATCGATGAAGTATATCGAGATGGAAATGTTATTCTCTTCATTGATGAGCTGCATACTTTAATTGGAGCTGGTGGGGCAGAAGGCGCAATTGATGCTTCTAATATCTTGAAACCAGCATTAGCACGTGGAGAGTTACAAACTATTGGTGCAACGACTCTGGATGAATATCAAAAATACATTGAAAAAGATGCTGCTTTAGAAAGACGTTTTGCACCTATTCATATTGAAGAACCTAATCCAGAAGAGACCATTGATATTTTGAAAGGGTTAAGAAGTCGTTATGAAGAACATCATAATGTAGAAATTACAGATGAAGCTATTAAAGCAGCCGTTAAATTCTCGGTTCGTTACATTACTTCTAGACGTCTACCTGATAAGGCAATTGACTTAATTGATGAATCAGCCGCAAAAGTAAGATTAGATGTCACACATGGTGAAACACCTGTAGGAAAATTAGAAGAAGAGCTTGTTAAACTGAGTAAAGATAAAGAAGAAGCTATTTTAAATCAAGATTTTGATATGGCTGCTCGCATCCGCAAAAAAGAAATGTCTCGAAAACTAAAATTAAAGAAAATAACTACAGAAACATTATCAGAAGAAACGACCTATTCATTACGTGTGGATGAAAGAGATGTTGCTCAGGTTGTAGCTTTATGGACAGGAATTCCTGTCGACCAAATGGAACAAAAAGAAAGTGAACGTTTGATGAAACTTGAAAAAGTACTACATGAACGTGTAATCGGTCAAGAAGAAGCTGTTAATGCAGTATCTCGTGCGATTAGAAGAGCTCGCTCGGGATTAAAAGATCCGGAACGTCCAATTGGAAGCTTCTTATTCTTGGGTCCAACGGGTGTTGGGAAAACAGAGTTAGCGAAGACACTTGCTGAAGCGATGTTTGGTTCAGAAGATGCGTTAATCCGAATCGATATGTCTGAATTTATGGAGAAATTCACAACGAGTCGTTTAGTAGGATCTCCACCTGGGTATGTTGGTTATGATGAAGGTGGTCAATTAACAGAAAAAATTAGGCAAAAACCTTATTCTGTTGTTTTGTTAGATGAAATTGAAAAAGCTCATCCAGATGTATTTAATATCTTACTTCAGGTACTGGATGACGGACACTTAACAGATTCAAAAGGAAGAAAAGTTGATTTCCGAAACACGATTCTCATCATGACTTCCAATTTAGGTGCAACAGCCTTACGTGATGAAAAATCAGTTGGCTTTAATGTCAAAGATCCTAAAAAGGATTATACAGCTATGGAAAAACGAATCCGTGAAGAACTGAAAAATACGTTCCGACCAGAATTCTTAAACCGAATTGACGAATCAATTGTTTTCCATTCTTTAGAAAAAGAAGAATTGCATGAAATTGTCAAACTAATGACCAATAATATCAAGAAGCGTTTGGAAGAACTAGATGTTCATATCAAAATAACTCCAGCGGCGATTGATGTAGTTGCAAAAGCAGGATTTGATCCTGAGTATGGTGCGCGTCCAATTCGTCGAGCCATTCAAAAAGAAATTGAAGACAAACTGAGTGAAGAAATGCTTAGTGGATCCATTAAATTTGGAGATTCAGTAACGATTGGTGCTAGAAACGGGGAAATCCGTATTCGTTCAAAAAAAGGAACACTAAAATTAACTGAAAATGAAGAAAAAAAGAAATGGTTACACATGACTCTTAAAGAAAACAAAAAGCAGCCAATCATGGCTGTTTTTTGTTTTCGGAAAAGAATAGAAACGCTTTCTTATTAATAGTAAAAAGATACGAACTTTTTTTATAAGCATTCATATCATTCGGTAAACCCTTTTTTATATGCTAAAATGAGTGTATAGAACAAATCAAGGAGGAAGAAATAATGAAGAAAAACTCAAAAAAAGCATTGATTGTTGGTTTAACTGCTACGGCTGCCATAGCTGCAGTAGCTGCTGTGATGGCATATGAAGAAGATACGATTGATAAAATTGAAGGATACTTGAAACGTCAGCGAGTAAAACATTTTATTAAAAGTAAATTTAGCGGTAATAATAAAGTCATGCAAGCAGTAGAAACATTGACTGAAAAAGAAATTGATATGCTGCTAAATGTAATTGATAAAACAGGAGACTGGAAAGACTCAGCAGTAGATGCATTTTCAGATTTGAAAGATAAAGCTTCTGATTATAAAAGTACAGTAGAAGATAAATTTAGTAAATAAGAAACAATAAGAAAGAAGGAAGACATGGAGTTTTTACTCCAATGGTCTTCCTTCTTTTTTGACTTCATCCAATAATCAAATACTACTATGTTCGTCAGTCCGTGATATGGATGCTAAATATCCAAGTAACAAATCGTCCATATTTTTTAAGTTTAGCCCCACAATATCAAAAAAACGATCCAAACGATATTGAAAGGTATTTCGATGAACGTATAATTCTGCAGCTGCTTTAGAAATATTCCCTTGATTATTCCATATAGAAACAACTAGATCAGGACCTCCGTCAACCGTTTTAATCTTCTCTTTCAAATGATGTAGAATCGGACTATTCAGTGCGGTAGCCTGTGAATAATGTAGTAGGGCAATTTCTGGGAGTTGGCTAATCTTTGAACGCTTAGTAGAAGCATGATTATTACGAAATATTTTTTGTTCTTCAGCGAAAATAAGCGGAAGATTTTTATTAACGGACCAATTTTGACCTAAATAAACACTGGAACGAATAGAAAAATCATCATCTAACACGTTCAAAACTCCGTCAATTTCTTGTTGTAACTCTATATGAGTAGGGTTATTTAAAATAACGACCCCATAGTGATTATTTACAAAAAAGCCTTCTTTGATGAAAGAGAAGGTGCTTTTAAAAGCATCCAGCCAAAGTTTTTGATCAAAATTTTTCTCTTCTTCAGCAGACAGCTTCAGAATAAATTGTAGTAACTGAACTTCCTCATAATCAGATGGAATATTGGCACTACCTTCTAGTAAGAACTGTGCCCAAATATGATTTTGAGGTTTTTCATCCACCGTTTCATCCATAATAATTTGGTGTAGGAGAATTTTTTCTCGTTCACTAATCGTACCAGGGGGAAAGTGGATCCACTTGTTTTCAAATGGAATACTAAAGTATCCTTCTGGCATACACATCGTTTCATTTATTTGAATTTCAGGAAAAAGTTCTAGCAGCAAATCTTCCATTAAATCCCTTCCTTACTATTGTGTCATCACCTCTTATTCTACCATTTTATTTACTTATTTACTAAATTCCTTTCAGGAAAATACCCCACTAAAAAACATTGTGCTATAGTTAAAAATAAGGATAAAAAAAAGAGGGAATAAAGAGGGAATAAGGATGGAACGAGCGGAGCAAGAATTTTTTATGCGAGAAGCTTTAAAGGAAGCTGAAAAAGCAAAGTCAATGGGAGAAGTCCCCATTGGCGCTATAGTAGTACGAGATGGAGTTATTATTGGACGAGGACATAATGCTCGAGAAACTACCCAAGACGCAACGACACACGCTGAAATGCAGGCAATTCGTCAAGCGAATGAGAATTTAGAAAACTGGCGATTGGAAGATGCAGAAATATTTGTAACGTTAGAGCCTTGTCCGATGTGCACAGGGGCAATTATTCTTTCTCGTGTAAAGAAGGTTTATTATGGTGCATCGGATTTGAAGGCGGGTACGGCAGGTACGCTAATGAACCTGTTGGAAGATGAACGATTTAATCACCAAGCAGTGGTTGAAAAAGGGTTACTGGAAGAAGAATGCAGGGAAATGCTTCAATCTTTTTTTCGAGAACTTCGTAAAAAACGTAAAGAGGAAAACAGAAAACACCTTCGTCGAAATAATTGTGAATAAAGGGTGGAACTGTTTTTAGTTCTATGGTATACTAAGTATTGCCGAAAGGCCTTATGGCAATGGTGATCTTATGAATTGAGTCAGGTCCGGAAGGAAGCAGCTATAAATAGGTTTCGCCATGTGCTGTAAGTTATATAAAAATTACAATCAGTCTACTACCCGATAAGGATAGCAGACTGATTTTTTATTTTGAAATGAAAAAGCCTGAACATTTGTCCAGGCTTTGTAAAAAACGTTATCATACAATCAACCCCAATGCTTATAAAGTAGGGTGGTTGCGATTTGTTTCTTCATCATCTACTGAATCAGTAGGTACATACGTTGTTTCTTGCTCCAGAACCTCTTCATCGTTATCAATATCTGGATGGGAGTCCCGTTCAGTAACGGTTTCATTCATTACTTCAGAAGGGTCTGCATTCACTTCCCCTTCGTCCTCTACAATCAGGGTATCTTTATAATCATCGATAGCATCTAAATTGAATTTTGCATCTATATTTTTTGTATCTTCAACTAGGATAACAATTTTTCCATCCTCTAAATCATCTTTAAAGGTTGCTAAAAGCTCTGTTGGGTCCTCATCTTCTATTACGTGTTGTTCATTCAACATCTCTGTATCCGCCATGCGATTAGGAGTGGGTACATATCCTACGATAGGAGAATCAGGTGTTCCAGTTAAATGGCTATTGAAAAAGAAACCAGAGAATTGATCGCTTAATTCGTTCCAATAAGACTGGTTTTCTGTATCATTCAAATGATCTCCATCTTCTTTAGAAATATCTGCTGATGTTGATGATTTTAAAGCATCCAAATCTTGTTTATGATTTGCAACAACGGTAACATCCTTTGAAGAATATCCTTCGTTATGCAAGTGGTTCAAAGCTTCTTTTACTTCATCAATGGTAGTAAATGGACCTCTTACGAATTTTCCCATAATATTTCCCTCAACTTTCTGTATGATGTTTCAAGTACTTACAACTATTTTATCGGAAAAACGTTTACACTGCAAAGAATACGCTATATAAATAGCAAAACACTCCTAGGATGATTCATTTAAAAAAGTTAACCAAAGAAGTGGGGAGTGGGGTAGAAAGGAAGCTTGACAAGCCTTTCTATTTTGCTATATTTACCGTATAATGAAGGAATGAAGCTTAAAGGGAAAGAAGGGGAAGCATGAGCTATCAAGCACTTTATCGAGTATGGCGGCTACAGCGTTTTGAAGATATCGCGGGGCAAGAAGCCGTTACGCGAACTTTGAGAAATGCATTAATGCAGCAAAAAAATAGTCATGCCTATTTATTCACCGGACCTAGGGGTACAGGGAAAACTAGTGCAGCAAAAATATTTGCCAAAGCGATTAACTGTCCAAACCAAAAAGATGGAGAACCTTGTAATGAGTGTGAAATCTGTCATGCAATTACAGAAGGTCGACTGAATGATGTAATTGAAATTGATGCTGCCAGTAATAATGGTGTGGAAGAGATTCGCGATATCCGTGATAAAGCACGTTATGCTCCTACTCAAGCAGAATATAAAATCTATATCATTGATGAAGTTCATATGCTTTCTACGGGAGCATTCAATGCACTTTTGAAGACTTTGGAAGAACCTCCTGGGAATGTCATTTTTATATTAGCAACGACCGAACCACATAAAATTCCTTTGACGATCATTTCGCGAACACAGCGATTTGATTTCAAGCGTATTACCTATAAAGATATTTTAGGTCGAATGAGATATATTTTAGGAGAAGAAAAGATTTCTTTCGACGAAGAAGCCCTTCATATTATAGCGCGGGCTGCAAATGGTGGAATGCGAGATGCTTTGAGTCTACTAGATCAAATTATTTCTTATGATTCTGAAACCATTACTCTTGAAAATGCAGTAAAGGTTTCTGGTAGTTTAACGGAAGAAATGATGCTATCTTTTCTCCAGGCTCTATGGAACCAAAGTGCAAAAGAAGGATTGAATATTCTTCAATCAATTTTGTCAGAAGGAAAAGAAGCAGGGCGATTTGTAGAAGAAATGATTCTATTCTCTCGAGATATTCTTATATATAAACAAACAGATGGTCGCTCGGATAAAGATACCGAACAAGCAACGGATTCTTTTCAAGAGTACGCTGCAGAAGTAGAGCCGTCGTTCCTTTATCGAATGATGGAAGAGCTGAATCATACTCAAAAAGAAATGCGGTTTTCTACTCAGCCAGAAGTGTATCTAGAAGTTTTAGCTGTAAAAATGGCTCAACCAGCAAAGGCACCAAAAAATGAACCAAAACAAAGTGAGTCTTCTAAAGGTGAAATCCAACAGCTAGAACAAGAAGTGGCCTCTCTTAAAAAAGAACTTTCAACTGTTTTAAAAGATTTAAAGAGTGGTCGTATTCAAGTGACGAATGCAAACGAATCTGGCGCATCAGAAAAGAAAGCAACCCGACGAAGTTCTGCAAATAAAAGTGAAACTCGAAATAGTTTTAAACCAAATATCAGTCGAGCTCAGCAAATTATGAGAGAAGCTTCAAAAAAAGAGTTAAAAACTTTACAAGATGACTGGAAAGATATCTTGGATTGTTTGAGTGTGACTCAAAGAGCGATTCTACGGCAAGCTCAACCAGTGGCAGCCAGTGAGTCAGCTTGTATCTTGTCTTTTGACTATGAAATCCTTTGTCAAAAAGCAACAGATGATGTTGAACTTCAAGAGGCGTTGGATGAAGCAATAAGAAGAATTACTCAACGTCCTGGAGAAGTCGTTTGTATGACTGGAGAGCAGTGGAGTTCATTGCGAAGAAGTTATGTTCAATCGATAAAAAATGGAAAGAACACACAAAAACCTGCTGATTCAACTACGGATAGTCAACAAGGTCCGACAACAAAAGATGTATCACAACCTTCTTCCAGTCAAACTATTTCAACTGAAAATGATGAAAAAAAGCAAGACAACTACCTGATTCTGGTTTGGATGATCAAGATGCACCGCCTTTTGGAGGATATGATTTAGAAATTGAACCAGATCCGCTTGATCAAGAAGAACAAAAAGAACAAGAAGTGGTTGATCAAGCAATTAGTTTGTTTGGCCAAGAAAATGTCACCGTTATGAATGATTAAATACAAAATAAAAAGGAGCGTTTAAATATGAAAGGTAATATGGGAAATATGCAAGGTATGATGAAACAAATGCAAAAAATGCAAAAACAGGTAGAGGAAACACAAGAGGTTATTAATACAACAGAATTTGTAGGAGTTGCTTCTAATGATTTAGTGAAAGTAACGATGACTGGCGATAAGAAAGTTGTAGATGTACAAATAGCAGCTGAAGTAGTTGATCCAGAAGACGTAGAAATGCTACAAGATTTAGTTTTAATGGCAACCAACCAAGCACTAGAAAAAATCGAAGTAGAAACTAAAGAAAAACTAGGTAAATTTGCTAAATCTATGCCAGGATTTTAATGAAAATAACGAAGCAAGAGCAAAGTAAAGGAGAGTAGGTATGCATTATCCAGAACCAATCGCAAAATTAATCGAAAGTTTTATGAAGTTGCCAGGGATTGGACAAAAAACGGCAGCCCGCTTAGCCTTTTTTTGTTTAAACATGGAAGAGGAGGAAGTAGTCAACTTTGCTAACGCATTGATTCGAAGCAAAAGAGACTTGCGACACTGCTCGATATGTGGAAATATAACAGAAGAAGACCCCTGTGCGATTTGTTCTGATACAGAAAGAGACCAAGCAAAGATATTAGTAGTGGAAAATCCACGAGATATCATGTCTATGGAAAAAATCCGTGAATACCATGGGTTATATCACGTGTTAAATGGAGTGCTCTCTCCAATGGAAGGCACTGGACCAGAAGACTTAAATATTGCCGGTCTAATCAAAAGATTGCAAGATGAAACAGTACTAGAAGTCATTATCGCAACCAATGCTACTGCCGAAGGAGAAGCCACAGCAATGTATCTTTCTCGATTGATTAAACCAGCAGGAATAAAAGTGACTCGTTTAGCATACGGATTAGCAGTAGGTAGTGATATTGAATATGCTGATGAAATGACTCTATTCCGAGCCATTGACGGCAGACGTGAATTATAACCTCATAGAAAAGATCCATATAAAAAATGAGGTTCGTAGCGTATAATGGAAATACAAAGAAGTAAGGAGCAAACTATGGACGGCATATTCATCACATTGGAAGGACCGGATGGGTCAGGAAAAACGACTGCACTTCAAGAAATTGTTAGAAAGTTACCTGAATATACGGAAAAGCAGATTTTTGCTACCAGAGAACCTGGTGGAAGTCCGATTGCAGAAAAAATTCGAGAAATAATTTTGGATACCACACATACGGAGATGGATGCTCGCACAGAAGCTTTACTATATGCAGCGAGCCGCCGACAGCATTTAGTGGAAAAAGTTATCCCTGCTTTAGAAAAAGGAGCAATCGTTCTTTGTGATCGTTTTGTAGATAGCTCTATTGCGTACCAAGGTTTTGCAAGAGGAATTGGAGAGGCCGGTATTTTTAAAATTAATGAATTTGCAACCGAAGGAATCCAACCAGATTTAACCTTGTTTTTGGATATTCCGGCGGAAGTAGGATTGGAAAGAATTCTAACAAATCAGGATAGTAGGGAATATAATCGACTCGATCAGGAAAAACTAGATTTTCATGAAAAAGTTCGAGAAGGATACTTACGATTAGCAGCAGAATATCCTGAACGGATCGTCACAATTAATGGTTGTCTATCTCCGGAAGAAGTTGCAAAGCAATGCTTGCAATCCATTCAGAATAGGTTTTATAAAGAATTGTAAATGAATTAGAATGATACAGGAAAGAGGAGATTGTTATGAAATTAATTATGGCAGTTGTTCAAGATAAAGACAGCACACTATTGTCTGATGAATTGGTTGATGCGAATATTCGTGCAACGAAACTCTCATCTTCAGGTGGATTCTTAAGGTCTGGAAATACCACTTTTATGATTGGAATCGAAGACGATCGTGTCGAAGAAGCTTTGAACATCATCAAGGTGAATTGTGAATCAAGAGAACAATATATGACGTCACCGGTTAGTCTAGACGTTTCCTTGGACAGTACCATTCATTACCCAATGCAAGTTCATGTTGGAGGAGCAACCGTTTTTGTGATGCCAGTAGAAAGTTATCACCACTTCTAATGGAGGCGGTGCAAATCATGTTAACAAGCCTAGAACAAAGACAACCCGATTTAATGGATCGTTTTGCTCGAACGATTGTTCAACGACGACTAGGCCATGCTTACTTATTCGAAGGGTCGCGTGGAACAGGTAAAAAAGATATGGCCAAATGGATAGCAGCTACTATCTTTTGCGAACGTCCAGATGCAGGCAGACCGTGTATGGATTGCCGAAGTTGCCGAAGAATAGCAGTGGGGGATTTACCGGATTTAACGGAAATTGAACCGGATGGACAATCTATTAAAGTAGATCAAGTAAGAGAATTAAAAGCTGAATTTTCCAAAAGTGCTGTAGAAGGCAGTAAAAAAGTATATATAATAGATGATGCAGAGAAGATGACCGTCAACGCTGCAAATAGTTTACTTACTTTTCTGGAAGAGCCCGGAGAAGGAACCTATCTATTTCTTTTGACTACCGTAAAAGAAAACATTCTACCAACCATTCGTTCCCGTTGCCAAATTATTCACTTTCAACCGCTACGCCGACAAGCGATGATTGAACTGTTGCTTTCGGAAAATATAAAAATAGCAGATGCTGAACTATTGTCCGCAGTAACAAATGATTTGGCAGAAGCAAAAGAATTGGAACAAGATGAGTCATTCCAAGCATTACGGAATACGACTTGGCGTTGGTTCCAATATCTGATTGCACAAGACCCAATGGCATTTCTCTACGTACAAATGAATATCATGGAGCATGTAAAAGAAAAATCGCGTGCATTGTTCTGTCTAGATTTACTGTTGTTTCATTATCGAGACTTTTTATATTTAAATTTTGGTAATGAAAAAGCAGTAATCCAGAAACAGTTAGTACCAGAATATCAAAAGTTGATAGGAAAAAGTATAGATGTTATGGCAATTACTCAGCAAATCGAAAATATTTTGCAGGGGAAACAAGCTCTTGGTTCCAATGTTCAAGTACAAGGGATATTGGAAAGCATAGCCATTAAGAATACTTGGAAATAAAAAACGTAGAAAAGCCCCTAGAAGTACTGCAATACAAAGGAGTGTATGTAGTATGAAACAAGTGATTGGCCTAAGATTTATCCCCAATGGTCCCCTTTCTTATTATGAAAAAGGAAATGACCATTTTCAAATAAATGACCAAGTGATTGTTCAACAATCCGAATATGAAGAAATGGGAAGAATCAGTATTCCTTATAAGGAATGTCAGGATGAAGATGTAACCTATTCTCATGATCAGATTATTCGTAAGGCAACACAATTAGATGTAGAGAAAAATCATATAAATAAAAAAGATGCAGAAAAAGCACAGCAAATTTGTAAACAAAAAGTGAGAGAATTTGGTTTAGAAATGAAAATTATTCAGAGCACATATTCATTTGATCGAAAAAAACTTACTTTTTTGTTTAGTAGTAATGGCCGTGTAGATTTTCGAAAGCTAGTTCGAGAACTGGCATCTATTTTTCGAGTACGGATTGAGCTCAGACAAATCGGAGCGCGCGATGAAACTAAAATTTTAGGTGGAATTGGTCCATGTGGTAGACCCCTTTGTTGTTCTACTTTTTTAGGTGATTTTGTTCCGGTCTCCATTAAAATGGCAAAAGACCAAGGCCTTTCCTTGAATACTTCAAAAATATCAGGATTATGTGGACGGCTCCTTTGCTGTTTGAATTTCGAAAATGAAAACTATGAAGAAATGAAAAAATTAATGCCAGATTATGGTGAAGAAGTTGAAACGCCAGATGGTCGCGGAAAAGTGGTCGGATTGAATCTTATCTCTCAAGTAATTAAAGTTCGCCTCTTTTCAGAACGTAAAACGTTAGAATACGCCTGGGAAGAAATCATGATTCCCGTTGGCTAAAGTCGGAATGTCGCTAATAGGGAAAACAAGAAATAGTGAGTGAAAGAAATGGATAAACGTACATTGTTTGATAAATTCCATCGGGTGGATACAAACATTTCATCTGTAGGAGAAGACTTGAAAGAAATTCAAGAAAAAATGAATCATTTAATTGAAGAAAATGCTACATTACAAATTGAAAACCAACACCTTCGAGATCGTATTGAGTATATGACAAAAGAAATTGTTCCAAATCTGGAAGAAAGTGAGCCAGAAATGTCAAAATCACGTCAAAACCTTCAAAAGCTATATGAAGATGGGTTCCATGTATGTAATGTCTATTTTGGTACTCGAAGAATACATGATGAATCTTGTGTATTTTGTTTAGACGTAATTTATGGTGAACGGGAGCAACAGAGTTAATGGAAAAAGAACAGATGAGAAAAATTCTCCTGAAAAAAGGAGAACGTTTAGATGTTTTGAAAAGAGAAAATATCGAAATCATTCAAAGTTCATCCGTTTTTTCTTTTTCTTTAGATGCGGTCTTGTTAGCTGACTTTGCTTCTGTCCCTCGTGTACGGAGTGCGAAAATTGTAGATTTATGTTCTGGAAATGGAGCTGTTGCGTTTTTACTTACTGGGAAGACGAACAATCCAGTTGTAGGGATAGAAATTCAAGAAAAGCTAATTGATATGGCGAGAAGAACAGTAGAATTAAATCAGTTAGAAGAACGAGTTACGTTTATTCATGCGGATATAAAAAAAATAACCGATCAGATTAGGCCAGACTCTGTGGATGTGATTACCTGTAATCCACCGTACTTTAAAGATTTACCAACCAGTACAAAGAATACAAATGATGCGTTTACGTTAGCTCGTCATGAAATATTACTCTCTTTGCCGGAACTAATGAAAAAATCCAGCCAATTATTAAAAATGAATGGTCACGCTTATTTTGTACATCGTCCAGATCGTTTGTTGGATATTTTGGATTCCTTAAGAAACAATCGACTAGCACCGAAACGGATTCAATTTGTATATCCCCGTATGGGTAAAGACGCGAATATGATTTTAATTGAAGCCATCAAAGATGGAAAAGAAGATGGACTTAAAATTCTACCTCCTTTGTATGTCCATGATCAGACCGGTGATTATTCGCAGGAAGTGAAAGAGATTCTCTTTGGGGAATAAAGAAGAAGGAAAACAAGAACGTCGTCATTACTTCTATGTGCTTGTTTGTGCAGATGGTTCTTTTTATGCAGGGTATACAACGGACCCAGTACGAAGAGAAAAAGAGCATAATGCTGGAATTGGTTCTAAATATACAAAAAGTAGGCGTCCTGTGAACATGATTCACTATGAATCTTTTGAGACTCGAAGTGACGCTACAAAAGCAGAAGCAGCTTTTAAAAAACTAAGGCGTGCTGAAAAAGAAAAAAGACTATCAAAATGGCAAAAAAAAAATAAGGAGGTACAAGAAAAATGAATATTCAAAAAAGTTACCGGGAACATTCTTCGGGGACCTTATATCTTGTACCCACTCCTATCGGGAATTTGGGAGATATGACATACCGTGCAGTTGATACGTTGAAAGAAGTAGATGTGATTGCTTCGGAAGACACCAGAAATACACGGAAACTTTTAAATCATTTTGATATTACAACCCCGCAAATTAGTTTTCATGAGCATAATACACAAGAACGTATTCCTCAATTGGTAGATAGACTATTAGCAGGAGAATCTATCGCACAAGTGAGTGATGCAGGAATGCCTTCTATTAGCGACCCTGGTCATGAACTGGTTGTTGCCAGTATAGAGTCCGGAATTCCTGTTGTTCCATTACCAGGAGCAAATGCAGGGCTTACAGCCTTGATTGCTTCAGGACTCTCTCCACAACCATTTACATTTATTGGTTTTTTGAAACGAAAGAAAAAAGATCAGGTAGCACAATGGGAATTACTCAAAAATAAAACAGAAACACTTATTTTTTATGAATCACCCCATCGACTACGGGATATGATAAAAAACTTAGAATCTGTTTTAGGAAGTGAGCGTCAAGTAGTTATCTGTCGAGAACTAACCAAACGATATGAAGAGTTCATTCGTGGGAATGCAGCCGAGGTATTAGAGTGGTTGCAAGAAACAGAAGTTAAAGGTGAAATTTGTGTGATGGTAGCTGGAAATAGCCATCCAATAGAAGAAGCAACAACTATTTTCCCAAGCGATATGAAAGAACATGTGCAGTTATTGATAGATGAAGAAGAAATTTCATCTAAAGAAGCCATAAAAAAAGTAGCAAAAATCCGTCAAATAAAAAAACAAGAAGTATATCAACTATTTCATGAACTTTAAAAGGAGGAGCAAGATGGTATTTTATGGATTAGCAATTTTATCCGGTACTATTTTGATGAACCTCTTTTTTAAGCGTAAAGAGGATCGAGGAAGAGGTTTCTTTTTGTTTATTACCGTTCTTCTCGTTTTTTTTGGTGTACTTCAACGGAGTTCTTTTCCAATAGAGGTACAGTTCTTACGCTTATTGACTCAATTAATAAAAATATCGTTAAATCTGGCGCCATACGTGCTCGCTTTGTTTAGTGTTGGAGTTATTTTACGCTCCTATCTTCGCTTAAAAAAGCGAAGGTGGTCTCGTAAGTATGCTGTTTTATTTTCTACAGGAATCTTTTTATTGATCCTTCTTTTCCTCATTTTAGCGAATCATTTGTGGATAAAGAACCAAATGGTTTATACACTAGAATTTATGTTAGGTGTGTTTTTTTTATATGTGTTGATTACATTTTTAGGCTTTGTTTTTTTAGCCTTTTTATATCGATTGATTCGTCCTGATTTAGAAAAAGACTACATTATTATTTTAGGGTCAGGTTTGCTACCAAATGGTAAAATCAGTTTGCTATTAAAATATCGTCTAGATGAAGCTCTTCTTTTTCACCACAAGCAAAAAAAACGAGGTATTCCGCTTTCTTGTATTATTGTCAGTGGAGGGAAAAGTACAGATGAGTCGATTTCAGAAGCAACTGTGATGAAGGATTATCTAGTTGAAAAGGGTATTTTAGAAAAACAAATTATAATGGAAGATCAATCGGTCAATACCCATCAAAATTTTCTATATAGTAGAGATATAATTGGAAATCTAACGGAACATACAAAGATTGTTTTTATTACTAATAATTTCCATGTTTTAAGAAGTGGAGTCTATGCTCGTCGTGCGAGTGTACATGCAGAAGGGATTGGTGCGAAAACACCTTTTCATTATTTACCTTATGCGTTGATTCGAGAATACCTAGCACTGATGTTTATCTATCGAACTTATTATTTTTATATTTTAATTATTTTTCTTGGCTTTTCTCTTATGTTGTATAGATAAAATAAAAAAACAACTGAGTTTTCTCAGTTGTTTTTTTTATTATAGATTAGTATGATCAATATCTTCTGGTTTTGAATTTTGAGAAGCCAAAAGGTCTCTAATTTCCATAAGGTATTGTTCTGCAACAGGTATTTCTGCTTCTACTTGATCGGCTTCAGGATGTTTACGTCTGAAGGTATTTGCTGCTTTAATAACTGCGAATAACACAAGGGCGACAATTAGAAAATCAATAATAGATTGCAAGAAAAGTCCGTAATGTAAGGTTGCTGTACCAATTTGAGTTGTCAGTTCTTCGACAGAAGATTTTTGGGTTAGAGCTACGATAATAGGTGAAATAATATCATTTACAAGTGAATTAACGATTGCAGAGAAAGCTGCTCCAATAATAACCCCGACTGCCAAGTCCATAACATTTCCACGTGTGATAAATTCTTTAAATTCTTTAATCATTTTTATTTCCTCCAATATTATTATTCATATTTTTTAAATAAATACCTGGATCATACTCTTCCAAGGAAAGTTCTGATGGTTTTCCTTGGGCTAGTAATGCAAGTTGAAAGCCAATATAAGGGCCGGTAGTCAATCCAGAAGAACCTAGACCACTTGCAACGAATACCGAAGTAGAGTTCGGAAGGAAACCAAAGAAAGGACTAAAGTCAGAGGTATAAGCTCTTGTGCCAACTTTCTCACCAATGAGGGTCGCATTCTGAAGACTTGTTAAGATTTCTGTTCCACCTCGGATAAGCTGGTTGATTACTTCTTTATCTGGATGAAGATCATAGCCCTTTTCATTTTCATGACTGGCTCCGACGTAATAGGTTCCTTTTCCTACGGGTAAAATATCAATTTCACCGGTAGGGATCAGAACAGGAAGACTTCCATTTTTTTGATTGTCGGTTTGTAGAACAGCTAACTGTCCTTTTTGACCACGGACATCCACCTTCCAACCAAGTGGTTCTAATACTTGTGGAAGCCAAGCACCAGTTGCTAAAATGATTTTATCAAAGACTTCTATATCCGTATTATTTTTACGTACAACATAGATGTCTTCTTTTTTTCAAGATTAACCTTTTCTCGAATAATTTGGCCACCATTTTTTTGGACAGTTGTTAAGAGAGAGTCAACGAGTTTACGACCATCTACTCTTGCGCCACCTTCTACATGGAGGCCATTTTTCTGATTCTGTAGAGAAGGAAGAAGATCGAGAAGTTGTTCTTCATTTAAAATCGTTAAAGTCCCAATTTCTGGAGCCAACTTTCTTCTTTCTAAACCTATTTCATAGAGTTCTTTTGTTTGTTTTAGAGTCTTTTTTAAAAGAATTGCTCCTGAACGAGTATAAAAGGTAGTATCTGCCATTCTTTTTTCTAAATCGTCAAATAAGGTGTGATAGAAAGCAGCACCACCGGATGCCAGTCGATACCATTTTTTATTTCTTCTTTTAGACAACCAAGGACAAATAATTCCTGCAGCAGCAGAAGTAGCCTGTCCCGTTCCTTCGTCAAAAACCGTTACTGAATATCCTGCTTCGGACAGATAGAAGGCAGCAGTTGCTCCTACTACTCCCCCACCAATAATTGCAATAGATTTTGTCATTCAATCCTCCTTTCTTTTATTTATCGCTTTTAGAACCTGTTGTACCACGGATTTCTCCTTCGCCTCTAATAATGTACTTATAAGAGGTTAACTCTTTTACTCCCATGGGTCCTCGTGCATGGAGCTTTTGGGTGCTAATTCCAATTTCACCTCCTAAGCCAAAACAACCGCCATCAGTAAAACGTGATGATGCATTTACATATACAGCAGCAGCGTCAACATCTTGTAAAAAACTCTGAGAGGTTTCCAAGTTGTCTGTAACAATGACCTCGGAATGACCGGTAGAGTGTTTTTCAATATGGGCGATTGCTTCTTCATAGTCGTTTACAACTTTCACAGCGAGAATGAAATCTAAAAATTCAGTATCGTAGTCGTCTTCCGTGACAGGAACAGCTGTGGAGATTATTTCACAGGTTTTTTTATCTCCTCTAATTTCCACATGGAAAGGTTGTAATGCTTTAGCAAAAAGAGGTAAGTAGTCAGCAGCAACCGCTTCATGAACTAGTAACGTTTCGATAGCGTTGCAGACTGATGGGCGGTCACACTTTGCATTAACCAATATTTGGGTTGCCATTTCCAAATTGGCTGCTTGATCAATATATAAATGGCAGTTTCCTACACCTGTTTCAATAACGGGTACTGTAGCATTTTTCATAACCGTTCGAATTAAGTTTGCACCCCCTCGAGGAATTAAACAATCTAAGTAATCGTTCATTTGCATGAAAGCGGTCGCTAATTCACGAGAAGGATCTGGAATCAACTGGATAGACTCTTTAGGTAAACCTGCATGTTCCAGCCCGTCCTGAAGAGCATTTAGGATTGCTTGGTTAGAGGCTAGAGCTTCTTTCCCCCCCTTAAAATAACAGCATTTCCTGATTTAAAACAAAGAGCAGCTGCATCTGAAGTAACATTCGGTCTGGATTCGTAGATGATTCCAATTACTCCTAATGGAACTCTTTGTTTGCCGATTTTCAGACCATTATCAGTTGATACTTCTTCAATGGATCCAATAGGGTCAGGTAATTCAGCGATTTGATGGATGCTTTGTGCCATAGCATGAATTCGATTTTTTGTAAGGGTCAATCGCTCTATCATTGGAGTTGTTAACTTATTTTTGTGTGCTTGTAGTACATCTTTCTGATTGGCTTCTAAAATGATTTCTTCATGTTCATACAAAGCTTTTTCCATGGAAAATAAGGCTTCATTTTTCTTTTCAGTAGTAGCTTTACGAAGAAGTGTAGCAGCCTGAGTAGCATGTTTTCCCATTTCATTCAGCATCTTGTTCATGAGATTCCTCCTTTTTTTAATCCTGATTCGTAAAGTATGTTCCGATTTTTTCTCCCTTTAAAACAGAAAAAATAAGAGTAGGATCCTCTGCTTTGGCTAGAATCATTTCTTGATCATTCTGGAGAAGATAACGAGCAGCTTTTAGCTTAGTAGTCATTCCACCTGTTCCAAAAGAAGTACCCGTTCCATCTGCTAAATCCATATCAGATTTTGTGATAGAATGGATGGTGTGAAATATTTTTGCATCCGAGTGAATCATTGGGTTTTTGTCAAAAAAACCTTCAACATCAGAAAGCATAATTAATAAATCAGCATGGATGACAACTGAAACAATAGAAGAAAGACGATCGTTGTCTCCAAACTTTGTTTCGTGATCTAATTCATCAACAGCAACGGTGTCGTTTTCGTTTACGATAGGAATAATTCCCATTTGGAGAAGTTCCTCGAAAGCATTTACAGCATTTTCATAACTTTCAGGAAATTCTACAATATCACGAGTCATTAAAATTTGAGCAACCATTTGATTGTAATGAGAGAAGAATCTACTATATATATTCATCATCTCACTTTGGCCAACCGCTGCAATTGCTTGTTGTTCTGGAATCGTTTGAGGACGTTCTTTTAATCCTAGCTTATTCATTCCTACACCTATTGCACCAGAAGAAACTAATACAATTTCTTTACCATGATTTCTTAAAACACTTAACACATAGGCCAAACGATCAAATTGCTGATAATCTACTGTACCATCGGAATTCATCAAAGAGCTTGTTCCAATTTTAATGACTATTCTTTTAGTAGTTAATAATCTTGGTCTTATTTGCTTCATAATATACTCCTCTTCTATAGTAGTTTGGGGAAGAATCTGCTTTATAGTTATTGATATATTAACATGGATTCGTTTAGAAGCGTAAGAAATATGAGATAAATAGGGACTTTTTAAAAAAAGTAAAAAAAGAGCTTGTAAAACGATTTCAAAGTAGTATTATAGTATTAAGGGGTTAACGTGTTAAGTGAATACACAAAAAAAGGTGAGCGAGGCATATGGAGTATAAATATGAAAAAGTAAAAAAAGATATTCAAGATAAGATAGAAAATGGTGAGTTTAAGCCAGGGGATCGCGTGTACTCAGAGGATGAAATTAAAAAGAAACATATGGTAAGTAGTACAACGGCAGTGAAAGCGCTCCAAGAGTTGGTTACTGAAGGGTATTTAATCAGACGACAAGGAGAAGGAACATTTGTCCGAAAAAATTATAAACACCAACGCGTCTTTTTTGATGAAGAATTGCCTGTCTTACAAAAATTAAAAAGAAATAAGACGCAGGAAGTACAAGAAAAAAGTGAAATTATTTCTATCGAAATCGTAAAAGATTCACGGGTTGCGAAGAAATTAAAATTAAACTCTCGTGAAGACATTGTACTTTTTTGTAGAAAAGGAACGCTAAACGAAACCCCTTGGACATTGAGTTATAGTTATATCGCTTTTTCTCATCTAAAAGAAATAGAAAATATAGAAGAACTCCATATAAATTCGCTCTCAGATTTTCTGGAGAAGCAACTAGGTGTTAGAGTTTATGACGCACCGATGACACAAAGTTATTCTATCCTACCTCTATTAGATGAAAAGGAAGCAAATTTACTAAAAACTCCTAAAGAAACTCCTGTCTTTTATAGTGAACGTATTAATTATTACCCCGATAATAAACCGTTTCAATATACAGAAACCTATATTCATCACCGGTACTATAGGTTACAAATTTCTACAGAAATACCAGAAGAATAAGATTTATCTAGTAAATCAAAAATATAGAAATAGAGGTGTATGTTTTGGAAAACAGAAGATTAACTCTAGAACCGTTACTGAATAGTGAGCGTTACTTCCAAGAAGGACTCTTAAACAAAAGTACGGTAGAGAAAGCAATTGAAGAAGCAATCAAAAAAATAGATAACAACATGGTACATTTGGGAGAAAGATTCCCTGAACCAGCAACCGCCAATAACACTTATAAATCAATGAATAATGTAGAGTGGACAAACGGATTCTGGACCGGTCAACTATGGTTGGCATATGAAGCAACGGGTGATGAAAAATATCGCGAGCTTGCAGATAAGCACGTTGCTTCTTTCTTACATCGAATTGAAGAAAACATTGAAGTAGAGCACCATGACTTAGGATTCTTATATGTCCCTTCATGTGTAGCTGCGTATAAATTAACAGGAAGTGAAGATGCAAAGAAAGCTGCTTTACTTGCTGCTGATAAATTAATGACTCGTTTCCATGAAAAAGGTGAATTTATTCAAGCGTGGGGTGAGTTGGGTGCGAAAGACAACTACCGTTTAATCGTAGATTGCATGCTAAATATTCCTCTTTTCTACTGGGCAAGTGAAGTTACTGGTGATGAGAAATACAAAGAAGCAGCTATTAAACACTATCAAACAACTGTTAAATATGCGATTCGTGATGATGCTTCTGCATTCCATACATTCTATTTTGATCCTGAAACAGGAGAACCTATTGGCGGAAAAACAAGACAAGGGTACAGTGATGACTCCAGCTGGGCACGTGGACAAGCATGGTTGATTTACGGAATTGCTCTTAACTATCTTCATGTACCAGAAGAAGAAGCGATTGATAACTATGAAGCTGTTACCAACTACTTCTTAAATCGATTGCCAGAAGATTTTGTTTGCTACTGGGATTTAATCTTTACAAAAGAAGAAGATCAACAATCTCGTGATACATCTGCTGCAGCAATTGCAGTTTGTGGAATGAACTTTATGGATCAGTTCCTACCAGCTACTCATCCACGCAAAGAAGTTTTCCGTCACGCAAGCAGTGCTATGTTGAAAGAATTAATTGAAGAATATACAGAAGTAAAAGCAGATGGCATCGTTCCTCTTATTACTGAAGGCGTATACTCATGGCATTCAGGAAAAGGTGTAAGTGAAGGAAATACATGGGGAGATTACTTCTACTTGGAAGCACTCATTCGCTATCATAAAGACTGGAAAATGTACTGGTAAAAAGAGAGGGGAAATTAAAATGACAGAACCAAATATTAAAATGGTACGGATTGATCAACGTTTAATACACGGACAAGGACAATTATGGATTAGTTCCTTAGGAGTAAACTTAGTAATCTGTGCAAATGATGCTGCAGCAAATAATCAAATGCAACAAACCCTAATGAAAACGGTTGTACCAAAGAATATTGCAATGCGCTTTTTTACAATTGATAGAACAAATGAAGTAATTTTTAAAGCAGCTCCTCATCAAAGTATTTTTGTTGTTGTTGAATCACCAAAAGATGCTTTACGATTAGTAGAGGGTGGATTCCCAATGAAAGAATTGAACGTAGGGAACATTCATGCTGCTGAAGGAAAGAAAAAAGTATCTCAATTTATCCACTTAGGTGAAGAAGATACAAGAGCATTAAAAAAATTACGAGATGAGCATGGTGTTATATTCAATACAAAAACATCTCCTGTATCAAGTGATGGAACAGACACAATTCATGCATTAAATAAAGCACTAGACCAAGCTTAAGGAGATAATAAACTATGGAATTTACAGTATCAATAGGAAGTGCGTTGCTAATAGGATTAATTACCGCTATCTGTTTTGCAGGGCAACTTTTAGGAATTTATACAAACCGCGTTTTAGTACTTTCGTTTTTTGTTGGTTGGGTTTTAGGTGATATACCTACTGCTCTAACAATGGGAGCTCTAGGGGAGCTAGCATTCATGGGGTTCGGTGTTGGTGCAGGTGGAACAGTACCTCCGAATCCAATGGGTCCCGGAATTGTCGGAACAATCATGGCTATTACTTTAAAAGGTAGTGGGATGACTGTTGAAACAGCTCTTGCTCTTTCTTATCCATTTGCTGTTCTTTTCCAGTTAGCAATTACAGCAACATATACAGCATTATCCGGATTACCTGCTGCCATAAATAAGGCAATTGATGAAGAGAAATATGGTAAATTTAAAATTTTAAGTAATGCAACATTGGTAGCATTCTTAATTATTGGATTCTCAATTGGTTTCTTATCTGCAATTAGTATTTCTTCCCTACAATCATTTGTAGAAGCTTTCCCTGTATGGTTGATTGATGGATTAACAGTTGCTGGTGGATTATTACCTGCAGTCGGATTCGCCATGATCATGAGTGTTATGCTTAAAAAAGAATACATCCCATACATCCTATTAGGTTATGTATGTATCGCTTACTTAAACTTACCAGTTATGGGTGTAGCGGTAGTAGGAGCAGTATTCGGCCTAATTGACTACTTTAGAAATGATGATGTAGTAGCAGTAGCAGTAGTAGACGAGGAGGACTTCAGTGGTGGAATCTAATACAGTACATACTCCAAAATTAACAAAAAAAGATTATTTGATTACGTCTTTACGTTCATATTTTTTACAAAACGGATTTAACTATACAACTTATCAAGGAACGAGTTACGCATATACCATTTTCCCAGCATTGAAAAAAATATATGCAGGAAAACCTGAAGAACTCAAGTCTGCACTTAAGGGAAACGTAGAATTTTATAATACAAATCCACAGATGGTTCCTTTTATTACTAGCCTTCAATTGACAATGTTAGATCATGGTGAAGACGTAGAAGATGCTCGTGCTATCAAACTAGCATTGATGGGTCCTTTATCTGGTATTGGTGATTCTATCGCTCAATTCGGACTTGCACCATTGTTTTCTACCTTATTTGCTGGAATGGCACTAGATGGAATTAAGTATGCTCCCATCCTATTTCTTCTTTCTTTAGTTGGTAGCTTTTTAGCTGTCAAAATTGGAATGGGTTCATTGGGTTATAAATTAGGAACAAGTGTTATTGAAACATTGAGTGAGCAAATCAATAAAATTTCAAGAGCAGCAACAATCATTGGAATTACTGTAATTTCAGGATTAGCTATTAACTTTGTAAAAGCAAATATCGCCCTTCAATTTTCAACTACTCTAGAAACAGGCGAAGAACAAGTGATTGCTTTTCAAACGATTCTCGACCAAATTCTTCCAAAAATGTTACCAGCTTTGTTGACTATTGGTGTTTATTATTTAATCAAAAAATACAAATGGACTACCTATAAAATAATTGGATTATTAATTGTTTTAGGAATCGTCGGTTCTGTTTTAGGGATTCTAGGTTAGGAGTAAATATGTATAAAATTGTCATAATAGGGAATGGACAGTATCCAGATGGAGTTCTCTCAGCGTTGGATGTATTGATAGGGAAAAATGAAAATATAATGGCTATCAATAGTAATGATGATCATACACAATTACAACTCGAAAAAGACCTTACTTCAGTTCTTCAAAAACATGAGGAAGTACTTATCTTTGCTGATTTGAATGGTGGAGTGCATCATCAAACTGCAGCCAAAGTTATTCTCGAAAATAAATTTTCTTCTAAACAAACGGTTATTTCGGAAGCACCACTAGGATTAATTCTAGAACTTTCAATGAAATTTTTATATATGGAACTTTCGGAGTTGGAACAAAACTCCTTCCTCGAAAAAGCTATTGAAAAAAGTAAAGAAAAAATGGTCTATATAAATAGTGGGATGGTGGAAGGATAATGGAAAAAATACTTTGGATCATTGTGATCATTGTTTCCGTCCTAGGATTCATAGTCATTCCGGTTCTCCAACAACGAGGCCAAAAAAAGAAAAAGATTCTTTCCTTCAATTTCAAAATAAATTGAAGGTAGGAGATTTTATAGTGATGGCCTCTGGTATTTTTGGCGAAATCGTTGCTATAGAAGAAACAAAATATAAAATAGCAATTGATCATCAAACTATTATAGAGGTTATGCCAGGCTCTATTGTTGGAATTGATAGAGCAAAGCAAGATGCGCTTAAGTAATTTCTAATGATTATTCATTATACTATGAGTAAGTGAACTCTTCTGTTGTATTCTTATAAAGATTGAGAGGTTCATCATTCATAGGGAGTACATTACAGATTGAATTTGCTATGATTATGAACAAGGTTATGCTTAAAAAAGAGTGATATTCAGATGTTGCGATTGGGTCGTATTCTTAGAAGCAAATCAATTTTTAAAAGAAATGTTGTTGCATAGCAGCTTGAACAGAAGAGGAGGAAAAAATGGAATCTGATAAGTCAAAGGTGCCTCAATTAACCAAAAAAGATTATCTTATTACTTCTTTACGATCTTATTTCTTACAAAGTTCATTTAACTATACAACGTACCAAGGACATAGTTACGCGTATACGATTTTCCCAGCACTAAAAAAAATATATGCTGGGAAACCGGATGAATTAAAAATGGTTCTCAAAGAAAATATAGAATTTTATAATACGAATCCACAAACGGTGCCGTTTATCACAAACCTTCAATTATCCATGATCGATCAAGGAGAAAGCCTAGAAGATGCTCGTTCTGCTAAACTAGCATTGATGGGTCCCTTGTCTGGTATTGGTGACTCTGTTGCTCAATTTGGACTTGCTCCCTTGCTCTCTGCTTTATTTGCAGGGATGGCATTAGAGGGAATTACTTCTGCTCCTATCCTATTTCTACTATTTTTAGTAGGTAGTTTAATGGCTTTTAAAGTAGGAATAGGTTCTTTAGGATATCGATTAGGTACGAGTGTGATTGAGACACTAAGTGAGCAAATTAATAAAATTTCGAGAGCAGCTACAATTGTTGGGATGACTGTTATTTCAGGATTAGCTGTAAACGTTATAAAAACAAATATAACCCTTCAATTTTCGACGACACTGGATACAGGGGAGCAACAAGTCATTGCTTTCCAAACCATTCTTGATCAAATTCTTCCAAAAATGTTACCAGCATTGTTAGTCATTGGAGTGTACTATTTAATTAAAAAATATAACTGGACGACTTATAAAATTATCGGCCTATTGATTGTTCTAGGAATGGTAGGTTCTATCCTAGGAATCTTAGGGTGAATTGATTTTAAAGAAAGTTATAGATTTGTACGAGTGTAGTTGAATGAACTCTCCTGATACTTCCTTTCTCTACTATATGTAGAAATAAGAATCAGGAGAGTTCTTTTTTTATAAGTAGATTTTTGTTGTAGCATGAGTTTTAATTAAATTTAGGGAGTGTCTCTACGTGAAAGATTTACAAAAAGTGAGTTTTTTTAAAGAACCATTTGGCGGAAAAAAATGGCGTTCGTTGTTAAACGACTCGAAGGCAGCTCAAGAATTAATTTATAAATCTAATTTAATTTGTGATGATATTATTATTTTTAATGCTTCTTTAGATATGGAATCTTCTATCATCCCTGTACATTTTTCTGAGTGGGACTGGCTTTATACTCCGAATGGAGATCCCGAATGGACGTATATGCTAAATCGACAAGGATTTCTTATGGATTTAGCAAAAGCATATTTATTAACGGGAGAGAGTCGTTACTTTGATAAATGGAAAGTGCTTGTATTAGATTGGATTGTACAAGAAGGAGTTTCTTCGGATACAAATAAAGATGCATGGAGAACGATTGATACAGGGATTAGATGTCAAAACTGGGTGTTTTCACTTTTATTATTTGGAGATGAAGTTTGGGAAAATGAATCGATAGAGGAACTAGAAATCATTCGTACCTCTTTAAAAAATCAAACAGTACAAATAAAGGAAACGTATGTTTCTAAGTATGTGCTAAGCAACTGGGGTGTTTTAGCGATTACTGGATTTCTTTCAGTAGATGCTCTTTTTCCAGAGTTACTGTCTTCCTCAGATAAAGATTGGGCTTGGAAACATTTAAAAGATCAACTGGAACTTCAATTTTATAATGATGGAGTCCATTGGGAACAAAGTCCTTTGTATCAATTTGAAGTCCTGACGAGCTGTATGAATTTGTTGATGATGATGGAGTACATGGGGAAAGAACCGAATCTATATCTAAGAGAGTTGCTTCATTTACCAGCAAATGCAACTTATTTTATGGAAACAGTAGATGGAATGTTATTGAATCTACATGACTCAGATACAGTTCCTATCCAGATAGAAAGAGATTGCTTAAAAGCAGTTGGGATTAGCGAAGGGACATGTAACACGCAAGAATATCTTCTTTATACAGGAATGAAGTATTTTCAAGAGACAAAGGAGCAAGTATCTTTTCCTAACGTATTTACTGAGAAGGCCTCCGGTAACTTTTTTTATAAAGATAATAAAAAGGATACCGCCCTTAGTATCTTCAGTGGAAGGCATGGGAGTGGTCATGGGCATGCGCACTTAGGCCATGTGACACTCCAATTACAAGGAGAATCATTCTTAATTGATAGTGGTAGAGGAACGTATATAGAAGACTCTCCAATCCGTTTATATTTTAAAACGGAACAAGCACACAATGTGTTTCAAGTAGATCGAGAAGCTAGAATTTCTCCTTTAGGTTCTTGGAGTTATACAGAAATGGTTGATCATTTGCCAAGTCGAGATTTTGAAAATGAACAATATTACATTGTTGAGGTTGCTTCTTGGGGAGAACTTTCTACGGGGGAGTCTGCTCTAATTAGAAGATTAAGCATTTTAGATAAACAAAATGATAGTCTTATTTTATTAGATATTGCCCATTCCAAAGGCACTCATTTAGGTACTCAATATTTTCATGTTTCTCCAGATTTAACCCTTTCAAAAGGAACATCAAAAAACTACTCTGAGTTTGAATTTGAAAATAAAGAAACAAATAAAAAGTTTTATATGAGTACATTACCAGATACAAATATGAAGAGTTCTTGTACTACTGGATTTGTATCCCCTATTTATAATCAGTTCCGACAACATAAAAAAGTTACATTTGAAAAAGAATTTGAAAATTTTGTTATTCTCCCAACTGTATTTTCTACTCAAATAACACATTTATCTCGTTTATCCGCATTTAAAGCGGAAGTAACAGGGGATCAACCAGCTGAAGATATATTCCTATCTGGTTTTGAAGTAGCGTATGCTAATGGAAAGAAATTAAAAATCTTTTATTCTGATCAAAATACCTATAAAGGAAGCAAGTTATATCGGTATGAAGATCATTGGTTGTACGGCTCATTAAATCTTATTTCTGAAGATGGAAAACAAAGAATTTGGTGAGTGAAATAAGTCATTTTTTAAAGAGTCGGGATAACTATGATGACTCTCAAAAATCAGATTTTTTAGGTCTAATTTTTGGGATCGGCTCAGAAAACACGTTGGTAGACATTCTTTTTTTGTTAGTATGAAAGGATTACGTTATAATATAGGTAGATATTATAATGTTTTTTGTTAAGGAGGGTTATCAAGTGAGTCGATTAAAAAAAGATATAGGGATGATTCTTCTGATTGTTACGTTATTCATTTTATTTATTACGTATTTACAGACATTTTTTAGCTCGGTCCAGGTATGGACTTTTTTACCGTTTCTTCCTGTGTCGTTCAGTCTGTATATCGCTGTAGCTTTTCAAAAACGTTTTGAAAAAGTAAAGCGATGGAAAGAAAAAACTAGGATTAGATGAAGAAGATCTCGTACGTTTAAGTGGAGCTGATCCTTATCAAATACCTAAATGGGAAAAAAGAGACCTCTCATTGTCTTGGCCTAAAATGAGTCGACTAACAGATGAGTTAGAACGAATGATGAAGAACCAGTCAAATAAGAATAATAAATAGGTAACAAAACTACCCTCACTGATTTCATTAACCAATGAATCCAGTGGGGGTAGTTCTATTTAAAGCTAAAACGCCAGGCGTTGTAAGAACGCATAAATATAAAACGGTATTGATAAAAACAAAATAAAAGCTTGCTAATAAAGGGTTTATTAGTGGTTTTATTTTTTTCAGGCGTTCTATTGTATCACAGAACACCTATATCGGACAAAAAAATATTTTATTTTTATAAAAATTCTCCTTGAGAGTTTTTGAAATATCGTCTTAAGAAATATAAAGTTATAATAAAAACAATGCCCTCGGTGATAGGAACGACTAGCCATACTCCTGTCATTCCAAAATAATGAGGCAAAATGATAACGAAAGGGATGATTAATAGAATGCCACGCAAAAGGGATAGCAGAAAAGACTGGCGTACTTTTGCAACTGCAGAGAAAAAGGCAATCGAAACAATATTAGCTCCCATAAAAAAGAAAGAAACAAAATAGATTTGGAATCCCCACTTCGTTATTTCAGCGAGTTCGGAACTTTTTTCATTATTAAAAAAAGAGATAATTTGATCCCCAAACAGGAAGCTAATTATATAATAAAAAATCCCTAATCCCATGGCTAAAATAAATCCATACAAAAGAACACTAAAAACTCGTTTACTATTTCGAGCCCCAAAACTGATACTGGCGAGAGGTTGAATCCCTTGTCCAATCCCAGTAAAAAGAGAGATTCCAACAAAAGAAATATTAGTTAAAATCCCATAGGAAGCGACTCCGATTGTTCCTACTAACTGTAAAATTGTTCTATTAAATAAAAAAACTACTAAACCCGTAGAAAATTCTGTAACAAGAGCAGGGAATCCAATTGAAGCGATTTCTAATACATCAGAGAAATGAGCTTTAAAAGAGATAAAAGCTAACGAGTTTTTCTTAGTTTTTTTACGTGTAAGCAGGATAATCAGTCCAATGATAGGAGAAGTAATGGTGGCCCACGCAGCACCAGCCATTCCCATTTGTAAAGGGAAAATAAAAATATAATCTAAAATAATATTTAAAAAACTACCAACTAACATAGAGATCATAGCAATATTTGGACTCCCATCATTTCGTACAAAAGAAGTCAGAATAAAATTTAAAATAAAAAAAGAGGAAAAACTAACTAAAATTGTAAAATAACTTTTAGCTAGGGGATAAATCTCTCCTGTCGCACCTAAAGTTTTTAAAAAAGGTTCTCGAAATAGTAAACCAAGAATGGTTAATAAACTACCAACGATACTGCCTAGAATAATTGTAAAAGAAAATATTTGATTTCCTCGATCGGTTTTACCTTTTCCTTGTGAGATTGAATATAAGGTAGCTCCACCCATCCCTAGTAATAAACCAGTCCCACTCATCAGACTAAAGAGTGGAATGACAACATTTAAAGCGGCCAAACCCTTCTGTCCAACTCCATTTGCGATAAAGAAAGTATCCGCTAAAACATAGAGGGAAACTCCCAACATACTTAAAGCACTAAAAGAAACATAACGAAAAAAAAGTTTATATAGTGGCTCTTGTAAAATATCTTTAGATTTCATGATACTCTCCTTTCCCAGAGATAACGTGTACCTTTTCTGTATAATAGATTATTACACTATAACATTTTCAGATATAGGTATCTATGTATAGAATAAATCATTTTTAGTTTCTCTTCCTCCTATTGCTCGTTCCTATTCTATTGAAGTTACGACGGTCTAAAGAATTTTGCTTAGAAATAATTTTTCTGAGTTAAAAGAACTATTGGAAGAAAAAGGGAATCATTTTGGGAAGTCTTCTCCTAAAGGTATAATGAAGGGAGAAGATCAAGAAGGGAAAGAAGGGGTTTGAATGGTAAAAAAGAATCAGTATGTGTTAGGTTGCTTTGAAACCGTAGATGATGCCATTGAAATTATCAGAAGCCTAAAAGAACGAGGCTGCTTGAACGAAGATATTACATTAGTCACTCGAGAAGATTATGCTCCTATTTATGCCCCACAAATGGAAGGTCACTTTGTTACAGAGGAGCAAATTATGGGGAAAGACATTTTAGGAGCTACGGAAGCTGATTCCGTCTGGGATAAAATGAAAGATGTTTTTTTAGTAGAGACCAATGGGTATACACCTAAAAAAGATCCAGATTATCGCACCGATGACGATCTACTTTATGGGTATCAAGAGAGTTTGGATCAAGGTGGAATTGTTGTAATGGTGAGGGGAGACAAATGGTTTAGGCCTGAAAGTGGAGAATCTGAATTACCTGTACCGACCAATGAAAAACAAGCTACGATTGATGGTGGTGTCTTGGAAGGAAATCCAGACGCGAGTATTGGTTCTAAGAATGATTAGCTATCAAGTGAATTTAAGTGATAACCGAGGAAGGTGCGGAGTTGTCTAATCATATACTTTCAAATTGGATGAAACGAATTTCTTGGTTAGCAGGATTGATTATTTTTATTTCAGGTAAGAATTATATTGAAGAAAATATTTTGTGGAAAATTCCTGATGAACAGATGATCTTGCAATTATGGGCTCTTTTTCTGATACCTTTTCTAACAGGAGTCTATTTATCATTATTATTCTTAGGAGAGAAAACTAATAAAAATGATTATTCACTTTTATTAGTGATTTTATTGCCAACACTTCTTTTTGCAATCTTACCCATTCTAATACGTACCTTTGCAGTAGGTCCTATTCCATATGAACTAACGTGGTTGATAATGAAGGTGAATACTGGGAATCTTTTGCCGTTAGTAGCCGGTCTTACTTTTTTGCCAGCCTTTACTGTAAAAAGGAAGCGACGAAGGTAACACGAAACAAAAAGGGACTGGAACGACGGATCGTTTCAGTCCCTTTTTTAAGGAGTTGTTCTTTACTTGGAGGAGTAAAGATAAAAAAGATTGTTTGTGATTGGCTTACCCTTATAGTACTAATGAGGTATGAAGAAAATATGAATAGTTTGTTATATAATTAAGAAAAGTTTTTATGTACTCGCGAACGTAGTAACATTCATTATTTTAATAATATATTTGGAGGGGTAGTATGAAAATCGCATTAATTGCTCACGATAGAAAAAAAGATTTAATGATTCAATTATGTACAGCGTATCAAGCTATATTGGAAAAACATCAACTTTTTGCTACTGGTACTACCGGTTTACGAATTAAAGAAGCTACCGGACTAGATGTTCATCGCTTCAAATCGGGTCCACTCGGAGGAGATCAACAAATAGGAGCACTTGTTTCCGAAAATGAAATAGATATTGTAATATTTTTGCGTGATCCACTGGCAGCAATGCCGCATGAGCCGGACGTAACAGCTTTAATTAGGCTAAGTGATGTGTATGAAATCCCGTTGGCAACAAATATCGGGACAGCAGAAGTATTGTTGCGTGGACTGGATGCAGGACATGTAGATTGGCGAGAATTTTATCATGTAGACGGAGATCATTCTTTACTACTAGATTAATCATAAAAATAGGAACAGACCGGAGCTTATCAGCTCTCGTGTCTGTTCCTATTTTTATGATTTAAAATGTCTATTATGTAAATTTACGTAGGTTTTCTGTGTAGAGGAATCTCCTTTCATCTATGTCCCTTTTATATGTCTAAAAATCAATCATGTCCATAAAAATTACCAAACTGGAATTTGGGAACCTTTTGAAATTTCTTGGATAACATCAGCTGTTCCTTCAGATTGAAAATATTCAACAATGGTTAAATAAATTTCATTTTCTACATCTTCTGAACGCGCTGCGATAACGTTATAATAAGGAGTTGATTCTTCTGTTACCGGCTCTAAGAATACAGCATCTTCTGAGGGAATAAATCCAGCATCTACAGCCATTCCGCTATTGATTACAGAAGCATCCACATCTTGAAGAGCACGAGCAGTCTGACTAGAATCTAACTCAGTGATGATTAAGTTTAAAGGATTGTCAGTAATATCTTTTAGACCAGGTAATAAACCTGCTTCTTCATTTAAAGTGAGCAACCCTGCAGTCTGTAAAAGACGTAAAGCACGACCGCCATTTGAAGGGTCATTAGGAATTGCGATTTCTGCTCCTTCTTTTACTTCAGAAATATCAGAAATTTTTTCAGAATAAATTCCTAACGGAGCCATTACCGTATATCCAATAGAAGTAAGATCAGAATCTGTATCTGTATTGAAATTATCTAAAAAGATTTGAGTTTGGAAAGCATTCAAGTCAACTTCTCCACTTGCCAGGGCAGTATTTGGAGTTGCGTAATCAGTAAATTTAATTAATGTTACTTCAATATTTTCATTTTCTTTTAATTGGTCAATCGTATAATCCCAAGGCTCGTTTCCTTCGCCTACTACACCAACCGTTACTTTTACAGGTTCTTCTTTCGTAGCACTCTCTGTTGTTGATCCACAGGCTGCTAAAAAGAAGGATGAAGCAAGTACCATTCCAGTAAATAACTTTGATTTTCTCATAATCTTTCCTCCCATATTTCTAAATTTTGTATACATAGATATTTTAGAAGTGCTGCAACACTTCTAAAACCCTTTTTTGTTAATTTAAAATTACTCCCAAGCAGGAACATCGTTTCCTTTTGAAATTTCATCTAGTAAATCAGCAGTTTCCTGAGTTTGATATTCTTCTACCACTGTTTTGTATATATCATTGTCTTTGTCTTCAACACGAGCTGCGATTACATTTTTATAAATTTCAGATACATCAGAAATACTATCTGTATCTAGGTATAAAGCATCTTCTTTTGGATTTAATCCAGAGTCAGTAGCATAGTTTGTATTAATGATAGCCGCATCCACGTCTTGAAGAGAGCGCGCAATCTGAGCCGCATCTAATTCAACAAATTTTAAATTTTTGGGATTTTCAGTGATATCATTTACAGTTGGATTTGTTCCTTTAGATTCGTCTAGTGTAATTAAATCCAATGCTTGTAGCAACAGCAATCCACGTCCCCCATTGGTTACATCATTAGGTAAAGCAATTTCTGCACCATCTGATAATTCGTTATAGTCTTCTATACGATCAGAGTACAGTCCTAATGGAGATACATAAGTGAATCCGATTGGAGTGATCTCGCCATCATTACTGGTATTAAAATCTTCTAAATAAGCAACATGTTGAAATGCATTTAAATCCAAACTCCCATCAGCTAAGGCTAGATTAACTTGTGGATAATCAGAAAAAGTTTCAATAGTTAAGTCGATATTTTTATCCTCTAAACGTTTTTTAACATCTTTCCAGACATCTACTTCTACTTCACTCACTACACCAACGGATACTTTTGTTGCTTCATCTGCTGTTGTTGAACTTCCACAAGCTGCTAAAAATAGGGAACAAGCTGCTACAAGAGTTACATATACATTTTTCTTTTTCATGGTTGATTCCTCCAAAAGTTTTTTGTTTTATTTGTTTAATGAGTTACTTTTTTAATAAGAGCATTTCCAAGCGCTTGACTAGCAAAAACAATGATTAAAATTAAAATGGTGGCAACAAAAGTGACATCTCCTTGGTAACGATTGTATCCTCTCGAGATAGCAAGATTTCCTAAACCTCCACCACCAATGGCACCTGCCATAGCAGTGAGACCGATTAAGTTAATGATGGTTACGGCTGAGACACGAATGATAGAGGCCAAGCCTTCTTTTAAATAAACTCGGAAGATAATATCCATCTTACTCGTTCCCATCGCTTGTGCAGCCTCTACGATTCCAGCATCCACTTCTAATAAGGCATTTTGAATTTGACGTGCATAGAAAGGAATGGTGGTAACTACTAAAGGCACAATAGAAGCAGTTGTCCCGATTGCTTTCCCCACGACTAGACGGGTAAAAGGATAAATCAACGCAACCAAGATAATGAAAGGTAGCGATCGGAACACATTAACCAATTTATCTAAAAAGTTATAAAGGAGTGGTTTAGGGGTGAGTCCATTTTTATCTGTAATAAGAAGAATTACACCTAGAATGATCCCCAATATTCCTGCAATAATGGCTGAGATAATGGTCATGTATAAAGTTTCTCCGGTACTAATCCAAACTTCATCCCAAATACCGGAAACGTTAGGTAAGAGACTATTAATAAGTTCCATTATATTTATTCACGTTCCTTTCTTTTACTATTTTCTACATATTCATTAGAAATGATGTTTACAGTAACGTTTTGATCTTGTAAGAATCGAATAGATTCTGCTATTTGAGATGGATTACCCGATAGCATCAATAAAAGAGTTCCTACTGGAGTATCTTGTAGAATTTCTACATTTCCAAATAAGATATTTCCCTGAACAGAAAAGGAGTTACTTAATGTAGAAATAAGAGGTTCTCCTGTAGAGCCACCTACAAAAGAAAGTTTGACCAAGACGTCATCATCTTGAAGGTTCAACAGAGTAGGATGAGACAGAACGGTTTCGATTCCTTTATCCACATGAGTTGCTGTATTAATAAAGTCTTTTGTTAATTGGTTTTGTGGATTTGTGAAAATATCTAATAGAGTTCCTTTTTCAATGACATAACCATCTTCCATAACCGCTACCTTGTTGCAGATTTCTTTTACCACTTGCATTTCGTGGGTAATAATGACAATAGTTAAGTTTAATTGTTTATTCAATTTTTTTAATAAATCTAGAATAGAAGAGGTTGTTTTGGGATCTAATGCGCTAGTTGCTTCATCGCAAAGTAAAATTTCAGGATCATTTGCTAAGGAACGAGCAATCGCGACACGTTGTTTTTGTCCTCCTGATAATTGCGAAGGATACGAGAACGCTTTGTCTTCTAAGCCAACTAATTCTAATAATTCTAAAACTTTTTTAGAGATTTCTGTCTTTTTTAAACGAGATCGCTTCAAAGGAAAAGCAACATTATCAAAAATAGTTCGAGAGTCCATCAAGTTAAAGTGTTGGAAAATCATTCCAATCTTTTTGCGAGCTTCTCGTAATTCCTCTTCACTCATATTTGTTAGTACTTGGTTATGTACGATTACTTCGCCAGATGTAGGAGGTTGTAATAAGTTAATCGTACGGACTAAAGTACTTTTTCCTGCACCACTGTAACCGACAATTCCATACACATCTCCTGGGTCTACTTGGAGAGAGACGTCTTGTACCGCTCTCACATCTTTATTTTGCTCACTTTTAAAAGTGACAGAGATATCTTTTAATTCAATCATTCATTTATTCCTCCTTTGCTACTATAAAAAAACAAAAACCTCGTCCTTTCAACACAAATATACTTGTGCTGAAAGGACGAGGATTAAATTTAATCTCGTGTTACCACCTTTTTTTACAAAAGCATTACTGCTTCTGCCTCAATCAGTGCCTCCATCAATTGCAATGGATGATACTGTGACACTATAACGGGTGTTCCCGTCTTATCCTAAAGATAACCATTCGGATAAGCCACTCAGAGACCATCTTCCAACACTTTTCCTTGCTTGCTCTCACCTAACCAAGCTCTCTTTAAAAGGAATGCATGATGTACTCTTCTCTTCATCGTGTTCTTTGATGTGCTTACTATAACCAATTTCTCATTCTCTGTCAACTGAAAATGTAAAATAAAATAAAATTAAAATAAGGTGAGGAAAAAAGAAGGGCAAGCAATATTTTTCTTTTCAAAAGAGAATAGGCTTGTTAGAATGGGTAACAAACAAAGAGAACGTTCTCATTGTTTTTTCATGATAAATAGATTTCTATTAAGAAAGTAGGTGGATGAAAGAATGGAACAAACAAAGATACGAATAGCAGAACGAAAAGATGCACCGCTTATTTTTTCATTCATAAAAGATTTAGCCCACTATGAAAAGATGGAGAATGAAATGGTAGCTACAGTGGGAGATATAGAAGCTTCTATTTTTGATAGAAAAGAAGCGGAAGTGCTTCTCTTGGAATATCAGGGTAATGCAATTGGATTTGCATTGTTTTTCCATAATTACTCTACTTTTTTAGGAAAAGCAGGATTATATTTAGAAGATTTATTTGTAAATCCAGAATATCGAGGAAATGGATATGGGAAAATGTTATTCCAAAGAGTCGTTGCGATTGCCAAAGAGCGTGGTGCTGGTCGAATGGAGTGGACTTGTCTAGATTGGAATAAGCCAAGTATTGACTTTTACCATTCTCAAGGAGCAGTTCCGTTGGATCAATGGACTACCTATCGTTTATCAGAAGAAGTTTTGCAGAAATAAGAAATAGTAGTTGTAATAAAAAAGGATTGGTCGTAAAATGACTGATGATCCCACAATAGGGAAATAAAAACAGAGTAGAGGACAAAGCGTTAAGTGTCGAAGGTAGGGAATGAAGTCTTCGAACGAAAAATGGAATACTATAGTAGGTATATCTATTTGCGGTTTTGTACTCGCATTCGCTGCTAATGAGAAATCATTGTGGCGGCTCTATAAGGAGTTGCTGTAAATGGAACAACGCAAGACTTATTCATTCAAAGCAAAAGATATTGCAGTTATTGGCCTCATGATTGCATTGAAGGTTATTTTGACACGTTTTTTGGCAATTGAAACTCAATTTGTCCGAATCGGTTTCAATTTTATACCTAGTGTTTTGCTGGCAATCATGTACGGACCATGGGTAGGAGCAACTTCTGGAGCACTAGCTGACTTATTAGGATTCTTCTTGTTTCCAAAAGGATTTCCTTATTATCCTGGATATACTCTTTCTGCTGCAATCGGTCCGATGATTTATGGACTCATCCTCTACCGAAAAAAGTTAACACTAGGAAGAATAATCGCAGCATGTTTGGCTGTTACGGTATTGGTCAATGTAGGAATGAACTCATTATGGCTTCGTATTCTATATGATCAAGCTTTTTGGGGAATGTTACCAATCCGTTTAGTTAAAAATATTATTTCTCTTCCCATTGAAACAGGAATTTTATACTGGATCACTGGAAATAAATCAATCCAACGTGTTTTAAAAGATTATTCAATTAAATGGACACATTAACTAGTTTTTAATAAAAAGGAGAGCGTTTGAATGGCTAATACAAAAATGGAACAAATGAAAAAACTAATAGAAGCTAAAAAGAATAAGGGTTCACAACAAAGTTCGGCAGATCATGGACCCAGTAAAGTAAACGGAACGAGTAGTAAAGGTTTTAAAAATACAAAGAAATCTGGGTCATTAAATAAATAAAAAAATTAGGAATAACAGTTTTTCTATTCAGATTGCGAATGGAATGACTGTTATTTTTTTATAGGTATATGGTACTATTTGTATATCAAATATGGATTATAACGACTAGCATAAGAGAAATATAGGTAAGATTGTTATTTATTTTTTAGAGGAGGGTTATAGGGTGGTTGATTCTACTATTACTTTTATCATGATTCCAATAATAGGAGCTATGATAATTTTTGGAGCAGGTTTTATAAGAAATAAATTTTACAAACCAAAGTATGAAGGAAAAGTTCAAAAGCCTGGCAAGTTAGAAGGTTGTATTTTGAAATTACTTATACTTGTCGAGCTCATTTTAGTGGGTCTTGTAGCTGTGGGGGTTTTTGCTAGGGAGCCTGATATTATTACGATAAGTGGAGTGTTAGCACTTTTTATTTTAGTTATTATGATGATTTTAAAATATGCGACGGATACATCCTATCAAGAAAACAATGAGTATTTCATTTTAAAAATTAGAAAAAAAGAGTATCAAGTTTTCTATGAAAATATTATTGATTGGCGTCCTGCTTTTAAAGAAATAGCTCTTCTTGATCCATCTAGACTAGATGGAAAATATATAAATGTGAATATAAAACTTTTTAAACCAGAAATATTGCTACGAAAACTGTCAGATATGACTTTTGATGGTAAGTTTTACAATCCAGATGAAATGTATAAAGAAGACCCTTATAGAAAAAATCAAATCGTCAACTATTTGGTAAATAATTATTATGGATATCTAATAGAAGATTATAAAAAACGAATGGAAAATACTTTTGATAATGAGCGAAAGAACTAAAGGAGATTTAATTAATAAAATGAATACTGTTTATATGAAAGATATTGATGATACCAATGAATCTACAGTAAGAAATATAAGAATAAAACCTGGACAAGAGAAATATATTGAATCAGTAGATGAATGTCTAGCAGAAGCTAAAGAAATTCAGGAGTTTCATCCAGTAGCTATATGCAGTGAAGAAGACATTGTTGGTTTTGCTATGTATGGTTCTTTCGGTCCCGATAAAGATACTTGGATTGATCGAATTATGATAGATGAAAAATTTCAAGGAAAAGGTTTAGGAAGAAAGGCAATGTTAAATCTTATTGATATTGTCCAAAAAGAATATGATATAAATGAGATATACTTGAGTATTATTGAAGGAAATGAAGCGGCTCAACATTTATACAATAGCATTGGATTTGTGTTTACAAATGAAAAAGATCCAAATGGAGAACTGATATTTAAATATACGGTTAATAAACGTAGAACATTTGTAGACTGAGTTGTACGTACTGAAATTTTAAAGAGAAGCCATAGAAAAATCAAATAAGTGTGCAATGAAAAAGGAGTCAATGGTATTGGAAAAATTAAAAGGGAATGAAAGGAAAGTTACTACTGGACTATTGATCATATATTTATTAGTAATCACATGGATTATCGTATTCAAAATGACATTTTCCTTTAAAGAACTGCCTCATTTTAGGAATGTTAATGTAATTCCTTTCGCTGGTTCTGCTGTTATAAACAATCAAATTGATTTCGTTGAAATTATAGGAAATGTACTTATTTTTTTTCCATTCGGACTTTATCTAAGTATGTTGAAGCCGAATTGGTCTTTTCTTAAAAAAGTTATCCCTATAGCAGCGGTAAGTTTGTTTTTTGAAGCAATCCAATTTATATTTTCGATTGGTGGAACAGATATAACAGATTTAATGGGAAATACTCTAGGCGGAGTTACTGGAATAGGAATTTATTACATGCTTTGTAAATTATTTAAAGAAAAAACAGATAGGAGAATAAATGTTTTTGCTTCTATAGGAACAACGTTTGTCATCATTTTACTTATAGTATTCGTAAAGACATGAATATTCATAATTAAAATTTGTGAGGTGTTGTTAAGTGATCCATCAGATGGGTTTGTATGGTGAATATTTTCATGCCATAAAAATAGGGAAAAAAACGATAGAAGTCCGCTTGAATGATGAAAAAAGAAGAAAAATAAAAGTTGGAGATTTTATAGAACTTTTAAAAGTTCCCCAAAAAGATGAAATTTTAAAAGTACAGGTAATCGATTTAAAAAAATATAATACCTTTGAAGCGATGTACAATGATATTTCTTTTAAATATTTTGATTGTGAAGGCTGGACAATGAAAGAGATGGTAGAGGAGACATATAAAATATATTCCCCAAAACAAGAAAAGAAATGGGGAGCATTAGCAATTACCATTGCATATTAAAGAGGGCGGGACAGAAGGCTTTGATTCTGTATTTAAGAAAATCGCTAAGAAATAGGAAAGGGCTGGGACGTATGTCTCAGCCCTTTTTTTTATGGTATTAGTTGACAATAAAATCGTAGTGATATAGAGTAAAGCTATAGATATATGAATGGAAATTCATATGTAAACCGTAATCATTCCGAATTCAAAAATAATCATTAAGAAAGGTGATACAAATGAATGAAATAGAAGAACAACATTCTCATGAAGACCATCATCATGGAAAAGCACCCATCGTTTTATATTTTATAGGATTAGCAATAGCACTGGTTGCATTATTCTTTTTGTTACGTGATCAATATCTAATTCTACAAAATATACTGTTTTCTCTAGCAACCTTGACAGCTGGCTACCACGTGATCATTGCGGAAGGATTAACGGAAACCGTTGAAAACACGATAAACAAGAAAAAATTTACACCGAACTCGCATATTCTAATGGGACTAGCTGCCGTTGGATCGTCTTTAATAGGGAATTTTTGGGAAGGGACCTTGTTAATCCTCATTTTTTCGGGAGCTCATTTCCTAGAAGAATTTGCAGAAGGTAAAAGTAAAAGAGAAATTACTAAGTTAGTTGAAATGAACCCAACAACCGCTAAAAAAATTATGGCGGATGGAAGTACAAAAGTAGTTGGGGTAGAAGAATTAAAACTCGGAGATCACGTACAAGTATTGAATGGGGATCAAGTACCGATTGATGGTGTTATTTTATCAGGTACAACCTCTATTAATGAATCAGCTATTAATGGTGAAAGTATCCCGAAAGAAAAGATAACTGGAGATTCTGTTTTTGGTAGTACAATAAATGGAACAGGTACTTTTTCAATGGAAGTTACTAAAGAAAATAAAGATACAGTCTTTTCAAAAATTCTAGAATTAGTAGACCAAAATCAAAATAACCAAACAAAAGCAGCTAGTATCATTCAAAAATTTGAGCCCAAATATGTTACCTTCGTATTAATTGCAATCGGTCTTGTTATGGTCCTTACTCCTTTATTATTGGGTTGGACATGGTCCGAAAGTATTTATAAAGGATTAGTTCTGTTAGTAGCTGCCTCTCCTTGTGCCTTGGCTGCTAGTACGGTTTCGGTTACCCTTTCAACAACATCTAATCTCGCAAAAAAGGAGTCCTTTCAAAAGGCAGTACATACTTATCTCAATTAGCCGATATAGATGCCATTGCATTTGATAAAACGGGCACTTTGACACGTGGAAAGCCAGAAGTTACAAATTATATTTTTGTTGATTCGGTAAAGGAAGAGGCAATCATTGATATTATAGTGGCTCTTGAAAAACAATCGAATCATCCTCTAGCAAATGCTATTTTAGAAAAATTCGAATCAAAAAACAATTTAAATATAGAAGTAATCAATCAAATAGGTAAAGGTCTAATGGGAGATTATCAAGGAAAAAATTATCGAATAGGTAAACCAACTTCTTTTAGAAATGTTTCAGAAGAACTCGAACAAAAAACCATTAAATGGTCTTCAGAAGGGAATACCGTTGTATACGTTTCAGAAGATGAAGAAGTGATCGGTCTAATAGCGCTTATGGATATTCCTAGTGAACATGCAAAAACAACTATTGATTACTTTAAAAAAGTTAGAATTCACACGACTTTAATTACTGGAGATTCTGAAAATACAGGTCAAGCCGTAGGACAACAATTAGGAATTGATGAAGTAATTGCAAATGTGATGCCAGAAGATAAATCAGCGATCATGAATAATCAAAAAGAGAAGTATGGGGTGACTGCGATGGTAGGAGACGGTGTAAATGATGCACCTGCTCTTGTAAATGCTGATGTTGGAATAGCTATGGGAGATGGAACGGATGTTGCCGTGGATGTATCTGATTTAGTTTTAATGAAAAATGATTTATCTAAATTAGTAAATGCCCATCAAATTGCATCCAAAATGAAATCAGTTATATGGCAAAACATTATTTTTTCGATGGTAGTTGTAGCCTTTTTAGTTGTGGTTAGTTTATTAGGATTAACAGACATCGCTATTAGTGTAGTGATTCATGAAGGAAGTACGTTAGTCGTTATTCTGAATGGCCTACGCTTGTTAAAAACCAAGTAAAGGAATACAAAAGAGAACTCTTCAAAATAAGCCGCCCCTAAAAACCTATTTTTTAGGGGGCGGCTTATTTTTTAGTTTTTCCTTTTTACGTTCTTTAGAAAACTTATTTGTGAGTGGGTCGAGAAATAATTTCATCATTCTCAATGTAAGATTGAAATTTTTTTGTGAGATTTTCAAAAAGATTTACATCTTCTAAAGAAAATCCATGTGTAATTTCTCGAGGGAAAAATAGACGCTCATCCCCTTTAACTTTTCCGGTTAAGGAAGATACAATCGGACTCACTTGAGAAAGCTCTATAAAGGTCTGATTTTTTTGCATCAATTCAATTTGGGTTCGACTCCCTGATTGATGAGGGCGATACAGATCATAGGGTAAATCAAAGCTATTATTAACAGAAGTATAGTAATCAGGATTATACCCCATTTCTTCTATTAAAGATTGTAAGGCTTGGACCGTTTCCCAATCTGTATCGCGTTCAAAACGGACACTTTTGAATGGTTTTCGATTTAAAAATCTACCAGCTAAGTCACTGAGAGTAGGATCTGCTTCATCAATCCAATGATTAAAATAGGTAGTTAAAACTCCATCATCCAAGCGTAAATAGTCTTTTAAAGTCCAGCTTTGATTAAAAAAAGGTTCTAGAAAAGAGGCTGTATTTTTTAATTCAATTTTTTCATCCATATAAATGTCTTTAGCACGTCGCATTAAGTGATACAAGACCACTTCCATACCGCGAGATACAGGGTGGAAGTAAACTTGCATATACATTTGATAGCGACTGACAATGTAATCCTCAATCGCATGCATTCCAGAAAAGTCAAAAGTAATTCCGTTCGCGTACGGACGAATCACACGCAAAATTCGGGTTAAATCAAACATTCCGTAAGTAACGCCAGAATAATAAGCATCCCGTAACAAGTAATCCATTCGATCAGCATCGATTTGACTAGAGATGAGTTGAATCACTTGTGGATTGGGATACGTTTTAGCGATAACAGCCGCAACTTGATTAGGAAAATCACTTGAAACTCCCTTTAGAACAGCATGGACCTCTGTATCTGGTGAAGTGATTATATCAATGGTAACCTCTTCGTGATCGGTATTAAAAATTTTTTCGAAGGTGTGAGAAAAAGGACCATGTCCAAGATCGTGCAAAAGTGCTGCACAAAGAGTTACTAAACGTTCTCGGTCATCCCATAGGCCATCATCAGGGGAAGTGGTAGGATAATTCCGTTCAAATTTATCACAAATTCTTCTAGTAATTTCGTAAACACCTAAGGAATGATTAAAGCGAGAATGTTCTGCGCCATGAAAAGTAAAAGATGAAGTTCCTAATTGTTTGATACGACGCAATCTTTGAAACTCTTTTGTATTGATTAAATCTAAAATAACACGGTGTTGAACGTGAATATATCCATGAACAGGATCTCGAAATACTTTTTCTTTAGGTAATAATTCATTTTCATGAAAGAGTTCCATCTTTTACACCTCCTGTATATTTTCAAAAATTTGTTGGTTTCGTTTCTTCATTTTATCATAAGCAACTTGGTATTCAGCCAGTAGCTCTGGAGAATAAGCTCCTTCTACTAACTGATTGTTGTTGTTCTTCAAAGTATCTGTGATCCGGTTTTGAACATCCTGGACGGTAAGAGGAGTTTCCAACAAGTCACTGAGATTAGCCATAGAGGAAGGGTTGACTTCTGGAAAATGCCAACGAGTTTTTTCTCCTTGTAAGCTATGTTCATAAAAAGATCGGATTGTTTCTCCACGCAATGATTGGTTTCCTTCTACACTAAGGTAAATCATAATGGAAATCCCTTTTTTGAAACGTCGTTGCGCAATCCCAGCAAATTTTTTACCATCTATACTTAAATCAAATTCACCTGGACAATAAGAGTCGCTAATTTCAAATGCTTTCACTTCTTTATTGAAGGAAGCGAATGTACCTTGAATCAAGTCTAACATGATTTCGTACCCTTCATGAATGGTTAATTTTTCTTCAGAAACTTCAGGTAGGATGAGCGAGAAGTTTAGGATTCCTTGATTTGCCATAACTGCCAAACCACCAGAATTTCTCATCACTACTTTATATTGTTGGTTCTGAAGATATTGAATTCCTTTTCCCAAATAAGGTAGTTTTGAATCCATCATTCCTAAAATAACCATTTCTTCAGTAGGCCAGAAATGAAGTAACAACTGTGTTCCCTCTGTGTTTGCTTGTCGAATGAGGGCATCATCCAAAGCAAAATGTGAAAGGGGGTCAGACTGGGGTTTTATTTTGGAACGGTCATATACAAGATATGTTTTATTTTCTAAATAATTTGTCATCAAAAGAATCGATCCCATCTATATAATATCGTTTGAATCTGTATTTTTAGTATAACAGATTATAAAGGAACCGCTTGTATATTTGTTTAGAAAGAATGAAGGGGAACATTGACCTGACAATTGAATAAACGCTATAATGGAGGTAGTATGTTTGGAGGTGGTTGGATTGCCAATCGAGAAAGGTACACAAATCGAATATCAGATGGAAACCATAATCAAACAAGAGGGAGAACAAGAAGTTTTCTTTTACAAAGGATTAGGAAAAGCAGTACAGATGGGTGAATGGCTCTATATCCGGTATGAAGAAGAAGGAACCGAGAACAAGGTTACGATAAAACTCTCTGATGCAGGTAAAGTCATTATTATTCGTCGTGAAAATAATAACTTATCTTCCCGAATGTCTTTTGAAACAACTTCTAATGGAGTTGCTTTGTTATCTACTCCTGCGGGGATGTTAGAAATGGAAACGATTAGTCACCGTCTTTTGCAAGATTATCAAGATAAACCATTTGGAGGAACGATCCAATTAGATTATTCTCTTTCTATGAAAGAACAATTATTTGGAAATTACAGTATTTCATTGCATTTTACAACCTAATTATTGTATGATAAGGAGTAGAGTTTTTGAAAGGAAGTGGCACCGTTGAAGCTACATGATTTAGAAGGTATAAAGAAAAATGAATTGTCTATGATAGAAGTTGCGCATGCTATTTTTGAAGAAACCGGTGAAGTACTTGATTTTAACGATCTAATTGCACGTGTCCAAAAATACTTAGGTATGAATGAAAAAGAATTAGAGCAAAGAATGACTCACTTTTATACAAATTTAAATATTGATGGAAGCTTTATCTCATTAGGTGAAAACCGTTGGGGATTGCGTTCATGGTATCCAATCGATTCTATTGATGAAGAAATCTTGTCTACTGTTGATGAGGATGAAGTGAAAATTCGTCGTAAGAAGCGCAAAAAGTTAAATGCTTTTGCTACTTCTGAAGATGATGATGTGATCGACTACAATGATGACGATCCAGAAGACACGTATACCTCTGATGAAGATGAAGACGAAGATGATTTAGAAAAAGAAGAGAAGGATGACACTGAAGATGTTGACGGAGAAATTGATGATGATATCGATGATGTTCCAGAGAGCATTGAAGAAGACCTTACTATTATTGATGATGATTTTGAGGAAGAAGACGAAGAAGAGGAAGACTAATCCGAGTACTCCTGTCTAAAGTCAGTTTTTCAAAAGATCTGAAAATTTAAAATGAAATTCCACAAAAAGTCCTAGTTCTCTATGAGAAAAAGGGCTTTTTTGTATCATAATATAGAAAAGAAAATTTTGAAATAGCGATTGAGAAAGCTGGGATTGGGGCGTCTCTATCGGTAGAAAAGCAAGGAGCACAGATGAGAATACCTACAATGGATGATATTTTAAAACATTCTTCTTGATAATATAGAGTCTTTTTCAAAGGATTGTTTATTCTAGTGGTCTTTTCTGAATATTTCTGCTAAAATGATTAAGGTTAGATGTATAATAAGTATACAATAAGAGTACACCAAGGAGGCAGAAACATGAGTCGTTTAGTAAGTATGACGGATATGTTAAACAAAGCACTAGAAGGTAAATATGCAGTAGGTCAATTCAATATCAATAACCTTGAATGGGCACAAGCAGTTTTACAAGCTGCACAAGAAGAAAAATCACCAGTTATTTTAGGTGTTTCTGAAGGCGCAGGAAAATATATGGGTGGAGCATTAGTTGTATCTTCAATGGTTAGTGCATTACTAGAAACAATGGATATCACTGTTCCTGTAGCATTGCACTTGGATCATGGTTCAAGTTACGACAGCTGTAAATCTTATATTGATGCTGGATTCTCATCTGTAATGATTGATAACTCTAAATTCCCTATTGACGAAAATATCGAACAAACTAAAAAAGTAGTTGAATACGCACATGCTAAAAATGCATCTGTAGAAGCAGAAGTTGGAACAGTTGGCGGAACAGAAGATGGCGTAACTGGCGGAATCCAATATGCAGACCCACAAGAATGTCTACGTATGGTAAAAGAAGCAAATATCGACGCATTGGCAGCTGCATTAGGATCCGTTCACGGAACTTATGATGGTGAACCAGTACTAGGTTTTGACGAAATGAAAGAAATTTCTGACTTAACACATGCTCCACTTGTATTGCATGGAGGATCTGGAATCCAGAATTCCAAATCCAAAAAGCAATTGAATACGGTCACTCAAAAATCAACGTTAATACTGAGTGTCAACAAGTTTGGACACAAGCAGTTCGCGAAAAATTAGCAACAGATTCCAAAGAATACGATCCACGTAAAATCATTGGACCTGGTAAAGACGCAATTGTGAAACTAGTAAAAGAACGAATGCAAGTATTTGGTTCAAGTGCACAAGCGTAATTTAATTTTTAAAAAAACCGGGGCCGAGGCTCCGGTTTTTTTTATATAAGAAATAAGGTGAGAATATGTACACAAAAGATGATTTGAAAAAACAACTGAAAAATTTAGAGATTAATCCCAAGGGAACTATATTTATTCACTCTTCTTTTAAAAGTATGGGGGAAATTCCAGGAGGACCTGATATAGTTTTAGATGCTTTTTCAGAATATATGAAAGAAGGGTTGTTAGTTCTTCCTTCTCATACGTGGTCTCAAGTTAATGAAACTGTTCCCTTTTTTAATGTAGATCAAATGCCAACAAATGTTGGTATTTTAACAGAATTATTCCGACAGCGTAAACATGTAATTCGCTCTTTGCATCCTACTCACTCTGTAGCAGCGTTAGGTGAGGATGCAAAGGAGTTTACTAGTGGAGAAGAAAAAATGGATACACCTTGCTCGCGAAAATCAGTATATGGAAAATTATTAGATCGAGAAGCGAAAATTCTATTGATTGGTGTAGATTTAAAAAGAAATACATTCATTCATGGAATAGAAGAGTGGTTAGATATTCCAAATAGAATGACCGATTCTTATGAATTACTTTACACAGTGTTGTCGGATGGTACAACTCTGCCTGTACCTTCTAGAAGACACACTGAATCATGGTCGCAATTCTACTCTAAGGCTGATGATTTATTACTAGAAACAAATGCGATGTACATAGGTAAACTAGGAGATGCTGAAGTGAGGATATGTGATACAAAACGAATGACAGAAGTTCTGACAGTTTTACTAAAAATAGATTCAGCTATCTTTTCAGATGATAAACCTTTAAGTGGAAAAGTAAAAATGCAAGTGTTAAAAGACCTAAATCAATGAAATGTGTATTTTTTGACTTAAAAAAACTCTGAATGATTGAAAGTATGTTTGTTATTATGAGATAATTATGAGAGCAACTACCAAAAAATAGCAAAACAGAGTATTATTTTGTTAGAATGGCATTATGTATCTGCACGCGCAGATTTTCATTTCAGCATAGTGAAATGAACGTATGAAAAAATTATTCATAATACGTAAATAAAAGTGAGGACATTTTATGAAAAAGATTGTCATTAATGGAAACAAGCCATTAAAGGGTACAGTAAATATAAGTGGAGCTAAAAATAGTACCGTTGCCTTGATTCCTGCATCCATATTAGCAGATTCTATGGTGACGTTAGAAGGGATACCTAATATTCAAGACGTTCATTCTTTGATTGATATTCTACGAGATTTTAATGTAGAAGTAACCTTTCAAGAAGAAGAAGGAGTCATGACTATTGACCCTACGAACATGATTTCCATCCCGATGCCAACTGGAAAAATAAAAAAATTACGTGCTTCTTACTACTTTATGGGAGCTGTTTTATCTAAGTTTGGTGAAGGTGTTATTGGAATGCCGGGTGGATGTTACTTAGGACCAAGACCCATCGATCAACATATTAAAGGATTTGAAGCACTAGGAGCGGAAGTTCGTAATGAACTGGGTGCGATTTATCTTTCTGCACCGGCAGAAGGATTGACTGGAAATCGAATTTATTTAGATGTAATCTCTATTGGAGCAACAATCAATACTATTCTGGCTGCTGTACGAGCAAAAGGCAGAACGGTCATCGAAAATGTTGCCAAAGAACCTGAAATTATAGATGTATGCACACTTCTTAACAATATGGGAGCAAAAATTCGTGGAGCTGGTACCGATATCATCCGTGTAGATGGCGTAGATCAACTACATGGTTGTAGGCACACTGTTATTCCTGATCGTATTGAAGCGGGAACCTACTTATCTATAGCGGCTGCTGCAGGTGAAGAAGTATTAGTGAAAAATGTGATTGTCGAACATATTGAAGGTCTCATTGCGAAAATGGAAGAAATGGGAGTCGATATGGAAATTGGTGAGGATAGTGTTCTCATCAAAAAATCTGATAATTTAAAGATGGTTCATATCAAAGCACTCCCTTATCCAGGATTTGCAACAGATCTTCAACAACCACTGACCCCCCTACTTTTGAAAGCTCATGGCGATGGAACGATTATTGATACGATTTATCCCAAAAGAGTAAATCACATTCCTGAGTTACGTCGAATGGGCGCAAACATAAAAGTGGAAAGTGACACGATTTTCCTAAGTGGTCCGAATGAGTTAACCGGTGTTGAGGTTACTGCTAGTGATTTGCGAGCAGGTGCTTGTTTAGTTATTGCAGGATTAATGGCAAAAGGAACAACTACGATCACTGGTGTCGAGAATATTTTACGAGGGTATGACCATATCGTTGAGAAATTAACAGCTCTTGGAGCCGACATAAAAATGATAGAAGAAGATTAAAGAAGATGAAAAAAATAGTGTTTATTATATCTTACAAAAAAATAAAAGTAATAGGAAAGGTGGGTGGTAGTAATGGAAAGTATGCTTAGTCTTAGTGAATTAGAACAAAAGACATTAAAAGAAATTTATACATATGCACGTGATCATAAAATCCCTTATTATAGCCAAATGAGTAAGAAAGAGTTAGCTCATGCGATTGTTCGAGCTGAAGAAGAAAAACAAGGCTTTTTTAGAACGGAAGGCGTTCTCGATATCATTTCTCAAGAAGGATATGGTTTTTTACGTCCAATCAATTATTCCCCGAGTCAAGAAGATATTTACATATCCTCTTCTCAAATTCGTAGATTTGATTTACGAAATGGAGATAAAGTAGGAGGGAAAGCACGTCCTCCAAAAGCATCAGAACGGTATTATGGCTTAATGCAAGTAGAAACGGTAAACGGAAAAAATCCTGATGAGGCTAAAGAACGAGCACATTTCCCTGGACTAACACCTATCTATCCAGATAAAAAAATTACGCTAGAAACAACGAAAAATGAATTATCTGCTAGAATGATTGATTTAGTTTCTCCAATCGGTTTTGGTCAACGGGGAATGATCGTTGCTCCGCCAAAAGCTGGGAAAACGACTTTGATGAAAGATATTGCCAATGGTATTACAACGAACTATCCAGAAGTAGAATTGATTATGCTCTTAATTGATGAACGTCCCGAAGAAGTAACGGACATTGAAAGAAGTGTGAAGGGGGATGTTGTTTATTCTACCTTTGACCAACAACCTTCTAATCATGTACGAGTGGCGGAATTAGTTCTAGAGCGAGCGATGCGCTTGGTAGAAGACAAACGTGATGTAGTCATCTTGATGGATAGTGTTACTCGTCTGGCAAGAGCTTATAACTTAGTGATTCCACCAAGTGGACGTACATTGAGCGGTGGAATTGATCCGGCAGCTCTTTACCGACCAAAACGCTTCTTTGGGGCAGCTCGAAACATTGAAGATGGCGGAAGCTTAACCATTCTTGCAACAGCCTTGGTTGATACAGGAAGTCGTATGGATGAAGTAATCTTTGAAGAATTTAAGGGAACGGGGAATATGGAACTAGTTCTTTCCCGTGATCTATCTGAAAGACGGATTTATCCATCAATCGATATTAAAAAATCAGGAACTCGTCGAGAAGAATTGTTAATGTCTTCCAAAGAAATGGATGCCATTTGGAAACTTCGTAAAACAATGGGTAGAGATACGTTGGAATATACCGAAGAGTTCTTGAAACAGTTACGCACTACCGAGACCAATTCGGATTTTGTAAACCGAATTTCTTTAATGCGATAAGGAACCATGTTATTATAGAAATATAAAACAAGGGAGAGATGTTGCATGGGCTATAGCCGAAAAGAATATGAAGAAATTACAAAAAACTTTACAGAGTTAACAATAGATGCAGTAGAAGAACGACTTAAAAAAGGAGAACCGACGATTCTGTTTGTTGGGAAACCTACTTGCCCGTTTTGCCAAATGTTTGTGCCGAAATTAAATCATGTTGCACAACAAAATAATTTGGATATTTATTACTTAAATAGCATTGATACAGAAACAACTCCTGCTATCAAAGCCTTGAGAAATCGTATGGGAATCTCAACTGTTCCACAAGTGGTAACCATTGATGGAGAAGATACGTATACAAATTTAAATATTGAAAGTAGTACTTCAGAAGAGAAATTAACTGAATTATTATCTAAATAAAAATAAAGTAACTTAAACCACCCTTACTTTGTATGAGGATGGTTTTTTGATAGGGAAATAAATATATTTTTAGCAATAAACAATCAACATTTTTATTGCAATCATAGAGTATACATGGTACTATTTTACTGTTATGGACGAATGCCTGCTAGGCTTATTTCGTCGCAAAGACAATCAACTCTGGTTTAGGAAATAATCCAGGGCTCAAAGGAGAGAAAATACATGAAACAAGAAATTCATCCAAAATACCAACCAGTCGTATTCATGGACACTTCAACAGGATTCAAGTTTTTATCTGGTTCTACAAAAGGATCAAGTGAAACAGTTGAGTGGGAAGATGGCAACACATACCCAATGATCCGTGTGGAAGTTACTTCTGATTCTCACCCATTCTATACTGGCCGTCAAAAATTCAGCCAAGCAGAAGGACGAGTTGGACGTTTCAACAAAAAATACGGTTTTTCTACAGAAGACGAAGAGTAATATCTATTTCATCAAAAAAACTTGCCTGTGGGCAAGTTTTTTTGTTTTGATGTAAATACTAGTATCTATACCTATTCGATGAATGTCCGATATCTAATAAGCGATAAATTTTAAGTCCTAGTTGAATTTTTAAAAGTTCTTCTGCATCCTTGAAGTCTAATTGTAGAATACTTTCAATTTTTTCCATCCGATAGAGCAGTGTATTACGGTGGATGAAGAGAGCGCGAGAAGTTTCTGCTACATTAAAACGATTTGCAACCAAACTTTCCAAGGTTTCTAACAATTCAGAATGATTTTCTTGATCGGAACGAAACAATTGACCAAGCGTTTGTTGAAAATAGGCTTGCATCTCGCTTCGATCTATATTATTCATTAAGAAATGTTGTACAATAAATTCTTCAAAATGAAAGATTTTGCTTTTATTTGGAGTAAGATTATTCTCCATAAGACGCAATGTTTCTTGAGCTTGATAGAAACTTTGGTGGATTTGATTAATATGAGGCACTGTTTTTCCTATTGCAGCTGTAAGTTTTATATCTGGAAAAGCCTCTTCTGCTTTTGCTATAATTTTCTCCGTGTACTCTTTTAAATAGGCTTGTTGCTGACCACCATTTTGAATCTTGCATCCTAAAAGAAGAATAATTTGTTTTTTTCGACTGAAAATTATTTCAGATTCTTTTGTTTCTTCTGCAACTTGATCCATCAAGTTCAATATCTGTTTCATACGTGTGTTCTCTTTTTCACTTTGGCGAACTAAATCGGGGTCCCTATTTGTTTCGATAAAAGAAACGGGTAGTACGATAGCGGTATAATCTAGAGTGAGATTAATTCTATGTAAGTCTGCTAAGTTACTCAACATTTCTTTGGAAGTGATTTTCCCCATTAATAACTCATCGAGAAAGTCACGTCGAATCCGATTCCGTGCACGTTCTACTTCTTCATTCCGGATTCGTTCTAAGGAAAAAGCCATTGCACCATTCTCTAAAGCTACATAAGCATGCTCATCAAGTTGTTGTAGGGGTTCCCATAATACAATAAATCCGTAATGTTTAGATTGAAAGAATACGGGTAGCACCGTACAGTGTACACTTCCTTCTCCTTTTTCTGTTTCCAACAACCGTACAATAGGTTTTTGTAATTTTTCAAATTCTGGTGGAAAACGTTGGATAAAGCTATCTGGAAAAGGGATTTCATTTTGAACTGGAGAGATCCATTTCTCTAAAGGGCATGTTTGATTAGGAAAATCAGTCCAATAAAGTAAAGACCAATTTCGATCCAAGAGTAAGACTGAAGACTCGCATAGTTTAGCTAAAGTGACAGAAATTTGTTGCAACCCTCCCCCATGTAACGATATATTAAAAAACTGAGAGTGAATGTCCAGTGATTGTTGATTCAATAAATCGTATTTTCCTGATAACTCTTCCATAACGCGACTCATAATTTTAGAAAAGGAAAGACCATAAGGTAACTCAATAATAGGGAGAGCCAGTTCGTTAGACAATTTGAGCATATTTTCTGGGATAGAGCCTAAGTAACGATGAGGTTTTATACAAAGGGCAGGACAATTTAGCGTTTTTAATTGTCTCATCACGTGATTTTGTAATTGGACACTTTCTTTAAAGAAATAACCAGATGTCAGTAATAACTCTCCGACTGAAAACCAATCTAAAGCATCGGGGTTATCCATTATATTTACGCTAGAAATAATGTTGTCTAAGCCCTCCTCTCCAGAAATGATTTTCATTTCATTGAAAGGAGCTAATTCTAAAATCTTTCTAACAGTCAACATGTTTTTTGTCTCTCCTTTAATAGAAATCGTTTACTTCTCCCTCATAGAATAGAACTAAAACGTTAACATTTCCAGTATTTTAGCTAAAACAACCTAAAGAAAGTTTGATTTTTCAGATAGTGTGCCTAATGATGAAAAGGCTTTCATTGTGTAGACTGTATTCAATAGAGGAATTACTTGTTTGAGAACTTCTTCTAATAAGTTTGAGGAGGATATTTTATGAAAGAACTATTAGGTTGGCAAAAAGGAGACTGGGGCGCTTATTTTGGTTTATTGGCAAATAATCTGACGAACTACTTTACAATGTCTGGACTATTAATTTTCACAGTGGGTTTACCTGCAGAATTTGTTTACACTAGGATCGCACCGGGATTTGGTTTAGCTATTTTTATTTCAAGTTTTTTTTATTGGTATGCAGGTAAAAATTTAATTAAAAAGACAGGAAGAACGGATGTAACCGCGCTACCTTCGGGTCCAAGTGCACCTTCTATTTTCCTAGTAATTTTCTTAGTAATTCTGCCTATTGCACGTTCAACTGGAGATCCTTACTTTGCACTGAAAGTAGCATTGGGTTGGTGTTTCCTAGAAGCGTTAATTGAACTATCTGGAGCATTTATTGGAGATTGGCTTCGCCGTATTATCCCACGCAGTGTACTATTAGCATGTTTGGGTGGATTGGGAATCATGCTTTTGGCTATGAACCCGATGTTGCAATCATTTGAAGCGCCACTCGTATCATTTGTTGTATTGGCTATTATTTTTATAAACTGGTTTGGTAAAAAAGCGCTTTTCCCTCGTATTCCTACTGGATTCTTATTATTAGCAGTTGGAACCATTCTTGCTTGGGTATTTGGACAAATGGATGTCTCAGCAATTGCTGAAGGAGCAGAAACACTTGGCTTTAATATTCCTCTTTTACAAATTGCAGATTTATTTACAGGAATTCCGCCAGCATTGGCTTTCCTAGTTTCTGCTATTCCACTAGGAGTTACTAACTTTATTTTTACACTTGAAAACATCGAATCTGCTTCAGCAGCTGGAGATGACTATAACGTTCGTAATATTATGTTAGCAAATGGTTTTTCTTCTATCATCGGTACATTATTTGGAAATCCTTTCCCAACAACTGTATATATCGGTCACCCAGGTTGGAAGTCTATTGGAGCGAGCACAGGTTATACTCTTGCTACCGGTTTTACTGTATTCTTGATTGGTTTGTTCGGATTTGGTGGAATTCTGTTAAGTATTATTCCATTGAGTGCTGTATTCCCTGTATTATTTTACGTAGGGATTGTAGTTGCTGTACAAGCTGTTAACGAATCACCTAAAATTGAAATGCCAGCCGTATTTGTTTGTTTATTCCCTTGGATTGCAAACTGGGCATTGACATTAGTAAATAACACATTGACTTCTGCAGGAACAAACGCTGGTGAAGTAGGTCTAGCTGCATTTACAGATGCTGGAGTTTATCACCAAGGATTGGTTGCTTTAGGAAGTGGAGCACCACTTAGTTCTATTCTTTGGGGTTGTCTAGTAGTCTTTGCAGTTCGTAACAAACCACAATATGCAATCGTTACTGCACTTGCTTCAGCAGCAATGACGATTACAGGCGTGATTCACTCGCCAGCAGTAGGTTGGATGTTACAGCCTCAAATGACGATTGGTTACTTGTTAATTGCAGGTCTATTCCTTATTAAATTGCTTGATAACAAGAAAAATAATGTAGATGGAGAAACTACATTAATGCCAAATCAAACGGCTTAATATTATAAAAAAATACTTTAAAAAAGGAATGGTGATGAAATGTCTCATTTAGATGAGAAACTGATGCAAGAAACGGAAAAAGGAAATGTTGAAGAAGTAAAAGAATTGTTAAAACAGGGAGCAGACGTGAAATTTCAAGATGAAAAAGGTCGTACACCTTTAATGTCTGCCACTCAACAAAATAATATCCCTCTAGCAAAAGCTTTGATTGATGCTGGAAGTGACGTAAATCAAAGAGACAACATGATGTTAACACCTTGGATATGTGCAGCAGCTAACGGATTTTATGAGATTTTAGAATTAGGTGCAAGTCATGCTGATGTAAAACTGGCAAACCGCTTCGGCGGTACTGCCTTGCTTCCTAGTAGTGAAAAAGGATTTTTAAAAGCAGTGGATGTAGCTATTAAAGCAGGCGTTCCTGTAAATCATATTAATGATCTTGGATGGACCGCACTTCAAGAAGCAGTTGTATTAGGTGATGGAGGTAGTCTTTACCGCTTAATTCTGAAGATGCTTATGAATGAAGGAGCAGATCCAACAACATTGGATCATGATGATAAAACAGCAATTGATTGGGCAAAAGAATACGGTCAAAAAGATGTGTTGGCTATTTTGGAAGATACGTACGATAAAGAACAACCAGAAGAAAAAGCTATTACAAATATTTTAAGACTTCTATCTGAAGATGATTTTGATACAGCATTGAATGAAGCAGAAAAAGGTTTAGAAGAATATAAGACAGTTACTTTCTACTTCTTGAAAGGCTACCTTCTTACTTTACAGAAAAAATATGAAGAGGGGATTGCCGTTTATGAAGAAGGAATGAAAGCAGACAACAACAATCCTGAATTTTATTTCTATATAGCAAATGCTTTACGTGAACAGAAAAAAGTGGATGAAGCTTTAGCTGCGTATCAAAAAGCGATTGATACCGACGAAAAATATTTCTACTTCCGCTACCATCTTTCAAACTATTTACGTGAACTAGGTAGACATGAACAAGCAATCCGTGAGATGGATACATTGTTAGATCAGAATCCAGGTAGATATGACTACTTATTCCATAAAGCGAATAGTTTACGAGTTTTAGGAAAAGGTGAAGAGGCTGACCATTTATTAGCAAACGCAAAAAAGAGTAACCATAAAGAAGGAGGAGCAGAATGACAAAGGAAACTAGAATTAAAGAGAATACGTACTTCGATTCCGTATCATTGATGACCATTTCCACAAAAGCAAATGCTGTGGAAGGTGTAAAACAAGCCATGATTGGAATGGGAACCGACATGAACAAGGAAGTAATCCGAAATGTAGGGTTAGGTTCTCCAGAAGTTGAGGCAGCAGGGACAGGTGACTTGGTAATTGCGATTGAAACAGAGTCTACTGACCAATTAGATCAAGCATTTGAAGAAATTGAAGAGTTATTCCATCGTAAGAAAAAAACAGTTGAAGAAGCCGGAGAAAAAACATACCATTCCATTGAAGGTGCTGTTGAAGTAAACGAGGAAGCTAATATTGCCGTTATTTCTGTAAATGGAATGTATGCAGCTCGCGAAGCAAGAGAAGCATTAAGAAACGGATTACATGTGATGTTGTTTAGTGATAATGTTTCCGTAGAAGATGAAGTGGAATTAAAAGAAGAAGCTCATGAAAAAGGATTGTTAATGATGGGCCCAGACTGTGGAACGGCAATCATTAATAATATCGGCCTTTGTTTTGCTAACAAAGTTCGGCCTGGTAATATTGGAATTGTAGGAGCATCCGGAACAGGAAGTCAGGAATTGAGTGTTCGAATTCATGAATTTGGTTATGGAGTTTCTCAATTAATTGGAACAGGAGGACGTGACCTTAGCGAAGAAGTGGGAGGCATCATGATGATGGATGCAATCCGTGCGCTAGAAGAAGACGAAGCAACCGATGTGATTGTGTTAGTTTCTAAGCCACCTGCTAAAAAAGTTGAAGAAAAAGTATTGAAACTTGTTGGAGACCTCAGCAAACCAGTAGTTGTATTCTTCTTAGGTGGAAATGAGGAAACGATAAAAGCTTCTGGAGCTCATTATGCAAAACGTTCGAAAGAAGCAGCTATTCAAGCAGTAGTATTAGCTGGTGCAGATGAATCTAAATTAGATAAACATGCTTTGAATTTAGAGCTAATTAAAGAAATACAAGCAAAATTAAAACCAGAGCAAAAATATATCCGTGGATTATTCTGTGGAGGAACTCTTTGTGATGAAGCGATGTTTGCAGCGATAGAGTACTATGAAGAAGATGTTTATAGTAATATCCATCCAGATCCTACTCATCAGTTAGAAGACAACCATGTAAGTAAAGCTCATACATTTATAGACTTTGGATCGGATGAGTTTACAAGTGGAAAACCACACCCAATGATTGATCCTTCGACTAGAATTGATCGTTTCATTCAGGAAGCAAGAGACCCTGAAGTAGGCGTAATTGCAATGGACTTTGTATTGGGATATGGATCTCATCCAGACCCAGTAGGCGTAATGATACCGGCAATTGAAGAAGCAAAAGCAATCGCAAAAGAAGATGGACGTCACTTGGAAATCTTAGGATATGTTTTAGGAACAGATGAAGATGAACAAAATCTAGCTGAGCAAATTAGTAAATTAGAAAAAGCTGACGTAACAATTTCTAGTAGTAGTCAAAATACTGGTTTACTAGCACGTGGATTTGTTCAGAAAGGGGTAAACGCATGAGTAAAATAACAGAATTGTTTCAGAGTGACGTAGATGCTGTCACAGTAGGTATTGAATTTATTAGTGAGGATATTAAAAAACAAGGAGCAAAGGCAACTCAATTAGAATGGTCTCCACCAGCCAGAGGAAATGACCATCTAATAGAGTTGTTGGATAAGTTAGACCGTCCAGGTGTACGAGAGAAAATTGAAGCAGCAAATAAAGAAGCTGTAGAACGAATTGTTCAATCTCGCCCTGTATTGGTTGGCTTTGATAAAGCTCTTGATGTGATTCCTGGAATGACAGCAACGACTATTTTACATGCAGGACCTCCTATTTCATGGGAAAATATGAGCGGACCAATGAGAGGAGCAGTTACCGGAGCAATCGTTTTTGAAGGACTTGCAAAAGACCTAGACGAAGCCGAAGAAGTTGCAGCTTCTGGAAAAGTAACATTCTCTCCTTGTCACGAACATAATACAGTAGGATCAATGGCAGGTGTAACCTCCGCTTCTATGTTTGTCCATATTGTAGAAAATAAAACCTATGGTAACGTTGCGTACACAAACTTGAGTGAGCAACTGTCTAAGATCTTGCGCATGGGTGCTAACGACCAAACTGTAATTGATCGCTTGAACTGGATGAGAGATACATTAGGTCCAGTATTACGTGATGCAATGAAGTTAAATGAAAAAGGAATTGATTTACGTTTGATGCTTTCTCAAGCCTTGCACATGGGTGATGAAGCTCATAACCGTAACAATGCAGGTACAACTTTATTGATACAAGCATTGACACCCTATATTGTGATGACAGATTATACGAATGAAGTTAAAAAAGAAGTATTTGATTTCGTTGCTAGTAGTGACTATTTCTCTGGTCCTACTTGGATGGCACTATGTAAATGTGCTTTGGATGCAGCTCATGGTGTTGAGAATAGTACAGTTGTAACAACGATGTGCCGAAATGGATACGAGTTTGGAATCCGTGTTAGTGGAATTCCTGGATTCACATGGTTCACAGGACCAGCTCAAAAAGTTATTGGACCATTGTTTGGAGGATACACACCAGAAGATGCTGGTTTGGATATCGGAGACAGTGCTATCACAGAAACATATGGAATTGGTGGGTTTGCAATGGCAACTGCACCAGCGATTGTTCCTTTAGTAGGTGGAACAGTAGAGGAAGCGATGAACTATACGCTAGAAATGTTGGAAATTACTACAACAACCAATCCAAATGTGACCATTCCTATTCATGACTTCATGGGGATTCCAACAGGGATTGATGTACGTAAAGTAGTTGATAAAGACCTATTGCCAATCATCAATACAGCGATTGCTCATAAAGAGGCGGGTATTGGAATGATTGGAGCAGGAATTACTCATCCTCCTTTCGAAGCATTTGAAAAAGCATTAGAAGGTATCGTTGAAAAAATGGCTGAATAATCAATATTAAATAAAAAGAGAAACCAAATTGTGAATCCCTACCCGAAAACTAGACACTCAAAAAAAGAGTGTTCTCGTTTTCGGGTTATTTTTTATCTGTTTTTTCGTTATACTCTAATGGAACAGTTTGGAATCGGAGGTCACCACATGAGCAAAAAAATATATACGGAACAAGAAATTGAAATACTGGAGAGAAATCTAAATATAAAAAGTGTTTCTTCTAAAAGTATTACCTACTCATCAGCATTCAAAATCAAAGCCATAGAACAAAGTAAAACGGGCATGACCTCAACGGTCATTTTTGAAGAGGCGGGGCTTCCAGCATCGCTAATCGGGGAGGGAAAGGCTCATCAGTCGTTGGGACGTTGGAAGAAAAGCATGGCGAAGCAAGGTCAGGATGGCTTTCTTCAAGAGACGCGTGGTAAGGGGCCGGGGCCAATCGGGAGCCAAGGGGTATCCCTGGAAGATAAATTAGCAAAAGCTAACGCTCGCATCGCCTATCTTGAAGGAAACCTCACACTAGTAAAAAAATTAGAGCTTCACGAAAGGAGCGTGAAAAACGGGACAAAGGCCGTCCTAAAGACCAATGAGCGGTATACACTGATCAATCACATCATTCGTGAGTATCAACTCAAAAACATGGTGAAACATCTTTGCGAAATTGCCGAAGTCAGTCGGAGTGGATATTACTATTGGCTAAAAACTGAAGTAAATCGCATGGAGAAGTACGAAAACGATTGGGCTGACTACAAACTACTTTATCACGTATTTCTTGATAAGAAAAAATGCGGAATCGAAGAGATTAAAATGACTCTGGAAAATGAGTATAACCTGGTAATGAATCACAAGAAAATCCGGAGGATTCTACGCATGAACGGCATTATTTCTCCAATCAGAAAAGCAAAACCTTACCGAAAAATCATGAAAGCTACGCAGGAGCACAAAACCAAGAAAAACTTGGTGAATCGGCATTTTGACTGCGGAACTCCATATAAAGTGCTCCTGACAGATATCACCTATCTTCCATACGGGAACGGTCAAACAGCCTATCTTTCCGCTGTCAAAGACGGTGCAACGGGAGAAATCGTTGCCCATCACTTTTCTACAAGCTTGAAAATGGGGTTGGTATATCAGACGTTGGAAAAACTGCCCAAAGTGATCCAACAAGATATTCTAGAAACAGAACGATACTTTCACTCGGACCAAGGTGTCCATTATACACACCCAACCTTTCAGAAAAAGGTTGAAGAAATGGGCTTGACGCAGTCCATGTCCCGGAGGGGCAACTGCTGGGATAACGCTCCTATGGAATCCTTTTTTGGTCATATGAAGGATATCGTCCTATCTGAAAAACAAGAGACACTTCAGGACCTGTGGTATGCCGTAGAAGAATATATTGAATTTTACAATCATCGCCGCTACCAAAAAAAATTAAAGAAGATGACCCCGATTGCTTATCGAGACCATCTTCTATGGGCAGTATGAACCTGTTTTTTTAGGTGTCTAGTTTAGAGGTAGGGATTCATTTTATATTTGGTTTCTCTTTTTTAATGTACTTCGTTCCATTCTTTCAGAAGCCAAGTTGCTTGATTACAGATACTATCTTCTTGGTCATTTAAAAAGACATCGAAAACTTCTTGCGTATTTTCAGGTAAAAAAAGACGATAGTAGAGAATTTGCATCTCTAAGGCATCAATTGTAGCTTGACGAATTCCACTATCAGAATGTTTAGAAAAATAGAGTAACCAGGAAAAGTACCACTTTTTATCTGTACAATCTTCTAAATGCATCCACAAGCCATTTAGCATAACAGGGTCTGTCGTCAACAAAAGGGCATGTTCTGCTTCAATAGTCGTTAATTTCCCTTCAAGAGGAAGAAGGATCTCCCCAGGTTCCAGATGATTTATAAAGGTTTCAAAATTAGGAGCAACCGTTTGCCAATTACCCGTTTCAAGGTCGATATAACGGATTGCAGGTTCTTTTTTATCGGAACACTGTGAATAGTCAAAGGCAAATAATTGTTCTTCGTGAGCACTGAAAATAACTAAGTAATCAGGAAGTGTTTCACGAGAAGGGATATTTTGTTGGGAAAGAATACTAGGGGTAGGTTGGTTATGAATTCCCCAAATATAATGGATATGAGCATAATCGAGGCCATCTGAAGTTGGCTCTTCTGTTTGTACTTGAACGTACTGCGTATACCCTCCATTTTGTTTTTCTAACAACTTTAAATAAGAAACAGGTAAATCTAGTGTAGAAAGAGAAGAAGTTAAAGGGAGTTCACCTGTAACAACAGGAGGAATTGGAGATTTTCCTTTTAAAAAACACATGTGATCATCCTCCATTATCATGATGATTTTCTTTTGTTTATCCTACCATGGAAACGATTAGGGAGCAAAAGGTTATGTTTTACTAACAATTTCGACAAAAGCTTCTTAATCTTCTATAATAAAGACAGAGGTACATACAAAATGATTTTAAGAATGGAGTGGAACAAGTGGGCTGGTTTATAGGAATCGTTATTGTCGTTGTAATCGTAATAGGAGCAGCATGGGTAAGTCTTTATAATCATTTAGTTCGTAATCGTTTATGGGTTACTGAAGCATGGAGTCAAATTGACGTCCAATTGAAACGTCGAAATGATTTAATTCCTAATTTATTAGAAACCGTAAAAGGATATGCTATACACGAACAAAGTACATTGACAAAAGTTACGGAACTTCGTAAGTTGGTTTCAGAAGTAGGAGATTCGAATCCGGAAAAGAAGATGGAACTATCCAATCAATTATCTAATCAACTGAGAAGTGTTTTTGCGATAGCAGAATCATACCCTGATTTAAAAGCGAATGAAAATTTTTTAAGACTTCAAACCGAACTATCTGAAACAGAAGACAAAATTGCTTATTCTCGCCAATTGTATAATTCCAGTGTCACTCAGTATAATATTAAATTATCAACGTTCCCTAGCATCATAGTAGCAAAAGCTCATCATTTTCTCCCTGAAGTTGTTTTGGATACTCCTGAAACGGAGAGAGCAGTTCCTGAAGTACGCTTTTAAGCGACAAAATAGGTGTCTAGTCTAGTCTTATGAAATTTTTAAAGTAATTCTATGGGATTATTAGATAAAAAGTTATATTATTGTAATAATATTAACATGTGTTTGATATCTAATTTTTCAATTAGAGTAGTACACTAAAGAAACGAGAAAACGAAAATGACTGTATTTTGATTGGTACGAATTTGTAAAAGCTAGTACGCAGTGATTTAGTATGGAGAATGGGAGGATATGTAGTGCCAGAACAAATGATTTACATACACTATGACACAGTGGGAAATAATGTGTTGAGTAAAGGAATAACCAACCAAAATAGTAAAAACCTCTTAAAAAGGACTCCTAATAATTTGCTTTTAATTAAAGGAGGAGAGTCTGTAGGGACGTATGATAACCATACTGGCTTTCCTATTATTAAAGGACAAGAAGAAGTAAAGAAGTTCCTGGATACGGGTATTGGAAATCCTTCTCAACTAGGTGCATGGATTGATTTTTCCAGCATAGACATGTTGCATCAACTAACCTCTGTTGAAATATCGGAAATTTTATATATTGCACATGCACATAATTACCTATATTCTCCTTTCTATTATAAGTTACAAAATAACTATATTTATCTCTCTCTCCCTAATGACTTTACAAAAGTATACTATCGGTACTTGGAGGAATTTTTGGAACAATTTTCCGACTCCATCACACAAAGAATGCAGAAAAAAGTAAATGAAAAAAAGCGTTTTTTTCAAAAAGAACAGATCATTCGATCTTTTCCCATTGAAAAAGCAGCGCAATTTGTTCCTGCTTTTCGAGAAGGAGTTTGTTTTTCATTTCGACAAATGAAAATGGAGAATCAAACATATCAGGTTCCGCTATTTTTAACGGAAGATAAGCTATCTAGTATTAATCAGTTATTTGATGAAAAAGAATCGTTAGGGATGCTAATCTATGATGCAAATCAGGATAAGTGGGATTTAAAATACGAAATAGAGTAGAGTCATGCAAAAAAAGGATGCTTGACTCTTTTTTCGTATGTAATGCTTATTCGGTATATGGTACAATTACCTAGTAAATTAACTCAATGGATATTAAGTTTAAAACTAAGGAGAAAATAATCGTATGAAGGTTTTTTTGATTTATGGAGGAAAAAGTGCAGAACATGATGTTTCAATCTTGACTGCTCACTCTATCGTAAAAGAAATTTATTATAACTACTATGATGTCGTCCCTGTTTATATTACTAGAGAAGGAGTATGGCTTCAGGGAGAAACTCTCTTTGCACCAACGACTCATTCAGAATCATTGCGCTTAACGGAAGGTGATGCAAAATCAATAGCTCAGACAGAAGCGGAAGTTTCTTATGGTATAAGAATAACACCAGCAGATATTAAGTCTGAGGATGCGGTTATTTTCCCTGTTCTACATGGTCCAAATGGTGAAGATGGGACTGTTCAAGGTTTGTTTGAAGTCTTAGACATGCCGTATGTAGGATGTGGAGTATTGGCAAGTGCTACCGGAATGGATAAGATTATCAGTAAGCAATTATTTCAGCAAGTAGGCCTTCCTCAAGTACCCTACGTTCCAGTTTTTTTATATGATTGGAAGAATAATCAAGAAATAACCTTCCTTCGTTGCGAAGGTTCACTCATCTATCCGATGTTTGTAAAACCAGCCAATATGGGCTCTAGTGTAGGGATTTCCCAAGCGAATAATCGAGAAGAGTTAATTGATGCGATTGATAAAGCGTTCCAATATGATCGAAGAGTAGTAGTAGAACAAGGCGTGGAAGCTCGCGAAATTGAAATCTCAATTTTAGGAAACACAGACATTCATGTTTCTGTTCCTGGTGAAGTTGTAAAAAATAAAGAGTTTTACGACTATGATGAAAAGTACAATAATGGCGGAGTAGAATTGCAAATTCCGGCAGAACTTCCTGAAGAATTAATTGAAAAATTACAAAAATATGCAATGGAAGCATTCCGTACTATTGATGGCAGTGGCTTAAGTCGTTGTGACTTCTTTGTAACGAGTGGAAACGAAATTTATCTAAATGAAATAAATACTTTACCTGGATTCACTAAATTCTCTATGTACCCTCTTCTTTGGGAACAGACAGGTTTAAAATATAGTGATTTAGTAGAAGAGTTAATTCAGTTAGCTCTAAAACGTTATTCAGAAAAAGTAGATTACGTAGAAATTAATTAAGTTCGTTTATACGTTTATTAAAAAATTCCCAAACTGAAGGAAACCAGCCGTCCATTGTTTTGAACAGACAACATTTTATTCTGCCTGTTTTTAAACCAGTTGACGGCTTTTTCTATGGATTCTAAGTAAGAAGATGAGAGAGGTACCTGTATGAAACCAATGCGTATAATTGATATTGTAAAAGCTGTTGAAGCAATTGATTATAGTTCACCGAACCGATTTGCTGAAATCGATTCAGTTGTATTTGATACAAGAAAAGCTACTGCTAATAGCTTGTTTGTACCATTAAAAGGAGAAACGGACGGACATGACTATATAGAGTCTGCAATTGCTAATGGAGCTACTGCTGCTCTGTGGAGCCGTCCTGAAGAAGAAGCACCTGCATCCATCGCAATTATCTTAGTGGATGATACGCTAGAAGCCTTACAAAAGCTTTCTAAAGCGTACTTGAAAATGATCCATCCAAAAGTTGTCGCCATTACTGGAAGTAATGGTAAAACAACAACTAAAGATATGACCGCAGCCGTATTAAGTGCTCGCTTTAACGTTCATAAAACAGAAGGAAATTATAATAATGAAATAGGTCTGCCGATCACCATTTTGAATATGCCTGAACAAACAGAAATTCTTGTTTTGGAAATGGGAATGAGTAGCTTTAAAGAAATTTCGTTATTAAGTCAGCTTGCTGAACCAGATGTAGCAGCAATTACCTTGGTTGGAGAAAGTCACCTGGAGTATCTAGGTAGTCGCCGAAACATAGCAAAGGCAAAACTAGAAATTTTAGAAGGTTTGAAGCCAGACGGTGTATTTATTTATCCCATTGACGAACCACTTATACGAGAAGAAATGCCAATTGATGGGACTTATAATAAAGTTACCTTTGGACTTGATAAGTCAGCTACTGTTTTTGCGTATTCGATTCAAAGTGGAAAAGAAAAAACGACATTCCATCTCAATCTAGATGCTGATTTACAAATAGAAATTCCAGTCCTAGGCAGTTATAACGTACAAAATGCTTTGATTGCTCTGACCATTGCCGATTATTTTGGACTTTCCATCGCGGAAGTAAAAGAATCTTTGGCTCTTTTTAAACTAACAGCTGATCGTACGCAGTGGTTACCAGGTATCAATGGGTCTCAAATTTTAAATGATGCGTATAACGCAAGCCCTACAGCAATGAGAGTTGTATTGGATGCTTTTGCAGACGTGCCACGAGAAGGACGTAAGATTATACTCTTAGGGGATATCCGTGAATTAGGTGAACAGTCTGCAACGTTGCATGCTAGCATTGCATCTTCTATTACAAGTGAAAAATTTGATGAAGTTTATTTATATGGAACAGAGATGAAGGCATTATTTAACGAGTTAAAGGGTAGCTTTCCAATAGAACAGCTACACTATTATCCTGAAAATAAAGCGATGTTGATAGAGGATTTAACAAATGTTTTAGGTGAAAAAGACCAGATTCTCATTAAATCGAGTTTTGGAACAGATTTACTTTCGGTCGTTAGAAAATTAGAGAAATAAAAGTATTTCTATGAAAAAACAGTAATATATTGCCAATGAAGGTTGTTGATTTACTGTTAAAACCTTATAAAACAGGTAGTTAGGAAGAAAAAAGACTGTCTTTAATTTGAGTAGAAGTAGTATCGTTTGCAAATCATAAAAAGACGTGTTAAGATTACATATGGTAAAAAAAGAGGAATAAAGAGGGTTTTTTCTGCAGGATGCAGGAAATACGACCGGTAGACTTACTATGCAAAAGATTTTAAAAAATCATTTGTCTATATATTTAAAAATATACCAAATTAGAGATTGAAAAGATTTTGCTTTTCTCAAGCATTAGAGGCCAGCAAACATTCTTTTTACGATAATCAGGGTTAAGGGAAGACTCTCTAATGTTTCTCAAAAACTAGGAGGAAACATGAAATTTTCAGAACTGGGACTTGATCCCCAACTATTAAAAGCCGTAGAAAATATGGGCTTTGAAGAAACTACACCAATCCAGGAACAGACCGTTCCACTAGGTTTAAAAGGTATTGACGTTATTGGACAGGCGCAAACAGGTACAGGTAAAACAGCTGCATTTGGTCTTCCAATGTTACAGAAAATCGATCCTAACAACAAATCAATTCAAGCATTAGTTATTGCACCAACACGTGAATTAGCTATTCAAACACAAGAAGAACTATATCGTTTAGGACGCGAAAAACGCGTTTCTGTACAAGTAGTATATGGTGGAGCAGATATTAGCCGCCAAATTCGTGCTTTGAAAAACAATCCACAAATAATTGTGGGTACACCAGGACGTCTATTGGACCATATCAAAAGAAAAACAATGCGTTTAGGCAATGTAGAAACTTTGGTATTGGACGAAGCAGACGAAATGTTGAACATGGGCTTCTTAGAAGACATCGAAGCAATTATTTCTCAAACGCCAGCTGAGCGTCAAACATTACTATTCTCAGCAACTATGCCACCATCAATCAAACGTATTGGTGTTAAATTCATGAATGATCCACAACACGTTCAAATTAAAGCAGCTGAAATGACAGCTAGCTTATTGGACCAATATTTTGTGAGATGTAAAGACTTCGAGAAATTTGATACAATGACTCGTTTGTTGGATGTACAAAATCCTGAATTGACCATTGTATTTGGACGTACAAAACGTCGTGTTGACGAACTTGCTAAAGGATTGGAAATGCGCGGATATCGTGCTGAAGGAATCCATGGTGATTTAACTCAACAGAAACGTATGAGCGTTCTTCGTGATTTCAAAAAAGGTGAATTAGATATTTTAGTTGCTACCGACGTAGCAGCACGTGGATTAGATATAACGGGTGTTACACACGTTTATAACTATGATATCCCTCAAGACCCAGAAAGCTATGTACACCGTGTTGGACGTACAGGCCGTGCTGGACACGAAGGAATGTCTGTTACTTTTGTAACACCAAACGAAATGGATTACTTGCGCACAATTGAAAAATTGATTCGTAAAGAAATTACTCCATTGAAGCCACCATCCGATGAAGAAGCTTTCCGTGGTCAATTGAAAAATGCCGTGGATGAAGCTGAACGTATCGTAAAAGAAACGGAAGATGATAAATTTCATCGTGCAGCTCTTCATTTATTGGAAACTCACAGTGGAGAAGATTTAGTTGCGGCTTTCTTGAAGAGCCTATCTAAAGATTCAGCTGAAGTTCCAGTGAAGATCACACCAGAACGCCCATTGCCATCACGCAATAAAAAGGGTGGTTCTAATAAAGGTGGAGGCCGTAGTGGCGGATATAAAGGAAGAGGCGGACGTTCAGGCGATCGTCGTTCATCTGGATCCGGAGAAAAAGGCAATCGTACACGTAGTTCTGAAGGCGGTAAGCGCAGAGACGACAAACGTTCTGATGACAGAAGAAGCAAAGGTTCTACTTCTAATAAAAAGGGAACTGGCGGATTTACAATCAGAAACAAAGACTAAAAATAAATAAAGTAGGAAACGGCTCGTCCGTTTCCTGCTTTTTTTTGGAGAAAACAATTAATTTGTACAACTTTTGAGCGAAATCATCTTTATGTGTCCTAATACTTGTTGATTAGGACAGGTAGAGCTACTTTAAGATACGTATTTGTCCTAATAAAGGGTTTTATTGAGGTTTTAGGTGTAAAAAAAGGAATTTCGAATAAATATTTAACTAGAGTAGTTCTAAATTATAACAATTTAGAACGAAAATCCGTGCTATTGAGATTATTAAGACAAAGAACGACTCACTTATTGGTTTACCTGTCCTAATAAAGCTTTATTAGGACATTAAATGGACTTTTAATTAAAAAACTGTCCTAATTAAAAATATTGAATGTAGGCAATCGTTCTGTCATACTAAATAATAAAAATAAACACTGATCTAGTCCTTTTTAGGCTGATCTTGTTGTTAATAGAAAGAAGCTCAAAAAATGAAAAAAATTAGTTTATTTTTAGTAACGCTTTGTGTAGCTTTATTTTTTTATAGTGTAAATAAGTCTACCCATGCAGAACCTCTACTTCAAGAAAAAATACATGTAGTAGAAGAAGGTGATTTAAACATGTGGATTCTATCTGATCCGCATTTTATAGCGCCAGAATTATTTGATGATGGAGCTGCTTTTTCCCGAATGGAAGCTACTTCTGCAGGGAAAGATCTTAAACACATTCCAGCTTTGATGGAAGCTTTAGTGTGGCAAGCGAACCACCAGAAACCTGATTTGATTATCGTTACCGGAGATCTGACATTCAATGGAGAATACCAGAGTATGGTTGGACTAGCGGAATATTTTAGACGAATCGAAGAGGGGGGCACGCAAGTAAGTGTGATCCCCGGAAATCATGATATTCATAGTGGTTGGGCAAGAAAGTTTATTGGGGAGGAGATGGAAGTAGTTGAGCAAGTTTCTCCAGACGATTTTAAGGAACTTTTTGCAGATTATGGATACGATTTGGCTATATCAGAAGATTCTCATTCTTTGAGTTACATTATTGAACCTAAACGAGGATATCCATTTTTGATGTTAGATACAAATAGCTATAGTGATTCTAAAAGTACAAAAGCTCCTCCTGCAGAAGGACAAATTCGTAAGGAAACCTATACATGGTTAGATGACTACTTTGCTACACAAACTGACGCACCACAAACCTATGTTGTATCTCATCATCCACAACTCAATCATAGCGGAAAAGAAGGAAGTCAATTTTCTATCCTAGATGACGAGTATGGACTAGAGTATTTTATTGAAAAAGGAGTTCAAACAAGTTTTGCGGGTCATATCCATGCCCAAGATATTACGAGTGCAGAAGTTGGAGATTCTACATTCTATGAAATTATAACAGGAGCACTTTCGATCTATCCGAATAGTGTGGGGACTATCAAATTGTCTGAGGATTATCTAGAGTATGCGCACGAATCGTTGGATGTAGAAGGATGGGCTGAGAGTACAAATCAACAGAGCCTTGCCCTTTTAGAATACAAAAAAACAGGCCATGACTTCTTCAAAGAAGATGGTGAAAGTTTAGCTATTCAACAGATGGCAGAAGAACGTTGGTATGATAAGCAACTTTCTCCTGATGTGAAAGATTTTATTGGAAGAATGAATGTTCGTTATTTTTCTGGGGAAGATTATATTGAAGGAAATGAAGCGGAAGTTATCCAAGAAATTACTAGTCATCCCGGTTATCAAATTATTCAAGAAAATAGTACTGGTTTTCTAAAAAGGTATTCCAACCAATTATTACAAGACCAAAATTTAAACGACCAAGTAATCAGTATTCCACATAACAACTAACAAGAAATAGTCTTTTTGTTTTGAAATGACACTCCTGTTCCTTTTTGGTAAAATAAGGAAAGGGAGTTGGAAAGGATTGGGTGGACGATGATTATAGGAATCGGTTTGGATGTAACAGAATTGGATCGGATTACTAAAGCATATGAAAAACGAGAAGATTTTGCAAAGCGAATACTAACCGAAAAAGAGCAGGTTATTTTTAATCAATTAAAAGGAACACGTAAAATGGAGTTTCTAGCAGGTCGTTATGCGGCTAAAGAAGCCTTCTCGAAAGCGTACGGTACAGGAATTGGCAAACTTTCCTTTCAAGATATTGAAGTTCTTCCGGGTGAGAAAAATAAACCAGAAGTTACTCAATCTCCTTTTGATGGGAATGCTTTTGTCTCCATCACTCATTCCTCCAATGTTGTTGCTGCACAAGTAATTCTAGAAAAGTAGGGAGTTTTTTTATGGCAAAAGGAATACATCGCCCCACTGTAGCTACTATTGACTTGGGCGCAATTAAATGGAATATCAATCAAATACGTTCGAATATAAAAAAAGATAAAAAATTATTAGCTGTAGTGAAAGCAGATGGATATGGACATGGAGCGGTTCCGATTGCGAATGCTGCGAAAGAAGCAGGAGTGGATGGATTTTGTGTCGCTATTCTAGATGAGGCCTTGGAATTACGAGATAGTGGCTTTACAGATGACTTTCTTTTGGTGATGGGACTGACAGAAGTTCGAGATGTCTCTCTCATGGCCGATCAAAATATAAGTGTTGCAGTATCTTCTACGGATTGGTTAGAAGACGCTCTTCCCTTGTTGGAGTTTCGAAAAACAGATCAACCGCTTCGAATTCACTTGGCGGTGGATACGGGAATGGGCCGGATTGGTTTACGAACAGATGAAGAAGTACATGAGTTTGAAAGATTTTGTGAACTCCACCAGGAACAGATCCACTTTGAAGGGATTTTCACTCATTTTGGAACGGCAGATGGGGAAGATGATACACAAGTAGAAAGGCAACTGGCACGCTTTAAAGAGTTGGTTTCTAGTCTTCGCAAACGCCCGGATATCGTTCACTTAGCGAACTCAGCAGTAACGTTATGGCATGAGGATTTTGAAACGGATGCAGTACGAGTAGGGATTGCTATGTATGGCTATAATCCATCCGACTGTACGATTCCACTACCGTATGAACTGAAACCCGCCTTTAAGCTAGAAACGGAACTAAGCTATGTAAAACAGATGCATGAAGGTGATACGATTAGCTATGGGGCTCGTTATCGAGCCTATGAAGGAGAATGGCTTGCTACTCTGTCAGTAGGATATGCGGATGGATGGAGCAGAAATTTAAAAGATCAAACCGTTTTAGTGGAAGGACATCGCTGCCCAGTTCGGGGAGTCATTTGTATGGATCAATGCATGATTGGCCTCCCTCATGAATTCCCAATTGGTACGAAAGTTACTTTGCTAGGGGAAGATCATGGAGAGATCAATAATCCATCTGAAATTGCTGTTTCTATTGGGACTATTGGCTACGAAATCCTTTGTGGGATTAGTGGCAGAGTACCACGGAATTATGTGGATGGCTAAGGATAGAATCAAATAATAGAGCACAAATAAAGGGGTCGGGATCACTTATTAACAGTGGTTCCTATCCCTTTTTATTTTCAAATAAAGACAGAGAAAACCAGCTATTCTGTAGCAAAATATGGTACACTAAAAAGGCTTGAAAAATGGCAGTACGTGGTTCGTTGACCATCCCACGTAAAAAAACTAGGAGGAAAAAATATGAATACAAAAAGAATGGTAACGAATACCATTATTGCTGCTTTATACGTAGCTTTAACAGCGATTTTTTCTTTTATGTCTTTTGGAGCGATTCAGTTCCGCGTTTCAGAGATGTTAAATCATTTAGTAGGTTATCATAAGTCTTATCGCTATGGTGTTTTAGCCGGCGTCTTTCTTTCTAATCTATTGCTATCCACATTAGGTGGATGGGATTTACTGTTTGGTTTTGGCTAAACCCTACTTTCTTTTCTAATTCTGGATAAACTATTTAAACCAGGTGATAGCGAAAAGAAACGGATGGTGATGACGGCACTTGTATTTGTCGTGACAATGGTTTTTGTAGCAATGGAATTATATTTGGTATTGGATTTACCATTTTGGTTTAGCTATGCAACTGCTGCTTTTGGTGAAGCTGTTGTGTTACTTGTCTCTATACCTGTCATGTCGTCATTAAATCGAGTGATTCATTTTACAAAACGAATGGAATAAAAATAATTTGTGTACCCATGCGGAAAGATATTCTTTCTTCATGGGTTTTTATTTTCTTCATCCATATAAATAAGTAATATAGAAAGACATTTTCTTCTGATTTGTTATAATGGTAAGATAAGGGAAACACAAACGGGAGGTAAGAAAATGGAATTGCTTGCATTAACGGTAGGACCTATCGAAGAAAACTGCTATTTTCTAATTGGACGAAATAATCGTAACACCATTATTTTTGATCCAGGTGCAGATGCGGATCAAATAAAAAGTGTTGTTGCAGTGAACAACTTAAATCCAGTTGCAATCGTCTTAACCCATGCTCACTTTGATCATATTGGTGCGGTTGACGAAGTACGCGAAGAATATCGAATTCCACTTTACCAAAGTTCTATCGAAAAAGACTGGTTAACAGATCCCATGTTAAATGGTTCTGGAGGTCATCCAGGGATGGATCCGATTACCGTGGAAAAACCAGCTGATTTCTATTTAGATGAAATGGGACCTTGTCAAATTGGAGAATTCACTTTCGATTTGCAACATATTCCGGGACATTCTCCTGGTAGTTTAGTCTTTATTTTTAAAGAGAAAGGCTTCGCCATTGTTGGAGACGTTATTTTCCAAGGAAGTGTTGGACGAACAGACTTTCCATACGGCAGTCATGAACAATTAATGGAAGGGATTAAACGTTATATTCTTCCTTTACCAGGAGATACTACACTCTTTACAGGACATGGAAGTCCGACTACTGTTCAACAAGAAAAAGACTCGAATCCTTTCCTTTTTTAAATGGTTCGGTAGGATAATTTAAAATTTACAAAAATAAACCCCCGGTACAGCTAGGTATACTTACCTAACGGTATCGGGGGTTCCTGTATCTTCCTGTTAGTCAGCTTGTAGATTTTCTGTGCTGACAACTTTGTAATCTTGTTTATCGAGTGCGTTTACGATTGTTTCTAGCTCAGACTTGCTGATACCAGCAGGTAACGTTACTAATACACGACGTAAAATTTCTTCTCGAGTAACATCCAATGAAATAACACTAGCAATACTAGAATATTTATTGATGATTTTAGTAATTTGGAATAGATCACCTTTTTCGCCAGGAGCCAATATGGTCAATACATAACTACCTGCATCCACACTCCATGATTGAGCGAGCATATTTAATAGACTACTATGTGTCATGATGCCAAAAAATGTCATATCTTTATTTAAAACAGCTATATAAGGTAATTCTTTAATAGTAAAGAATACTTTAAAGAAAGAACTATCTAATGAAATAAACTTAGTCGCATTTTTAAGAAGATGTGTGACGGGTAGGTTCATGTCCCCACCATTGGCTTTATGCCGATAAATATGCATTTTATAAATATTTCCTCTAAAGAGAGTTCCGGTTTCATCCAGAATAGGTACACAACGATACCCTGAGTCTTCTAAAATTTCAATCGCTTCTTGTAGTGTGGCAGATTCTTTCACCACGGTAAGTTCTCTTTTGGGAATAGCAAGTGAACGGATAAGCATAAACAAATTCCTCCTAAATAAAGATATAATACCTCTTCTTATTAAAATAATAACACTAAAATAAGAAAAAGCAATGAGAAACATTAGAAGAATAAAAGAAAGAAATCTTGTTAAGATAGGAAGGGAAGGCCTCTGAGTCAAAATTAAAAAAATAAAATTAAAATTTGGTGATAATCTATGAATTTAGTAGAAGGACCTATTTTTGTAAGAATATTGTTTTAAAAAATGATTCTAAAAGACAGTTTTATGAAACCGCCTTGCTTTTCTATCTCAAATTCTCTATTATAAATATTATATAATGAAGACAGTGCATTCTCTTAAACGATAGAAAATGAAGTGTACCGCACTTATTAAAAAATTAAACAAAAAGAAAGAAGGAGAAAAAAATCTTATGAACGGAGACCCCACAGGTCAGAGTATTACCTCATATATAGTCATTGTTCTTATTTTACTTTTAGCCAACGCTTTTTTTGCCTCTGCTGAACTTGCATTTGTATCTCTTAACCGCAATAAAATTAATGATATGGCGGAAAAAGGAGATCGAAAAGCTCGACGAGTATTAAAACTATTGGAAAAGCCCGATGATTTTCTTGCAACGATTCAAGTAGCAATCACGCTAGCTGGATTCTTTAACAGTGCTTCAGCATCCGCTAACTTTGTCATCTATTTTGAGCCTCTTTTAGGTAGTATTAAAGGATGGCAAACAATTGCAACGATTGTAATCACCTTAGTTCTTTCTTATTTAACTCTTGTATTAGGAGAATTATTTCCTAAACAAGTCGCGTTACAAATGCCAGAGCAGGTTGCTCGAGTTACATCGGGAATTATTGTCTGGGTTCAAATCATTGTGACTCCTTTTGTTTGGCTTTTATCTGCTTCAACCGGACTCTTGAAAAAAATGTCGCCGATTGATTTTACGAAACAAGAAGAAACGTTGACAAGAGATGAAATGCGAGCTATTTTAGCACAAAGTCGTGGTCAAGGTGCTATCGATCCATCTGAATTTACGATGATGGAAGGTGTTTTGTCTATGGATACAAGACTTGCACGCGAATTAATGGTTCCACGGACGGATACATTGATGCTAGACTTGGATGACGAATTAGATTACAACGTAGAGTTAGTATTGGATAGTCCTTATTCGCGATTACCCGTCTATGAAGATGATAAAGACAATATTATTGGCGTTTTGCATATGAAAAATGTTTTGAAAGCCTCAAAAGAAAATGGTTTTGATGCTCTTGATTTCCGTAGTCTGGTTAATGAACCTTTATTTGTTCCTTCTACGATCTATATTGATGATTTACTAGTAGAGTTTCGTAAGCAACAAACCCATATGGCTATTCTGAAAGATGAATACGGAGGGGTCGAGGGAATCGTGACGTTAGAAGATCTACTGGAAGAGATTGTTGGGGATATTGAAGATGAGTACGATGAAATTCAACGACTCTCTCGGAAGATGGATGAAAAAAATTATATCGTAAATGGGAAAATGAAGCTTCAAAAATTCAATCAACTATTTCAAACAGATATTGAATCGGATGAAGTAGACACGATTGCCGGGTATATTATAGAAGAAATTGGTTATTTCCCAGAAGATGAAGCTCGCGTGAGTGTTCGGATTGGAGAATATATCCTAACTACCGATAAAATAGAGAACGGCCGTATTCTTTCCGTTCACGTAGAACAAAAACCAGTGGATTCTGAAGAAATGATTGAAACAGAATAAGAAATCAAATGAAATAAAAAAAGAATGGAAGAGCCAAAGGATGAGAAGGACCAAAGACAAGAACGTTGTCTAAAGACTTCTCGTACGATGGCTTTTTTTAAGGAGAAAAAAGATGCACGATAAAAATGAAATGATGAGTCGACCTGTTGTTAAAAAAGAATTAGTAGAATATATGCGAAAAGAGTTAAAACCATTTTCCGGAAAACTAGGTGATCTAGAGAACTATGCGAACGAGAAAGGGATACCTATTATTCCTCATGAGACAGCAGTATTTCTGAATTTACTACTAAGCCAAATAAAACCCAAACAAGTTCTAGAAATTGGAACAGCAATTGGTTTTTCTGCTAGTCTGTTTGCACAACATTTAGCAGATGGAGGGCATATTACAACGATTGACCGCTTTGATATTATGATTGAGAGAGCTAAGAATAATTTTATAAATTTAGGTTTAGATGGAAAGGTAACTCTTTTAGAAGGAGATGCAGCTGACCTCTTGCCCACATTAGAAGGTCCATATGATTTCATTTTTATGGATAGTGCAAAAGCGAAATACTATGAATTTTTACCATATTGCATGAATCTATTAAGTGTTAATGGGATGCTCATCATTGATGATGTTTTTCAAGGAGGTACCATTTTACATGATGAAAAAGATATTCCTAAGCGAGTTCGTAAAATTCACCGACGATTAAATCAACTATTAGATTTAGTTTTAAATCATGAAGCGTTAGACTCTTCGCTAGTTCCACTAGGAGATGGCTTGTTGATGATTGTCAAAAAAGAAAAAGTAGACTTTTCATATATCTTAAAAGAAATCCAATAAGAATGAAGAGAGAAGAGGGCAGAGATGCGATTCTTCTTTTTTTAATTAAAAAGCTATTTATTTGATTGAAAATTCTTATAATTTCACTAAAAATGATGCAAAAACATAGTCAAATTTAAGAATGTACGTTACAATTAGTAAGAAATTCAAACGTGTAACACAAACGTAACCAAATTGTAATATCGTAAAAATGTTTGGTTAGACCCTTAGGAGGAAATCATTTGAAAAGAAAACCAGTTATTATAACCACTGTTACGTTGATAGTAGTACTTCTTGTTGCCTATATTGGTGGAGGAGTTTATTATAAAGATCATTTTTTACCGAAAACAACTTTAGGAACGATTGATATTTCTGGCAATACGATAGAAGAAGCTAATCGTAAAATCGCAAAAGACTTTCATGCGAAGACCATTACTATAAAAGAAAAAGATGAAACTATAGCGAGTTTTACTCCATCACAACTAGACGCAAGTATGGATGATACAGAGCTTTTGAAACAAGCCAAAGCAGAACAAGGTAGTTGGAGTTGGCCGATTCTAGCTTTTCAAGAAAAGAAAATTAATGGTGACTCTTCTGCGGTTGAATACAAGGAAGAAGCATTGCTTACCTTTATAAAAACCCTTTCCCTTGAAACGGAAGATCGTACTGCTTCTGAAAATGCTAGTATTGTAAATAAAGATGATGCGTTTGTTATCCAACCTGAAGTACAAGGGACTGTTATTGATCAAGAATTGCTAAAAGAGGAAATCATTCAATCTATGGTGGGAAGTTCGGATCAAGTACATCTAGAAGATAGCTATGCCCAACCTGCTGTCACCAAAGAGAATGAAACCCTACTTGCTTCTTTGAAAAAAATGGATGATCTATCTAATATAGTTGTAACCTATAAAATAGCAGGGAAAGAAGAGATTGTACCTAAAGAAAAAATAGTTACGTGGCTTTCTGTAGATGATAAAGGGGAACCTTCTGTTAATACGGAGGAAACTAAAAAATATGCAGAAAGCTTACATGAAAAATATGCAACCAATGGGAAAACACGTCAGTTTGAAAGTACAAATCGAGGAACTGTTGAAGTTCCAGCGGGGACGTACGGTTGGTCGATTGCTACGACAGCGGAAGCAGATAATTTGGCTGCCTATATTTTAGCAGGAGAGGATGTAACGGTTACTCCAGCAATTAATGGCTCCGGTTATAATGACGATGGTACCGATATCGGATCTAACTATGTAGAAGTAGACTTACAAAATCAAAAAATATATGTATATAAAGAAGGTCAAAAAGTCTTTGAATCAGTCATTGTTGGAGGACATCCGAAGACTGCTTCACCAATTGGCGTTTTCTACGCATGGAACAAAGTAAAAGATACAACATTGATTGGTTATAACCCACGTCGAGATGCGGACTATGAAACGCCCGTAAAATATTGGATTCCCATTGATTGGGAAGGAATTGGCATTCATGATGCAAGTTGGCAAGGTTCTTTTGGTTCACAAGAATATTTAGTAAATGGATCAAATGGCTGTATTAATATGCCACCAGAAGTAATGGAACAATTTTTCAACCTAGTAGAAGTAGGGATGCCTGTTATCCTAATTTAAATAGTAGTTTCTTTTAGCTGTAGTAAGATAATAAGAGCGTTGACTGTTTAGTCATTTTCTTATCGTAAAAAATCAAAAGTTTAAGTCAATCAAAAAACACGCGCTGGATAACGCTTACAAAAATATTTTGCACTTGTTTGCCAAGCAAGGTATAATGAACACATGTAACGAAAAAGATAAGTAGTATAAGAATAGATCCATCAAGGAGATATGTAGCCTATGAAAAAAATATTAGTTGTCGATGACGAGAGACCTATCTCAGAAATCATCAATTTTAACCTAACAAAAGAGGGATTCGAAGTCCACACTGCTTTTGATGGGGAAGAAGCTATTGAAAAAGTTGCTTCTGTTCAACCAGATTTGATTCTATTAGATTTAATGTTACCGAAAATAGACGGTTTGGAAGTTTGTCGTCAAGTTCGAAAAACAAATGATGTGCCAATTATTATGTTAACGGCAAAAGATTCAGAGATTGATAAAGTATTGGGGTTAGAATTAGGTGCGGATGATTATATAACGAAGCCATTCTCCAATCGAGAATTAATTGCTCGTGTGAAAGCAAACTTACGTCGGTTAAGTTCACCACCTTCCGCTCAGCCAGAGGAAGAAGTAAAAGTTAATGAAATCCATGTCGGTGCCATCACCATTCATGAAGATGCTTATATCGTTTCTAAACGAGGAAAAGAAATTGAGTTGACTCATCGCGAGTTTGAACTTCTTCACTATCTCGCCCGCCATATTGGTCAGGTAATGACCCGTGAGCACCTTTTACAAACGGTCTGGGGATATGATTACTTTGGAGATGTAAGAACCGTAGATGTAACGGTACGTCGATTACGTGAGAAGATAGAAGATACACCTAGCCATCCAACATGGCTCATTACTCGAAGAGGAGTTGGCTACTTCTTAAAAAATCCAGACCAGGAGTAACCATATATGAATAAAAAAATTAAATGGATTCAATCCATCCACTTTAAGATACCAATGCTGTTTATTTTTATGCTATTGGTATCTTTACAAATTATAGGAGCTTATTTCATTCGCCAATTGGAAACAAAATTAATAAATAATTTTGATACACAAATGAGTTTGAATCTTCGTTTCTTAGAAAATTCTCTACAACCAGTCTTAATTGACGGTGATGAGGAACTAAAAGAATCTTCTATCCAAAATATCCTTCAGGATTATATTGGGGGAGATTTTTTGGAAATTCGTGTTGTAGACGATCGAGGTTATATTTTAGGGACAAATGATCAGACTCGTCAATCAATGATAGGGTTGAAATCTACCGATCGAGATGTGCAACAGGCTATGCTCTTACAAACGGACCGAAAATATCAATATTTAAACGACGACCGGAACAGTAGAGTGTGGAAAACCGTATCTCCTATTTTTACTACGGATAATACAGGAGAACTAATCGGAGCGATAGTGATGGAATCCAATATCGAAACAGTTTACAGCCAGATTATGGATATTGTTACCATCTTTCTGAATGCTTCTGTGTTTGCCATTGTAATTACGGTTTTACTTGCGGTAATTATTTCTCGTGGGCTTACCCGACCCATTTCAGAAATGAGGACACAGACCGCGAATATTGCTCGAGGGGACTATTCTGGAAAAGTGATGATTTACGGAAATGATGAATTAGGACAGCTAGCCGATACAATCAATGACCTTTCTTCTAAAGTTAAAGAGGCACAAGAAACAACGGAAGCAGAGCGTCAAAGGTTAGATAGTGTTTTGAAACATATGTCTGATGGTGTTCTAGCAACCGATCGTCGAGGACGAGTAATTATTATTAATAATCGAGCCCTTGATTTATTAGATCTCACACAAGAAGAAGCGATTGGTAAATCAATTATGAATGTTCTTCATCTAGGTAATACATTTACATTTAGACAGTTATTAGAAATTCAAAAAGAATTAATCCTTTATCCTACAGGAGAAGAGACAGACGAAAATATTCTTCAAGGAGAATTTTCTGTTATTCAAAGAGAAACTGGATTTATCAGTGGCTTAATTTGTGTGCTCACGGATATAACTGAACAAGAAAAAATAGAGCAAGAACGTCGGAGTTTTGTTTCGAACGTTTCTCACGAATTACGCACACCTCTTACAAGTGTAAAGAGTTATACAGAATCACTTCAAGAAGGTGCTTGGAAAGACCAGGAAATCGCTCCAGCATTCTTACAAGTGATTACTACTGAAACCGACCGGATGATTCGAATGATTACAGATTTGCTACATCTATCTCGCATGGACCAAGGGATGCCACAATTGGAATTGGAATTTGTCAGTATGAATGATCTTTTTGGGCATATTCTAGATCGTTTTGAAGTAATGTTTAGTTCAGAACAGTATCGGGATAGAAACTACAAAATTATTCGAGATTTTACTCAAAGAACGCTTTGGGTTGAAGTAGATCAAGATAAGATGATTCAGGTTATTGATAACATTATGAATAATGCATTAAAATATTCCCCAGATGGAGGTACGATTACGTGCCGTCTGATGGAAACACACAATAGTATCGTTTTAAGTGTGACAGATGAAGGTCTAGGAATCCCACGCAAAGATCTTCAACATATTTTTGAACGTTTCTATCGTGTAGACAAGGCTAGAGCACGTTCAATGGGTGGAACGGGACTAGGCTTAGCGATCTCTAAAGAGGTGCTAACAATGCATGGTGGTAGAATTTGGGCAAGCAGTATTGAAAACAAAGGGTCCACCTTCTTCATTTCCTTGCCATATGAAGAATTTGAAGAAGAAGAGGAGGAGTGGGGATGAGACAAAAAGAGTCCAGGCTCGTATCGGTTGTATTGTATGTATTAGTGAGTCTAAGTTTATTTCTAACATGGCGGATTTTGGCTATCCCCTCTCAGACGCTAAATTTACAACCAGTCGCTCCTACTGTACAAAGTCCAAGTATCTCTACCACTAAAAATTTAGAGGAAGTCTTTGTACCAAGTCAGATGTCTGTGCATACAGATACACGCACCTATATCACAAAAGACACTAAAATTTTAAAAGATGTGAATCGCTTCCTGACCGATTGGAAAATGAAAGATCTTTCTTTTTTGGCAACCTATGATTTGGATGAATTTAATGATTTAGTGTTGCAAACGGGAAGGGTAGAAGTGAAATTTCCAGCTGCTATCCATTTAGATTTGATTTCCCGTTATTTTGAAGTAGTACCAGAAGGGTTATCCAATGAAATGATTACGAGAATTCTTCTTTCTCCACAGTCTGAAGATGAAATTTATTTAGTAAATGATGAAACAAAAAAATTTATACTGCTCAAAATTCTGAAAAGTCAATGGAGCCGCTATTAGCCTTATATACAAAAAACATAGATGAATTTATACCTGCAAATGCGTATATATTCTCAAATGGAATTGTGTTTATGCCACAAGAACGGGTAACGGTTCCGACGCTTGTTTATCTTGCTGAAAAACAATCTACTAGTTTTTTTATTAATGAACTTTTTGATGATACAACGGAATTAAGAGATAATAGTGATGATTTTGTAATCAGTTATAGTGACAACATATCTGAATTACGAATTAGTAAGGATAGTGGTATTTTGTATTACTATCGTAATAATTTGGATCGAACATCCATTTTAGCTTATCGTCAAGTTCGTAATAGTTTTCATGAGTTAAAGTTTTTAGATACATGGCCGGGACTTTCTTTATATGATGGATACGATTCAGCTACGGACCAAATTACGTATCGTAGATATGTGAGTGGAATACCTATTTATGATACCAAAGGAATGGGAGCCATTCGTATGAAAATGGCTAACTCAGGATCGACAGAGATACAGTTCCCTACACAAATTATTCAAACTCCATTAGAAGATCGACAAAAGAATGTAGAGCTCCCAATGGGGGAAGAAATTATTGCAACACTTGAAAGTAAGGGATATTCTTTTTCAGATATTGAAATGATTGAAATTGCTTATGAATGGAGTAATAGTGATGAAAGCAATCGAATTGTAGAATTGACTCCTCGCTGGTTTGTAAAAATGAAAGGTACATGGAGAACGTTAGATTCTTGGTTGATTGCTTTAGGGGAGGAGACCGAGAATGGACTTTAAAAGAATACAAATCATACTCATTGTCACCTTTTCTATACTGAATATCTATCTATTATCCGTTTTGTTAGATAAGAATGAGTCATTAAATTTTGGAGACCCAAGCTCAGCTGTAAATTTGCAGGAAGGTTTACGAAGTGACAATATTAAGTCACCAGAACTTTCGATAGAAAATGTGGAAGTTCCTTTTATTAAAACTGAAAAAGATAAATATTTAGAAGAAAATTTTAAAAATTTACCAAATCAGACAACTCGAATGGAAAATAATAAGCTAATTAGTATGCTAATCGAACCGATTAAATTAGATCTAGCAGCAGAAAATGCGTTATCTGTTCAAATAGCTCCTTTGCAAGAATTTATTGATAGTGGCAACGTTCTAAAAGGAGAGGAATATACCTTTCTTTCTTACCAAGTAATTAATCGACAGATTATTTTTATGCAATCAGTGAATGGAATTCAATCGCTGATAGTACAGGGTCTTTAATTTTTAACTTGAATGAAGATAAAGAAGTTATTTCCTATGAACAAACACATACGGGGCCTGCCGAAATACAAGGACGCGATCGAACCGTTATCTCTGAGCAAAACGCGATTGAATTGTTGTACTTAAGTAATCAAATTCCCAATAAAGCAACCATTCAGAATCTTACCTTATCGTATTTCCAAACACTCAGTTTAGATGATATGAATATCTACAGCCCAATGTGGTATGTAGAAATTGTGCGTGAAAATGTATCTGTACAAGTGAAACGAGTGGATGCGTTAACTGGGAATATTATTACGGTGTCAAAAATTGTAGAACCGGAAAGTTCTTTTATGAAAGAAAAAGAATCAAAAGAATCAAAAGAAAAACTGGATACGGAAAATACGGCCACACTTCATATTAATTCTGAAAATTGGCTGGATGCGTTCCTTGAAGGGGAACGCTCCAGTGAGCAAAGAGTTTTATTTAAAGAAGAATAAAAATACAGAGGATGGGACATAAAATGTCCTATCCTTTTTTTAAGTGTTCTACCAAAGTAGCTTATAGGAAGAAGATGCAATAAAAAAAGAGATTTGTGTATAATAAAGAGAGAGAGTAGTTGATAATAGAAAGTGAGTGATTGTATTGAAAAAGTATGGATGGATTTTACTATTGAGTATTTCTTTTCTGTTTGGAATACCAGCACCAGAAGTTGCCGCTCGATCTTTTGAAATTATGAATTATGACGTTCAAGTTGATATACAAGAAGACGGGAGTGCCCTTTTTACAGAGCGTATTACCTATGATTTTGAGGGAGCGTACAATGGAGTCCTATATAAACTAGATGTTTCTGAGATTGAAACGCCAACGGATGTAAAAGTCTCTATGCAAGCAGATGGCCAACAAGATGCCTTTCCTTTTGCTCCTAGTACCTCAGAAGAACCAGGAACCTTTGCTCTAGAGAATACGGAAGACTTTTTAGAATTTACCGTCTACAATCCAATGGAAGATGAAGTTCAAACGGTTATTTATGAATACCGATTACCGGAAATTATTACGAATTATAATGATATAGCAGAACTAAACCGAAAAGTGATTGGTGAAGGTTGGGAAGATGACATAGAAGATATTATGATCTCGATTACCTTACCACAAGCAGTTGAGGACGGAGAACTTCGTGCATGGGGGCATGGAGATCTTGAAGGAGAAGTAGCTTTAAAAGATAATCAAGAAGTTTTGTTGACCGTACCTTACAATTCAGCGGAGTCTTTCGTAGAAGCGAGAGTTATTTTCCCAACCTATGTAACACCGAGTAATCCAAATGTAGTAAATGAAGACAAGTATGATGAAATTATGGCTTTTGAAGAAAATTTAGCTGTTCAGAAAAAACAAAGAGGAGTGCTGGGGCTTATTCTAGGAGCACTGCTTGGAGGAGTCGGGGTAATTCTACCATTCTGGTTGTTTAGGTGGCTAAAAAGAAAAAATGAAGAAGCCAATCCCAATCCTGTCCATATACCGGACCATGTTTATGAGCTACCAGCAGAAATGACTCCGGCTATTATGAATGCAGCTGTGTTTAATCAAGCAGCAGGAAGCAAAGAAATAACCGCTACGATTATGGATTTGATTCGAAAAGGATACCTTCAGATTGAGGAAAGCGAATCCGAAAGGAAAAAAGGTTTTTTGAAAAAGAAAAACAAAATTATCGTTTATCCTTGAAAAAAATCCTGATGAGTACTTACTAGAACATGAAGAACGTTTGATTCACCTGTTTCTTGGCCTAGCAGGAAATGGTATGGAAGTTACCTTAGAAGATATTGAAAATATTGGTGATGATAAGGAACAAGCAAAACTCTTTAATTCTGAACGAGAGGAATGGGTCCGTGACGTAGAAGATGGTTCGAGTACGTTTAAAGAAGCGTATCGAGCCCCTCATGCTTCAAAAGTAGTTGGCATGATTTTACTAACGTTCGTAGCGAATGTTTTCTTATTTTTCTTAATGGGAATTTTGATAGGGACTACAGGTATTTCTTTGTGGATGCTAAGTATACCGATAGTAGGAATCCTCTTCACCATTTATGTGATTATCTATCATTTAAAAAATCCGTCTCTCACTATGGAAGGAGACCGAGCTTTGAAAGAATGGACAGGCTTTAAGAATATGCTATTGGATGTTGGGAATTTCCCAATGCGAGAAGTTGGATCGATTGAAGTTTGGGGACACTATCTCGTTTATGCGATTGCACTTGGAGTAGGAGATCGTGTAATGGAGCAATTACAGATAGAGTATCCGATAGAAGAATTAGATAACAGTAGTTTCGGTACCTACTACTATACCAATTATCTATTTGTAAATAGTTTAAACCAAAGTGTAACAACTGGCGTGACAGCTTCTTCTTATACACCAAACGCTAGTGGAACAGGTGGCGGCTTTAGTGGCGGATCATCTGGTGGTTCTGGCGGTGGATCGGGTGGAGGAGCATTTTGATTGAATTCCTAGTCAAAATCATTCTATTAAATCATAATCTAAAATACTGATATTTTTTGAAAAATACGGTACACTAGGAGAGTAAATTGGAGGGAAACGCGATAGATGAACAGACAAATAAATAATGATTTTCGGGTTAGTATACTAGCCAGTGGAAGTTCCGGAAATTGTACCTATATCGAGACACCAAAAAGAAAAATTCTAGTAGATTGCGGCTTAAGTGGGAAAAAAATTGCGGAATTAATGAAAAGTATCAATCGTGATCTATCTGAAGTAGATTCTATCCTAGTTACCCATGAACACCGGGATCATGTTCATGGATTGGGTGTACTAGCAAGAAAATATGGAATGGATCTTTTTGCGAATGAAAAAACCTGGAATGCAATGCCAGATTCAGTTGGAAAAATAAAAACAGAACAGAAAAACATCTTTGAAATGGGTCAAGTAATGACTTTTGGAGATTTAGATGTAGTAAGTTTCGGAGTATCTCACGATGCAGTAGCTCCGCAATTTTATACGTTTCAATATGAAGGCAAACAATTTGTGATGTTAACCGATACCGGTTACGTCAGTGATCGGTTAAGAGGGTTGCTTCAAAATGCAGATGCGTATCTGATTGAGAGTAATCATGACTTAGAGTTATTACGAATGGGTAGATATCCGTGGTCCTTGAAGCAACGTATTTTGGGAGATGAAGGGCATCTTTCTAACGATGATGGGGCCTTGGCGGTTGCAGAAATGTTAGGAGATCGCACAAAACGAATCTATTTAGGACACTTGAGTCGAGATAATAATATTAAACAATTAGCAAGAGAGACAGCTGAAGGTATTTTCCGAATCAAAGATTTAGGTGTCGATAAAGAGTTTCATGTCTACGATACCGATCCGGGTATTGCAACAGAATTATTTAGTGTATAGAAAAGACGATAGAAGTAAAAGCCCATTAGAAAGGCTTTGTCTTCTGTCTTCTTTTTGCTTTATGATACAATTAAGACAAGAAAATTCTTTGTTAAATAGAAAAGAGTGCTAAAATTCTTCATATTTTTTTCAAATATATATTTTATACTATAAATAGAAAAAGTTAGAAAGTGAGGACGAGCATATGGATAAAAAAGAGTGGGAAAACCAAGAAGATTCAGAAAAAGTCGAGCCAAAAGATTCCCTTAACGCAGATTCATTTACAAAAAATGAGGATGATGAGATTCAAGAGGACTCGTCACCTGACTCTGAAAAAGAAAAAATAGAAACATATGGAGATTATGAAGAAGTTATTGAAGAAGACTCTATAAATTCTGAAGATACAGAAATCGATAAAGAGACGGTAGAAACCATTTCTTCCACAGAAAAAGTAGAAATGGAAGAAGAATTTGAGGAACGACCAACGCAACAACCAATTGAAAAATCAGAACCAATTCAACCAGAACCGAAACGTCGTAGTGTAAGAGATGGAATTTTTGGTGGAATCATTGGAGGGGCAATCGTTGCGTTAGTAGGAACTGGACTTTTATTCGGAACAGGTACTCTTTCATATGCACCAAATAGTCTAAATGAATCAGAGGTTACAACCAACACGAATGAAATACAAAGTACAAACGTTTCTTTGGATGTGACAACAGAATCTACAAAAGCGATTGAACAAGTGCAGGATGCGGTAGTGTCCGTTATCAATATGACAGAGAGCACAGGTAATCCCTTTGGCTTTACCATCCCTCAATCTGAAACGGAGGGAGACAGCAACCTTGTGACACAAGGAGAGGGAAGCGGAGTCATCTATAAGATTGAAGGAGATGTAGCATACGTAGTTACGAATAATCATGTTATTGATGATGCAGATGCTCTGGAAGTCTTGATGAAAGATGGTACTAAAAAAGAAGCTAAACTAATCGGAAATGATGTTTGGACAGACCTTGCCGTTTTAACCATTCCTGTAGAAGGAATTGAAACGATTGCTCAATTTGGAGACTCAGATTCATTGAATGTAGGAGAACCAGCCATTGCCATCGGATCTCCATTAGGAATTAATTTTGCAACATCTGCTACTCAAGGGATTATTTCAGCAACAGACCGAACCGTGGAAACAGATATTGACGGAGACGGTGTGAGTGATTGGGATGTCACTGCTATTCAAACGGATGCGTCCATTAACCCAGGAAACTCAGGAGGAGCATTGATTAATATTGCTGGAAAAGTAATAGGTATTAATTCAATGAAAATAGCAGATGCTACTGTTGAAGGAATGGGATTTGCTATTCCAAGTAACGATGTCATCCAAATCATCGCTGAATTAGAAGAACATGGAGAAGTGATTCGACCGGTTCTCGGCGTTTCTATGGTTGATCTCAAACAAGTCTCAGCCTCTCAACAACGTTCTACATTAAAAATCCCAGAGGACGTAACTTCTGGAGTTGTAGTTGCTGACGTGGCAAGCCTTTCTGCTGCAGAAGTAGGAGGATTGAAGGCTTATGATGTGATTGTAGAAATGGATGGAGAACCAATTAGTAACATGGTAGAGCTCCGAAAAATATTATATGCACAAGAAGTTGGAGAGACAGTAGAAATTAAATTTTACCGAAGTGGCGAACTTCAAACACTAGACATTACACTAACAGATGGACAACCTTCGTTATAAAAATAAATAGCTACTAGAATACACCAATTATTTTTGATTGGTGTATTTTTTTACAAATTCACAAGGAAAATAAAAGAAAAGTGTGGATAGAAAAAGGTAGAAAACCAACAAACCTGTGGATAACTATGTTGAAGCTATACGATTCTTGTTTTCTGAAAACGGAAAAGTTATCCACAGAAACGTTAAAAACCTGTGCACAGATAAGGAGAGATTGTGATTTTTACTAAGTTAAGCCGTTATATCAACGATTAAAAATAAAAGATTGTGAAGTTGCTTGTGTGTATAACTAGTGCACAAATTAGTGCTTGCTTTTTTGAAATCAATATTTAGAGAAAAAATAAAAAACACACTAAATGTAGTGGCGAACGTGTGTACATGTGCATAACTTTTGGGGATAACCTGTGACTTACTATATTATTTTGTGCATAAGTTAATTTTTTATAGAATTATTCACAAAAAAAGTACAAGTGGGTATAAAAATAATATCCACAAGTACTTTTTTATTTATTCTAATTCATTGAGATAATCATAACGTTCAAATAAATCTGACTCAGCAATTCCTACTAATACAACTTGTTCTTCAATGATGGTATCACTAGAAACCCCTACATTTAAACGTGCTCCTTTTGTTTTTCTCATGCCAATAATATTAATCTCATAGCGATTGCGTAAATCTAGTTGATCGAGTCTTTTACCAATCCATTTTTTAGGTGGAAGAAACTCAATAATAGAAGTATATTCATCTAATTCAACAATATCTTGAATCGAAGTACGCATTAAGTTTTTTGCTACCCGAATTCCGGTTAATTTTTCAGGAAGAATAACTGAAGTAGCACCCATTTGTTCCAATACTTCTTGAAACATCTTATTTTTTGCTTTTGCAATAATCTTTTTGATTCCTAGCTTTTTACAGTTCATTAATGCAAGAATGCTAGACTCTAGATTGGTACCTGATGCGATGACGACCGCATCACATTCTGCTAAGCCAATTGCTTCTAGTAACTCTAAATCGGTCATATCACCAATGACCCCTTTAGCAGTAAAATGTTCTAAACGATTCACGTTCTCCGCACTTTTATCAAGAACAATCACATCAAAATCATTTTCTGCCAAAGTTTTGGCAATCGTTGATCCAAAGATTCCCAACCCTAAAATTCCAATTGTTTTTCTCATTTTATAAACTCCTTCTTATCCAATCAAAATATTTCCTTTTGAGTACTGAACATCTTTTACGCGTTCATTCTTACGAATCAAACTATCCATTAAAGTGATTGGACCAATTCTTCCAGCAAACATCATGAACATCAACACGATATGACTCGGTGTTTCCAAGGTGGGAGTTAAGTTTGCGCTAACTCCTACAGTTGCGAGAGCCGATATTCCTTCAAATAACAGATAAATGAAATCTACTTCAGGATTCAAAATAGAAAGGATTCCTACTCCAAATAGAAAGGCCAGTAGAAAAGCGGTGAAAATTACAACAGCATGACGGATTAGTTGACTAGAAATCGTATGGTGCAGCAGATTAACATTTTTCTGACCACGTATTTCATTATAGAAAAGTAAAACAACCATCGCAAAAGTAGTTGTCTTTAATCCACCGGCTGTTCCTCCAGGAGATCCACCAATAAACATGGTTAAAATAAACCAAAAGAGAGAAAAAGAAGTAACGGTTGTGAAGTCTATCGTAGCAAAGCCAGCGGTCCGCATCGTAACGGTTTGAAAAAAACTAGCTAACCATTTTTGTGAAAAGGTAAAGGAACCAATTGAATCGGGATTGGTATATTCCGCCATAAAAAAGAAAATCGTTCCCGTTCCTATTAATAAACCAGTCATGATAAGCGCAAGTCGACTATGTAAAGAAAGACGACGAAAAAAGATAGGTGAAAATTTCTTAACGGGATGATTCAAAGCTAATTTTGTATTTCGAGCGACATCAAACCAGACGGAAAAACCAATCCCACCTAGAATAATCAGACTTATAATGACAAGATTTACCAAGGGATCATGTACATAAGGAATTAAGGAACTAGCCCCTAGGTTATCGAAACCAGCATTATTAAATCCTGATATTGCTAAGAAAAGTGAAGTAAACAAGCCTTTTCCCCAGCCGAATGCAGGAACAAAACGAAGGGATAATAGAAAGAATCCGGTCATTTGAATAATAAATGTATATTTAATAATCGTAAGAAAAAATGATTTTAAATCGGTGGCATCCTCCATATTCAGTCCAGCTTGAACTGCTAAACGTTCTCGAAGTCGCATTCTTTTTCCAAAAGTAATCAGAGCACTCGCAACGAGCGTCATCAATCCCAATCCACCAATTTGCATCAGAACCATACTAATGGTTTGACCAAAAATAGAATAGGTTTCATACATAGGAGTAATAACGAGTCCGGTCACACAAACCATGGAAACGGCATGGAAAAGATGTTGAAAATATCCCGCTTCAGAAGTTGCTAGCTGACTGATCGGTAAAGATAGAAGAAGGGATCCAATGAAGATAACCACAATGAAGCTCGCGGCAATTTTTTTACTATTATTCCAGTTATGGAATTTGGTTAACACATGATTCACCTCTCTATAAGAACTATCCAATTGTTTTTTATTTGCAATGGCGTAATTATAGCATTTTTTCATTATAAATAAACTAAAAAAGATCTCTAAAGAAAGTAAAAACATACTTATTTTACATTGCTAAATTTTCCTATTTACTAAATAATGAATAGGAGACGATACGTACAAGTAGGAGGACTATATGAATATAAAAATTATTACCGTAGGGAAATTAAAAGAAAAGTACTTAAAACAAGGAATCGCAGAATATGTCAAACGGTTGGGTAGCTATTGTAAACTGGAAATCATTGAAGTCAATGATGAAAAAGCACCAGAAAACTTAAGTGAAAAAGAAATGGAACAAGTAAAAGACAAAGAAGGCGAACGAATCCTGGCAAAAATATCAGAAACGAGTTACGTATTTGCGTTAGCCATTCATGGAAAGCAATATGATTCCGTCGAGTTCTCAAAAGCCATCGAACAACTAGGAATCCGTGGGAAAAGTGATTTAGTTTTCGTAATCGGAGGATCTATAGGACTGAGTGACTCCGTCCTCAAACGAGCCAATGAACAAATATCCTTCGGAAAACTCACCTTTCCTCATCAATTGATGAGGTTGGTGCTGGTGGAGCAAGTGTATCGTGCCTTTCGGATTAGTAAGGGGCATGCGTATCATAAATGATGATAAAAATCTCACTTGTGAGTAGATAGTCCACATCATAAAACCGTTAGATTTTTTGATACACTTTAATATACAACTGAAGATTTCTAGTGGATATTTGTTTTGAATTTGATGATTTAAGACTCTAGTTATATAAGCTTAAAGGGGTGGTTAGAATGAGTAAAAAAATTAATTATGAAAAAGGGGAAAAAATAGTTGATACAGTAAGAATCGAAGAGGTTGCAGTAGGGCATTTAAATACGATAATTAATGAATATTCAGAAAAATTAAAAGGTGATATTCCAATTAATGATAAAGGAGTATCATTTGATGGCTCTATAATTTTAACAAAAGGAAATACGATTCTAAAGGTTTTATAGGGAAGGTGGATGTGCAAGTCAAAGGAAAGCAAATGAAAAAAGGATTAGGATTTCCAGAAAAGTTCAAATTTTCTTTAGCGAAAGAACATTATAAAAACTATTACAATGAAGGGGGTGTTCTATTAATTGTTGTTGGGATAATATATGATCCTGATACTAAAAGATATCAAAAGAAACTTTATGTCGATAGTATTCTTAGACTAAAAGCAAAAAAACTTATGGATAGTATCTCATCAACTCAAGCTACGATTTCTACTACGGTTTATGGAATAGAAGATAAGGAATTAGAAAGAGTGTGTTTTGACTTTTTCAATAATTTTGATAGGCAACCACGGATGATTGAGATTGATAAGACATCTATACCTAGAGAAGGATTGTTAACGGAAACATACATTAGTAGAAAGCAAAAATTCTTGAGTAAGGAATTTTATATATCTGAGGGACAGGAAAGCATCTTTAATGGTTATATAACTCCAGAAAGTTTTAAGAAAGGAGTAGCCGGAGAGCTAATTAATGTAGGAGACGATGAATTTAGGTTAAATCTTTCTTGGGAAGGATATAGAAAGCCTAGAGGTGGAGGAACAGTTGAAGAGTATAAGTTAGTAATTGAAGATGTTGTTGAATTTAGCTTGAGTGAAACAAAAAAATTCACTATAAAAAAAATGAATTACAAATCTTTAGAATATCAATTGCGTGTCCTTCCTTTTTTAAAAAAACTGTTTGAGAAGAAAAAAATAAACATTCCTAATTTAATTGATGTGACTTTCAAAGAACTAAAAATCAATAGTATAGAATTAGAGCAACTTGAAAATACGATTAATTTAATGGACGAAATCAAAGAAGTGTTTGATGAATATCATATAAGAACAGATGTAAAAATTGAAGGTAATTATTCTCAAATTGTAGATGATATCTATTTGCTAAGAGATGTATTTATAAATAAAAGAGATGAAAATCTTGAAGGGTTTGATAACAAGTTCAGCCGTATGGTGAAAATGAATATTCATGACTTATCGTTTATTACATTTTACAATAAAGAAACCAATTCTTTTGAATATCCATTTAATGATAGACTGGTGAATCAATCAATTCTTATTTCAGAAGAAGATAGTACAGGAACAAAAATTAGAGAAGAGGAGTTTCCAAGTATATATATTGCATTAACCGATTTTTCTAATATTTGTAATATTAATTATAATGCTATATTAAAATCTTTTGATAAAAAGAATAAAATTGGAGAGATGGGGCATGGAGCGATAGTATCTTTTATATTAAAAAGAATTGGAGAATATGATAACTTTAATAACTTGGAAATATTAAAGTTATGTACGGAATTATGTAAAATGTTTGGTAATAATTCAGATGTTTCAGAAAAAAATCGTTTTATATATAAAATTAATTATTATCAATGTGTTAGAAGAATTAGGCCTCTTGAAACTTCTGAAATATACGAGTTAGCTACATTAAATATCCCCCAAAAAAAGGATGAAAAAAAACTAGCTGAATTCTGTATAAATGTCATTATTGGAAAATTTGAGGAAGCCGAGAAAATGTTGGGTGATATAAGTAACATTGAAGAATACCCCATTTTTTCACTATATAAAAAACTATTAGAGAGTAACTGATTGGATAAGCGATGAATAAATTATATGATGATAATCATATAAAAAGGACGGAAAAAGATTTCTATAGCAGTACGTATAATTGACAGATTATTTATCATCTTGTCATGAGTTCATAGTATTCAAATTTTCGGGGATTCTTTGAAAAATATAAAAGGTTAGTAAGTAAATCCTTAAAAAATAAATGGTTTAAAAAAATGTATATGAGTCCTATTGATATTTTAACCAGTCAGTTATTATACTAATGTGTGAAAAATGAATGTTTCGATCTATAGAAAAAAGATAAGGCTTAGCTATTAATAGGGATTCACCTACTTTACTAAGCCTTTCTTTTAAGAAACCTCGGGGTTTCGGGGGCTATCGATTAAACCCAAATATCAAGCGCACCACGTAAAAAGAACCTTCCATTTGGAAGGTTCTTTAGGTTTGCGTTGGGCAAGTTATCCGGTATGCTTGTTGGTCGGCTATCAGGGTCAGGATTTGGTTTGATACCTAAGTACTCAGCAATATTAGTTTCATCAAAATGTAGTTGGATATCAAATTTTTTTGTTTCTTTGTTCCACTGTATTTGTTTAATGAAAGCTAGGTATAAGTTTTTTAGTTCAGTTTTATTAGTAGTACTTTGACTCTTCCGAATCAAGGCATTCATCAGAGTAGTGATTTGTTCGATATCGTAGTCGGAATAGTCTTTTTTAATCCGTTGGTCAATATTAAAAATCTCGTCTCTGAACTCATCACATTCAGCTGCTAGCCGGTTGATGGCCTCTTGCCAGATGTCACTAAGGTTGGGTTCGCTTTTAATTTTTTCTTGATAAACCAATCTATGGTTGCTGGCAGTGATGATTTTATCAGTGAGTATTTCCTTTTTCTTCTGTAATTGTTCTTTCCCATTCTCACTATTCATTTTCATTTTAAGAAGCAAGTGTTCTACAAGCTTGTCTGAGTTGATAAGTTCTTTAAAACGTTCAGAGACCTTCTGTTCCGCTTCGTCGGCATTGATACTGTTACTATTACATGCAGTAGTCCCTTTATTTTTAAAGGCACCGCAGACATAGTATTTCTTCTTGATACGTGTCCCATCTTTTCGCGTATAGTAACTATTATTGACAACCATATGACCACCACAGGCAGGGCACTTGATTAGACCTGTTAAAACATTGGCTCCTGTCCTATTTCGTTCGGGGTTTCGGGAACGAATCTGAAGTAATTGATTGACTTTATTCCAAGTAATCGGGTCTATAATTGCCTCATGAGTTCCTTTTACGATTATCGGATCATCTTGTAACTCCTTTATGTTCTTGGCTTTTTTTCCATATAAAATCTCACCTTTATAAAGAGGGTTTTTTAGAATATCTTTTACCGCTATTGTACTGAAAGAGTTACCACGTTTGGTTGTAAATCCTTGATGGTTTAATTCATTTGCAATTGCACGATACCCTTTCCCATTTAAATAGTAGTCGAAGATAAGTTGGATTATTTTAGCTTCTTGTGGATTAACTACTAAAGTGTTTCCACGTCTTTCATTCTGGACACTATTGTAACCAAGTACACGCCCGCCATTCCACTCACCAAGATGAGCTTTAGCTTTATGCCCTAAAGCAACATTTTCTGCAGTAACATTTCTTTCAAATTCGTTGATAGATGCCATTACTTGAGTCATAAGTATTCCTGAGGTTGAAGTAAAATCAGTTTTTTCTGAAATTGACTCCAAAGCAATGTTGTTATCACTAAGTGTATCAATAATGCTGAGCGTATCAATGAGTTTACGGCTCAATCTGCTAAGTTTCCAGATAACAACGACGTCAAATTGCTCATTCTTACTGTCTTCAAGTAAGTCTTGAATCCCGAATCGTTTATCCATACTTTTACCGCTAATCCCTTCATCGCTATAGCAGTTTATTAAGTCATAGCCTTTTCTTTGGCAGTATCTTTTTATAACCTCTCTTTGGGCACCTAGAGAGTGACCCTCAACGGCCTGTTCTTGAGTGGATACACGTATATATCCTACAGCTTTTATGTGTTCTTTATGATACATTTGTTTTTCCCTCCATTATATTTTGGTCAAGTCCTTTTAAGCGGACAGCAGTAACAAGTTTCTCTGAACTAACGTTAATGGAATCCAAAATCCCTTGGTAAAGCATGTATTGAGTGATGGTTGGGTTTGGATCAACTGTTATATTCAGGTTGACAAGTTTTCCAATTTCCTTAGGAATTAGTGGTGCTAATTCTAACGTCTGTTCTCTGGTATTTAAAGCAGCTAGTTTCTGGCTTAATTGGACACTATCAATTTTTTTATTCTCGAAGTCCAGTAATAGTTTTTTTTGTCTTTGTTTCAGGGTGGTTTTTTTCTTATTGTTCTTTTTTAATATTTCACTGTTCGTTTGAGTAATTTGAGTATTGAGTTGTTTACGGATTACATCTGATTGTAAAAAGCTTGTTAAGATGTTACAAACAGCTTGTTCAATTTTCAATGCATCAAGGTGACAACCTGGACAGTGACGTTTGCCATTGGCTGCATATAACGGGCAGCTATAGTAATAGTAATCTTTGTTATTATTTAACGTATGTGTAGGCGTACATACCAAGTGGCAATGTGGACAAAGTATCTTTCCTTGCAAGACATAGCGACGAGTTACCCTCTGTTTGACAGGTGATTTGCTTATTTTAATTTGGTGCACTTTATCGAACAGTTCGTTACTTATAATCGGTAAATTATGGACATTACTATTTCCATACTTACTCGTTATTTTTCCTATGTAGAAAGTATTATCCAGGATCGCTTTAATACGAGCGGTCTGCCATAACTTTCCATTCCGATTTAGGAGGGCAGATTGATTTAGATTTTCGGCAATCCTCTTGTAACCAAGACCTTGAGAATATTGAGAAAATATCTGCTTTACAATACTTGTTTCCGTGGGTTCAAGAACTAACTCGCCTTCCACTAAGCGATAACCGTATGGAACATTTGCGCTCACGATTTTTCCTTGTGCGTGCATATGCTGATAAGCAATCTGCTGATTTTCTTGAATAGCTGTCCTTTGATATTCGGCGATTGAGCCTACTAATTGGAGTAAGAGTATATCTTTCGCCTTACCGCTTTTATGATCAACATACTGCTCAGAGATACTGATAACTTTGACATGCATATCCAAGCAAAATGCGAGAAACGCATGTAAGTCTTTTAAGTTACGAGCCAGACGGTCATATCGCCATACGAGTAGATACGCAATATTATTTTCTTTCAGGTACTTCTTCATGGCATTGAATCCTTCTCGATTGGTATTCTTACCACTCATAATATCTTTAAAGACAACTTCAACTTGCATCTGTTTTTCGTAAGCAAAGTCATTCAGCGCAGTTACCTGCGCTGGAATAGACTGTTGCATACTGGTTGATTGGCGAGCATAGATGACGGCTTTATTAGTCAACGTGTATGGCACCTCTTTCAATTAGTAACAAGGTTTCAATTAAGGTATCAATGAAATACTCAACTTGTTTTTCAGTTATATTGGTCAATTGGATTCCTTCTTTCTACTTTTATCGCTATAACTTATTTATTTGAAAATATCGTCGAATAAAGGGGATTGCGATGTGTATTTGGCAAGCTTCTCATTAATCAAGTTTTCATTGGGAGAAGTGGGTGGGCCTGGCTTCTCACAAAGTCCTTCACGGACATAAATTTCGGGAATTTGAAGCTTATAACTAATCATTCTTTTGCCCTGTATTAACTTTCGTGTTGTGTTTCTATCTTTTTCAGATAGGATAATAACTTTAGAGTGAATCCAACGTTTAACAATGATTTGACTATCTTCAAAGCCAAGTTGTTTTAAGGTGGCCCCTAATTGTTCACGGTAGATGCATACTGTTTTACCCTCCAAGTAACCTAAGGTATTGTGCCCAAATTTCGTCAAAGAGCGTTGGTTGACGATGAGGTGCTGCATCAATTTATCCAGTGCAACTTCTCCTAAATTTCGCTCCGACAAATGATTCCTTTCGTATTCAACAAGCATTTGGGTCATTTTCTCAATGTTGACTGAAACAAGTCCAGATTGATTGGCAAGATCTGCGGTAGCAAGAATAACCGCTAATTTACTCGCAACACGTTGTTTTGTCCTGGAATCCGGTAACAGTGTCAGTAACTGTTCAACTTGATTTTCATAGCAACTATCAATCACACTTAAGCCTACTTCAAATAGATAATCCATAAAGGCAGGAAGCAAATGCCCATAGTTATTTGCGGTCACCTGCTTAATGGCTTCTGCTTGTTCGGCAGATTCAGTCCAACTCACATTTTCGAAGTCAAAGACACGCACACGGAGTCCGACGTTGTGACTGAGACGATTGTAGATGCTGAGTTCTCCTGAACTAAGGATGACTGTTGACCAAGAACCAACCTCTTTTAGGCTACCATCTATATTTGCTCGTGACCTTCCAACCCCTTCTGTTAAGCTATAAATTAAGCTTGTTAGATTGGCATTGGTATTTGTGGATAGCTCATCAAATGCGATGGGAATACCGTGTATATCTTCAAGGCTCGCCATAACAGATGTTAGGGTTCCATTCCAATGTCTCAGGAGCGATTTTTCTCCAGAATTTGGACTACCTGCGACTGACACTGCCAGGGAGAGAGCAGATGTTTTCCCGGATGTTGAGTCACCCGAAAGATGGATCATAAGTGATTTCAAATCAACATGGCTCCGCTTTAAATAAGCAAGAATCGGTGAACTAAGGCCAATCATTGTAGCTAGCTCGAGTTCGGTACGTCCTTCCACATATGTTTCGAACATATGAAGCCATTCATCAAGCTGACCACTTGGTTTCAAGTCATACCTGTCATGGTTAATATGAATCTCTTCTTTAATGGGAAAGGAAGAGTGGAAACGATTGGTAACGAAAATAGGTTGGTTATCAAAGGTATCAAACCCATAATTATGATTGACATACACAACTTTTGCTTCTGATAAGCTTGTTATTAATGCGTTACATAAATGGTTACGATTCATATTTGTAGCATCTAGACCAAAGCGCATCAGAGAAACAATACTATTAGGCTGTAAGCTTTTGTAGGATATGGGGATGACGTGTATATCCTTTAAAATCTTATGGCGGAAAGTTAACTCAAAGCTTTGTTCATTGGTATTAGTGTTTATAAAGACACGAGTGATGCGAGCATACATCGCGATAGTATTAATCCCCTCACTTGTTCTCATTTGAATACCATCTTTAAAACTAAATATGAAATGATCTATTTGAATTGTATTTTCACTCATTACAATCACCCATACTTTCTTGAAAAAAATTTCTAATATAGAACAGTAATTTCTTCATTTTCTTTTCCTTCTTTCTTAATGTGTTTGGTAGTGATGGCCATTACCACTGACTAAAGTATAAGGCCAATTGAATAACCAAACATTCAGAGTATTTTCTGATGAAAAAAATAAGAAAGTATTCTCTATAAGACAAAAAAGCATTCACACAAATAATGTGCGAATGCTTTTATAATTACGGATTCGTATTAATATAGATAAAAGGATGGGGTATTTGGTATTCAGTGAGTATATCGATTGTACGTTTATTAAATACAAGGTGTAGATTTTTATGTTCAGACCAGTACATTTGAAGAGCTTTAAATGTAGAGGGCATATTGATAGGCTGGTTCCAAGTATGGTTATTATTTAGAGGGTCTGCCTCTTGATACTGTCTTTTAAGATAATCGATAAGCATGCGATCGGGATCATCTTTAATAGAAGTCTTTAAAGCTTCCTTATCAAAGTCTAGATTATATAAATCGATTAGTATTTCTATTATTTTAAATTTATCATTATCCGTAATCGAGGTGATGAATGTAGGAAATGTGTGAGTAGCATAAAAAGTATCCGGAAAAAGTTTTGCATGAGGCGCAATGTTTTTCCTGAAATTGGTACTTGCTTTTTCGGAATACCCTGTAACATTCGCAGGAAGGCCTTTTTCCTTATCTTTTACAAGCAACTGATTATAATAATCCAAGTGCTGGTTATATCTGTTTACAAGCGTTTGAGGTGTCATGTCTTGTGATAATGGCTCTAACATCATGGTTAACAAAAAGTCTTCGCGGTACAAAGCAACCGATTTTTGAAAAATAAACTGATATTTTTTATATTCTCGTGCTTCTGCTTGAAGGCTAATTTGTTTAAAGTCTTTTATCAAGTATTCATTCCCGCCATATCCCGTAAAATAAAAGAGTAGATATATCAAAGGTTTGGAGGTGAGAGGTATTTCGTAAAAAACACTGGGAGTTATGGGATGGCCAAAAACTCTCTCGCTTTTCTTCCGTAAAACTCTGTCACGCTACTTGTTAAAAATTCTCTTATAACATGCCTATCTTTTGGGGAACCAGTGAATGTGATTCCTAGACCTTTAAATAGCGATGAAATGTCTTGTAATTCATTATGATACAGGTGCTTGGCTTCTACATTTTCTTGTTTTTTGTGGAGACTAAACAGATAAATAGTTAATAAATATTTCATCATTAAAAAAATAATTTGTTTACTATTAAAGTCACCACTACCAGAACCGGTATCATAATGAATATCAGAACGGGTGATCTCTTCTTTTATACCGTAGTATGTATAGGCGTTAATAAAATCATCATTTTCTTCGTATTTCTTATCGGAGCTGAAATATAATAATTCTCTACGAATATCTTGAATGGTGACTGAATGAGATGTGTTTGCCATGTTAAACCTCTTTCTTTTAAAGTAGTGTGTCTGACTATGTAACCGAGCTATCTTCAAGCAACCAATTATTTCTAACATTCGGAGCCAACGGGTGGCAACCTATCTTTTTTGTAGGATGTATTAATGTTTTGGTCTTTTTCATTAAACCATCTTTCTTTAAGGAGTTCAATATTTTCTCTAATCTTTGTTTAACTTGTTTGTTCTTTGATGGTAGACTTCCGTGTGCTAAAATCACCACATCTGATTTCTTACAACATTCTAAGATGTATTCGTCGTTGGTTTTGTTAGTGGCAGTCTTATAGTTTCGCCTGCTTCTTTTTTTCATCGGGGAATCTGGAAGGTTGACTTTTGAAAAGAGGTTCACAGAAAAATAACCACCGTAACCTAGTTTATAAACGTTATTTGTGATGAGCATAGTCGTTGTATCTGCAATGACCAGTTCACTGGTAGAAGGGTATAAGGTGATAACGGTCGCCATTGGTCGTTTTGTATCCCATACTTTTTCTAAAACGTAGCGATGTTCCCCAGAATCTTCTTCAATTACTTTACTTGTGATGTTCATAGTGAGTTCTTTTACCATGTCTTATACACTCCTTATTTATTTCGTCTTTTTAGTTCTTTAGCAATCACTTCTGCAGCCATGGATATAATATCTAAAATAATAATGAGGTTGATCATGACTATTCTTCCCCCTTAATGAGTTGATACCGAATTAGAAAGTCATTGTCCACCAAACCGATCAGAATGAATGTAGGGACAGCTTGATTAAAAGGTAAGAGCATGTATATCAAAATAGAGTCATAGAGGTAGACATGGGCCTGGATTTGTTTATATTTTTTGAAGATAGAAACGTATTTTTCAGGCACAAGTGTCTTATCTAGTTCGTCATAATCAAACATCGTTGATTCGTAGCCAATTTCATTTATCTTGACTGTATGGCCTAAATGTTTGCGGAGCCATTCAAGAGCAAGTGAATCATAATTCATATTAATCCCCTCCATTACCTAAGTAACCATCTGCTCGAAAAGAGAAATAGTTGGTTGGCGAAACGATAATATGGTCAAGTAATTCAATCCCCACTAAATCCCCGGCTTCTTCAATCCTTTTTGTGAATTGAATGTCTGATTGGGAAGGGGTTGTATCATAAGATGGATGATTATGAGCAATTATAATTCGTGCACAATTGGAAATAATGGCACACTTAAAGGTTTCACGTGGTGTGACGGTGGCAGCGTTTAGGGAGCCAATAGCAATGGTAGAAATAAAGTTGATTTTAGATTTAGTACTTAAACCGATGACAATGACTACCTCTCGATCACTACCACCAATAAACTCTCTTGCAAAATCAGCCGCCACAGAGGTGGATGACATAGTAATATCATCAATCTTAATCGGGACTTCTTGTACAATCTCTTGTTTAAGTTGTATAACGGGTATATAGTTCATTTTTATTCCTCCTAAATTGTTTATATCTATAAAAATACTACTAACCCCTCATCGAAATTATCCGATGAGGGGTTAGTAGTACTGTTTGTATATTCATACATAATTATAATATATATTTGATAAAAAACAGTTAATCGAAAATTAGGTAACTAACTTATGATAGAATTGAATTATATTATAAGGAACAGATTATGCCTGCTATGCTATTCATTGCTGGCTACAGATTATCCTAATGCAAAGGAAGGATTATACAATGTCAGATAAAGAACAATATAAAAGCTTTATTGAATTAATGAATGAAATTGACGAGCACCCTCGTGAGCAACGTGATAGAGGGACTCTTTTTGAGCATTTAGTAAAAGCATATTTAACTTATGAGCCAATGTATCAACAATTATTCGATGAGGTTTGGTTGTTACATGAGGTTCCTGAAGAATATGGTATATCTAGAAAAGATACTGGAACAGACTTGGTTGCGATTAACCATCAAACCAAAGAGTTAACAGCTATACAGGCAAAATACTATTCCGAAGATACAAGTATTAACAAAGGTATCATTGATTCATTCTTGAATGAAGTTGGTAAGACTGTCTATTCAAACGGTATTATTATAACATCCACAGACAACTGGACAAATAATGCTGAGGAAGCATTAAATGATAGAAGTAAGCCTATAACTCGAATCAGTCTCTCTCAACTTAGAGATAGTCGTGTAGATTGGAGTGCCTATTCTTTTTCAAAACCAGAAGAAGTTGTTTTACAAGTGGCAAAGACCCCACGTAAACATCAAAAAGAAGCGATTCAAAAAGTTGTGGATGGGTTTAAAGAGGTGGATCGTGGGAAACTGATTATGGCACCTGGGACTGGTAAAACATATACATCCTTACAAATTGCAGAAGAGATGTTAAAAGATAAAAAAGAACCACTGAAGGTTCTCTATTTAGTTCCAAGCATCCAATTATTATCACAGTCTCTACGTGGATGGAGTGGGGATACAAGATATCAAATGGAAACGTTAGCAGTCTGTTCAGATAGAAAAGTAACAAAAGGTCCTGGAGGAACAGAGTTAGAAGATATTGCAGCTTCGGATATCGGCTTTCCAGCAACAACTGACTACCAACGATTGTTAAAATATCAAACAACCATAGAAGAATCTCATAAAAAATTTGATATGCTAGTTGTTTTCTCAACCTATCATTCGACTGGTGTTATTCAACAAGCTCAAGCAGAGGGATTCTATGAGTTTGATTTGATTATTGCAGACGAGGCACATCGTACAACCGGTATCAGAAAAGAAAATGAAGAAGGTAGTCCGTTTGTTAAAGTTCATAATAATGATTTGATTAAAGGGAAGAAACGCTTGTATCAAACAGCGACTCCACGTGTGTATGGTGATAATGCAAAACAAAAAGCAGAGGAAATGTCTGTTGTTATTGCGGATATGAATGATCCTACAATTTACGGTGAAGAATTCTTCCGATTGGGCTTTGGAGAAGCTGTACATCAAGGAATACTAACAGATTATAAAGTTATGGTGTTAGCAGTTGATGAGAGTATGGTTCAAACACAAATGCAGAAAATCTTTTCACAAAAATCCAATGAACTAGAATTTAACGATGTTACGAAAATCATTGGATGTTGGAATGGACTATTGAAGCGGAAATCAGATTCAAATGAATTATATGGAGAACCAATGAAACGTGCGATTGCATTTACAGGAACTATTGCGCAGTCGAAATTAATCAAAGAAAAGTTTAATGAAGTAGTAAATGAATACCTAGATGGAGACGATGATGCGCAAGGTGCATTCCGAGTCGAAATTGATCATGCGGACGGTTCCATGAATGCATTAGAGAAAAACAAAAAAATTGATTGGTTGAAATCAGAAGTTCCAGATAGAACCTGTCGTATATTATCAAATGCACGATTCTTAACAGAAGGCGTGGATGTTCCTGACTTGGATGCTGTTATGTTTTTACAACCACGACGGTCAACGATTGATATAGCTCAAGCTGTTGGACGTGTTATGAGAAAAACGATAGATAAAAATTATGGTTATGTCATTTTACCAGTAGGTGTGCCAAGTGGTGTGAATGCGAATGATGTTTTGGATAATAATGAAAAATATGCAGTAGTTTGGGAAGTACTGAATGCACTTCGTTCCATTGATGAACGATTTGATGCCATGATTAATAAAATTGAATTAAATAAAAAGAAGCCGAAACCGTTAGATGTAATAGGTGTAGGTGAAGCCCTAACAGTAAACGAAGATGATGGAAAATATCAAGTCGATGAAAAAATGGAGCAGGTTGCTCTTGACTTCACTGAGGATGAACTGACTGCATTAGAAAGAGCTATATATGCAAAAATTGTTCAAAAGGTTGGTAACACACGTTATTGGGAGTCATGGTCAAAAGATGTTGCAGAGCTTGCTCAACAACATATCACTAGAATTAATGCTATGATTGAAAGTGAACCTGAAACTTCAACTTTATTCTATGATTTTTTAGATAGTTTAAGATATAACATAAATGACTCAATAACAAATAGTAGTGCAATAGAGATGTTAGCTCAACATGTCATCACCAAACCTGTTTTTGATTCTCTGTTTGAGGAAGAAAGCTTTGCATTAAATAACCCTGTATCTCAAGCGATGAATAAAATGGTATTACAGCTCGAAAAACTTGGTTTTAATAACGATCAAAAAAAATTAGAAGGATTTTATGAAAGTGTTCGTGTACGATCAGAGGGTATTGACAATTTAGAAGCAAAACAAACAATCATTGTTCAATTATACGAAAATTTCTTTAAAGTAGGATTTCCTCATACAACAGATTCATTAGGGATTGTCTTTACACCATTAGAAGTTGTTGATTTTATTATCAATTCGGTAAATGATATTTTAAAAAAATATTTTTCAAAAGAGTTAAGTGATGAAAATGTTAACTTTCTAGATCCATTTACTGGAACTGGTACCTTTATAACGAGGTTGCTACAATCTGGACATATTCGTAAAGAAGACTTAGTACGTAAGTATAGACAAGAAATATTTGCGAATGAAATTGTTTTACTAAGCTATTATATAGCTGCAATTAATATAGAGCAAACATTCAAAGAAGTTTCAAATTCAGACAAGTATTTACCATTTGAAGGAATAGTACTTACAGATACATTTGAATCAACGGAACACGAAAATATACTTGAAGATAATATGTTCGGAGATAATATTAAGCGGCTTAAACGACAAAAAGAGTCTCCTATAACAGTTATTTTAGGAAATCCTCCATATTACTCGAAACAAGAGAGCAATAACAATGACAATCAAAAGAATCAATATCCTAGTTTGGATAGAAGGATTTCTGATACCTATGTTGAACATTCAACAGCTACCAATAAACAGGTTCTATATGATTCGTATGTGCGTTCATTGCGATGGGCTTCAGACAGAATTAAAGGTGATGGAATAATAGGATTTGTAATTAATGGGTCTTTTATTGATGGAAGTTCAACTGATGGTATAAGGAAAGTTTTCCATGAGGAATTTCAAGACATCTTTATTGTTAATTTACGAGGAAATACAAGAACAAGTGGAGAATATGCTCGTAAAGAAGGTGGACAAGTGTTTGGGTCTGGATCAAGAGCAACTATAACAATGGTATTTCTGATAAAAAATAGTAAGAAATTAAGTCATAATATTCACTACGCTCAAGTGGATGATTATATGAGTAGAGAAGATAAAATGAAACAAATTATTTCTTGGAATTCTATAGTGAATATGGAGTTCCAAGAAATAATACCTAACAAATTAAATGATTGGATTAACCAACGAGGTATAGACAAAAATTCTGTGGTAATAGGGTCTAAAGTTAAATCGGAAAAAGAATTTATATTTGATTTATATTCTAGAGGATTAGCGACAGCCAGAGATGGATGGTCAGTAAATTTTAGTAAGAAAAAAGTGAAATATTCTATGAAAAATATGATTAATTATTATAATGAAAAATTAAAAAGTCAAGTCTCAATAAATAAACTAATGAACCGGCAAGAAATAAAATGGTCTAGAAGTTTAATTAAAGATTATAATTCAGCGAAATCTCATAGGTATGAAGAAGATAGAATATTTAAATATATGTACAGACCGTATACAAAAAAATATGTTTATTACACAAAAGAATTTGTAGATATGCAATATCTTCTATCTCAAATATATCCGGAACCATCTACTAAAAACTTTGGAATAGTGATGTCAGGAAAAACTGGTACAAAAGATTTTACAGCTTTAATGATAGATACTTTACCAGATTTAAATATTTACTCAGGAGGGGCACAGTTTTTTCCAAGGTTTAGATGCTCAAATAAAGATTCATACGAGCTTTTATATGATAAAGATACTATAAATCTGGATTATTTATCTCAAATGCAAAGAAAATTGGATAAAAATATTACTGCAGAGGATGTAGTATATTATGTGTATGGGATACTACACTCTAAAGAATATATAGAAAAAAATAAAATAAATTTGAAGAAAGAACTACCTAAAATACCATTTTCTAATAATTATGACTTGTTTATAGAGTTAGGAAAAGAACTAGCTTACTTACATATGAATTATGAGGAAGTTAATTCTTATGAAGGTATAGTAGTTAATAAGAAAGTTGATGAACCTTCATATAAGGTTAATAAAATGAAATTTGGGAGAGGAAAGGATAAGACAACAATAATATTTAATAATGATATAACTATACATAATATTCCAGAACGAGCATATGAATATATAGTAAATGGACGCCCAGCAATTGAATGGATAATGAATCAATACCAAATAAAAATAGATAAGCAATCGGGAATTATTGATGATCCAAATGAATATTCTGAAAACCCAAAGTATATACTTAATCTTTTATTATCAGTAATAAGCGTAGCTGTACAAACAGTGGATTTAGTTGAAAAGTTACCATCATTAGATATATTTGATGAAGTTAATAATTCCTAGATATGTAATGAAAATACCCATGTTGGATTCAGTCCAGCATGGGTTTCTTAAATTAAAAATAAAAATGATTTAAATAAAATAAAGTGAAATGTTGAGTAGAGGTGATGATATGTTCAAAAAAACAATTATTAAACTGATTGAGAAAAAATATGAAGGAACATACTGGGATTTTAAACAAGAATATCACAGAAATAAAGCAAGATTACTCCATGATATTATTTGTTTAGCTAATAATATTGATAATAGAGAAGCGTATTTAATTTTTGGTGTTACAGACAATGCAGAAATAGTAGGCATTGAAGAACATGAAAAACGAATGAATCAAGAAAAAATTATATCTTTTTTGAGAGGGAAAAGATTTGCAGGTACTATAGTACCGCAAGTTATTTTAAAGACCTTAAATATAGGAAAGCATATAATAGACGTGTTGGTTATTCAGAAGTCAGATAAACTACCTTATTATTTAGAAGAAGAGTTTTTGGATGGAAAGATACGAGTGTACCCAGGGAGTATCTATACAAGGGTTGAAGATTGCAATACTCCAATTAACAAAACAGCAGATCCATATCAAACTGAGATATTATGGAAAATTAGGTTTGGTCTATGTCCAAAACCACTAGAGAGATTGAAATTAATTTTACTGCTAAGAAATAAGTGGAATTTTATTCAGAATGGATATTATTTTGATGAGTCACCTGAATTTACGATAGTAGAAAATTTAGGGGATTTAGACAGCTATGAGACATTTTTGACACCATATTATGCTTACTATCAAACTAATTCAACTACACATTATCAATCATATCAATGTAAATATCATAATACAGTTTTATTTGAAGCTCAAACAGTAACATTAGACTCTGGACAGTACAAAACACCAATTCCAGAGCGTGACTTTATAGATATAAGAGATAGTTTGAGTTTTCGATACTTTATAGAAGGTAGCGTATTATTCAATATGCACTTATTTATGTATGATGAACAATCTCAAGAAGCAACATACGCACGTGAAAAGTTTTTGGATACAACCTTGATTTTTTATTCAGAGAATGAAAGATTGGAATTCAGAACATATATATTTCAAAATATACGAAGTGTTATAAAAGAATTAGATGAAAAATGTGAAGAAAATTTAGTGTTTGATATCAATGATAAACATAAAAAAGCAATCGTTAATAAAGAAATTCATATGGGCTTATTGCTAGTAGAACATCTTAAAGAATTTAGGGGTATTCAAGTTTGAAAATCATGTGATCTAAGAATGACATGATGATTTGTAAAGATAGACTCATAACCAATAATTTATGAAGACCTTTTTAAAATATTCAATTAGATAATATGTCTCTATTGATTATAGAATTTATTACCTATCGATGATACGCACATGCGTATCATAAATAGATGAGGTTTTTATTAAAGTAATTGTTTATTATTTTTAAGCACTTTGTCTCGAAGTATATTAGGAATATCGCCGAGATATTGTATTTGAATAATATTGATGATGTGGACTTAGGTATCAGCCCAAAAAAACCTGGAACTATTATTACAGGGGTACAAAAAAGAGCTTTACGGGAGAATGACTCCGTGGTGACAATTAAATTAGAGCAATTAATATCCTTTAATGAAGTATTTTTCAGAATTGAAGCCAATCCTATTTGTTTTTAATTATGTGAAATTAAGTTTACATAATTATGCTATTAGTTAATCTAGTGTGTGTTATATTATGGATCTATATATGATTTGAATGTTTTCAGGAGGAGTTCAATTGAAAAGACTAAATGTAAAAAAAATCATACGAAATTTTCTTGTTGCTTTAATTTGTGTGATTGTTGGAATTGTTGGAGGGATTACCGTCCTTATGAATACTGATTCTGAAATATTTGCCGAAAAAACTAATAAAACATCAGAAGTAGCTTTAGTAAAAGAAAGTTTAAAGGAATTATCAGAATGGACAACACTAAAGTATGAATATGAGAATGTAATAGTAAGTCGCACTAGTAAAACCTTACCACTTCCTGGTAATCATGATATTAATTATGCAGAGGCAATAAAGCTAATTGAATATTCTGGATATCTAAAAGCAGGAACAAATTTAAAAGAAATTCAATTGATACTAGATGAAGAAACTAAACAAGCATCAGTTAAACTCCCAAAATCTCAAATACTTGACAATGTTGCAGAGACTAAAAAAATGAAAGTAGAAGATATAAAAGGTAATATACTTTCAGATTATCCTCCCCAGACGATTATTGACGAAATAAATTCTAATAAGAAACAACTTGAAGAAGAAAAAATAAACCAAGGATTTTTGGAAGAAGCAGATAAAAAAATTAAAATAATGGTAACAGATTTTTTAGCCTCTCATGGATATGTAGTTTCAGTAGAATTTTATTGAAAATATTACGATTGAGAACTATAAATTTCATATAGATTAACTTTGAATGAAAGGATTCCATAGTATATATTGATACTTCAGGACTTTTTTACGCTAAAAAGTATTAATTATTATATTTTCAGGAGAAAAAATTATAATTAAGAGATATTTTGTTGGCAGCTCCATTTACTCTGGTAAGGTGCGGAAATGGTAATAACAACATAAGTAGCAGTTTTTTTAGTGAAGCGAAAGACTATGATTTATGGTAGTGATTTTATGTCGGAGGTAGCTAAGGGGCTATAGGCTCGTTGTGAACTTGTAGATAATGCAACCACTAATAAGATGACTGCAGTAAATACAACGGAATAAAACATCAGCTATCTTTTAACTAGCTGTACGAGTAATGAGTATGTAGCGGAAAGAATTATTGAAGATGAAAATAGTCTCACTTATGATGAAAACTAGTAGCTGAAAAATCTAAATGTATCGCCTCTGTTTTTTTGTTTGGGTCGTTAACTATAGGGGTACTTATGAATGTAAACATCAAATTTAAACCATAAGAAATATAATAATATAATTATTGGTGCTTTTATCATATTTTAAAATAGTATGAATGATTGGATTCGATGTTATTATAACGATTTGACAAAAGAGGAAATTTATTGCATAATATTTCTTAAGGATAATACAATTCAGTTTAGGGTGCACACATTGGCAAGACCGAAACTGACGTAAGGCAACGAGACCGTTGTCTAGCGTCAGCTCGGTCTTTTTTTGTTTGATTCTAGTAAATAGCATCAAATTCGTAATAACAAAATCTATTTAGAAGATGTGTGGTGAAAAAAATGTGGATTACAAAAGTCTTAAATAACAGTACTGCGGTAGTAACAGAAGACGGAATTGAAAAAATTGTATTGGGTAGAGGAATTATCTTTGGCAAAAAAGTTGGTGATTTTATCTCTTCCGATATTGTGGAAAAAACATTTATCATTGAATCTGAAAATGAAAAAGATCGACTTATTAACCTTATTCAAGAAATTCCTGATCATTGTATAAATATTGTAGAAGAAGTTGTAGCTTATGCTGAATCAATCCTTAAAACAAAACTCAACGTCTCTATCCATCTTACTTTGTCAGACCATATTAATTTTATCTTAAAGCGTTACGAGAAAGGTATATTTCCAACCAATGCATTAAAGTATGAAATCAAGAGGTATTATGCAAAAGAATATCAAATAGCGGAAAAAGCAGTTGAACTCTTAGAGGATGAATATGATATAGAGTTAAATGAGGATGAAGTAGCTTCTATTGCTATGCATATTGTTAATGCTGAATTTAATGTTCCTACTCAAATAGGGGTACAAATTATCAAAATCGTTGATCATATCATTCAAATTATTAAGTACTACTTACAAGTTGATATCGATGTCAACTCAATCCACTATCAAAGACTGCTGACGCACCTTCGTTTTTTGTGTGGAGAGTAACCAAGAACGAACAAGATAATAAAGATAACAGCTTATACGATCTTGTCAAAGTTAATTATCCAAGAGCTTTTCAGTGTACAATGCGAGTGAAAAAATTTATTGAAGAAACCTATGACTACCACCTTTCAAAGGATGAATGTACCTATCTTACTGTACATATTCAAAAATTATTGGATGTTTAATTATATAAAAAACTTTTATAAAGAGAGGAGATTTACAACAGTTTTGTTGTAAAAAAAATACTATGGATAATAATAAATTAGCTAAGGATATTGTAGAGCATGTTGGAGGTAAAGAAAACATTATTGGACTAGTACATTGTGCTACAAGACTTCGTTTTAGTCTAGCAGATAATAGTAAGATAAATGAAAGCGAATTAAAAAATTTAGAAGGTGTCTTAGGTGTAGTTTCAAACAGTGCGCAACCACAAGTTATTATTGGTAACAAAGTTAATACGATTTACAATATTATTATGGAACAAACTGGAATAGTTACGGAAGATCAGACTCCAAAACAAAAGCAAGATGGGAATATAATTATGCGTGCAATAATGGTAGTTCCAAAAGTATTTACGCCTATCCTACCAGCATTTGTGGCAAGCAGTCTTTTGAAAGCTTTATTTGCAATTCTACAGTTAACGGGCCTAATTGATACCGCTTCTTCAACCTACCAGATGTTAAACTTAGCTTCAGATGTCGCATTTTATTTCTTACCCGTATTAATTGCAGTTAGCGCTTCAAAAATATTTAAAACCAATACCTATATGGCTGCTATTATTGCTGCCGTTCTATTACATCCAAGTTTTACTCAATTGGTTGCAACGGGAGATCCTATCAGTCTCTTTGGACTTCCAGTCCCTTTAGTTAATTATGCAACTTCTTTAATACCAGCTATTATTGGTGTCTGGTTACTATCTTATGTCGAACGTTTTTTCAATCGATATATTCCTGAATCTTTACGCTATGTATTTGCACCTTTATTAACATTCTTAGTTATGTTTGTAGTCATGTTTGTTGTTATTGGCCCAATTGGATATTACTTTGGAATGTTCTTAGCATCAGCCATGATGAGCTTGTATGAAACAGCTGGTGTTGCAGCAATTGTCTTGATTGCTGTATTTAAACCATTTTTAGTCCTCACTGGTATGCATTATGCCCTTGCTGCTGCCTTTTTACCAGTCTTTCTATCGTTAGGTTATGATGCATTCTATATGGTGACTGCTATTTTGCCAAACTTAGGTCAGGCTGGTGCAGCATTTGGGGTATTCCTTCGAGCAAAAGATAAAAATTTAAAAGCCTTAGCACTATCAACTTCATTCTCTGCTTTTATGGGTATTTCAGAACCCGCCCTATTCGGAATTAACTTGAAATATCGTCGTCCATTGGTAGGGGCTATGATTGGATCAGGATTTGGTGCACTTTATGCTGCTATAATGGGTGTTAAATTTGTCGCGATGGCAAATTTTGGAGTGATTGGTATTTTGGGAGTGATGCCTGAGTTTATGTTACATATGGTTATTGCTGCAATGATTACACTTGTAGTATCTACAGGAGCAACATTTGTATTAGGTTTTGAAGGAAAAGTATCTAAATCAAAGACTACAATTGAGAATAAAACGAATGAAAATAACGTTTCTCAATCGGATACTGTCATTAACATAGCATCTGCTATGGATGGAGAAATTGTTCCATTAAATGAAGTTAGCGATCCTGCTTTTAGTAGTGAAGCGATTGGAAAAGGCATTGCTGTCCTTCCAAAAGAAGGAAAAGCTTATGCTCCAGCAGATGGTGTCATTACCGTTTTATTCCAAACCGGTCATGCAATCGGGATAACGACTGAAGAAGGTGTTGAATTGCTAATTCATATTGGAATTGATACGGTTTCACTTAATGGAAAATATTTTACAGTACACGTAAAACAAGGCGATAAAGTGAAACAAGGAGATCTTTTAGTCGAGTTTGATATAGAAGGCATTGAAAAAGAAGGTTATGAAACAGTAACACCAATTATCGTAACGAATACAGATAATTATCTGGATGTTTTACCTGCTAGTCAAAATAAACAAGTCCAACCTGGTGATGTCTTGTTAAGTATTTTAAAAAACTAGTTATAAATTGTTTGAAACATTTAAAATAAGAAGAAAGGAGTATTTGTAAAATTGATGTTTGAGTCAAATTACAAATAACCAAAAATTATGAATGAATTTCCAAATGGGTTTTTGTGGGGCGGAGCAACAGCTGCTAATCAATGTGAAGGTGCATGGAATATAGGCGGTAGAGGGCTAACTAAGGCTGATGTTATTACAGGAGGATCAAAAAGCGAAGAACGAAAAATTACCTATATTGATAAGGACGGTAATCCGGGTGTACTTGCAAATAAACGTAGCTCTATACCTAAAGGGGCAACACATGCGGTTTTGGATGGATACTATTATCCTAGCCATGAGAGTGTAGATTTCTATCATCGCTACAAAGAAGACATTGCACTACTTGCGGAAATGGGCTTTAAAGTTTTTCGTCTATCTATTTCTTGGACGAGGATTTTTCCGAACGGTGATGAAGAAACTGCTAATAAAGAGGGATTAGATTTTTATCATAAAGTATTTGAAGAATGTAAAAAGTATGGGATTGAACCACTTGTAACTCTATCTCATTTTGATACTCCTATCTATTTAGAAGAAAACTATGGTGGATGGAATAATCGTAAATTGATTACATTATATGAACGTTATGCAGAAACGTGTTTTAAAGAATATAAAGGTCTGGTCAAGTATTGGATTACCTTTAATGAAATCAATCATCCTTTAATGATTGCAGAGCTATTTAAAGAAAATAAGTCCAAGGATGTCTACCAATCTGTTTACCAACAATTGCATCATAAATTTGTTGCAAGTGCTCGAGCTGTTAAAAAGGCACATGCTATAGATATTGAAAATACGGTCGGATGTATGATTTCAGGTATTACTTTTTATCCTGGCACTCCTGACCCGGATGATATTTTGTTAAACCAGTATAAGTGGGAAAATATCATTTATTATTGCGGGGATGTACAATGTCGTGGGGAGTATCCTTCTTTTGCTAAGCGTCTATGGGATTTACATCATGTTCAGCTTGAAATAACGGAACAAGATAAAAAAGATTTAAAAGAAGGCTGTGTTGATATATATACTTTCTCTTACTATATGTCTACGATCGTAACTACTCATCCCAATGAGGATGTTGTCTCAGGTAATTACTCGTCCGGTGTTAGGAATCCTTATCTCACTTATTCTCAATGGGGGTGGGCGCTTGACCCTAAAGGGTTGCGCTACTATATCGAAAAAATTTACGATCGCTATAAGATACCATTAATGATTACAGAAAACGGACTAGGTGCCATGGACCATGTTGAAGCGGATGGAAGTATCCATGATACTTACCGTATCGACTACTTACGAGAGCATATAAAAGAAATAAAAGTAGCTATTAATCATGGTGCTGATGTCATTGGCTATACCAGCTGGGGCTGTATTGATCTTATTTCATCAAGTACAGGCGAAATGAGTAAGCGTTATGGCTTTATCTATGTTGACAGGGATAATCAAGGTAGAGGGACACTAAACAGAAGCCGTAAAGATTCTTTTTACTGGTATCAAAAAGTTATACAATCAAATGGTTCCAATCTTCTTTAGTAAATAATCAAAAAAGGAGACGGGACTTTTTGTTATAGGCTCCCCTTATCGTAGACAGAGAAGAAACAAAAACTCTGAATATGGTAAGGGGAGTTTTTTTATGTCTAAAAACACACAAAACATACCGCAAAAGAAAAACTAGAAATCATTACCATTGTTCTAGAAGGAAGAGATAGAGAACAAATGGATTGCGGAAACGATTTTCCACACTTTCCATGAATTCAAGGAGATCTATCGCTACCGCAGAATCATATTGGAGAAGAATCTACCTACCAAAAAAGTATAACCAAAAACAAATTCGTCGGATTATGTGACTGCTTGATTTGCGTTCCGTAATCCGTCATGCCAAGAAAAAATATTTTAAACTTTCCAAAGATAATGTTTAAGATAACCTTTTAATTCATATCTTCTCAGCAGATAAACTGAACAAGAAGTAGGTTACAGAAATCACTGAGATGAAATATAGTATGCAAGAAAGAAAGTTCTGATTCAATACTCGACTTTTATAACGAAAGGAAACTTCAAGAAAAAGTTAATAGCCTTACCCCGAAGGAATGCTGGCGTAAGGCTGTTGTGTAAAACTAGTTCACATTTTTTCTTTTTTATCTGTCTAATTGACAGGGTACGGTTTACTAGCATTTGGCCCATTATTACAGAGAAATAGTATAAAATTTAAAAATAAAAAAGGTCAAATATAATTCAAAAATTCAGTGAGTATCAAAACATAGGAAAAGAAGTGTTTCACATAGAGTGCCTCACTAATTCGGGGGGCATATAACAACACCTTCGAGTGAATACTTTTTTGATATACCATTTTGAAGGTATCTTTTTATTGTCTGGTTAAATTAGGTTATTCTAATTTTTAGTTAATAATGTTTTTATGTTCAAATAAAGTTGGGACAATTATGATAAGATAGTAAAAAGAGAATTCTTATAAATATTAGCGTGGATTTTAAAAAAACAAAAGAAAATTAACTTTTAGAAAGGATTTTGATGATGAAAGTACTTACGTTTGGAGAATTGCTATTGCGTTTGAAGCCGCCTGCACATGAAAGGATTTTGCAGGCTAATTCCTTTGAGGCAGGTTATGGTGGAGCAGAAGCGAATGTGGCATTGTCACTCGCTTTATTAGGAGATGAAGTTTCTTATCTTTCTAAGGTACCGGATAATCTCTTAGGAGATGCTGCTCTTTCTTCCTTGCGTCGTTTTGGAGTAGAAACGAGTTCGGTCATTCGTAGTGGAAATCGACTAGGCATCTATTTCTTTGAAAAAGGAGCAAGTATCCGGCCTACGAATGTAGTCTATGATCGTAAAAACAGTGCATTATCCGAAGCAAAAGCCGAAGAATTTGACTGGCAAGAGATTTTCAAGGATATTGATCTTTTTTATTTCTCGGGTGTGACACCAGCCATTTCTTCTGAAATGGAGAAAGCAGTCTTGGAAGCATGCCAGTACTGCCAAGAACATTCTATCGAAGTAGTCTGTGATTTGAATTATCGAGGTAAAATGTGGACACCAGAACATGCGCAACAATTCATGAAAAAGGCTATGAAATATGTGACAGTTTGCCTGGCGCATGATGAAGATTTTGAATCAACACTTGGTATCAAAGCCTTCGACGGAAACATGGCAGCTGGGTTGGAGCAAAAAGAACAGTACCAAGAAGCTATGAAGTCGATTACGGAGCAGTATCCAAATTGTCACACAGTAGCAAGTGTGTTGCGGAATATTTACTCTGTCGAAGATAGTGAATGGATGGGAATGTTGTATCAAAAGGGACAGTTTTATGAAACAAAAACCTATCAGGTTCACGTAATGGAAGGAGTAGCAGCAGGAGATGCCTTTGGTGCAGGATTTGTACATGGCTTGATTCATCAATTCGAGCCACAAAAAAATGTAGACTATGCAATAGCTGCTAGCGTATTGAAATTGACCATCTCGGGAGATTCAAATCTCGTTAAGGATGAAGAGATTCAATCCATTATGGAAAATCAGGGTAGTGCCCGATTGAAACGTTGAAAATGATGATTCGAGCCGATAAAATACCTAATGAGCCTCTTTGTAATGGAAAAGAACATCAATTAGACTTATTTATTACAGTATTTGTAATTTATTAAATATTATAGAACAATAAAAATACAAGCGTATTGGAACTAACCAATACGCTTGTATTTTTTATTCACATTTTATTTTTCGCGTTTTACTTCAATTCGATAGCCATCAGGGTCGGTTACAAAGAAGTAAGATGGTTTGCCACCAGATAGTCCTTTTAACTCACCTGTTTCGTAAGCAGAAGCTTTACAAATTTCTTGCATTTTTTCTAAGTCACTGACCGTCACACCCAGATGACTGAAGCCATCTCCTACATTATATGGCTCGGCATCGTAATTGTAAGTGAGCTCGATTTGTACAGAAGTTCCAGGAGAATTTAGATAAACTAAATCAAATTTATTTTCCGGGAATTTTCTATGACTGGCAACTTCAAAATCGAATAGATTCGTATAGAAGTCTAAAGTTGCATCAAGATCTCTAATACGCAGGCAAATTTCAACAAGTTTTTGGTTCATATATATCATCCTCCAATAGTTTCTAACCTTTATTCTAGCATGAATAGGTTATATAGGCATTTTATTTACCTCTTCATTCCATCGTACCTATAAATTTTAATAGATTAATAGGTAGAAAGGGCAAAGTTTAAACTGTTTGTACAAGAATCTATAGACAAAGTTATATTTGATACAGAAATCAAGGATAACCGTCTCTTCTATACATATTTCTGGAAAATTTTTTTGTTAGACTAAGTGAATTCATGAAAAAGTAGAAATTACTAAAAGATTAACTATGTAGGAACATATCAAAAATAAAAATTATTTGAATTTAGAGATACAAAATTATTTAATAACTAATATGTCATTAATTTTAGTTATTCAAGATAAGACTAAGTAAGAGAAATTCATTCACTTTAATTTTTATGTTTTTAGGTTATCAAATGAATCTAGATACTTATGAACTGAATACTTGGTCAATGGTTTTAAAATCAATTTATTTATAAAAACTATCTAATCCAAGTCAACTATTTGAGAATTCATTCAAATCCTACTGAGAAGGACCAACAAACTCTGCAAAGAAAATGGAAACATCGTGGTGGTGCTGATGATTTTTGAATTAATTTTTTAATGTCTTTGGGCCTTGCATGCAATAGAATTATGTTTTAATGAGATGATTACTTTAGTGTTGTCATTGCATTTTGTAATAGAACACAGAATTTGTGTTACCTTTTAAACAGCCAAACTTATTTACAAAATTAAAGTAGCTTTTTTCCCTTTCGCTGAGCTAACGTCTAAATAATCGCTAAACACATTTTTTATGTCCGGTAGTTTTCCGCGTTCCCTTCACACCACAGTTTATCCCATTCTTCCTATAGTGGTGATGATAGCAGTCTACAATGATCTGGCCAGATTCAATGACATATATGAGATTATGAATGGGTCGTTTTGATAGTCGAATCTTGTCAGAAAGTTTGATATTTGATAAATCAACGTTAAGTTTTTTCTCTATCCAACCAAGTTCTTCAATGGTAGTATAGTGTAGGCCATTTCTAGTCACATACCAATTTTTTTGTTTGTAAATTTGGAATGAGTGTACGACAAATACTTTTTTAATTGCCTAACTTAATTTTATAATTCAAGTAATGACAAATTAGAAAAGCTTCGATGTATAAGAGGTTAGAAATAAGGTGAAATTTATACACCATACTATCAGTTAAAGTGTTCCTTAACTATATGAATTATATTTATCTAAACAGAACCCGATATCAAATTGGAGGTTTTTCTATTGGTATTTTTTGTGCATAGCGTGAGACTCGTTACTTTATAATGTTATGCATGCTCTAAGGCACGGCAAATAGAACCATCAGGAAAGTTCCACTATGAAGAGGAAAAACGTAGAACTTGAAAGCGTTGACATTGTATCTTGCCAGGATTAAACTTTATTCATCAGCTAAAGAGAATATGTGTATGAATAACTGCATATATTAATGGAATAGAGGTGAATAATAAAGCAGAAAATAAAAAATAAATAAAAGAGGGTGTCGAAAAAATGAATGTTTCACAACTTCATCCTATCGAAATTCAGATTATTCAATTCTTGTTTGCATATAAGGGACAGTATCTATCTAGTCAACAAATTGCTGAGAACATTAATATATCTAGTAAAACAGTTCGAAAATATATTAAATCGTCGAATGATATTTTAGACATCTATGATGCTTGTATAGAGATGAAAAAAGGAATTGGATATCGGCTCATCATTGAGGATAGTAGCCAATTTTATTCATTCTTAGATAGAATTGGAGAAAAGACCGGTACTATTCAAGACTTCTATCAGATAAAAGATAGCGCAGATAGGGAGAGATTTATTCTTAGTGTTTTACTTTTGGAGAACAAGAAAATGACAACTGATGAATTAGCGGAAACACTTTTTTTAAGTAAATCCACGATTTCGACAGTTATTCAAAAGATAAGGAGAAAATTAGAAATCTTTGATTTATATCTGGCATATGACTTAGAAGGGGATATCGTCATTAATGGAAAGGAATTTGATAAGCGCCGTTTTATCTTGAATTATTTCTTCCCATCTCGTTTAGATAAACACTATACAGACAATGAATTGATTAAATTTAATCGTGAGGGTTTTTCGACGGAAACGATTTTTATTATAGTACTTGAAAATTGCAGGGAGTATGGTATTCAACTTTCCGACTTTGTCCTACAAAATCTTGTCTTTCATATTGCTTTGGCGATTAAAAGAAATGAGAAGGGTTTTACAATTGACGATCTTTCTGTAGATAGTGATATTGAGTATAGTAAAGAACTGTTTGTTGCCAATAAGATTGTCACAAAGATAGAAAATCTTATGACAATCACATTCTCAAAAAACGAGGCTAACTATATTGCTTTATACTTGAAATCAAAATCAAATAACTCGCAGACGATGGCGTTAAGCAACAATATAGACATATCTATTCGCCACGAAATTATTGATGCTTTAAAGTTTATGCAAACGCAATGTCTAACAAAATTTTCAATGGATCAACAGCTGATTAAAGGAATAGAAGTTCATTTTGAACCTTTACTTACACGTTTACGATTAAATATTCACTTAAAAAACCCATTGGTTGACGAAATAAAAGAAAAGTATAGCGAAATATTTACTGTAACGAAAAAATGTTTTTCTAAACTTCCTACTTTAAAAATATATGATGTGGATGATAATGAGATAGCATATATTGCTTTACATATTCTTGCTGCAGTTGAGCGGTTCAAAAAAAATCATAAAGTAAATGTGGTAGTGATTTGTGCGACCGGACTGGGGAGTGCACAGATGCTAAAAAACCGCTTAGAAAATACGTTTGCTGCTAATATGAACATTGTTGATGTAATTAGCTATTATCAACTTAATGATGATATTTTAAAGGATATCAATTTACTAATCACTACTATTGATATTTCTACATCCTTTTATAATGTACCAGTGATTAAAGTGAGCGTATTTCTTAATAAGAAAGATATTGAACACTTAAATCAAGCGATGCGTGCTTTTTCTTTCGTCAATGAGGAATCAAAGAGAGTAATAACCGAAGAAAATCATATAAATACCTTGTTTGATCATTATTTTAATGAAAATCGATTTATGGTATTTGAGTCGCTCATTAGTCGTGAAGAGGCGCTTAAACAAATGATTAACCAATTAACAGATGCGGAGAGTACCCAATTCAAGGAAGAATTAATTACACAAATCCAAGTTAGAGAGCATTTTGGTACACTTACTTTTACTCAAGAAGTGGCCTTTCCGCATCCGGCACATCCAATTGGTCTACACAGCGAAAGCATTGTCGGCATAATTCCGAGGGGCTTGAAATGGGATTCTGAGCATCCTGATATCAAGATTATCATACTCATGTCACCCTCTCGTATTGAAAACAAAGGATTAGAAATTATAAATAGAGGACTCGCTGAATTTATTAGTAATAAGGAAAATATTTTAAGACTTGTTCAAGATGCCTCTTTTCAGCAGTTCAAAAATTTATTTATAGAAACATTGTACGATTAAAATATATTTTTAAGGAGATTAGTTATGGAATCAAAAAAATTTAATAAATTTGTCAATCTTTTGAATAAATTTGCGGCTAAGGTAAATAATCAGAAATATATTATCGGTATTAAAAATACATTTGCAACGTTATTACCCGTTATTATGGCAGGTGCATTTGCAACGCTATTTTCCTCCGTTGTATTCAGTCCAGAAATTGGATTAGCTCAAATTTCCAGCCTCAGTTTTTTAGCAGAATTAAAACCGATTGCAGATGTAATCAATTATTTCACGATGAATTTCTTAACAATTTATGTTGTCTTCGTTTTAGGACATGAGATTGGAAAGTTAAATAAATTAAAAGGGGTTTTTCCTGGGGTTGTTTCGGTAATCTCATACTTGGTACTGAATCCATCATTTATTAATTTTGTAACAGAAGATGGTGTTAATCTTGAGATTAAAAATGTTCTTAGCCGTCAATATACAAATCCAGAAGGCTTATTCTTAGGTATGTTCATGGCTGTTTTGTCAATTGAGCTCTACACATGGCTTGGAAATCAAGACAGACTAAAGATTAAGATGCCAGACTCTGTGCCAGAAGCTGTATCTAATAGTTTTTCGTCACTTATTCCGACTATCTTTACAGTTACTATTTCAGCAACATTTGGTTTTGCAATTCATTTTATTACCGGTATGTATGCCTCAGAGATTATTTATTCACTTGTACAAAAACCGTTAGAAGGACTGATTCAAGGGCTACCAGGAATCTTACTCTTAATGTTTGTAGCACAAGTATTTTGGGTAGTGGGTATTCATGGGATGCAAATGGTTAAACCAATTCGTGAACCTCTATTATTAGCAGCAATCGCTGCAAATACAGCTGCTTTCCAAGCAGGTGAAGCAGTACCAAATATTGTGACGATGCCTTATTGGGATATCTTTATGACTTTTGGGGGTTCTGGTGCGACGTTGGGATTATTAATCTCTATATTCCTCGTATCTAAACGTCCAGATTATCGTAAAATAGCAAAAATGTCATTTATACCCGGTCTATTCAACATCAATGAACCACTTATTTATGGTTTACCAATTATGTTAAATCCAATTTTGGCTATTCCGTTTATCGTGACACCATTAATCACAGGTACAATTGGTTATTTTGCTATTTCGCTCGGATTTGCGGCTAGATCTGTTGTAATGGTTCCATGGACAGTCCCGGCAATTATTAATGGTTACCTCAGTACAGCAGGAGATTTAGGAACGGTATTTACACAAATTATCTGTATCATTGTTTCAATTCTTATTTACCTCCCATTCGTTAAAGCAGCGAATAGCTCGATGATTGATGAAACGCAAGCACTAAATTAAAAAAATAAATGATAGAGAGGATAATTAAAATGGCTCAATTGAATATTATGTTAGTTTGTTCTGCAGGAATGAGTACAAGTATGTTAGTAAAAGTGATAAAAGAAGAGGTTCAAAAACAAGGCTTGGATGCAAATGTCTTTGCAAAGCCGTCCACTGAAGCGATTGAATATTTAGAAGCTGAACCAGTAAGTGTGCTCTTGCTAGGGCCGCAAGTTGGATTTATGGAAAATAATTTCAAAGAAGTGGTAGGGGAAAAGGAAATTCCAATTGCTGTGATTAATCCCATCAGTTACGGCACGATGAATGGTAAAAAAGTATTGGAACAAGCACTTGAATTAATAAATAAATGAGAGGTGACGAGATGGTCAATACAGAAGTAATTATGAACTTAATTATCAACGCTGGAGGTGCCAAAAGTAGCGCAATGGAAGCTATTTATGCAGCTAAAAAAAGCGATTTTGATACAGCAACAGAAAAATTTAAATTAGCGAATGAACAAATTAGTAAAGCGCATAATGCCCAAACAAGCCTCATCAGTGCTGAAGCGAATGGTGATCATACAGAAATTAATTTAATTATGATCCATGCACAGGATCATTTAATGACTGCTATTGCCTTCATTGATTTAGCGAAAGAATTAGTCGATTTTTACAAGCTCACACTTGAGAAAGGAAAGGATATGTATGAAAAAACATAAATTTCTATGGGGGGGGGCTACCGCTGCAAATCAAGTGGAGGGTGCTTATCAAGAAGGCGGAAGAGGGTTATCCAATATAGATTTATTACCTTATGGTGAATACCGCTTAGCAGTTGCGCAAGGCAAGATGCACTATTCAGAGGTACCCGAAGGTGCTTATTATCCCTCTTATGAAGCCATTGATTTTTATAATAATTATAAAGAAGATATCCGTATGTTGGCTGACTTAGGTATGCGGGCTTATCGATTTTCTATCTCTTGGTCAAGAATCTATCCAACGGGTTTGGAAAATAAACCAAATGAAGAAGGATTACGTTTCTACGAATCGGTCATTGGGGAATTACTAAAGTATAATATTGAACCGATAGTCACAATTTCTCATTTTGATGTTCCAAAAGGATTAATGGATGCTTTCGAATCATGGAAAAGTCGCAAAATGATTGCTATGTATGAAAAATATGCAATGACTCTATTTGAGCGGTTCAAGGGCAAAGTGAAGTATTGGATTACATTTAACGAAATCAATATGATTTTGCATAAACCATTTACTGGCGCAGCTATTACAGTGAGTGAAGGGGAAGACCGCGAAGAAGTTATTTATAACGCAGCTCACTACGAAATGGTTGCCAGTGCATTGGCAACCAAACGACTCCGTGAAATTGACCCTGATGCGAAGATTGGTGCCATGCTAGCAGCTGGTGACTACTATCCGTATAGTTCTAACCCCGAAGATGTGAGGGAAGCTCAAAAGGCAAACCAAGAAACCTTTTTCTTTTTAGATGTACAATCACGTGGAGAATATCCAAGATGGGCCCTTAATAGATTTAAGAAACGAGGCATCCATGTTGATATTACTGTTGAGGATCAAAATATACTGAAAGAAAACACCGTGGATTATATTTCTTTTAGTTATTATGCATCCCGAACATCTAAAGCAGATACAACAGATGTCGACACCAATACAGGTAACGCAGCTGGAGGTGTTGTTAATCCTTATCTGGAGCGATCTGAATGGGGATGGATGATTGATCCATTAGGGTTACGAATTGTAATGAACAGTATTTGGGATCGTTATCAAAAACCACTTTTCTTAGTTGAAAATGGCTTAGGTGCACGTGATATTCTTGAAGAAGACGAAAGAGTGCATGACGAGTACCGCATTGCCTATTTGAAAGAACATATTGATACTCTCCTTCTTACCATGAAAGAAGATGGGGTTCCACTTTTAGGTTTCACCATGTGGTCCGCTATAGATCTAGTTTCCTCATCCGGTGGTGAAATGGGCAAGCGATATGGTCTTATTTACGTGGATAAAGATAATAACGGTAAAGGAACACTACGGCGCATCAAAAAGGACTCTTACGAATGGTTTAAAGCATTTCTAGCTTCATCAGATATTTAAAAGATGAACGATACGTTTTATTTTTTATTAAAAGAAGGAGGATATTATGCATATTTCAATTGTGGGTCTAGGAAAGATGGGACTATCGCTTGCTAAGCAGCTAAATGGTCAAGGGAAAATAATTCAAGGCTTTGATTTAAATCCTGCTATTTCGGACGTGTATTCAGATGAAAGTTTAATTTACCTCAGTAATTTGGAAGAATTAGCAAATAGCGACAAACAAAATGTTGTCTTCCTAGTTCTACCGACAGGTGAGCCGACAAAACAAACAATTCACCAATTAAGCAGTATTCTAAATAAAAACGATATTATTATTGACTTCTCAAATTCATTCTACAAAGACTCAATTAAAAATTATAATCAACTGGATCCTCTAGGCATCCTGTACTATGATTGTGGGTTATCTGGTGGCGTAGAGGGGGCTCTGAATGGTGCATGTATGATGCTAGGCGGACCAGAAAAAGCACCATCTGAATTGTTGTCTCTACTTGCTTCACTTTGTGTGTCGGATGGATTCAGTTTTTACCCTCAACCAGGAAGTGGACATTACTTGAAAATGGTACACAATGGTATTGAATATGGAATGATGCAATCAATTGCCGAAGGATTAGAATTACTGAATGAGCAAAATAAATTTATTTTTGATTTAAATAAAGTAACAACAAATTGGAGCAATGGATCGATTATAGAATCTTCCTTATTGAAAAATATTAAGGAAGAATTAAAAAAAGATCCACAATTAAGTGCATATGATAATAAAGTGCATGCTTCAGGTGAAGCCAAGTGGATGGTAGGCGAAGCATTGGAAGAAGAAGTCCCTGTACCTGTTATTTCATTATCCTTAATGAAACGCAATGCATCGTTATTAAATGTGGCTTTCTCAAATCAAGTCCTTTCAGCTATGCGTTTCAACTTTGGTGGACACAAAGAGTATTGACTAAGTATATAGCGAGTATCGATGTAGGGACAACGAATCTAAAAATCAACTTATTTAATTCGTCATATGAAGTAATCGATACCGTAAAATTTACACATACAGACATTATTTTTACTGATACTCGATTTGAGATGAAAATTGATGAGATATGGCAAAATATGATTGGCGGTCTGAGACAGCTAATCGATAAAAATACGATAACAGATATTGAAATTGTACTGACTACAGCGATGCATAGTGTGCAACTTATGACAAATGATTTTTCATTGTCTGGGCCATTGTTGGCTTGGACAGATAAACGAGGAACAGAAGTTATTGAGTCAATGAGCCAAGAGAAAGCAAATGACCAATATCTTCGAACGGGTACGCCAATACACAGTATGAATCCATTTTTTAAATTAGTACATTTGCGGGAACAATTGGGTAGTTTAACGCGGATAGGTTCTCTAAAAGATATTCTTTTTTATCGTTTAACCGGCGAGTGGGCTATAGATGTAAGTAATGCTTCTAGTAGTGGGTTATACAATCTTTCTGAATTAAACTGGGATCAAGAATCCCTACAATCATTAGGTATTTCTACAAAACAATTGCCTAAAATTCAGCCCATATCATACAGTTCAATGACCTTACCAGGTTTGCTTCACGAACAAGCAACAGTTTATATTGGAACATCAGATGGCATATCTTCTAATTTTGTTTTTAATGATTTAGAAGATATCGCAGTACTTTCGTTAGGAACAAGCCATGCAGTCCGAGTGATTCATGAAAAAATACAATGTAATGTGGATTTTCAAAATTTTTCTTACATTATTCATCCAAATGCATATCTAATCGGTCTACCAAGTAATAATGGTGCAAATATATTAGCATGGGCAATTAAAATATTTAATAGTTCATTTGATGAGCTTAATAGTGTCCTTCTTAATCCACCCGAAGTGAATACAATCTTTCTTCCTTTCATCAATGGGGAAAGAGCACCTGTTTGGGATGATACTGCAATGGGACATTTATTCAATTTAACACGGACTAATACGAGAGAGTCTATTTTATATGCGATTATTTTAGGGATGATTTTCAATATGAAACAAAATGTCGAACGATTAGCCGAGCTAGTGGACTTCAAAGCAATCGGACTTGTAGGTGGTGGGGCGAGGCTTGAGGCACTTCCTCAGCTCATGGCAGATATTTTGGGATATAAACTCTTCATTCCAACAATGAAAAATGCAGAAACATTGGGAAGTATTGCAGCTGTAAAGAATGAAGTCTTTCAATCTGAATATCTTATTGTAGAGCCTAATCCTCATAGGACCTATGAGAAGGCTTATAAATCTTATCAAAATAAATTACTGAAGACCGATTGATTAAGTCAGAGGCACAATAAATCATCACACTTTTTATAATAGATTAAGTAAATGAATAGTGAAGAATTATAAAGATTGTGAACCTCCCATAGGTAATTGGGAGGTTTTTTTGTATATTCATTCTTAAGTAAACAATAGAAGGTACTAAAAAGAACAAGCGGAGGATAAAAAAAGTATTCTTTATAATAAATCAAGTATCAATAACTTGATGATATCGATGTATGAGTAGTATGATGAAGATACGATAAAACTTATGAGGAGTGTTAGGATGACATCATATGAATTACCAAAAGTATGGAAGTGGGAAGAAGAGAATTCTGAAAAAGGTGGAAACCGTCCAACAGCGGGAAGTCGTTTTGAAAAAAAACTACCGGTAGGAGAAGCTCCTTTCCAACTTTATTCTCTAGGAACACCAAACGGAATTAAAGTTGCGGTTATGTTTGAAGAGTTAAAAGAAGCAGGGATAGAGGATGCCGATTACGATTTGTATATGATCAATATCATGGAAGGTGATCAATTTGGAACGGATTTTGTAGAGGTTAATCCAAACTCTAAAATTCCTGCTCTGGTAGATCAAAGTGAAAATCCACGTATGGAAATTTTTGAATCGGGCTCGATTTTACTCTACTTAGCAGAGAAATTTAATCACTTGATTCCAACCGATATTCATGGACGAAATGAGACATTAAATTGGTTATTTTGGCAAATGGGCGCCGGTCCATATGTGGGTGGTGGGTTTGGACATTTCTTTGCGTATGCACCTGAGAAGATGAAATATCCGATTGATCGTTTTGCAATGGAGACGAAACGCCAATTAGACTTACTTAATCAAACATTAGCCAAACGTCCATATATTGCTGGAGATACGTATACCATCGCAGATATTGCGATTTGGTCTTGGTACGGTCTTCTAGCATCTGGGAAACTATATGAAGGTTCTTATGAATTTTTAAATATGGAAGAATACCCTCATCTTTTAGAATGGACAAAACGGATCAATGAACGACCAGCTGTTCAAAGAGGACTAGAAGTAGAGTATCAATCGATTGAAGAATAACTAGAAACCTTGCTTTACTTCAAAGACGATACAAAAAGACTGAGTAGGATGATCAATATCCCACTCAGTCTTTTTTCTAAGCTCGAGATCGTAAACTTCTATTAACACCTGTTTATCCGTGATAGAATGGAAGTAGAATATTCGTGATGATTCCTTTGATTAGCCTAATTTTACAAGGGATTGATACAAAATAAATAGAGGAGGAAGACATAAAAATGAAAGCTGAAGAACATACAAGTTGCATTAGCGTCGTTCCTATTTTTAATCATTTAGACAAAGAATCTCAAAAAATCATTGCAACAAAAGCAATGCCAAGAAAATTAAAAAGAAATGATTTTTTATACCAAGCTGGAGATGTAGACGATTCTTTATACATTGTCCATCAAGGGCAGATTCGAATGACGCACTTAGCTGAATCTGGAAAAGAACAATTGATTCGTTTATTAAATCCTGGAGAATTTACAGGAGAATGGACTATTTTTTCAGATACCAGCTATCACGAACACTATGCCCAGGCTACTCGAAATACGAATGTGTGCATGATTCGTCGTGAAGACTTATTAGAATTATTAAAACAATACCCAGAGATATCAACTGCCATTTTAAAAACAATGGCGAATCGTCTGCAAGAATCACAAAAGCAAACAGCTTCTATCGCAACAGAAGAAGTAACGAATCGAATTATTTATTATTTAGAAGATTTAGCACAATTAAACCAGGAAGATGAGACAACGATTGAATTACCCATGTCACGAAAAGATCTAGCTTCTTATTTAGGTACAACACCCGAAACGATTAGTCGACGTTTTAAAGAGCTTGAAGAAGAGGACTTGATTAAACAATTACCAAAAAATAAAATCTATATTCAAAGTGTTGAGGAGTTACTATTCGCTGCACGTTAAAAATAAATATCAATTGGATCCGAAAGTCAGATGATGACTTTCGGATTTTTTTATAAAAAATTCTTCTCTATTAGTTAATCTAGATCAATTTATAATTTCACGTATTTGGGTAGAATGAATATATAAAATAAAGAAAGAGGAGAGATCGTATGCAAGGATATATTTTACGCAGTAAAAACCAAATTACATTTATCAGTGGTATTTTAATTTTGATTGCCTTTACTAGTCATTTTGCTTTTGGAAATGCAGAAATCTTCAAGATCGCATTAATGATTGCTTCTGTTCTAGGAGTAGCGCCGATTGCGATTCAATCCTATCAAGCACTAAAAGTGAAGGTGGTAAGTATTGATGTGCTGGTCACAATAGCGGTAATCGGTGCTTTCCTGATTCAAAACTATGAGGAGTCAGCTATTGTAACCTTTTTATTCTTATTTGGAGCTTGGCTAGAAGCACGAACACTGAATTCTACTCGTTCAGCTATTCGGGAACTAACAGAAATGGCACCAGAAGTTGCGGAAAGATTAAATGAAGCGGGTAAATTTGTAGAAGTGAGTATAGATGAAGTGGATGTAGGCGATAGGCTTCTTGTTAAGACAGGTGCAAAAGTTCCCGTTGATGGAACCGTCTTAGTTGGAGAAGGTCATATTAATGAAGCCAGCATTACCGGGGAATCTGTTCCAGTAAATAAAATGGAAGGCTCCAAAGTCTTCGCAGGAACGATATTAGAAAATGGAACGATTCAAATCCAGGCCGATCGTGTTGGAGAAGACACTACTTTTGGTCGTATTATTGAGCTAGTCGAAGAAGCACAGGATTCAAAATCAGAAGCCGAACGTTTTATTGATCGATTTTCAAAATGGTATACGCCAGCTGTTCTTGTTTTAGCAATCGTTGTTTGGTTATCCTCACGAGATATAGAATTAGCCATCACTATTTTAGTGCTTGGATGTCCGGGAGCACTAGTGATCGGAGTACCGGTTTCGAATGTATCAGGTATTGGAAATGGTGCCCGTAATGGTGTTTTATTAAAAGGAAGCGAAGTTATTCATGACTTTTCGAGAGTTGACACGATGATATTTGATAAAACAGGTACGTTAACGATTGGAAATCCAGAAGTATCAGGAACAAAAGTCTATGGAGACAACACGGAAAAGGCGCTTCAATTGTTAGCAAGTGTAGAGAATGAGTCCGATCATCCATTAGCAAAGGCAGTTCTTTCTACTTTACCTCATCTTCAACTTTTAGAAGTCACTCGTACGGATGTGGTTAAGGGTGGAGGAATTATCGCCGAAGTCGAAGGATATCAGGTTATTGTTGGAAATGTCGCATTAATGAAAGAAGAAAATATTAATTTGAACAAAGAAGCCATTCGCTATGTCGAAGAGTTAGAAAAAGATGGAAACTCATTGGTCTTAACTGCAGTGGATGGGGAACTAAAAGTAGTGATGGGGATTCGCGATCAAGTTCGTCCTGGAGTTAAAGAAGAATTAGAAAAATTGAAAAAGTTAGGTGTTAAGAATTTAATTGTTCTTTCGGGAGATAACCAAGGAACCGTTGATGTGGTCGCTCGCGAATTAGGTCTAACAGAAGCGCACGGACATATGCTACCTGAAGATAAATCAGCTTATTTAGTAGAGAGACAAAATAAGGGAGAAATTGTCGCATTCATTGGAGATGGTGTGAACGATAGTCCATCTCTTGCTAGAGCGGATATTGGAATTGCAATGGGAAGCGGGACTGATGTTGCGATTGAAACATCAGATGTTGTTTTGATGAATTCAGACTTCAAAAATCTATCTCATGCCCTAGGATTAACAAAAGCAACGGCTCGGAATATGGTTCAAAATATTATAATCGCAATAGGTGTCGTGGTTGTTCTTATTGTCAGCTTGTTCTTCAGTGATTGGATGAACATGTCTGTTGGAATGCTCGTTCATGAAGGAAGTATTTTAATCGTTATTTTAAATGGTATGCGTCTATTGAAATATCATTTAAAAAATTAATAAAGAATAGTTGATTCAGATCAAGAGTTTGTTCACGATTATTTGTTATCCTATAGATGTAGATAGGAAAGAAAAAATATATAAAATAAAAAGGAGAATTTCATTATGAAAAAAGCAACCTTACAATTAGAAACGTTAACTTGTCCATCGTGTTTACAAAAAATTGAGAATGCAACAAAGAGCTTAAATGGTGTCGATACTGAAAGTGTTAAAGTATTATTCAATGCGAGTAAAGCAAGAATGACATTTGATGAAAATATTATTTCAATTGAAGAAATTGAAAAAGCAATCCGAACAGTAGGTTACGAAGTTGAGAAAACCAGTGTAAGAGATGCTTAAATTAAAAATTATACCTAGTAAGTAAAGAAGGGAGACTTTAGATATGGAAACGTGGCTACCAAGCTTAATTACGGACACTCCAGAAGAAGGATACGATTTGGCGGTTACTTTAGCTCGAAAGGCAGTAGGGATGATCCAACCAGATCCAGAGGTTAAGAAACGTTTGCGACCGATTTATGCAGAAAATGCAGATAGTTTAACCTTTGCCTCGCAAGTTGTCGCTATTCATTTCCAAACTGTTGCTGCTGCAAATAACTATTGGAAATAAGTTTAGTGAGTTTAGAAATTAAATATAAAAAAATAAATCAGGGATAAGTACCTTTTGGGTGCTATCCTTGATTTTTTTTATTATTAAGAAGATAGATATTTGCGAATAAGTACAAAAAATGAAAACAAACTTTCTATTGGTTGTACTCACCATAATTTTTCTAATGTTTTTTTATAAAGTGAGATCATTTCTTCACGACTAACTTTATTTTTATTATTCTTGTACCAATAAACAGATTGGATTGTTATTCCCATAATTATTTGTGCTTTGTATTCAGTAACAATAGCGATATCGTTCTTATTTTCTCCGGTGTTTACTTGATCTCTTAACATTTTTTGTCCATACTCTTGAATACTTTCAAGCTCTATCGTGATATCTGCATTCATTTGCAAACTAAAAATGAGATCCAACAGATTATCAAATTGATTTAGTAATTGTTCAAAAACCAAAATAAAAAAATCGTTTTCTTCCGTATTTAATTCTTGAAAGGCATGCTCAAAAATTAAATTCATTTTATTCTTAATAAAAAAAGTTAAAAAGTCATATTTATCTAAAAAATGACTATAAAAAGTGGGGCGTCGAATCATAGCAGCTTCACATATTTCTGTTACAGATATTTTTTCAAATTCTTTTTCATGTAATAAGTTTTCAAACGTATGAATTAGTGATTGGTATGTTTTTTGGACTCTTAAATCTAATTGTTCCATGATTGGAAGTCATCTCCTTCATCGTTCCCTTACATTTTGATTGTAAACGTTACTTAATGAACAGTTGCAAGATTATGTCTCTTGTCCTCCTTATTCATTCACGTATACTTTTAAGTATAGCAGATGTAAGTAAAGATACAAATGTTCATTTACTTTCAGTTGAACGTTAAATAAAGGTGGGGAAAAAATGTCTATGATAGAAGTAAAACATGTGACTAAAGATTATGGAGCTGGACGCGGAATTTTTGATGTTTCTTTTGATGTAGAAGAAGGAGAAGTTTTCGGATTTTTAGGACCGAATGGCGCTGGGAAGACGACAACGATTCGTCATTTAATGGGGTTTACAAAAGCGCAAGAAGGAGACTTATCTATTAATGGAAAAGATAGCTGGAAATCAGCAGCCAGAATGAAGCAAGATATTGGATATTTACCAGGAGAATTGGCCTTTCCAAAAAATATGACAGGAGATCAGTTCATTAGATTTATGGCAGAAGAAAGACAGATGACTGACATGACAAGGGCAATAAGACTAAAAGAACGATTCGATATAGATACTTCTGAAGAAATAAAAAAAATGAGTCTGGGTACGAAAAGAAAGTTGGCAATTGTAACTGCTTTTATGCATAATCCTAAAATTCTAATCCTAGATGAACCGACTTCAGGATTAGATCCAGTCATGCAAGAACGCTTCATTCAATTTATCTTAACTGAAAAGGAAGAAGGAAAAACAATCCTTTTATCTAGCCACATCTTTAGTGAGGTCGATGCAACTTGTGATCGTATTGCAATTATTAAAGAAGGTGTTGTAGTCTCAACAATCGAAGCGGCTCAGTTGAAACAAAATGAGAATAAAGCTTTTAAAATTGAGTTTGCTAGTTTTGAGGATTATCAAAATTTTATAAAAACTACGAAGTTCCTTACTCCGATTAAAAGACCCGAACAAAATCAAGTGAAACTGAATCTAATAGATGAGAAGCTACAGCAACTTTTTATGGAGTTGAGCGAAGTGAAAATCCATTTTATTTCTGAAATAAAATTTACTCTCGAAGACTACTTTATGGATTTCTATGATCGCAAGAAAACAGTGGCTGATGGAGAGGAGAATTTACAATATGGCTTACATTGAAATCAACCATCTAACAAAGGATTACGGTAAAGGCCGAGGTGTATTTGATATATCTTTAGAAATAGAAAAAGGAGAAATATATGGTTTTGTAGGAATTAATGGAGCAGGGAAAACGACTACGATTCGTCACATGATGGGCTTTCTGAAACCGGATGAAGGTAGCGTTACGATCAATGAGCTAGATGCTACAAAAAATAGTGCAGAAGTTAAACGTTACGTGTCCTATATTCCGGGAGAAATCAATTTTCCAGGAAATACGACAGGTGAAGGATTCTTAAAGGATCAAATGTATTTATCTGGCCGAGGAAGTTGGGAGCACGCAAAGGAATTGAGTAACCTCCTTCAATTAGATATGACATCTCCTGTTCGTTCTATGAGTAAGGGGATGAAACAAAAAACAGCGATTGTTTCAGCTTTTGCATCCGATGCAGAACTTTTAATTATGGATGAACCAACTACAGGATTAGATCCGTTAATGCGTGACATTTTTCTTGATCTCTTAAAAAAAGAAAAAGAAAAAGGCAAGACAATTTTTATGTCGAGTCATATTTTCCGAGAAGTAGAAGAAGTCTGTGACCGAGTAGCTGTGATTCGAGAGGGGAAAATGATTGAAGTTACTGACATGAAAAAAATTCGGTATAACCAAAATAAAATATATCGAATGGAATTTAAGTCACTTGAAGATTTTGAACGTTTCTTACGTTTAAACTACCAAATCGAACAAGTGAAAGCAGATGACTTGCAAGTGTTTATCCAGATTCATGATCATGATATCAACCATCTTATTAACGATTTGAAAACCTTTGATTTAGTTTATTTTAAGGAAATCAAAAACTCATTTGAAAAGTATATTACTAAGGTATTCAAGGAGGAAGTATAAATGTTCTCAAAACCAATTTTTAAGCAAAGTATTCAAGCCAATTGGAAACTATGGGCCATTATAACAATTGTTGCTTCAACGATTTTATCTGGTTTTATCATGAATTACGATGCAGCAGGATATGCCTCTATTGCTGCGGCAGCAAAAGGAACTGCTTTTTCTAACTTTCTCTCGTCTATGACTAGTCTTTTAGGGAGCTTAGAAAATTTCTACAAACTGATTGCGGTTATTCTTGGAATTGTCTATGTTGTGTTTACAGCAAATAACCTTGTAGTCAATGAGGTAGACTCTGGCTCTATGGCTTACACTTTATCAACACCAATTAAGCGTTCCAGTGTTATTTTTACAAAGTCCCTTTACCTTATCTTGTCGGTTGTTTTAATGTATATGATTATTTCATTATCTGGATTAGGCGCTTCGCAATTGCAGTATAACAATGTGACTGGTTATGCAATCACGGACGATATAAAAGCAGCGTCAGAAACCTTAAATCAGAAAGAGCGTTATTTATCGGAACGTTTGTATCTTATCCAAGATGATGACCAAGCCATGCGTGAAGCTGCTGCAGCTCGAGATATGGACACGGATGCTTATTCCATCTATTTAAGAAACGTTATTGATACTAATTCCTATGAAAAAGCAGCAAATATTATCACAGATGAACGCGGGGATACCTATGAAAACGATGATGACATGGAAGACGAAGATATTGAAATTACAACGAAAGAATTAATTGAAAATCCTACGATGATTTTAGCAAGTAATGATGCTCTGGTAGCTGGTGCACGAGTACAAGGCATTTCTGTTAATGAATATCGACAATTGATCATGGATGAAATCGAGATGCTAGAAGCGGAAGGGAAGGATACGGAAGAACAAGAATCTCAATTAGAAGTTGTAGTTACAGAAAACAATACGGAACGGTTATTAAAGACTGTGATTGAGTCTTCTGCAATGGCCCTGAATATTAGTAGTGACCAAATAAATGGAAATTTAACTTTAATTAAAAATTCTACTGCTTTAAAGGCATCGATAGAAGCAACGGGTTTAACTGAAAAACAAATTATCACTATGGCCAATCAGGCGATGGTATCAGCAGCAAGATCGGTCGATACTGCTCTGGAATTCGATATAGAAACCTATTTCTGGTTGAGTCTTGGTTTGCTTACTTTAATTCTAGTCATGAGCTCTATTTCATTCTTCACATCTACGCTCTTTAATCGAACGGGATTATCTTTGGCTATTGGTGGTGGAATCCCATTTGCTTTCTTCCTGATTACAATGATCCAACAACTGATGGAAGACAGTACATCTGCACTAGAATACCTCACGATAACCAGTTTATTTGATACAGATGCAATATTAGCTGGTGGAGAGTTTGGCTGGGGATTAGCTGCGTTAGGAATTATTGCGATAGTCTTATATACAGCGTCAAATGTGATTTTTATAAAAAAAGATTTACCACTTTAATATTCAGAATATTTGACGAACGAAAATATCGTTTGATGAAAATGAAGAAGCTTGATTTTTTAGCTCATTCATGAAATACTGAATTCATACAAAATACTACTATTTTGTGTCATCATGTAGAGATATTTGAGAACACATTATTGATACAATTTTTATTTACATGTCTTTTAATAACGACTATAACCTTCGTAGACTAGAAAAATATATAGAAATTGTATGGATAGTGGAGCTGTTCCTGTCATCGTACGTACCAAGTCTGATTTATGTGAAGACATTTCTTGAAAATCATGTAAAGAGTAATAAAAAAATCGAGGGGACATACTGAGGAGGAGGAAAATGAACAAGCAGATCTTTGCAAAATCAAACATTCCAGTTTATTTTAGCTTTATAGTACTAGCAGTCGTAAATTTTACTTATGTAGCTGCTGAAATAAATAAACCTCATGTTCTAAAGTCTATGGGGTATGATTTTACCGAATCATCCGTATATCAAGTTAGTCAAGCAGAGATTGAAAAATTATCAATGGTCTCTAATTATTCACTACAATTGGAGAATGCTTTTATAATCCTTTCTCTTCTATGTATGCTTTTCTTACTCACTAAAAGGGTTCGGCCTTTTTTTACAAGTCTAGTCATTATGACATTTAGTTTCTTTTCGTTACTATTTCTCTTAAATATAGGCCTAGCTGTGATACTTGAAGCTCCTCAGGGAAATCTAACTCAGTTACTGGTTATTCCTTTTCAATTCCTAGTTTTTATTTGCATATATGGATTTGTAAGATTTAGAAGCGAGATAAAGTAGAAGGTGCAATTTTGATAGTAAATAACGATATCATAGAAGAGGTTGGGACAAAAATCCCAGCCTCTTTCCTGCTTCTTAACCATATTCTTAAACGTGGAATAAACCGACATCCACTTCCCAATTCATATTCAGATAGTCTGCGATGATTTTCCGTTTATTTGCTCCAGTGTTCGGGTTTAAACACCTTTTGTCTCGTTCTCTTTTTAATAAAAAGAGCAAAGAATCGCTCATAGATAAAGGGTTTTGATGGATTTCAGAACTGCTTGTGATTATGTTACAATTAGTTCTTAGATGAGGAGGTTTTTTTATGTTAAGAGTAAATAACTTGAGTAAGTCCTATAAAAATATGAAAGCAGTTGATCATGTAAGTTTTAATATTCATGAAGGAGAAGTTGCCGTTCTTGTCGGACCAAATGGAGCGGGTAAGTCAACAACCATTAAAAGTATTGTTGGTCTCTTACGGTTTAAAGGAGAAATAGAAATAGGGCCATACGATAATAAAGACTTAAAAGCGAAGCGGATTTTAGCTTATGTTCCAGAAATACCAACATTATTTCCTCTACTTACAGTTCGGGAACACATTGAGTATATGGCTTTAGCTTATGGAAAAGTTGTTGATAACGAGAAAATTGATACCTTACTAAAAAGGTTTGACTTAGAGGATAAACAAAATAAATTAGGTGATGAACTCTCTAAAGGGATGATGCAGAAAGTGAGTATCTGTGCGGCAGTTATTGTTGATCCCGAAGTAATTATTTTAGATGAGCCAATGATTGGCCTTGATCCAAAGGCTATTAAAGAAATAAAAAAATTAATTATTGAATTAAAAGCAGAAAATAAAACGGTTATGATCAGTACCCATATGATTGAAATGATCGAAGACTTGTGGGATCGTGTTATTTTTATGAAGGAAGGGAAGGTTATTGATAATGTTGTCCGTTCAGAGACGGATCAAATAGATTTAGAAGAATTATTTTTTACCATAACAGGTGAGGACAATGAATAGGTCATTAGTGTATTTAACGAAACGATCCCTAGTAAATGTATTCCGAAAATCAATCAAAAAACCACTAAAATCAATTGGAATCATTCTAGTTACGATTTACTATTTATATCTACCTTTTATATTGAAAGGATTCCTTACAAATTTTGGTTTAAATAGTAGAGCAGGTTTTGTTTTCATTGCGAGTATTGGAACTCTGTACTTAAGTATGCCTATGACGTTAACTTACTTTAAAAGAAAAGGAGTAAATTTTAAGCAGCAAGATATTAACTTTATACTAGCTAGTCCCATACCGCCTAAGCAGGCACTAATTTATGCGTTATCAAAGGATATATTTATTAATGTTGTCATGCAAGCTATGTTTCTAATTGCAGCCATTTTTGTCTTTGATATTCCACTTCTAATAAGTTTTATTTATATCACTATAAATATAATATTTTCAAATTTTTTAAGTTATAGTCTAGCAATTATTATGTATGCAAGTGAAGAAATAACGCTTAAGCAAAAACAAATAATTAAAATAGCTGTTTATTTAATCTTACTTACCTTTACTATCTTTTTACTAACCATGGTCATCAGTCAAAGTTTAAAAAATGGGTTTGACATTGCGTACTTACTGTCAATAATCTCTTCTCCTTTCGTGTTAATGATCCCCATTTTTGGGTGGCAGCTAGGTTGGCTAAACTTGATGATCTTAGGTGCAACACCTCTATCGTTATTAGCAACGAGCTTATTTTTTATTTCAACGATTTATTTAACCTATGTTGCTTATAAAATGAAAAGTACAGGTGATTATTATGAAGATGCTTTATCTTTTTCTGAAAATGTAGCCTTATTACAAAGTAAAAAAGGTGATGTTACAATTGCTGAGGCCTTTGGGAAAAAACAAAAAAAGTATTCGTATGAAGGTACATTAAAAGGATTGAATTCAAAAGTAATTTTCTATAAACAAGTAATGGAACGTAGAAGGGTGAAAAAGTACTTTTTATCCTTTGGAGATATTATTTATTTGATTGCAGGAATCGGATTAGGCGTTGTATCCATTATTTTCGATGACTTTATGGATAGTAGCTACTTTTTTGAAATAATGATAGGAATTAGCGTGTACTTATCTGTATTTTTTAAACCGGCAGCTGGCTGGAAAAGTGAATTTAAAAATTACTATATCTTTGTAATGCCAGATTCATCGATCAAAAAATTATTTCATGCAACATTATTAGAACATTTTCTTTCGTTGATTCGTGTTGTTTTTTTAACAGTACCAGCAGGCCTATTGATGAGAGTTTCAATCTTAGAGATTTTTTATGCAATTATAGTCCAAAGTTTACTAAAGGCAATGATTACGTATGTGTCCATTTTTATTGAAGAAATCCAGGGTGCTAAGATTGGCAAAACGATTGCATCCATGATTAATATCTTTGTTACGATCATTCTTATGATTGGACCCATTATAGCGTTAGCATTTATAACGAGTATTTCTTTATTTTTAAGTTTTATAACGATATCTTTATATGCACTAATTGTTATGACACTATTTTTATATGTAGCATCCCGTCAATTAAATAATATTGAAGCTTTAGATCGTTAGAACTCCTGAGATAAATGGATTCGTCTTATTCTACATAAGGAACAGATGTAAAAAATGAAGGATAAAAGGAGACAGATGATGGATTATCCCCTATTAAAGAATCAACTACCCGAATCAATAAGAACGGTTTGGAAGAAAACGAGTTTGACTACTTTTATTTTCTTTTTAACGTTGGGAATAGGTGTCACAAGTATCGTTATATATTTTGAGGGATTGAATCCTGTTTGGACCCTCATACTTACTATCTATTTTGCACTCGTATGTATTCTTTATCTATTGAATTTTGTACTTATAAAGTATCGTTATCAATATTTCCGATATGAAATAACGAATGAAGAGCTTGTTTTTCAAAAAGGTTTTATTTTTCGTTCGATTACCTATGTCCCTTTTTCAAGAATTCAACATATAGAAACGGAACAAGGTCCTTTTTTAAGAAGAGAAAATCTAATGGAATTGGTTGTCCATACTGCCGCAACCGCTCATCATCTTGCAGGCCTTTCTATTGAAGACTCAGAAATCTTACGTCAAAGTCTATTGCAGAAAGTGGAGGAGGCAAGTGAAGATGAATCATGAACGGAAAAAATTTCATCCTTCCGTTATGTTCGTCTACTTTATTAGAGGAATTCGGAGTTGGCTCTTTTTAATATTTATGATCCTCATAAATAGTGATGGAATTAGTCTTTTTCAAATAGCAGCGATTAGTGGGATCCTTGTAATAGTTATATTGATGAGTATTTTTAAGTATTTTACACATACATATCAAGTAACACCGCAAAAAGTAGTTGTTTATAAAGGTCTTGTGAAGAAAAGAGAAACAGATATCACTTACGACCGTATTCAAACGATTAAGCAGAGGCAATGGTTTTTCTTTAAGCCATTTCATGTAGTTGAACTCCTGATTGAAACAGCTAGTAGTACTCCTGGTGAAGCGGAAGCCTCTTTAACAGCAGTAGATATTTCGCTTGTAGAAAAAATTGAACAGCTACGAAATTATTCTCGTACGGATTTTCAAAAAGAAAATGCAGCAAAGTCATCTACTGACACGTCCTTTCAGTTGTCTAATACTCAAATTTCGTTGTATGCATTAACAGATATGACCGTATTTTTTGTTTTGATTACGGCCTTTTCTTTTCTAATGGATTGGGTACCGGACAGACTATTTACAAATGTCGAGATGTGGATGAGTAGTCTACAATGGATGATTAGTATATTTGTGTTTCTGATTGGGATAGTAGTGATTGCTCTTTTATCCTTATTAAAAAACTTTGTTTTGTTCTATCAATTTAAAGTGAAGCTTCAAAATGATACTTTGTCCATTGAATATGGATTGCTTGAAAGAAAAGTCCAAAAAATCCCTTTGAAAAAAATACAAGGAGTTAAAGTAAACAAGCAAGTTTTACGTAACTTTTTTGGAATGTCCACAGTGGAACTAATTCTTATGGGTGGACAGGAAAAGGAAGGGGAAGGTATGGCTTCAAAAAAAGTTCTATTATTTCCACTCATTCAAACTAAAATCGTTTATGAAATATTAACTGATTTTCTTCCTACTATGCCCATCACAGAGCCTGCTATCCAACCAGTTACGAAAGGAAGCATATGGTATTTTTGGCGCTGGATGCTTCTAATGTGGGTACCGTTGATGATCGGTGGATGGTTTATAAAAGAATGGGTTGGCTTGGTCTTTCTCGTAATTCTTATTATTTCACTTCTCTACCAATGGGCGAAGAGTCAAAAGCAAGGGTATGATATTCAAAAGAACAAAATTTTGTGCTTGCAACAGTTCCAAGGTCTTTCAACCGTTCAATTATTTATTGCCCATCAAAATGTGCAATCATTTACTCGCTCTTCATCAAAATGGTTAATGAAGAAAGATATCGGTCATATTGAAGTGTGGTTCAAAGAAGGAGATAGTCCAGCTAATTTTGATTTGCGGTTTATTCAAAAGGAAGATAGTCAGTTTATCTATGAGCATTTTTGGAAAAATCCAGTAGTTATGGAATAAATGCTTCCTACTTGTATTATATAAAATTTCATCAAGCTTTTTTCAAAAGAGTTTCAGGATCATGTTCTTTCAGACTATTCATCGAAAAAGAAAACATTCAAAAGTAAATCTTTAAAATTCGAAAAACTTATTAGCCTATACAAATTAAAATTTGATGGGTATTATAGTAGGGAGTGGTTGTCACTTTTTATTCTATTTTTGTGAAATCTCAAAATTAGAAAAGAGGGGAGATTCTATTGAAAAAGAAATCAAAAAAGATGGTAGCAGCGATTGTTATTACGATCTTGGTCATCTCTTATTTCTTGTTTTATATGTGGATAGGGTTTTCAATTAGTAGTGGAATTCCTTTTATAATGAAAGTAGGGTTATTAGTCATCCCAATAGGGTTGATAGTATTAATGGTATCTCTATTGTTTGAGAGAATAAATGAAATCAAGGAGGAAGATAAAGATGATCTTAGTAAATACTGATTATATTAGTGGGAAAGAATTTGAAATGTTAGAAATCGTAAAAGGGAGTACCATTCAATCTAAAAATGTGGGAAAAGATATTTCGCAAGGATTGAAAACCTTACTAGGTGGAGAACTCAAGGCGTATAATGAAATGATGAACGATGCAAGAGCAGTTGCAACAAAGCGGATGGTAGAGGAAGCCACCAACTTAGGAGCGGATGCAATTGTAAATATCCGCTATGCCTCTTCGGCAATCATGCAAGGTGCAGCAGAAGTTATCGTTTATGGAACAGCCGTTAAATTTAAGTAAGAAAATAGGAGAAGATATACATGCTTGTTAAATTATTAGAACCACTAAATATATCACGTAAGCAAGTAGAGAAACGTTCAAAAGCGATCACAGACTTAGGACATGAATTTGTTTATTATGATGAGAAAACAACTGATCCAGATGAGTTAGTGGAGCGAAGTAAAGATGCAGACATCGTAATGATTGCTAATACTCCGTATCCAGTAGAGGCTATTGATCAAAATGAAAAGTTAAAATTAATTAATGTTGCATTTACAGGTGTAGATCACGTAGAAATAAGTTCTGCAAAAAATCAAGATATCTTAATTTCTAATGCTGCAGGATATGCAGATCAAGCTGTTGCAGAACTTGCAATGGGATTGGTACTTGATTTATATAGGGGAATTACATATGGCAATCAAGCAATTCGGCAAGTTGACTTTTCAGGGCCTCTTCAAGGGAAAGAAATAAAAGGAAAAATAGTTGGGATTGTTGGGACAGGTAAGATTGGTTTGATGACTGCGAAGTTATTTAAAGCATTTGGTGCTCATTTAATTGGGAATTCTCCTCATGAAAAATCAGAAGCAAAAGAATTAGAAATGGAATATGTAGAATTAGATGACCTGATGAAACGATCGGATATTATTTCTCTTCACGTTCCTTTACAGCCTTCTACAAGAGGAATGATTTCTGCAGAAAAATTAGCCCTTATGAAAGAAGATGCAATCCTTATTAATACAGCACGAGGGCCTATCGTTGATAATGATGCCCTCGCAGAAGCGCTTAATCAAGGTAAAATTGTAGGAGCAGGAATTGATGTTTTTGACATGGAACCTCCTATTCCAGCAGACTATAAATTACTACACGCAAAAAATACAATCTTAACACCACACGTTGCCTTTTTAACAGATGAAGCAATGGAACGTCGAGCAAAAATTGCTTTCGATAATACCGTTGCTTTCCTGGAAGGGGATCCCACGAATATTATTAAAAGATAATAGAGAAAACTAAAAAGCGGTATTCCCGATAGGCATTTAAGCCTGTAGGGAATACCGCTTTTTGATATGAAATATATAAGAATTAATAAGTTAATTCTTTTAATTCTTCTAACGTAATGTCTTGTTCTACATAGTTTTCCACCATAAAGCCACTCAAAACAGAGAATTCTTTTAGTATTGTATCAAAAGCTGTTCGTTCAGAGTTAAAGTTTTCTGCATTCAATTGATGAACTAATTCTTTTGTTTTTGCCTGAGTGTCCGGGTCAATTTCCCAGTTATCAGGTCTAAGTCTACCTGCTTCATCATATTCTGGCTTTCCGCCGTAAATCATTTCTCGATAAATTCGATCTTGATGCATGATTGGTGTTTCGTGTGTGCCTTTTTCTTCCATTACTTTAAACAGTGCAATACAGTAAACCGGGAAAAATGGAATAACCGCACTTGCTTTTGTTGTAACGGCAGTTGCTACAACCATTGTAGCTTTCCCGTTTATATCAGAAAGTAACTCATTAATATTCTCTGCTTTCACATCACAATCTGCCTTCGCACGACCAAGAGTACCCCCACCATAATAAGGATGATTCAACTCTGTCCCTAAGTAAGAATAGTTAGTTGTAAGAACTCCATCAGCAAGCACATCAGCTTCTTTTAGTGCTTCCATCCATAATTGCCAGTCTTCTCCGCCCATTACTTTGACGGTATCCGCAATTTCTTGGTCTGTTGCAGGTTCTAGCGTTTCTGTATAGAATAATTGTTTTTCCATATTGATGGTAGGACCAACAACGGGTTCTCCAATTGCTTTAATAGAAGAGTGGTAGATTTCTCCTGTTTCCGGATCTTTCCGAACCCCACTTGCTAAGCTATAGACAACTAAATCGACTTTCCCACCAAATTCATTCTTTATATAATCGATAACGTCTTGCTTTGTCTCCTTACTAAAAGCATCTTGAACAAAGTTTTTGGCAATGAGGCCTTCTTCTTCAGCAGCTTCACGAAAAGCAATATTATTATACCAACCGGCTGTTCCTAGGTTTCTTGCACTCTTTGGTCCCTTTTCAAATGAAACTCCAATGGTATCTGCTCCAGCACCGAAAGCTAAGCTAATTCGAGTGGACAGACCATAACTGGATGAAGCACCAATAACTAGTACTTTTTTAGGACCTTCATACGTCCCTTTCTCTTTTACGTAATTAATTTCATTCCATACTTGTTGTTTACATCCAAGTGGGTTAATCCCTAGAGCAACATTCCCACGTAATTTATGTTCAAATTTCAGCATGATTGATTTACCTCCATTATATCTTAGTAAGAATATGATAACAGAAAAAGTCTTTTCATAGCTACATGAACTACTATATGAAAAAAATAAGCAAGGCTATGCAAATAAATGATAATGATTGCATAGCCTTGCTATATATTTTAAGAGAAAGGTGAACTAGGCGTCTTGTTTATTCTGGGTAACATCATCAACTTTTAAGAGACGGGCATTGATGGCAACGATAATTGTACTTAATGACATAACGGCTGCTCCAATAGCAGGGGTAATAACAATTCCTTGATTAATCAGTACTCCTGCTGCAAGTGGGATTGCAATAATGTTGTACCCAGCTGCCCAAACTAGATTTTGAACGTTTTTTCGATGGGTGGCTTTAGATAAGTTCATCACATTGAGTACATCTCGTGGATCACTATCTACTAACACAATATCGGCAGTTTCAATTGCTACATCTGTTCCGGCTCCAATAGCAATTCCAATATCTGCTTCTGCTAAAGCAGGAGCATCATTGATTCCGTCACCAACCATGGCTACTTTTTTTGTTCCATTTTCTTTTAGTCGTTGGATATGTTTAGATTTTTCGTCAGGTAAGACTTCGGCCACCACTTGAGTTAGACCTAATTCCTTTCCAACATTTTGTGCTACTTTTTCATTGTCTCCTGTAATCATAATGGATTCAATTCCTCGTTCACTCAATTTTTGAATGGTTTCATAAGCGGATGAACGAATGATGTCACTTAAAGCTAGCATTCCTTGTAGTGTATTTTCTTTTAATACAAAGACGACTGTCTTTCCTTCTTCAGCTAATTTTGAAAAGTGATTTGTATCAAAGGAAATTTCTCTTTCTTTCATAGCACCGGGACTGAGGATGGATATCGCTTCTTTTTCAATAGTTGCTTTTAGTCCTCTTCCTGTTAAGTTTTCAAAGTCCGTAACCGCTAGTTTTGAAAGACCTCTTTTCTCGCCTTCTCGAACAATTCCCTTTGCGATGGGATGGTCTGACTGACTTTCTACTGAATAGGCAATTTGTAATAAGTCCTCTTCTTTGATTCCTTTTACAGGTAAAATATCATCGACTCCGAATTGACCTTCTGTTAACGTACCGGTCTTATCAAACACTACTTTATCAATCTTTCGAGCAGATTCAAATTGAGTTCGATTTCGTATTAAAAGACCTTCTTTGGCAGCAATGGAAGTGGACACGGCACTGACTAATGGCATTGCCAAACCTAAAGCGTGTGGACAGGCGATAATAAGAACGGTAACCATACGTTGGAGTGCAAACTCAAAATCTGCCACTACAATCCAATAAGAGAGGGTAGCAATCCCCGAGGCCACTGCAATATAGAAGAGCCATTTCGCAACTAAATCTGCAAATCCTTGTGCGCGAGATTTTGTCGCTTGTGCATTTTTAACTAATTCAACAACTTGAGAAAGATAGGTATCTGAACCTATTTTTTTAACTTGAACCGTTAAGACTCCATTTCCATTAATGGATCCTCCAATAACGTTATCTCCCACTTTTTTGTCGATAGGAACCGACTCTCCTGTAAGCATGGATTCATCGAGAGTAGATTCTCCTTCTAAGATTTCTCCATCTAAAGGGATTTTTTCACCAGATTTTACAAGGATATGATCATCAGGATGTAATTCTTCTACAGATATATCGGTCACATTTCCTTCAGGATCGATTTTGTGTGCTTCATTAGGCATTAACTCAATGAGTTCTTCCAAAGCCTTAGATGCGCCCATTTGTGACCTCATCTCAATCCAATGTCCGAGTAACATTACAATGATTAACGTTGCTAATTCAAAATAGAAATCACTTCCTTCTATAAAGAAAGTAGTTAGCGAACTATATACATATGAAGCAACGATAGCTAAGGAGATGAGTGTCATCATACCGGGCGTTCGATCTTTAAACAATTCCGTTTTGGCACCACTTAGAAAAGGTTGACCTCCATAGAAAAAAACAAAGGATGCTAGTAAGAAAAGAAGAATCTTAGAACCAGGAAAAGAGAGGTTATAATCTAACAAATTTTGTAACATAGGAGACAGAATTAAAATAGGAATAGATACGAGTAAACTAATCCACAATTTTTTCTTGAAATTCTCAATCATATGAGCGTGATGATCATGATGAGAGTGTTGTTCTTTTTGTTCTTGATGTTCGTGCATAAAAAATTCCTCCTTTAAATAAAAGCGAAAGAAGTAGGTTGTCAACTATTGCTTACATTTGTAAACGATTCTAGTTTAAGTATATAATGATGAGGAGTTATTGTCAAAGGATCACCTTTTATTTTTTAATGTTCTAATTCTTCTTTCTTTTTTCATTATTAGAACGATAAATATGTGAAAGTAATAGTACCTATAAACTTTCAAAACGAAAATATATCTTCATAGGCTGAAAGGTTCTGGCTTGCTTTTTGTTTCATTCATTTCGTAAACTATCCATGACATGAAAGGGGTGGGGATTGTGATAGAAGTTTCTCAAAAGAAAAATAAACGGATTGCTTCTTTTGATGGAATGCGAGGCCTAGCCGCACTTTTCGTGATGTTTTTTCATGTGCTAACATGGACAGAAGTAGGATTCCTAGCAAATTATGAACTTACTTTTAAAAATCCTTTCTGGAAAATAATGACCATTACTCCTTTAAAAATATTGTGGGGCGGGAATGAAGCGGTTATTTTGTTTTACATTATCGGAGGATTTGTTATTGCTAAACCATATATAGAAGGTCGAACATTAAATTTTTTCGCCTTTTTCAAAAAAAGGTTTATGCGTCTAGTTTTACCTTATTGGACTATTTTGATCCTTACTTTGCTCTGCATCTTCTTGTTGGGTACTCTCAAGAATGGAGTTGTGCTTAGTAGCTCGTTTGATGTGAAATGGACGTCCTTACCCCAATTTCGGGAAACGGTAAACCTTTTTTTAATGGGGGATCGTAATCTAGATGTGATTGCTGGAGCTTTTTGGAGTATCATTCAGGAGTGGCGTATTTCATTGCTGATGCCTTTTGTAGGAGTATTGCTCTATCGGTATCCAACGTGGAAAGTATTCACAGGAACGATGGTTTTGAATCGAGTACTGGCCTTATTACTGCAAGCAGCACCAAGTTTACACCGAACCAACTATTATTTTATTTATTTTTTCTTAGGAGCGGTACTATATAAGCATCTGGATGAATTCTGTTTCTGGTTCAAGAATCATCGATGGCTTGCATTATTAGTTCCTATTCTGATTCCATTTCAATGGATTATGGCTGGATTTGGAGTGACGATTGCTAGGCGGGAGGCATTGCTCCTAACTGGTACTGGGTTTGTCTTGTTGATATTAGCTGTTATCGAGTCTAAAAAGCTTACACAGTTATTTGAATCGTCTCCGTTTCTTTTTTTGGGACAAATCTCGTTCAGTCTTTATCTGACTCATAGTACTAGTATTGTGTTGTTTACGACTGTTTTTGGACAGTGGTTGAACCCTACAGTGATGTTACTTGTTTCACCTGTGTTTGCGATTGGGATTGCAAAGGGATGGTACGAATGGATAGAGAAAGGTTTGCTACAACGTTTAAATAAAAACGTTCGACAGCGATACAAATAGAAAAAGGAGGTCATTATGTTTTATTTAACGTTAGCGATTATATGCAGTGCATCAATTGCTCTTATTTTTAAATATACCGAAAATTCGAACGCAAACCGAATGGTCATTACAAGTGCTAACTACTTTATTGCTTTTTCCATTAGTCTATTTATGATTTTTTACAAAGGGTTATTATCTAATTTTAGTCGAGAGATATCTTTTGCAAAAGATTTTTCTCTCTTATCTACTAATCCAGAACATATTTTATCTCCTTCTTCCAGCATCATTTGGGGGTTAATTGTTGGTGGAATATTTGGTTCATTCTTTTTTCTTTCTTTTACGTATTACCAAAAGAGTATAAAAGAAAATGGAGTAGGAATTTCAGGAACCATTGCCAAATTAGGGATATTGATTCCTATGATTTTTTCAATCGTTATATGGAAAGAGTTTCCTTCTGTTATTCAATGGATAGGAATTATTTTATCTTTGGTTTCCATTCTGATTGTCAATTTATCACAGAAGTCGCTTGAAAAGTTTGATGTAAAGCCTACGATTATCTTTTTGTTTGTATTTGGAGGAATGGCAGAATTTTCTAGTAAAATTTATCAAAAATATGCATTAAATGACTATAAAGATGTTTTTCTTTTTGCAATATTTTTTACGGCTTTCCTAGTAAGTATTTTCTATACAGTTAAAGAAAAAAGAAAAATAACCAAAAAAGATATTTTAACAGGCTTTGTAGTTGGAATTCCTAATTTGTTTTCTTCGTACTTTTTAATACTGTCACTCGCTACTTTAAAAACGTCAGTAGTCTTTCCGATCTATAGTGCGGCCAGCATTGTGCTGATTAATATAGGTGGATATTTCTTATTTAAAGAGAAAATCACTAGAAAAAATCAAGTAGCGATTGTTTTGACAGTACTTGCACTTATTTTAATTAATCTCTAAGTCAAACAAATTGGTAAACAATATAAGACAAGTCCTATATAATAAAGAAAAGAAGGGGGTAAGATAGATGAATATTCATTCTGTAAAAGCTTTTTCTGATAATTACATTTGGATCATCCAAGAAGGTACAGAAGCAGTAGTAGTCGATCCGGGAGAATCCAGACAAGTGCTGGATTATTTAGACGAAAACAATTTACATTTAAAGGCTATTTTATTAACACATAATCATGACGACCATATAGGTGGCGTTGAGGAAATTTTAAAAAAATATCCAATGATTCCTATTTATGGGCCCAAAGAAACAGAGTCTGTAGCGAATCATCTTGTAGAAGAAGGGGATACTGTTCATTTGTTAGACCAAACGTTTGATGTATTAAAAACAGGGGGACATACGCAGGGACATATTAGCTTTTTGACTAAGGAGGCACTTTTTTGTGGTGATTCTTTATTCTCAGCGGGTTGTGGTCGAGTCTTTACAAGAGACTACCAAGCTCAGTACGATGCCTTACAGAAATTTAAACAATTAGACGATGAAGTACAAGTCTATGCGGCTCATGAATATACACAGACCAATTTACGCTTTGCACATTCTATAGAACCATCTGATCCCTTTATCTCTAAGGCGTTGACTGAAGTGGATGAATTGCGTAAAAAGGGAAAGTCAACGTTACCTACAACGATTGGCAAGGAAAAGAAAATCAATCTGTTTCTTCAAGCGGATGATTTAGAAGGATTTGTAAAGTTACGTAAAGCTCGAGATGTTTTCTAAGCTATTTTAAAGTAGTTCTTCAAAAGGAAAGGAGGGTTTTGATTGAATATTTATACAATTGGTCACTCCACTCATAGTGAAGAAGAGTTTATTTCTTTGCTACAATCCTATGATATAGAAGCTTTAGTAGATGTACGCTCGTATCCTGGTAGTAATTACATGCCGCAATTTAATAAAGAAAACATGGAAAAGTGGATTCCGGAAAACGGTATTCAGTATATACATATGCCGTCATTAGGCGGTAGGAGAAAGAAAAATCATGACATAGATGAGTCATTAGTAGATGGATGGAGAAATAATTCTTTTCAGAACTACGCAGCCTATAGCCTGACAAAAGAATACGAAGAGGCTCTTCATGAATTGGTTGCTTTAGAGAAAGATAAACGAGTATGTTATATGTGTTCGGAAAGTGTTCCATGGAGATGCCATCGCCTGATTATTTCAAATAATTTAGCCTTAAAAGGATTAACGGTTCATCATATTATGACAGAGAAAAAAACAATTCCACATGAAATTGGACTGTATGGTGCAAAAGCTGTTGTAGAAGGTTCGAAAATTATTTACCCAAAAGAAGCACAAATTGATGAAAAGGAAAAATAGTCAATTAATGAATCAAATGAGCAAATAGAATTCACTTGAAAAAGAGCTACTGTACTGCGATAATAAGTATGAAAACTAAATAACTTCTTTATCAAGAGAGATTGAGGGGCTGGCCCTATGAAATCTCAGCAACCGACTTGTGTACTCACGCAAGCACGGTGCTAAATCCTGCAGAGAAATCTGAAAGATAAGGAGAGTGAACGTTCTATCTCAACTCTTCTTGTTTAAAGAAGGGTTTTTTGTTTTCAAAAAAACAAAAGGAGAGATAAAAAATGATATTGACCAAAGAACAAATTTTAAGTTGTGAACGAATGGAAGAAAATGGTGGACCGAAGAGTTATGCTGGAGCAATGCTTTATCATCAATATAAGTCCAACAAGAATACAGAAAATAATAGAGAGAAAATAGAAATGAAAGATCTAGTTATTGAAAAAGTACAAGAGATTCAAGAATTAGAAAATGAATTAAAACAACAAAAAATAGAATTACAGATTCTACTTAAAAAGATAAGCTAGTATACATACAAAAAGAGATGATCGAGGAGCTTCTTAAAAAGCAACTTGATTATCTCTTTTTTAATTTTTTGAATCAAATATTATTTGCGGATCTACCATTCTCTCGGTTCATAGTCTAAGTCTTTGAATAAGCGATCCTTTTCTTTTTTGGATAGATATCGCCATTGACCTACAGGAAGGCTATTTAATTGAATATTCATGACACGAATTCTTTGTAATCGAAAAACATTATATCCCAACGTTTCACACATCCGACGAATTTGTCGATTGAGACCTTGAGTAAGAATAATTTTAAAATCATATTTAGAAAGTTGTTCAATTTCACAAGGAAGAGTCGTTGTATCTAATATTTCTACACCTTCAGACATATCTTTTAAAAATTCAGGAGTAATGGGACGATCGACGGAGACGATGTATTCTTTCTCATGTCGATTTTCAGAACGCAGAATTTCATTAACAATATCTCCGTCGTTTGTTAGGAGTATTAATCCTTCAGAGTCCTTATCCAGTCTACCAATGTGAAAGACAGGAATCGAGTGATTAACTAAGTCTACGATATTCCCTTTAACACCTTTTTCAGTTGTACTCGTAATTCCTACAGGCTTGTTTAAAGCAATATAAACATTATTTCTGGCTACAAAAATTTGATTGCCGTCTACTTTTACTTCATCACCCGGTTTTACCTAGCCACCAATTGTAGCCTTTTTTCCGTTGAGAGTTACGCGACCTTCTGTAATGAGTTTGTCGGCACCTCGTCGGGAAGCTTTTCCTGCTTCACTAATGTATTTATTAATACGCATAGAACCCTTCCTTCATTCAATAATAGACGTTCTTATTTACCATATTGTATATCCAATAAAAGTCAAGCGGCTTTTTTGTATAGAGGAATCGATCATCTCACGACTTCCTTTAATCGTAATAAACTTCATCTAGGAATAAAGCTTGTGACGGGAGGGTCATTCCAGCATCACTTCTAATTTTGCTCTTAAAAATCGCATCAATATATTCTGGTTCTTGCAGGCCAGACCCAATTTCTAGAAGTGTGCCCATAATAATTCGGACCATATTATATAGAAACCCATCTCCTACAAATGTAAAACGAATTAAGTTTCCTTCTCGGTGCATCGTGATTTCTTCAATGGTTCTTTCGGTTGATTTTTTAGATTTCTTAAGAGAAGAGAATCCAATAAAGTCATGGGTTCCTGTCAGTTTTTTACACGCGGCATTGATCTTGTCGACATCAAGGTGGTCTGGATATAGGTAGCTATATTTTCGTTCAAAAGCAGAAGGAACCTGATGATTCCAGACGTAATAACTATACTGTTTTTTAACAGCATGGTAGCGAGAATGAAATCGTTCCGAAGCATCTACTAATTTTTTAACGACAATGTCACGGGGAAGATAACGATTTAGAAAATTTTGCATTGCCTCTACGTCCATGTCAGAAGTTGTCTTGAAGTTGGCTACTTGTCCTTTCGCGTGAGTCCCAGCGTCTGTCCGACCAGAACCAACAATTTCTATCTTTGTTCCTGTCATGTCAGATAAAGTACTTTCTATTTTCCCTTGAATGGTTCGATCGGAATCTCCTAGACGTTGCCAGCCTAAGTATCTTCCACCGTCGTATTCGATAGTCATTTTTATATTTCTCATTTTATCCCTCTTCATCATCTGAATTCATTTCTTGTTAATTAACAAGCCTTTCTCGTATTATACCGAATGTTTTCTGTTTTGACCTCTTTTCATTGAATGTTCATAATAAAAGCTAGATATTAATTTTAGAAGTATCAAACGTAAAACATCACAAAGTTCTCTTTTTTCTTCATTTAAAAAAGATTAAAGGAGTTAGTTCTTATTTGAGAACGTATCTAGAGTAAAAATTAGATTTTGAAAATTGTGATAAAACATACAAACAATTCATTTGTCAAGAAAAAGTATGATATAATGGTTATACTTTCAAATAAAAAAGAAGTACATTTTATTAAAAAAGGAGTGCAAGTATGGAGATAGAAGATATTTTAAAAGTCTTACAAGATCAAATGAAAGTAGCCATTTTCGCTACAGTTGATGAAGAAAATAAACCACATGCACGTCATGCACATATAGGAGTAGCTAATGAACAGGGTATATTTTTCATGACACATCCAAGAACCAATTTTTATAAACAACTCCAGCACAATCCTCATGTTGCGATTACAGCTATGTCTGAAGATGGTTACCTGATTCAAGTTATTCGGATTGAAGGAAAAGTTCGTGAAGTTGGAAAAGAACATTTAGAGGAAGTATTAGCAGGGAATCCATATGTGAAACACGTTTATCCTGATAATAGCGATCGTCAGGGATCTCAAGTATTCCAATTGTATGATGGAGACGGTTTTTACCATAGCATGACTCAAGGGCACCGCTATACATTTAAAATTAATGCGGAAGAACCTACTTCTTCACCTCTTCGAGTTATAACCTGAAATATTCAAAAAAATATAGCGCACGTATGTAAAGGAAACTTGACATGAGTGCGCTTTTATTATAGTATATATGTAAAGGGAGCTTTACATATGTTCTACTTGAATATCTAAATGGAGGGCATATGATTTGGATAATAAACTAGAAGAACTTAGAAAAGAAAAGGGTTTAAGTCAAGAAATGCTCGCAGCTACATTGGATGTATCCAGACAAACAATCAGTTCTCTTGAAAACGGCAGATACAATCCATCGCTTCTACTAGCGTTTAAAATCTCACGATACTTTGGTAAAGAAATCGAGTCTATTTTTATTTATAAGGAGGAAAGTAAGGATGACTAAAAAAAGATATTCTATTCATATATTTCTTACTGGTTTTATTGGATATATGGTAGGAACGATTGGATATTCACTGATGGGTGGAGAGAATAGAACTTTATATTATTTATCTAGTTTTATAAGCGCGAGTGTGATTAGTTTCCTTTATTATTTTTATTCAAGAAAAAAATATAAAAACATTATAAAAGAAATCGAAAGGGAACAAAATGATGAAAGAGGACAAATCATTAATGGGAAAACTTCTTCCTACACGCTCATTCTTACGATGATTTTAAGCCTTAGCATATTTTTATATTCACTAGTAAAAGGATACGAACTAGTTTCTATTATAATTGGAGTATCCTATATAATCACGTGGGTCTTTTATTTAGTACTTCATTTGTATTTAGAGAAAGTTAATTAAAATAATAAAATTTACTTTGGAAAGCAAAGAATAATAGATGAAACATCCAAGATACACCCCTTTCTCTTAGATGAGAGAGGGGTGTATATATTTTTTTATATATTCCCTTGACGATAATATACTAAAAGAGTATACTCAGTTATGTAGAAATGATGTGAATGTACGCACAAACAATTACGTTTTCCACTTATAGGAGGGAAAGCTATCAATATTGAACGATTTATAGAGGCCCGAAAAGTAATGGGTTTTTCACAGATTGACTTAGCAGATGGTATTTGTACACAAGCTACCTTAAGCCGTTTTGAAAATAATGGACAAGTTCCGAACTTAAAAATTCTTATTAAACTTTGTAATCGACTGAATTTACCTTTAGGTGAATTATTTCCTAAAGTAGGTGTGAAATACAGCGATACCATTGAAAAAATGAATAAAGCTGAGTTTTTTCTCATTACCAGTGAGTATGAACAAGCAGCAACATTATTGGAGATTATTCCCATTGGTGAAATTGAAGATCCTAATTTAGCACTTCGTTATCATTATATAAAAGGCTTTATTATGATTTTTCAAAATGGGGCAGTGATTGATACTTTATTCATGTTTGATCAAATTTTATTAGAAGAACAAACGAATGAGTCAGAAATTTTTCGTCTGTTAGCTTATACAGGAATTGGCATGATCTATTCCCGTGAGAAAGATCAAGAAAAAGCGGAGTTTTATTTTAATAAAGTACTTGAGAAAATTTACAACTATCCTACTAACATAATGGAAGATACTTGGAGAGTACTGAATATCGTCTTTAACTGTGGAGTCTTTTATTCAGACATTCACGAACTAGAAATTAGCAATGCTCTGCTTCGATATGCTATCTCAATTTGTTCAGATAATCACGTTACCTATTATATTGCCCGTGCAGCCATTCAGTTGGCGAAAAATGCAATTATACAAAATCAGCCACAAGAAGTAATCTTGGAACTGATTTATGATGCAAGAGCCTATTCGAAAGTCAATCGTAATTCAATAGCACTGAAGGAATTAGCCCTTTTAGAAAAAGAGGTGCTCGCAAACGCTTAGAAGTGAAAGAAGTGGAAAAAACATGGTACAAAAGAGAAAAACAGTTCATTTGATGGGAACCGTCATTGATTTGTTGATCGAACATGATTCTGCTGAGGAGCTGTTAACGGAAGTAATCAAACGTTTGGAACGATATGAACATCGCTTTAGTGCAAATAGCTCTGATTCTGAATTAATGATGATTAATAAACAGGCAGGCATTCAGCCAGTTTCTGTTCATCCTGAGCTATATGAATTAATAAAAATCGGTACCATTCATAGTTGCGCACCAGAAAGTAATTTAAATATTGCCATCGGTCCTTTGGTTCAAACGTGGCGGATTGGATTTAGTGATGCAAAAGTTCCTTCTGATGAAGAAATCCAAAGATTGCTTCAAATAACGAATCCAAAAAATATTATCTTAAATGATGAAGAGCAAACTGTTTTTTTAAAACAAAAAGGAATGCTCATTGACCTAGGAGCACTCGCAAAAGGATACATAGCTGATTTGCTTATAGAGTATTTAAAAAATATGAATGTATCATCGGCCTTAATCAATTTAGGTGGAAACATCGTAGGACTAGGACCTTCTCGTTCTGCAGATAAAAAAAATTGGAACATCGGCATTCAAAATCCGTTGCTTCCTCGTAATCAATATATGGTCACTTTAAAAATTGCCAATCAGTCCGTTGTGACCTCTGGCATTTATGAAAGAAGTTTGAGTAGTGGTGGACAAACCTATCACCATATTCTTGATTCCCACACGGGATATCCACTTACGACGGATGTTGCTAGTTTAACCATCCAGTCTGAACAATCAGTGGATGGTGAAATATGGACCACTCGCTTATATGGGAAACCGGCACAAGATGTGATTAATCAGTTAAATCAACTAGAAGGAATAGAAGGACTGCTTATTAAAAAAGATGGCACGATTCTTTATTCGAATGGTCTAAAAGAAATGATGAAAAAAAACATTTAATCAATATAGATTAATGAATTGGAAGGAAGTAATAACATGCAAAAGTTTATCGGTTTAGTAGGAACAAATTCAGATCGCTCTACCAATCGTCAGTTGCTACAATTTATGGAAAAACATTTTTCAGATAAAGCAGAAATTGAAATCGTAGAAATTAAAGAGGTTCCAATCTTTAATAAACCTGCCGATCGAACCATTCCTGAAGAAGTAGCAAAAATCGCTAAAAAAATTGATGAGGCAGCTGGAGTTATTATTAGCACTCCTGAATATGATCACTCTGTTCCTGCAGCACTAAGTAATGCCCTAAATTGGTTGTCTTATGGAATTTACCCATTTGTTGACAAACCAGTAATGATTACGGGAGCTTCTTACGGAACACTTGGTTCTTCTAGAGCACAAATGCACTTGCGTCAGATATTAGATGCTCCAGAATTAAAAGCTCGTATTATGCCTAGTTCAGAATTCTTATTGAGTCATTCTCTACAAGCGTTTGACAAAGATAATAACTTGAATAATCAAGAGCACGTAGAAAAATTAGAAGAATTATTTGCAGACTTTTTGACTTTTGTAGAAATCACTAATCAATTAAACCACGCACATGCTCTTAATAAAAAAGCAGCAGCAGATTTTTCTTGGGAAGAAATATAAAATAGGAGTTGTCTATAGTGAAAATAGTAGGAATTGTAGGATCTAACGCAGAATTATCATATAACCGTAAATTATTGCAATTTATAGAAAAACAGTTTGGCAGTATGTTTGATTTTGAAGTAATTGAAATCAAGGATATTCCTTTATTTAACCAAAGTAACGACCAAACGAACAGCGCTCCTATTCAAAATATTCATAGAAAAATTTTGAATGCAGATGGCGTAATCATCGCAACACCAGAACATAATCACACAATTCCAGCAGCATTGAAAAGTGTATTAGAATGGTTATCGTTCAATATTCATTCATTAGATGAAAAGCCAGTAATGATTGTAGGGGCTTCTTACTATGATCAAGGTTCTTCACGCGCACAATTACATTTACGTCAGATATTAGATGCTCCAGGTGTAAATGCAATGGTTATGCCCGGTAATGAATTTTTACTTGGAAAAGTAAAAGAAGCATTCGACGAAAAGGATCGTTTGAAAGACCAAGGAACCATTGATTTCTTAAAAACTTGCCTAGAAAAGTTTGTTAAATTTATCAATGTGGTTACCGTTTTAGAAGCACCTAAAAAAGAAGCAGCTAAACCAGAAGATTTACATGCAACTGGTAAAGTTGATACAACTATTGAAGGCGTAGATATGGAAGCAGATGATTGGCTGGAGCAAGCTGCTGAATTAGTTGATGCAGTAGAAGGAAATACGTATGTGAAACTCGATCGTGGTCTTTTGACTGTAGATCAATTGAACTACTTCTTATCTTCTATGCCTATGGAATTGACTTATGCAGATAGCAATAACCAGTTCTTATACTACAACCATACAAAACCAATGGAAGAAATGTTGGCAGGTCGTACTCCTGGACAAGTAGGAAATCCTCTAGCAAAATGTCACCCTGAAAAATCATTCAAGGGAGTAGAGTGGGTTCTTCAACAATTACGTTCTGGAGCAATGGATTCTGTTCGAGTAAATGTACCTACACACGGACCTGATAAATTTGTGGTTCATAATTACCAAGCGATGCATGATCCAGAAGGAAATTATGTAGGAGTTAATGAATACATTTTAGACTTTAAACCAATTGTAGACTGGTACTTAGAACAAACTGGTATGAAATTAGAAGGAAATGTGGATGCTGTATCCAGTGCATCTGTTAAAGATGAAGGAGAAACAGTAGATGCTGTTTCTGGAGCTTCAGAGTCTTATTAATTAATCTAGACAAAAATGCCCGGATGAGAATTTTTCCTCTCATCCAGGCATTTTTTGTGTGTTTTATTTTGTTTGATACAAACGGTCTGCTTCCTTTAGTAGTTCATAAGTAGCAACAGTCGTTTCACAAGTATCCTGTGGAGCTTGATAGTCATTAGTTAGTGTTCTTAGATTTTTGAATTCAGTAGCAAAATCAGTAGAATCTGTTGCTATTTTTTCTTCTAACGTTTCAAATATCCTTCTGATTTCAATGATTTCTGGATGATGAGGACCATGGACTTTTGCAATTGCTTTTGTATACATTTCCAACGTATCTCTTTCCTTCTCCATATATTCTTTAAAAGTAGGCTTCTTATTCATCATTACTTCCTCTTTTCTTTTTGTTGTATATTCATTTTAAAGGAAGGACCAGAAAAAGAAATTGATCTGAGTCAAGAGTTGATGATCTATTACGATCATTCAAATTCTTTGTATTTCCCATAGATGTCTCGTACTGTAGAGGTAGTAATTTTATCCAAGTAGGAAGGAAAAGGGTGAGGATATGTCAGAAAATAGAGATGAAATTATTTTAAGAGGACTAAAAGAAAATAATTTAAAAAACATTGATTTGAATATTCCTAAGGGAACAATTAATGTCTTTACGGGACTTTCAGGATCTGGAAAAAGTTCAGTTGTTTTTGATACACTTGCAACCGAGAGTAGAAGACAAATGACGATGAATTATCCTCTCTACGTTCGAAATCAAATGCCCAGGTACGAGAGACCTCATGCAGATCTGATGCAAAATTTAAGTCCAGTAGTTGTAGTAGAACAAAGAGCCGTTGGTGGCAATTCTCGTTCTACTGTCGGTACGTATATGGATATCGATCCATTAATTAGATTATTATTTTCCCGAATTGGAGATCCTTCCATAGGTTCAGCTACAGATTATTCTATGCATAGTACGTTTGGAAGGTGTCCCAAATGTGATGGATTTGGTGAAGTAGTTACACCAGATGTCAATAAACTGGTTGATTTTGATAAAACTCTGCGAGAATATGCAGTTCAATTCAAACCCTTATCTCCCTCAGGCTGGCAAGGACAATGGATGATGACTTGTGGACTATTTGATCCAGATAAACCAATTAAAGAGTATAGCGAAGAAAATCGTAGACTTCTATTAGACGGTCCTCCAGGAGGAGGCACCATCTATGCGCCGTTTCATACAAAAGATGGTCCCCATAACGCACAATGGGATGGACTCCTCCCTAGGTTTACGCGATTATATATTAATAGAGATGTCACAAAATTAAAACAAGTCTCTCAAGAAGATGTTTTAGCAGTATCAACCCATTCTATTTGTCCGCTTTGTCATGGTTCAGGTTTGAATCCTAAAGTATTAGATAGTAAAATAAATGGTTTAAATATTTTAGAATATGATGATTTGGAATTAACTGAAATCCAAACAGAACTAGAAAAAATAAAGGATCCACTCGGTAAATCAGTAGCAAGCCAAGCAATTCCTCCTATCAAACAGCTGATTGAAATGGGATTAGGATATTTAAGTTTATCTAGAAAAATGGGAACGCTATCTGGTGGAGAAGCACAACGGGTAAAAATTGCCCGTCACTTAGGTAGTAGTTTAAATAATATGACCTACATTTTTGATGAGCCAAGTGCAGGTCTACATCCAGAAGAGGTACGTTTACTGATTGAAATGTTGAAGACGATTAAGAAGCAACACAATACTGTAATTGTGATCGAACATGATTTATCGGTTATAAAAGCAGCCGATCAGATTATTGAAATGGGTCCAGAAGCCGGTATAGGTGGAGGAGAAATTATTTATCAAGGAAATGCAAAAGGACTTAAAGGTTCATCTGCATCAACCACATTAGATCATGAGCTACAACTAAATAAACATCCAAGAAAAGGAAAATATTCCTTTTCTATTGAGAACGCAACGATTAACAACTTAAAAAACATTAGTGTCGAGATACCGAAAAATGTTTTGGTTTCTGTTTGTGGAGTCTCTGGGTCTGGAAAAAGTTCTTTATTTTTAGAAGCCTTTACGGAGAAATATCCAGAGACAATCGCAGTAGGGCAAGATCGAATCGGAATTTCTAGTCGCTCCACTTTGGCAACCTATATGGGAGTTATGGATGATATACGGAAAATATTTTCAAAAGAAACAGGGCAACCAGCAGGCTTATTCAGTTTCAACTCATTAGGAGCGTGTCCGGTATGTCATGGTAAAGGATTTACAACACCAGATGTAGCGTTTGCGGATCCTGTGACGATTACGTGTGAGTCATGTGGTGGTACAAGGTATTCAGACGAAGCTTTATCTTTTTATTATAAAGGAAGAAATATAGTAGACGTTTTGGCTTTAACAGTGGATGAAGCTGTTGATGTTTTTGAAATGCCTAAAATTGTTAAAAAAATAAACACCTTAAAAGAAGTAGGATTAGGCTACTTAACCATTGGACAAACGACCAGTTCTTTAAGTGGGGGAGAAGTTCAACGCCTTAAACTAGCGAGTCAATTAAAAAAAGAAGGACAAATTTACCTGCTGGACGAACCTTCTTTAGGGTTGCATATGAAGGATAATGAAAAACTATTGGATGTATTCCAAAATCTAGTCGATAAAGGAAATTCAGTTATTATTATTGAACATAACTTAGATTTTATAGCCGCAAGTGACTGGGTAATTGAAATGGGACCAGAAGGTGGTAAAAGAGGGGGACACATTATTTATGAAGGGACACCAGAAAAGATGCTCCAAGCAAAAACCATAACAGCAAAGTGGTTAAGAAATGGAATGGAACAATAAAATTTCCCAAAAGAAAAAAGGACAGAGAAATCTCTTTTAGAGATTTTCTGTCCTTTTATTTTTTACTCACTATAAAACCATTTGCCATATATCTCATCAAAAGATCCGTCTTGTTCCATATCGGCCAGAGTTTCATTAATACGTTCTTGTAAATCTGTATTTCCTTTTTTGAAAGCAACTGCCATCTCATCTTCACCAAAGTTATCATCAAGGACACGGAAAATATCTTTGTCTAATTGTTTCATATAGTAGCGTCCATAAACTTCACCAACTACGATTGCATCCACACGACCCGCTTCTAGATCACTGAAAGAATTATTATTAGAAGGATACAATACTAAATCCCCGCCTAATTTTTCGTATATTCCAGATGAATCTTCTTTGATTTTATCGACAGAGCTGGAAGATTGTTGGGTAGAAATTAATTTCCCTTCTAAATCAGCTTTTGTAGTAATCTCACTATCTTTCAAAACAATAATAGATTGCGCACTGGTTAAATAAGGCTCACTCAAGAGAACTTTTTCAGCTCGTTCCGGTGTTACTGCATAGCCATTCCAAAGTAAATCAATATTTTCAGTATCTAGTTCTGTTTCCTTCATTGCCCAATCAATAGGCTGGAATTTAATTTCTACATCCAAACGTTTTGCGACTTCTTTTGCTAAATCAACGTCGAAACCAACGATTTCACCACTTTCATCTTGATACCCCATAGGTGCAAACGTATCATCTAATCCCATCACCCACGTTTCTTTTCCTGTTCCATCGCTTAACGACTCGGTTCCTACCGAAGAACCTTCCACTGTTCCACCACAGGCAGCTAGCAAACTTGTAGATGCTATTAACAATAGTACTAATTTTTTCATATCATTTTCCTCCATCTTTCTATTTTTTAATAATGATTCTACGTCGTACATCGTGCTATTTCCAATAAAAAAAGCCCCTTAACTTTCTACTGAAAGTTAAAGGACGATTGAATGTCGTGGTTCCACCTTTTTTTGTGATTCCTTCACAGAAATCACCTCAGAACGTTCCTATTGAAACGTTCGTGCTGTAACGGGCACACCCGAGTCCGTCTAATAAGGGGAAGGATTTCCTACCTGTTCAACGTTCTTGCTCTGAGATGTGTGTTCACTAGAGTCTATTGTTTGCTCGCACCTACCGCAAACTCTCTAAAAATAGACAAAAATTACTTTTTCTCTTCGTAGCAATGAATATTAAAACAATAGTACCATACCCTTTTAGAAATACAAGTGATTTGTTAGAAGGAAACTCATTTATTTTTAATCTCTTGTTCATAAAAAAATAAAAACAAATCGTTTCTAAAAGAAAGGATTGTATTTCGTTGAGCGTTCAACTAAACTTATCTTACTGAGAATGAGAACTATTCTCAATAAGAAAGGAGCTGTCAATGAAACGAATTGGATTAGTCATGGTATTGCTCCTTTTATTTTTTGTTTCTATGTTCATTGGTACACATGAACTTACTTTTTCAGGTCTACTGGAAGGTGATTCCACACAGTGGTTTCTTTTAAGAAAAACACGTCTTCCAAGAAATATTGCATTAGTATTAGCTGGTGGGATGCTTAGTATCTCTGGAAAAACCATGCAACATTTGATGCAAAATAAATTTGTTTCCCCATCTACAATGGGGATGATGGATAGTGCTAAACTTGGAATTTTATTTGTAATGATTTTTATGCCGAATCATTCTATTCTTGTTCGTTCTTTTATTGCGTTTGTATTTGCTTATGTGGGTGTTATTCTTTTTTTACGTTTGAGTAAAGTATTACCTAAAGGAGATCAGATGATTCTTCCGTTAACAGGAATTATGTTTGGTAATATTTTAGGGGCAGTTGCTTCTTTTTTCGCCTATCAATTTCAACTCGTACAGAATATGTCATCCTGGCTACAAGGAAACTTTGCGACCGTGATGGAAGGAAGTTACGAATTACTTTACGTAACCATCCCTGTTTTTATTCTTTTGTATGTATTTGCTTATCAAATTACGATTGCCGGTTTAGGGGAAACAACTGCTACTAGTTTAGGAATAAACTATCAACTTTTACAACGAATGATTTTTTGTCTAGTAGCTTTAGGAAGCAGCTCTGTTTTATTGATGGTAGGAACCATTCCGTTTCTAGGCGTAGTCGTTCCCAATATTGTTTCTTTAATCTATGGAGATCATTTAAAAAATAGCCTGCTTCCAACTGTTATATTTGGTAGTAGTTTCTTATTGTTTTGCGATATCTTATCACGTGTTTTGATTGCTCCCTATGAAATCCCTATTAGTGTTGTAGCGGGTGTCATTGGAGGAATTCTATTCCTTTACTTTTTGATAAGGAGGAGAACCTGATGAAGCAGAAAACAATGAATAAGAAAATTATGTTCCTATTTCTGCTATGTATCGTGGCAATCTTTGCTTATCTAACGATCAATACTTATGGAAATTGGGAGTATGCACTGAAGTTAAGAGGGAAAAGAGTTCTCGCCTTTATTTTGGTAGCTCTTGCTTCTTCTGTGAGTACACTTTCTTTCCAGACCTTAACTCGGAATCGTTTTTTAACTCCTGGTATTTTAGGTTTGGACCAACTATACATTCTGATTCAGACTAGCTTGTTTTTTTATGTAGGGGGAGTCCAGATTCTCTCACAAAATTCAGTTGGAATGTTTCTCTTGCAAGTATTCGTTATGGCTTCGCTTAGTACCGCTATGATTTATTTTTTTATGGATGCATTCACAGCAGATCTATTTTTATTTCTGATGGTGGGAATGGTGTTAGGTTCTTTATTTTCAAGTATCAGTACCTTTTTACAAGTAGTCATGGATCCTAATGAGTATGATTTACTTCAAGGGAAATTATTTGCCAACTTCACAAATGTAGACAGTAATTTACTCGGGATGGCAGCGATACTTGTTTTACTTGGTTCACTAATTCTTTGGAAAGTTGCTCCAGAATTGGATGTTCTTCATCTAGGTAGAGATTTGGCGATAAGTTTGGGGATTCGTGTTCAGAATTTTCAAAAAATAGTTTTATTTATTATTTCTGTGTTAACCGGAGTGGCTACAGCGTTAGTGGGTCCTTCTATCTTTTTAGGTTTTATTATTACAACAATCGGTTATTATTTTTTTGATACCTATCGACATCGACAATTATTTATGGGCTGTTTCTTGATTGGAGTTCTCTTGTTAGTTGGGGGTCAATTTTTTGTAGAACAAATATTTAAATGGCAAACAACCATTAGTACCGTCATCCAATTTATCGGTGGTCTGTTTTTTGTCGGTAAAATAATCCTGGAAAGGAAGAAAAGATGATTAAAGCAAAAAACATTAGTAAAAAATATGAGAAGAAGCTGGTTTTGAAAAATATTAATTTAGAAATCGCTCCAGGAGGTTTAATTGCTTGTATTGGACCTAATGGTGCAGGGAAAAGCACATTTTTATCTTTAATTAGTCGATTACAGCCTGATTATTCTGGTGAGATTTATTTAGAAAAAAATGAAATAAGAAATTGGCATTCGAAAGATTTAGCTAAAAAACTAGCTATATTAAGACAGAGTAATGGAATTCAACTAAATATTTCTGTACGCGATTTAGTTTCTTTTGGACGGTACCCTTATTCAAAAGATCGACTGTCTGTAAAAGACAAAGAGATTGTAGAAGAATCTATCCATCAAATGGCCTTACAAGAAATGGCAGAAGATTCTATTCATACATTGTCGGGTGGTCAGTTGCAACGGGTCTATATCGCTATGGTATTAGCACAAGATACGGAATACATTTTGTTAGATGAGCCATTGAATAATTTAGATTTAAATCACGCCAATCAGATGATGCATCTTTTGAAAAGTTTTGCGAAAGAAAAAAATAAAACGATTATCATTGTCTTACATGATATCAATTTTGCGGCTGGTTTTGCAGATCATATCATTGCTTTTAAAAATGGAGAAGTTTTTGCGGATGGACCGACGGAAAAAATAATCAAACAACAAACGTTGAAAAATCTGTATGAGATGGATATTCGTATACATGAAATAGATGGAAAGAAATTTTGTATGTATTATAACTGAGAGAAGAGGAACGTATATGATAAAGAAAAATAGAATAGGTTTGATGATAGTCGGGGCCGTTTTATTTTTAACAGCTTGCGGAGAAACAGAACAATCCAGTTCAGTGAGCAGTAGTGATGTTACAAGTGAACTTATAGAAGTAGAAGATAGTAATGGTAAAGTAAACGTTCCGTTACATCCAGAAAAAGTTGTGGTTTTTGATAATAGTATGTTGGATACAATGGATGCATTAGGAGTGGGTGAATCAGTTATTGCGGCACCAACAACTAGTTTACCTGATTATTTAAGTGATTATAAACAAGTGGAGTCTGCAGGTGGAATTAAAGAACCTGACTTGGAAAAAATTAATCAAATGCAACCTGATTTAATTATTATTTCTAATAGACAAATAGACTATCAAGAGCAGTTAGAAGAGATTGCACCAACTCTATTTCTTAGTTTAGACAATAAGAACATCTGGTCTTCTATACAAAAAAATATTCAAACGATTGGTACTGTGTTTGGAAAAGAACAAGAAGTGGCAAATGAAATTGAATCATTACAGACACAAATGGAACACACTAAAAAAGAGGCAGAAGACTCTGGAAAGAAAGCTCTTATTTTGTTAATTAATGAAGGAAGCCTATCTGCATACGGACCAGGATCTCGTTTTGGAATCATTCATGAAACGTTGGGATTTGAACCAGCAGATGATCAAATTGAGGCTTCTACTCATGGACAGAATGTATCCTATGAATATGTTTTAGAACAAAATCCTGATATTATTTTTGTAATTGATCGTACGAAAGCGATTGGCGGCGATGCAAGTAATAATAACCTAGCAGATAATGAATTAGTAAAGCAAACGACTGCTTTTAAAGAAGGGGCTGTTATTACATTAGACCCTCAAGTTTGGTATTTAGCCGGTTCTGGCATTGAATCGCTCGAGTTGATGTTGAAAGATGTTCAGCAAGCAATTGAATAAAAAGCTAGTGAATATTTAAGGTTTTAGGAGAGGGGAAATCCTCTCTTTTTTTATTTTAAATGGATAGATACTAGAAATGGTTATCATGATATACTTTAGGAAATACAATAGAATGATTCATATTTAAAATTGATTATGAAAAGGAAGGAGGATTTTACATGAAAAGAAAAGCATATACTGCAAAAAATGTGATGAGTTCGGGGCCATACTCCCATGCCATAGATGCGGGTGATTATGTTTATTTGTCGGGACAAACAGCGAAGAACTCTTTGACAGTAGAAAAAAACAAATTAAATATTCAAGAACAAACAGAAGAATGTTTTAAGAACATAGACAGAATTTTAGAAGAAGCAGGGCTGACAGAAGAACATATCGTAAAGGTTAACGTATATCTTACAAGTATGAAGCATTTTGATTCGATGAATGAAGTGTATCAAACGAAGTTTACAGAACCATATCCTGCTAGAACCTGTGTGGCTGTTCTGGAACTTCCTCTAGGTGCAGATATAGAAATAGAAGTAATTGGAAAAAGATAACCGCATTTCTAAGTAATGTTCAATCCTACTTTTAAACGGTAAAGGAGTTTAATCTCTATGAGTAAAACAGTAATACTTGCTGAAAAGCCAAGTCAAGCTTCTGCCTATGCAGAGGCTTTTTCTAAAACAAAACGTCTGGACGGATACTACAACGTGTTGGATCCGGCTTTCCCTGATACGGTGATTACGTACGGATTTGGTCATTTAGTGTCTCTTTACGAACCAGATGATTATGATAAAAAATTTAAGAAATGGCAGTTAGAAACATTGCCCATTATCCCAGAGCACTTTAAATTTAAAGTAGGGAAAGGGAAAAGTAAACAATACGAAATTGTAAAAAAACAGTTAGATAAAGCAGATCAAATTATTATCGCTACGGATGGAGACCGCGAAGGAGAAGCAATTGCTCGACTTATTATTAATCTTTCTGGAAATAGTGATAAACCTTTAAAGCGATTATGGATCAACTCACTAGAAAAAGAAGAAATTAAAAAAGGCTTCCGTCAATTACGAGAAGGGGAAGAATTCTATTCTAGCTATAAAGAAGCAGAGACTAGACAGATTGCTGATTGGTTAGTTGGGATGAGTGCGACACGTTAGATAGTGAAAAGCTATCTTATTCCAAACGTGCTGTGAAAAGCTGTAAATGGAATAAAGTCCTATTTTGAATAGTGGAATGATGGGGTAACGCCTTGAAACGCTATCTTTAATACTCCGACATGCTACGAGTAGAATGTGTAATCAAAAGTAGTGTGAAGCTCGGTGAAGTCGGGTGAAGTATACCGAAGTGTTCAATTGAATAACCGAAAAGGCAATAGAGGTATTGTCCGTATATGATAGTCCGGAAGTCGTTAAAAACTTAGTATGGTGAGAATGTGGTAATACACTGACGAACTGGCGAATGTACATCCCTACGACTGGCCTTGAGAAATCTAGGTTCATCATTTTGTGGTTTAGTAAGAATTCATTCTATGAAAGACCATGCAACGTTAAAGGCGTTGGATAAAATGGTGGGATATAGTCAGCACCTAACCTAATGTAATATAGATAGAAATAGGGCAACGTGGAAAGCTAGAAACGTGGAGAGGACACACTCTATGAAGCGTTATAAGGGAATGCGTAAGTAGCGAATAACCTTGTTTAGTTCTAGTGAGAGCAGTGGCATGAGCGTTGATGTTCTTGTAATGAGAACGGAGCAATAGCCACAAGTCAATTTAGTTTAAATTATCAGAAACCCTAATCATTTTTCATAGGTTCGTGTAAGACAACTAAAACACGTCCGTAAGGAAGTGATTAACTATGAGTAACAAGCAATCGGTGGAACTGAAAGATAGCAAGCTAAGGCATTCGGAATACTATGGCATGACTGATATATTTGATTCGCTCTATCTCAAAAGTTCCGAAAACGTAAATTTCAAGAATCTTATGCAATACGTCATTCTTGATGATAATCTACTTCTTGCATACCGTAACATAAAACGGAATAAGGGTAGTTATACAGCAGGAATTGATAATCAAACAATCAAAGATGTTGAAAAACTTAGTACCGATGAATACCTAACAATCATGAAGAAACGCTTTGCTTGGTATCAACCTAGAAAAGTCAAACGTGTCGATATACCGAAGCCAAACGGCAAAACAAGACCGCTTGGAATTGGCTCGATATGGGATAGGTTGGCACAACAAAGTATTCTTCAAGTGCTGGAACCAATCTGTGAATCGAAATTTAGCGAACACAGTTATGGTTTTAGACCCAACAGGTCAGTAGAACAAGCAATAGTTGCCTGTGGAAACAGAATTAACTTCAACCAATGTAAGTTCGTAGTTGATGTCGATATCAAAGGTTTCTTTGATGAAGTATGTCATAGCAAATTGATAAAACAGCTATGGACTTTAGGCATTAGAGATAAAAAGTTACTTGCCATTATTGGTAAAATGCTTAAATCTCCAATAAAAATGCCTAACGGCAAGGTGGTAATTCCAACAAAAGGAACTCCACAAGGGGCTGTACTTTCACCCCTGCTTGCTAATATTAACCTTAATGAGTTTGATTGGTGGATGTCTAATCAGTGGCAGGACCGTCGCTGCAAAGAAATTATCAACCAATATGCCGAAGGTAAAGGGGAAGTTAAATCTAATCACTACCGAAAACTTAGGTCAAGCACGTCACTAAAAGAATTCTACTATGTCAGATATGCGGATGATTTCAAAATCCTCTGTAAGGACAAAGACACCGCTGAACGCATTTTCAATGCCAGTAAGATGTGGTTGGAGGATAGACTTAGACTCCCTATTTCGACTGAAAAATCAACGATTACCGAACTGCAAAGGGAACGAAGTACGTTCCTAGGTTTTGAAATTAAAGCTGAAAAGAAAGGCGAAAGATATGTCATGCACACTCACGTGTCGCAAAAGGCTATCGAGAGTATCAGATTTCAACTCAAAAATCAGATACGTGCAATTCAAAAATGCCCAAACTCAAATCAAACAGCTGTTGAAATTAGTAGATATAACGCTTTAGTGATAGGTATTCACAATTATTACGGAATTGCTTCGCATGTTGCAACTGATATAAACGGAGTTCACTACTCTACAATTAAGAGTATGAAAAACCGATTACGTGGCTTAAGCAAATCAGGTGAATTCAAAACCAAAGATAAAGGCATTCTAAGATACATGAAATCTAAAAATATGAGATTTCTTTGTGGTTGTCCCATCATTCCTATTGGATATGTCAAGCACAGAAGACCAATAGGTAAAAAGAAAAGTGTGTGTAAGTATTCTTCGGCAGGAAGAGCTGAAATACACAAAAACCAAACCCTTGTATCTGAATATGTCCTCCAATGGTTACGAAAGAACCCTGTAATTAACGAAAAAGCAACGATTGAATATAATGATAATAGAATATCTAAATTTGTCGCCCAACATGGTAAATGTGCAGTATCCGGTCGTGAGCTGTTGTTCAATGAAATTCATTGCCACCATATTACACCTTACCATGTCTCTAAAGATGACAAATATAACAATCTAACGATTGTTCATAGTGATATTCATAAATTGATTCACACAAATGAACCAAGGTTATTTTATTCAATATCTAATTCGTTTGACTTAAGTCAAAGTCAGTTAGACAAGCTTAATAAATTTCGTATAAAAGTCGGTAACAAAGCTATTCAATATGAAAATGATTACTAAGAGGAAATGGGAATGTACGTAACCAAAAATGTTACCAGATTAGGGAAACAAAGATAAAACTAAATTGAGGGAACGCCGTGTGCGGTGAAAATCGCACGCACGGTGTGGAGCGGGGAAAAGTTGGAGATTACTTCAAAGACTTACCTATCGCTATACCTATCTCGTTTGTACACTCTTTATATGCAAAAGAACGGTATGCAAGGTGTTTTTAGTATTGGACGAGTACAAACCCCTACTCTTTATTTGCTTTACAAACGTAATAAAGAAATTGAACAGTTCATTAGTAAACCATTTTTTGAACTTTTTGCTAATTTCCAACATGAAAAAGGAGATTATCAAGGGAAATATGCTAAGCGTTTCGATAGTGAAGAAGAAGTAAACGACTTTAAAGAAAAAAATGCACTAACGGATCCATCAAAAGGATTAGTGGAAGAAGTGCAAACCGTAGAAAAGAAACTATACGCTCCTAAACTTTTTAGCTTGTCAGATTTACAAGCCGCTGCCAATAAAAAATTTGGCTATGGTGCTTCTGACACACTGAAAACGATCCAAGGATTGTATGAAAAGAAACTTATTTCGTATCCCCGAACGGATTGTACGTTTATTGGGAAACCAGAGTTTACCTATCTAAAAGAAAATCTTTCTACATACTTGAATCTAGTAGGGGAAACAATTGAAACTCCTCAACTAAATGAAAATAAACGCTATGTAAATGGTTCTAAAGTTCAAGAGCATTACGCGATCATTCCGACTAGAACGGTCATAAATGTCGAGCGATTAGCACATAATGAGCGAAATCTTTACAAATTAATTTTATATCGAACACTAGCAATTTTTGAAAAACCATATGTCTACGATGAAACAAAAATAATGACTACCATCCATCAAGTTCCGTTTAAAACAATTGGAAAAGTTGAAAAACAACTAGGTTGGAAGCAACTTTATGTAAAAGAGAAAAAAGAAAAACAGGAAGTGGAACGAACTTTACCAAATGTCTCTAAAGGAGATTCGGTAAATAGTACATTGGAAACTAAAAAAGGGATGACGCAACCGCCAAAGTATTACACAGAAGGAACCTTAATTACTGCAATGAAAAACGTTGGGGGAACTAGTGAAAACAAAGAGAATAAAGATATTTTAAAAGAAACAGAAGGAATCGGAACAGAAGCAACGCGTGCAAATGTGATTGAAACGCTTAAGAGACAAGAATATATAACCATTCAAAAGAAAAATATAATCGTTACTGAAAAAGGTAGTATTCTTTGTGAAGTTATTCAAAATGATGAAATTACAAATGCAGATATGACAGCTAAGTGGGAGAAATATCTTAAAAAAATACGTAATAAAGAGGGGACACAAGAAGCATTTTTAAAGAGTATTACAAATTTTGTTACTCACTTGATCAATAAAGCTCCTGAAACTTTTAAAAATTCGAATATGAAAGAACATGTGCAAGAAATCAAAATAGATCACGCAATGGGACCTTGTCCAAACTGCCAAAAAGAGATAATTGATAAAGGGAAGTTCTATGGATGTATCGGTTATCGAGAGGGATGTACGTTTACCTTACCCAAAAAATGGAGCGAAAAAAGGTTGACGAAGAAAAATATAAATGATTTGTTGACGAAGAAAGAAACCACAACCATCAAAGGGTTTAAAAGTAAAAAAGGAAACTCATTTAGTGCCAAATTACGACTAAATGAAAATAAATTAGAGTTCATCTTTGCAGATAAAAAATAAAAAAACTACTTAAAAAGCATCATCCAATCATTACGCAGTGATATGATTGGATGATGCTTATTTATGTGGTTGTAATTGTAAATTCAGTTTAAAATACCACAGTAGATACAGCATTGCGAAGGATGGTTACAACACTCCATGCGGCTATATTATAGTTTATTGTAAAAATATTTAAATCTATTTCTACTTCTTGGCCTTTTACATGAATATGATATTCATCACCTCTAAAATTAGGAACGGCATGAATTTTAAAATGAATGTGATCAGGGCCGACTGTCGCAAGGGCGCTTGCCATAGCAACATTATAAATATATGGAAATTCTTGCATAAGTTTGGTTATACTTCCTTCAAATACGGTTTCTGTTTCTGTAATATGGAGTAATTCATTTCTAAAGAAAGGGGAATGATACAAGTGTTGTGGTACCTTTTTAGATGTCATCGTTACGTCTACTGGACCCATTAGAGCAGCGGTACGTATTAAATCAAATCCACCTACTGCTCCGCCGGGAAGATATATTCTTGAATTATTTTCTTGGGCTGTTTCTTTTAATGATTGAAAAAACTCTAAATCAGATAGGATGGATGCAGATAGGATAACGAGGTTTGCTCCACCTTTTAACACTGTTTTCCCATAATCTAACAAGGCAGTACGCGAAGCTGCTTCTACTACAAAATCAGGTTCTAAATTCATAAGTTCTTCGATTGTAGAGCATGGCTTACAATTATAATGGCTCGCTATCACTTGTGTTTTCTCAGGATTACGTCCTAATACTCCAACTAATTCATACCCTTCAAGAATGCCACTTTTAACAGCATGTGCCACATGCTGATTTAAATAGCCATAACCAAGTAATGCTAATTTTTTCTTTTTCATATTTCAACGCTCCTAATAAGTTATATAACTACCGTTGCAATTGCATTTTGAAGGGTTTGAACAACACTCCACGCTGCAAATTTGTGATTTTCTGAGACAACTTCCACTTCTATTTCTACTTCGGGTCCTTTTGCTTGGATTTTATGATCATATCCTTTAAAATCAGCAACGAAATCAACATGTACATCTACATGATTAGGACCATTATTCGCATAAGATGTCGGGATAATAGCATGATTGGGTTCTGGATGTTGATCCATGTGTACTTTAGATTGGCCTTCAGAAGCTGTTTTAGATTTCATATTACCGGTTTCATTTTCATCAATGTAAATAAAGCCACTGAACCTATCTTCAGATTTTTTAGAGGTTAAGGAAGCTTCTATAGGATTCATGATAGAGGCTGTATGTAGAAGGTCTAATCCTCCAACTAGTCCACCAGGAAGATAGATATTCACACCTTTTTCTGCTGCTGCGTTCTCTAATCTTTCAAAAAAATCGGAATCTAAAAGTGTAGAGGTTGATAGCAATACAATGCTTACTCCACTTTTTACTATTTTTTCTCCATAATCCAATACCGCTTGATTGGATGCTGCTTCTGCAACAAAGTCTGGTTCTAAAGCAATTAATTCTTCGATAGTCGTACAAGGCTTACAATTATATTTTTCGGAAACTTCTTTTACTTTTTCAGGGTTTCTCCCCATCACTCCAACAAGATCATATCCTTGTAAAATGCCACTTTTAACCGCATCTCCTACAATCTGGTTTAAATAGCCACAACCAAGCAATGCTAATTTCTTCTTCTCCATCGTATAAGACCTCTCTTTTCACGCTTTATTAACGTACTATATATTTATATAAATGTTTTGAATATTAATGTTACCATAGAAAAAATAAAAAGGGGAATCATCCTCCAAACTTTCAAATGGAGATGAATGAGGGTATGATTGAACTAGTTGATTCATATACTAGATAATTTCTTGTAAAGTAAAGAGAAAAAAGGATAAATAATAGTGAAAAGAGGGAAAAACAGAGGTGCAATCTAACTTATAAATACTTTTAAATACTAAAAATGATAACAGAACAACAAAAATTTATTTTATCTGTTAAAAAAGAAAGAGGTAAGAAAATGAAAAAGAACTTTCCAATGCTCGCTGCAATTGCATTTTCAATTATTGTTGGTTTTTCCTTTCTCTTTGTCAAAATAACTTTGACGTACGAAAATCAATCCCTTATTCTTGCTCAGAGATTTTTATTTGCATTTTTAAGTATCGTTATTTTTTCTATTATTCGGCGTGTTGATTTACGGTTAAATAAAAAGGAAATCATAATGATCTTTTTTATTTCCATATTCTATCCGATTTTATTCTTTAGTACACAAATAATAGGGTTAGATAAAACTACGGTTACAGAAGCAGGAATCATTCAAGCGACCGTTCCGGCGGTTACCGTTTTGTTTGCAGGACTTATCTTAAAAGAACGAGTAAACAAAATACAGATTAGTGGTATTTTATTAAGTATGATTGGTGTTGTATTTTTGCAAATTATGGGCTCAAATGGAAACTATGAGTTTCATTTGTTTGGGAATGTACTGATTATTGCATCCGTATTTGCTACCGCTATTTGGCAAGTGCTATCTAAGCGTACAAGTAAAACCGTTAAACCAGTTCAAATTGTCATATACGTGATCACGATTGGCTTTTTGTTTTTTAATAGTTTTTATTTTATAAAGGGAGGAACGGTTGGTAAATATGTTTCTTCATTAGGAACGCTACAATACGTAGGATCGATTTTGTTCCTAGGAGTACTATCAACCTTTGGCACGGCTTTGTTATCCATATATGCTATCTCAAAGTTACCAGTCATCCAAGTGAGTGTGTTTAATAACGTAGCGACATTGATTACGATTCTGTCAGGTATTCTAATTCTAAAGGAGCCTTTTTATTTCTATCATATAATAGGTGCAATCATCATTATTTCTGGAGTACTGATTGTGAATTTAAAGAGAAATAAAGTGAAAATATAATGGACATAGAACATTAAAATGTAAATAAATAAAGCAAATGACTTTTGTCGTTTGCTTTTTTTATGGAGCTAAAAAGTATGAAGAGTTCATTTCCTACAAGATTTGTTATTATAATGGTATATTATTTTAGAAGCCATAAAATACAAATACAAATAGCAAGTTAAAATTTATACAAAATATAGATTTATGATTCGATAGTGAGGAGAAAAAGAACGATGTGGAAAGGAAAACCATTATTAACTGTACTACTATTTCTGTTTTTCTTGTCTGCTTGCTCAAATAATCAAGTAGAAAGTGGAATAACAGCAGAAGAATTGATGCAAAAGAAATGGGAAACAATCGAAAAAGAAGCAGAAGAAACTAAAGTAAGCCTCTATATGTGGGGAGGGGACGAAGGGGTCAATCAATATATCGATGGGTGGGTTACTCCAAAATTAAAAGAGCAATATAAAATAACTCTACGTCGAGTTCCCATGGAATCACCTGAAGCACTAAAGAAATTATGGGATGAAAAAAAGTAAAAGAAACAGAAGGAACGATAGATATTATTTGGCTTAATGGCGAAAATTTTGAAAATGCAAAAGAAAATGATTTATTATTTGGTCCATTTTCAAACCAATTACCAAATGTAATGAATTATGTAGATACAGAGGCTTTGGATGTACGCTATGATTTTGGAACAAAAGTAGAAGGAATGGAAGTGCCTTGGGGAAAAGTTCAATTTGTTTTTCAATATGATCAAAATAAAATAGCAAAACCTCCTCAAACATTTGAAGAATTAAAAGAATGGATCAAAAAAAATCCAGGTAGATTTACATATCCTGATCCAACTGATTTTACCGGAAATGCTTTTTTACGACATTTATTTTATGAATCAGTTGGAGATGTAGAAACAATTTTAGAAAAGGGATTTGACCCTTTCTTTGCTAAAAAAAATAGTCAAAAAATGTGGGGTTTTTTAAATGAAATAAAACCTTTTCTATGGCAAGAAGGAAAGACATATCCTAATAATCTTGCATACTTAGATCGTTTGTACAGTCAAGGGGAAGTCTATATGACGATGGGATACAATGAGGCAAGAGCGGAATAATTAGTTGAAAAAGGGATATTCCCTGATTCCACTCGCTCCTTTACTTTGGAATCTGGCTCTATCGGAAACACTCATTTTTTAGCGATACCGTTTAATAGTCCAAACAAAGAAGGTGCTTTATCAGTGATAAATTTCTTGCTCTCTCCCAATGCACAATTTAAAAAATTAGACTCATCTTATTGGGGAGACAATACATCGTTGGATTTATTTAAACTTTCTAAAGAAGATCAAAAAAGATTGGAACAGATTGATAGAGGACGTACCGTTCTACCAATTGAAGAACTAAAGAAATCTTTACTACCAGAAATTGATGCTGAATATGTACCGTGGTTAAAGGAGAAGTGGATGGATGAAGTGGTACGATAAAAATAAACCGTATCTATTAGTTGGACCGGCAGTTTTTCTCGTGCTTTTAATAGTAGGATACGGTTTATTAATGATTTTTCTACAAAGTATCATGTCGAGCGGATCACCAAGTTTAGAAATATATCGAATTCTATTACGGGATGAGAGTTTTCAAGATTCCTTTCTTTTTAGTATAAAAATTGCATTCGTTTCTACTGTACTATCACTTGGAATTGGAGTTCTGCTCGTTCGATCAACTTTTCCTTTGTTAAAAAGAACTGCTCCAAAGTTAGTATCCTGGTTACCTATGCTCTTTCCCCATTTTATATGGGGATATATGTTCTATCTTTTATTTTCTCAAACAGGACTTTTTTCTACATTTTTAAATATATTGGGAATAATATCTATACCAGAAGACTTTCCTCAGTTATTTATGGGTTCATCTGGATTAGGAATGATGATAACGTATATCGGAAAAGAAATTCCGTTTGTTATTTTAATGCTATTACCGGTTTACGAACAACTTTCTCATTCAGAAAAGGAGTTAGTCTATACACTAGGAGGAAAGAAGGGATCTGTTTTTAAATATGTTGAATGGCCCTACGTTTTCCCGGTATTAGTAGAAACGTTTGTTATAACCTTCTCTTTTGTACTAGCTGCCTATGAAGTTCCAGCTTTACTGGGTGCTACTTATCCTAAGATGGTTTCCGTGTTGAGTTATAACTGGTTCTTTGGAACAGATTGGGAAAAGCAACCGTACGCATTTGCTACAATGGTACTCATCACTATTTTCATTGTTTTTTTTGTTGTGATTCTATCTTCTATTACCAAAAAAAGTAGAAAAAATCTTCATCAAAATCAAAACGATGGAAAAAAGCTAGAGTCAATAGGCTCTTTTTCCGCGTTTTCTTTTTTTAATAATTGCAGTTATGAGTTTATTTCCTACACTTTTTCTACTACTATCGAGTTTTGCGAGCAAATGGGAGTATGGTCAAATTTTACCGAATGATATTTCTATTCGAGGATGGCGAGTTCTTTTTCTCCAACAACCTTATCTTTGGGAAGCTATTTTTACTTCAATTGGAATTGTATTATTGGTGCTATTCTTAAATCTAGTGATGGGAATTCCTGCAGCAAATGCCTTAGCTTTTTACGAGTTTAAATGGAAATCTGCGATTGATATCCTATTACTTTCACCTCTTTTCATTCCGGTTTTAGCTGTAGCGATGGGGATTAATATGACCTTTATTCGTTTAGGAATTGCTAACCATTGGTTGGGTGTTGTCCTGATCCATACCATTTTAACGTTGCCGTATACGATTCGAATTTTACGGGCAGGATTTGAAAGACTTGGGAAAAGACAAGGAGAATTAGCAGCATCTTTGGGAGCTAAATCTTTTCGAGCCTTCTATTTTATTTACTTCCCTCAGTTATTGCCTAGTATAAGAAGTATTATTTTTATTGTTACCGTTGTTTCATTGAGCCAGTATTTTGTGACAGCACTTATAGGTGGAGGAACTGTATTGACCTTACCTTTTCTTTATTTTCCTTTCTTTCAATCCCCAGATCAGTCCATTATTGCTAGCTTTTCGTTATTATTTGCGATGATACCAATTGGAATATGGGCAACGATTGAGTTATTATTAAGAATTTTACTACCAAAGAAAGGTAGGTAATGTTATGGAAAATGTATATATGAATCTGATAGATGTATCAAAAACCTATCAACACAAAAAAATTATAGATATCGACCAACTATCTATTCGAAAAGGAGAAATCATTTCTGTAGTTGGACCCTCAGGAATAGGGAAATCTACGCTATTAAAAATGATTGCTGGATTAGAGGGATATGATACAGGAGATATTATTATTGATGGATATTCCATGAATGGAGTATCTCCACAAGAACGTCCGGTTATTTATCTTTTTCAAGAATCCTTGTTGTTTCCTCATTTAGATTTACTCGAGAATGTAACGTTTGGATTGAGGATGGCTAAAGTTAAAAAGAAAGTACGCGATCAAATAGGGATTGCGATGTTAGAAAAAGTAGGGTTAAAAGGATTTACAAAGAGATACCCTCATGAACTTTCAGGAGGACAAAAACAGCGGGTTGCTTTAGCTCGATCACTGGTATTGAAACCTAAAGTACTGCTTTTAGATGAGCCATTCTCAAATTTAGATCCTGAGTTAAGAAAAGATACAAGACGTTGGATGAAACAGTTATTAAAAAAAGAAGAGATGACCGTTTTATTTGTTACTCATGATTTAGAAGAAGCAATGGCATTGGGAGATCGTGTGGCAATTCTTGGAGAAGGAAGATTACAACAAGTAGCAACCCCGAGTGAACTATATGATGCACCGATTAATCCCTATGTCACAACTTTTTTGCAAAGTGGAATCTGGAAAGAAGGACAATTTATTTCTCAAAATAGTTTAATCTTTACAGAGGTTACACCAATCAAAAAAGAAAATTCATGGAAAGCAGAAGTCATCGAAGTTTTCTATAAATCTGGAGAGAACTATACAGTCGTCATTTTATCAGATACAGGAGAAAAATTAACGGTACAAGGACCCAATAAATATTCTGTAGGAAATATTGTTTATATAAAAGAAAGATAGACTGCTTATTTGAAAGGATAAAAACATGAAGAAAAAAGATTTGTTCCTTATATTAGGTGTACTTGCATTTTTAATCCTACTATTCTTTTTAAATCAAACGGTATTTAATATAGATGCAGAAACGATTCAAAGTAAAATAGTGGGATTAGGAATCATTGCGCCGTTCATGTATGTATTACTTTATTCGATACGGCCACTCATACTTTTCCCAGCATCTGTTTTGTCCTTAGCAGGAGGGCTTGCGTTTGGGCCTTTATATGGGATGCTTTTAACACTAATCGGTGCATCCATTGGAGCCTACTTATCTTTCTTAGTCTCACGAAAAATTGGGGGAAAATGGATTGAAAAAAAGTAGGTCATCGAGTGGAGAAGTTGAAAGAAGTTTTAGAAAAAAAGGTTTTATCGTTGTGTTTTTAGTAAGGCTCGTACCACTCTTTCCATTTGACTTGATTAGTTATACAGCAGGACTATCTAAAATAAAAACAAAGGATTTTATGCTTGCAACGATGTTAGGAATGATACCAGGTACGTTTGCTTATAATTTTTTGGGAGCGAATGCTTTGTCTTCTAATGTAGGGATGGTTGCATTAGCAGGTGGGCTATTTATCATTATTACATTAGTTCCAACCTTATTTCAGAAAAAAATCCGTGAACTATTAAATATGAAAGACGAAAAGGAGGAATAAAAAAATGCTTGATACACACGCAAGAAAATATGTTCAGCCTACGATTGAAAAAACAGCACGAGTGTTTTTAAAGATTGGTTGGAGCGCAAATCATGTGACGTGGGGAGCATTTTTAGTAGGAGCCTCTTCTGGTGTTTTTATTTATATGCAACAACCCTTGATAGCTATTTTAGTATTGTGGATATCTGGTTTTTTAGACGCGGTAGATGGAACGATGGCGCGTTTATCTAAGCCATCACTATGGGGGACCGTACTTGATATTACATTTGATCGAATCGTTGAAATTAGTGTCATAGTAGGATTGGCATTTGCTTTTCCAGCTTCACAATGGGCGCTTTTATTACTCAGTGTATCCATTATCCTTTCCATGACTATATTTCTTACAGTTGGAGCTGTGTCAGAAAAAAAGGGAATGAAAACTTTTTACTATCAGGCAGGTCTTGCAGAAAGAACAGAGGGATTTATTTTTTTCTCACTGATGACTCTCTTTTCAGATTATCTGATTCTGTTTACTATTCTTTTTTTCTTAGTCGAATTATTTACAGCAGGACAAAGGTTAATGGAAGCAAGAAAAATTCTAAGCGAGTAGGAAAGTTGGTAATCGAATGAAGAAATATGATGTAATTATAATAGGTGGAGGAGCCGGTGGATTAACTGTAGCTTCGGGGGCAAGTTCTCTGGGGGCTAAAGTAGCATTGGTAGAAAAAGAAGAACATCTTGGAGGAGACTGTCTACATGTTGGATGTGTGCCTTCAAAAACACTCATTCAAGCTGCAAAAGAAGTGCATGCAGCAAAAAATAAAACAACCCAGTTGGGACTTCAAGTTTCTGGCGAGATAAATATGAAAGAAGTAAAAAAGCGGGTACAAGAATCTATTTCATCTATTCAAGAACATGATAGTGATGAACGCTTTTTAAATATGGGAATTGATCTCTATAAAGGAAAGGGCACCTTTACCTCAAAAAATACGTTTATGATAAAAGATACGGAAATTTATGGAAAACGGATCGTTATTGCTACGGGTTCAAGACCGTTTGTTCCTCAAATTGAAGGTCTAGAAGAATCTGGATACTGGACGAATGAATCATTGTTCCAACAAGAAACCTTACCAAAAGAATTACTAGTACTTGGAGGAGGAGCAATTGGTTTAGAGCTAGCACAGGCAATGGCACGTTTGGGCTCAAAGGTTACTGTTGTAGAGAAACAAGATTCTCTTTTAGGTACTGAAGATGCTTCCATTCAAAAGGCAGCAGTAGAAATGTTAGAGTCAGAAATAACGTTCCATCTGAATGCGGAGGTAAAAAAAGTTCGTGTCCAAAATGATAAAAAAGTAGTCACGGTTGATCAGCATGGACAACAAAAAGAGATAGTAGTTGATGAAATTTTAGTAGCGGTAGGCCGTATACCAAATAGTGATACACTTCAATTGGATAAAATAGGAATTAAAATGGATAAAAAAGGCTATATTTTAACGAATGAAAAATTACAAACGAATGAATCCAATATTTATGCAATTGGAGATGCGAATGGTAAATTCCCATTTACACATGTAGCTGGAGAAGAAGGAAAAACGGTTGTACAAAATGCGGTATTAGGTTTTCCTAAAAAAATGAAATATGATCGAATACCTTGGATTATCTATACGGATCCTGAAATATTCCATATTGGCTTAACAGAGCAAGAAGCGAAAGAAAAAGGAATATCAACTTCTATTTATGAGGTTCCTCTTTCTGAAGTCGATCGTTTTGTAGCGGACCATGAAAATAAAGGGCTTGTCAAAATACTAACAAACTCAAAGGGGAAAATAATCGGTGCGCACGGATTTGGAAAAGGAGCAGGGGACTGGATGCAACTGGTTGTATTTGCAATTACACAAAATCATAAAATTGGAGACCTTTCGCAGATGATTTATCCCTATCCCAATCACACAGCAGCTATTCAACGTACTTCAGATTTATATTGGCGAGAAAAATTATTCTCTGGTTTTCTTCCCAAATTATCTAAAAAATATGTTCAATGGTTTAGATAAAAAGAGGAAAAACGCAATTCATCCTTGCTATACTGAGAGGATTGATTGCGTTTTTTTAAATATATTAGTAGTGAAAAGAATGCATAAACTGTTTATCGATGTAGTGTTTTATTTTCCAAGAAATTTTTCCATGAAAATAAAAAGACCCATAGGTAAGGAGCCCTTCCTGGTTACCGGTAGATAAAATAGATAAAAATCTTTTTTGAGGAGTAAAGTGAAGTAGTTTTTCTTGGTTTTCTAAGTATGCTTTTAGATTTTTTACAAGTAAGTGCCCTTGCCTCACTGCATACACTCCATTTTTAGGTAATAAAGGATACTCTTCTACCGTTACACAATCTCCAGCTCCAAAAACAAAAGGATACTCGTTATGCTGAAGTGTGCTATTAACGAGTAAAAATCCTTTCTCATCTTTGAGAAGTTCATTCTCTTTAAATAAAGGACTTGGTATAGGGCCGGTCAAAGATAAAAGATGACTCCATTCAATCCGTTGGTTTCTCTTTGTAGTTAAAACGTTTTGTTGGAGATGTTCGACTGTTTCATTTTCAATGACTTCTAGTCCTTTTCTTTTTGCTACTTGTCTTATTTTTGTAGAACCTTTTGTTCCATAAGAGGAAAGAAGACGGGAGGCACTAATTAGCGTTACATTGGCTTCTTGGTTATTGTTCTTTCGCCAAGCTGTTGTGGTCAGTGCTAATTCAAGACCTGCCGAACCACCACCAATAATTACAGGTTTTTCACCAGATCGGAATTGGTCTATGATATCTGGAAATTGATAGTTCGGTTTTATACTTTTAATAGTCGTGGAGTCAAGCAATTCAGAAATACTAGATCCAATATTAATGGAGACTACATCAAAAGGATAAATCTGACCCGAAATTCCTTTTGCGGTTTTATTGATAGGGTCTACTTCAATGATGGTATCTACAATAAATTCTACTGAATTTTCTTGACAAAGTTTTTCAATAGGGATGCGGATATCGTCTATTCCATATAAACCTTCTGTAAACCCTGAGAACATACCCGAGTAATATTGATAGGGATCTGCAGAAATCAGAATAATTTCATGGGGGATAGGGGTGGCCAGTAATTCGCGAAGAAAGATGAGATGGGCATGACCACCACCGATCAGGACTAATTTATTCATTGTATTCACTCCAGTATAGATTTCAATTATTGGAAATGGAAGCTCTATGCTATCTTAAAAGTACGTAAGGAAAAATGGAAATATTTCATCTTCTGTAGAGTTCAAATTATGGAAGGAGTTAAAAAAAGAAGAATAAAGCAGGATATTCGTTGCTGATTGATGCGACGAATATCCTGCTTTATTCATAATAGATATTAAAGTTTTAGTTGGAAAAGGTCCATTTGTGTTTGTTTCGTAATTTTCATCATCGATTGGAAGAATTGTGTTAGTTGTGGTTCAAATTGTGGATCTTTTAAACGCCCCACATTTTTTTTAATAACCATTTCTTCACGATTAGAATCTAACGTAGGTAAGTTGTGTTGTTTTTTATAAGAACCTACTTTTAATACAGTATTTAAACGTAATTCAAACAAACGAGTCAACTCTTGATCAATCGCGTCAATTTCATTCCGATACTGTTCTAACTCATTCATTTTTTTGTCCTCCTAGCATCAAGTCCATTAACCCAATAGCTGTGACGGCTTCTAAAACAGGTAGGACACGCGGAACAATACAAGGATCGTGGCGACCTTCGACCTCTAGTTCAGTCTCTGTTCCTTCTTGGATATTGATGGTCTGTTGTTTCTTCTTAATAGAAGCAGGTGGTTTTACTGCTGCGCGGAAAACAACAGGCATGCCGTATGTAATTCCACCAATGATTCCACCATTATTATTGGAACGAGTTTTGATTTTTCCTTGTTCATCATAATAATATTCATCATTTGCTTGTGAACCCCGCATTTTAGTAATGTCAAAACCAGTTCCAAATTCAATCCCTTTAATTGCAGGGACGGCAAATACGAGATGAGCGAGTTGAGATTCTACAGAATCGAAAAATGGATTTCCATATCCAGCATCTAATCCCAAGACAAATGTTTCAACAACACCTCCTACAGAGTCACCATCTTCTTTTGCTTCTAAAATTAGCTCAGTCATTTCAGCCTCTTTTTTAGTATTAAATAAAGGAAGTTGTCGTTCTTTTAATTGTTCGATTTGTTCGGTGGTAACTAATTCTTGCTCTTCGAAGGTTGTGTCTTCAATCGAGCCGATGGATTGAATGTGCGCACCAATCGTGACCCCTTTTTTTCTAAGCCATTGCTGACAAATGGCACCAGTAAATACTAATGGAGCAGTAATCCTTCCAGAAAAATGTCCACTTCCTCTATGGTCATTGTGGCCGTTGTAGCGTACCCTTCCAGGATAATCTGCTTGGCCAGGACGCATGACATCTTTTAAAATACTATAATCTTTTGAACGGGTATTGGTATTCCAAATAATAGCAGTTAAGGGAGCTCCAGTTGTTTTGCCATCTAAAAAGCCACTCAAAATTTCTGGTTGGTCTTTTTCTACACGGGGTGTAGTTAGCTCATTTTTTCCTGGTGCTCTACGGCTCATTTCAAATAAAACTTGATCCATATCTATTTTCAAACCTGGTGGCAATCCGTTGATAGTGATTCCGATTGCGACACCATGTGACTCACCAAATAGTGAGATTTGTAAATTTTTACCCCAAACTCCACTCATGTACTTTGCCTCCTAATTGCTGAAATACTTCCCAAAAGTTGGGATAAGATTTTTTAACACAATCTGTATCTTTAATGTAAATGGGTTCGTTGCAACGAGTGGAAGCAATCGCTAGCATCATAGCTATTCGATGATCCTTATGACTCCATACTTCTTTCCCGCCGGTTAGGTTAGAAACACCAGTGATCAAAAGAGTATCTTCTACAATTTTAATATTTGCTCCTAGAGTCGCTAATTCTTTTTGGGTAGCGACTAAACGATCGCTTTCTTTAATTCGTAGACGCTCTAGATTGATGATTTTTGTTTTTCCTTCTGTAAGAGCCGCAACTAAAGCAACAACAGGAATAATATCTGGAACTTGAGCTCCATCAATAACGCGTTCTTTTTCAGGCGAATCATTACTCAACGTTTCTAAAATAGTTAGAATATCTCGATCTCCCTGTAGCGAAGTAGAGCTTAAACCCTCTATGGAAAGGTTGTTTCCTAACGCATTTGCACTTAACCAGAAGGCAGCTTGGGAATAATCACCTTCTACTTCATAAGAACAGGCTGTGTATATTTGATTTCCTTTGATATGAAATTCTTGCTTTGTCTCATCCAGTTCAATAACGATACCAAATGACTTTAATACACTAAGAGTTAAATCAATGTACCCTTTTGATTCTAAATGAGTCGTAATCTTTAAAATAGAATCTCCTTTTAATAACGGTAGTGTTAATAATAACCCGGTAATAAACTGAGAGCTGATATCACCACGCATTTCATAGAGACCAGGTGTCAATGCCCCTTGCACCGTTAAATGGAGTTCTTCTGTTTCTTTTTGATGGTAGGGAAGGGATTGCTGGTTAAATATTTCCTGATACGGTTCAAGTGGTCGCTTCCCCAAATGACCTCTACCAACGAAGGTTGTTTCGCCAGTAAATAAAGTTGCTAAAGGAATCAGAAAACGTAAGGTAGAACCTGATTCATTACAATCGATTGTCCGAACCTCTTTGGCTGGTTGACTACCAACCCCGTCAATAGTCAGGATCTGGTTTTCATAAGAAATAACAGCTCCAAATGAACGCATTCCTTCCATAGTTGCAATAATATCATCCGATAACTGAATATTCTTAATGATACTGCGACCTTGTGCTAAGCTGGCACAAATAACAGCCCGATGAGCCATACTTTTAGAAGGAGGAGCGATTACGGATCCTTTTATTTTTCCAGGAGCCAGTGTTAAATTCGTCAATTTGTTATCCCTCCAATAGTTAAAGAATCAAAAAATGATAGGGCAGTTGGTTTATTTTGAGCATGCCCGATGTCTGTTAGAACAACAACAGTTAAACTACCATCGATATTTTTTTTGTCTTTTTTGATGTAAGACAGCAAATGAGGGTAATCCTCATGATCGGTTAGTTCAGTAGGTAAGTGGTGTTGCTGCAAAAGAGTTACTAATCGCTCAGTCGTTCCCACTTTAGTTAGTTGTTTTGTTTCTGCAATCCTTGATATCGCGACCATACCAATGGCAACGCCTTGACCATGTGTGTATTTTTCATAATGATAGTAAGCTTCAATGGCATGACCAAGGGTGTGACCAAAGTTCAAAATCATCCGTTCTCCAAGGTCTTTTTCATCTGCCTGTACAATATTTTTTTTGATCGTACAGCAGGTTTCAATGAGCCAATCAATTTTTTCCATCACTTCTGTACGCGAAGTCAGTTCCAGGAGTTGATTAAATAGAGATAAATCTTTTATGCATCCATATTTAATGACTTCGGCCATTCCATCTGAAAAGGCCGAATCAGTCAACGTTTCTAATACTAATGAATCAATTAAAACCAGAGAAGGGTGGTAAAAAGCACCCACTAAATTTTTTCCTTCAGGTAAATCAACCCCAACTTTTCCTCCGACACTGCTATCCACTTGCGCAAGTAAAGTAGTAGGGATTTGAACAAAGGAGATTCCTCTTAGATAAGAAGAAGCTACGAAACCGGTAATATCACCGATTACACCTCCACCTAAGGCAATGATTAAGTCACTTCTTGTCAAACCAAAGGCAGCTAAAGAACTATAAATTGCTGGCATGGAATCAAACGTTTTGGTTTGTTCGCCAGGAGGTAAGACTATACAATGAACGTCAAACCCGGCTGCTTCTAAATCAGTTATGACAGAAGCTCCATAATATCCGTGGACGGTTTCATCTGTGATGACAGCAATTTTTGAGCCAGTAAATATTTTGGATGTTTCACTGCCTACTTGACGAAGAATCCCTTTTTTGATTTTTAAATCATAATTTGTATCTTGTGCTGGAAGTTTAACAGTTAATACAGTCATACTTTATCCCTCATTCTTTTAGTTAGTTAGAATAGTGGATGCTTCTGCAACCGAACGACCTTCGAAAATAGCGAGACTACGGATTTTTTCCATCAAACTAGAGAATTCATCGGGAGTTAGACATTGTTCACCATCACTCCAAGCATTAGCTGGATCATTGTGAACTTCAATCATCAAGCCATCTGCACCTGCAACTACACCTGATTTTGCTCCTGCTTCTACTAAGTAAGACATTCCACCTGCATGGCTAGGATCAACAATGATTGGTAAGTGAGACAGTTCTTTCATAACAGGAACTGCTTGGATATCTAATGTGTTTCGAGTTCCAGTTTCGAAGGTACGAATGCCTCGTTCGCACAAGATTACATTATCATTTCCTGCTGCCATAATGTATTCAGCTGACATCAACCATTCTTTGTATGTTGCAGATAATCCTCTTTTTAAAAGAACAGGGGTCTGCGTTCGTCCTACTTCTTTTAGTAAGTCAAAGTTTTGCATATTACGAGCACCAATTTGAATCATGTCTACAGATTCAACAAATTGATCCACCCATTTTGTTGACATTAGTTCGGTTACAATTGGTAACCCAGTCTCAGCTTTAGCAGTTTGAAGCATTTTTAATCCTTCTAGTTCTAAACCTTGGAAACTGTATGGAGAAGTTCTTGGTTTGAAGGCTCCTCCACGTAAGAAGTTAGCACCAGCTTGTTTAAGTTGTTTAGCAATCGTTACAATTTGTTCTTCACTTTCTACCGAACAAGGACCCGCAATGATTCCTAATCGATCTCCACCAATTGTTTGATCTCCTACAGAAACAATAGAATTTTGAGGATGGAATTTTCTGTTGGCTCTTTTGTAAGGGTCGGCTACACGAATTACTTGTTCTACTTCTGGAGAAGCTTGCCATTGATGAGGATCCATCCCGGTTGTATCTCCAATTAAGCCTAAGAATTCACGTTTAATATCTGTAAAGTGACTCACAGCTAGACCTTGAGACTCTATTCTGTTTGTTAACTCCTTGATAGCACTTGCTGTAACCCCTTGTTTTAATACGATAATCATAATAATTCTCCTTTTCTCTGTTCATTTATTTTGTACAAACACCAAACCATAACTGGTTCATATCGTTCTTCAATCGTATACGCTTCTTTTTTTCTTTTTCAAATACATCCTCACTAATAATGGTGTATTTTAAATCTTTCTTACAAAAGACTGACCAGGCTTTGTATTTACTATCCGCAAATTCAATCACTGTATTTTCGTTTTCTTTGAATAAATATTTTTTAAAAAAATAGTGGTTGCGGGATGAATCATCGCTCGGTCTTGTTTATAATATTTGTTTTTAATTAAGAGCATCGGCTTTGTTTTTTTTTGAAAGACCTTTACTAACTCTACTTTATCCCAATAATCGTAGTTAAATTCTTTCCAGCCATAATCTTTTCGTGCACTTTTAAATGCTACTGGGAATAAGACATGTTGCCCGGACAGTTGGTCAAGGTTGTGTAGGAGGCTGTCAAAAGACGGATACTCCACAATGCCATCGTCTTCTGATTGCAAAAGCGATTCTGCAACCGCATAGCTGTCGGTGCTATTTGGACCTAACGTATGAATGATCATCAATTTCCTCCTCACTACATCATTAAAAACGAAAAAACGCTACACCCGTTATTCTTTGAAAGAATATCGAATGTAGCGTTGGGTAAGTTAATTTCACTTAGAAAAGAAAGTTTATTAGTTTACTTGTTCGCCCCATTCGATTTCTTTTGAAAATCTATAGGGCGACTGTTGTTAACAGCTCAAATTTCTTTAGCCTCCATAGATTATTATCGGAAGAAGCTAAAGTAATAATTATTCAATTGTGGAGCCATTACTATTTGAAGTTGTGTATTCATGTTCATATTGGTCTCTCCTCAATTCATTTTCAGCTGTTAATCAACTGTGTGCCAATATTAGCAATAAAGAAATACATTGTCAACACTTAAACAAATAATGACTTGAAAAACGGATGAATAGTCCCATTTATAGAATTTAAAATAAGGGAGATAGCAGTTCAAAAAAGAAAAGAGTATGATTATGATTGAACTTTACATTTATTTTGACTATACTTCAACACAATATCAAATGTTGGAAGAGGTGCTATATGAATTTTTACGGATTACTAGGAGAAACGCTAGGGCATAGCTTTTCACCACGTCTTCATAAACTAATTTATCAAAAAACAAAAGTAGATGCTGCTTATAAATTATTTCCATTTCCACCAAAAGAGTTACAACAAGCAATGGATGGAATTCGAACACTCTCAATTGAAGGAGTAAATGTTACCATTCCTTATAAAGAGGCTGTACTTCCTTATTTGGACGAGGTTGATTCCTTTGCAAAAAAATTGGGAGCCGTAAATACCATTAAAAATATAAATGGAAAGTTGATAGGATACAATACGGATTATAATGGTTTTGGTTTGATTTTGAACCGTAGAAATTGGGATGTGAATGGAAAAGTAGCTGTCATTTTAGGATCCGGTGGAGCAGCTAAAACAGTGGAGGCCTATCTAGTAGATCATGGAATTAGACAAATCTATATAGTGACAAGAAGTCCAGAACGGTTCGAGCATACCGAAAATAAAACGTATGTGAATTATGAAGAAGTACAGTCCTTATGTGGAGATTATTTGATTAATACGACTCCCATCGGTATGTATCCAGATTGTAAGAGCACACCAGTAAATGAAAAGACGATTCAGAACTTTGATTATATAATTGATCTCATTTATAACCCAACCGAGACAGCTCTTTTAAAGCTAGGTAGTAAAAATAGTAAACAGACAGCAAATGGATTGGATATGTTAGTAGGGCAGGCTGTTCGTGCAGTAGAGATTTGGCAAGAGAGTTCTATTGATGAAGAAATCATAGAACAGTTGATTTTTGAATGGGGAGAACAACAGGAGGATAGTCTATGAAAACAAATCTAGTACTAATCGGAATGGCAGGAAGTGGTAAAAGTAGCGTTGGGAAAATACTGAGTCAACAATTAGGTTTGGCTTTTATAGATGTCGATCTTTTTATTGAACAAACAACCCATCAGACTATTTCTGAACTTTTTGAAGTAAGTGAAGCTCATTTTAGGAAGATAGAGTCTGCAGCTTGTAAAGAAATAGCTGAAAAAGAAAGCCATACGGTTATTGCCTGTGGCGGAGGAGCTGTTCTCCATCCAGAAAATATAGAAGCGTTAAAAAAGACAGGGTGGATTGTATTTATTGATCGACCGATTGAACATATTGTCGAGGATATCGAAGTTGGTCAACGTCCCCTTTTAAAAGACGGAAAAAATAAATTATATCAGTTGCAAGAAGAACGATTGAGTATATATCAATCATCGGCTGATTTTATCGTGAATAACCATTCTACTTTAGAAAAAGTAATAGATGAAATTAAAGCTCATCTACCAAAAGAAATTACTGCTAAGAAAGGAGAATGAAAATGAAAATCGTTATTATCAACGGACCGAATCTAAACTTTTTAGGAATTCGAGAGCCAGATATTTATGGAACACAAACACTTGAAGATATAGAAACAAACATACAAAAATATGCAGAGACACAAGAGGTATCTTGTACTTTTTTTCAAAGTAATTCTGAAGGAGAAATTATTGATCGAATTCAACAAGCATATCAAGAGAAAGTAGATGGGATTGTGATTAATCCTGCAGCATACACCCATTATAGTTATGCGATTCATGATGCCGTGAAAGCAGTTAGTATACCAACCATCGAAGTCCACTTGAGTGCAATTCATGCTCGCGAATCCTTTCGGAAAGAATCTGTGATTGCTCCAGCTTGTATGGGACAAATATCAGGGTTTGGAGAAACAGGCTATTTATTAGCGATTCAGGCATTAAAAGAAAATCTATCATAAAGGAATGTAAAAAATGAAAATTGCTATTGTTGGATTAGGTGTCATTGGAGGTTCCTTTGCTATGGGTCTTCAAGCAGCGGGCTACAAAGAGGTTTATGGAATTGATATTCATAAAGAAACACTACAAATAGCTGAAAAACAAGGAATGATAAAAAAAGGTTTTTTAAATCCAGATGAAATTCTACCGGATATGGATGTCATTATGATTTCTCTTTATCCTAGTCAAATTGCACCATTTGTCGAAAAATATAAACAAGTGATGAAAGAGGGTGCCATCTTAACGGATGTGACGGGAGTGAAAACAGCGATTATAAAAGAAGTCTCTGAAATTCTTCCTGCCACTCTTGACTTTGTTTTTGCACATCCGATGCGGGGGAGTGAAAAGAAGGGAATTGAAGGTGCAGATCATAAGCGATTTATAGGAGCAAACGCTTTACTTACGCCTATTCCTACAAATAAAGAAACGTCTTTAAAATTAGTTGAAAGGCTCTATAAAGAAGTGGGATTCAATCAAGTAACACGAGTTTCCCCGGAAAAACACGACGAGCAAATTGCTTATGTCAGCCAATTGATGCATGTGTTATCGGTCGCTGTTGTAAATAGTACCCAAACTTCAGAAGAAACACTCACCTTTGCAGGGAATAGTTTTCAAGAATTAACAAGAATTGCGGACATAAATGCTGATTTATGGAGTGAATTATTTTTAAATAATCGTTCTGCTTTGGTACAATCGATTGAACAATTTGAACTGGAATTAGATCGATTAAAAGAAACGTTAGAAAAGAATGATGAACAAGAATTAAAAAAAATATTTAGGAAAGCTACGAAACAAAGAAGAGAGTGGTATTGAAAGCTATTAGAAAAAGTGTACAAAACTAAAAAAGAGAATTTCCTATGATAGGGAATTCTCTTTTTTAAATATTCAATCTATATTAGCTATATCAAAATAAATAAATTATACGCTACGAACTGCTTCTTCGACTGCAATTTCCCCACTTAATATCTCAAATTCTTTTTTAATGGTGTTGTCATGATGAAGAACTGAAACTAGAGTTTGAGCTACATCTTGACGAGGAACTTCATTGACATCATTCCCCATTCCTACTTTGATTTGACCAGTACCAGGAGTATCGACTAAGATTCCTGGATGCACAATCGTCCAATCTAGTTGAGTACGATTTTTTAACCATTCATCGGCATAGTTTTTTGCGATGGTATAAATTTGTAAGTCATTTTCCATTGCCATAGCTTCTCGACCTGTTCGGAACGTACTGACCATAATGAAACGTTTTATTCCAGCTTGTTCTGCAGCAGTCATTGCTTTAATAGCACCATCCAAATCAACTAAGATGGTTTTGTCCAGACCGCTTCCACCAGCACCGGCACTAAAAATAACTGTGTCAACTTCTTTCATTGCAGCAGCTAATTTCTCTATTGGATCTTTTACAAGATCTAAGAGGACCGTTTTGATTCCGCGTTCTTCAAAGTAACTGGCTTGCTCACTTTTACGAATCATAGCGACTTCTTCAATAGAAGAATCGTCTTTTATAAAGTCAGCAAAATAACGAGCTACCTTTCCATTTGCACCTATAATAAGAACTTTCATTTTAAAACTCCTTTCGATGATGATCATTAACTCAAGTGTACGGTAATCCGCTGTTTGGGTACAGTATTTAGCTTTCTTTTTAAAAAATGATGGCTTGTTTATAAGTGAGGAGCGTTCCATTCCTGCGTATGATTTATTTTGTGCTACCATTTATTTAGAAAGTACATTCAGAGAGGATTGATGAAATGATAAAAACAGTACTATTTGACATGAATGAAACATTATTAAATTTAAATGTATTAAAAAAGAGTTTTGATACATATTTTGAGGATCAATATATAGTTCAATATTGGTTTGCCAAGTTACTTCATTCTTCTACTGTTATAGGTGGTATGGAAGAATATACTGATTTTGGAAAACTTTCCGAAGCGGCCTTAGAAAGTGTCTTTTTAGAAAGCGGTAAAGAGCTAACCGATGAAATCAAGACTGATATATTAGGGTCATTCAGAAAATTACCAGCATATGAAGATGTATCAGAAGCTCTTCAACTACTAAGAGACAATGATATTAAAGTCATAGCTGTAACAAATTCTTCTTACGAGATGGTTAAGGAACAACTCACTCATTCAGGACTCATCGACTTATTTGATTCCTATTACTCCGTAGAAGCAGTTCGGAAATATAAACCATTTAAAGAAATCTATCACTATGTAATGGACCAAGAAAATATTAAAGCTGATGAAACAATCATGGTTGCCACTCACGATTGGGATTTATTTGGAGCTAAAAAAGTCGGATTGGTGACTGCCTATATCAAACGTAAGGAAGATCAATATAATCCTTATTGTTTAAAGCCAGATTTATCCGATAGTAATTTAATAGATTTAGCGAAACAAATAATAAATAGTAAGCTCTAAATGGATCTCTTCAAAAAAATTCCAAGAAATAATAGTATAAGTATTGGAAAGCACAAGTATTAATATTTAATTGGTTGAAAGAATGGTAGAGAAAAGAGAGTAATTATGAGTGATCTATCTGTTAAAGATCTCTAGGAAAAGCCAGGGATTTCTAAAGAAACTGTATGATAAATTGTTATAATCTAGGGTGTAAAAATCTTATCTAATGATAGCTCTTTCCCTTCTTGGAAAATTAATACCTGATTTCCGTCAATAGAGTATGAAATCGTGTATTTCGAGGGAATGACAAAAAGAACCCTGTGGGCAAAAAGGTTCTAGATATATGATTCTAATCAATTTCATGTATCAATTATTATATTATTTAAATTTAGAGGAGGAAAAATATGATTTGGATAGGCTACACTGGGTTGGACAATAAAATTTAGCCTTGATTTAATAATCTTCTAAATATATGATTCTCTCTCTCTCTTTTTTTCATATATTCAGGAGTATAAGGTGATCTTTTTGGGATGAGAAAGGAATGAAATGCAGACCACGCTCACGTCAACCTTTAATAAAGGAAGGGGAACATAACTGTGCACCTTAAAAAATTACGCAAGACTTACTAAGCATAGTAGGTGTGTCTTTTCTATTCTATTCGTTGTTCCTTTTCTTTTGAGCAAAGGAATGATTATTGGTTCGGATTCCATTTTTCATTTTAATCATTTTTACGATATAGCGATGCAAATGAAACATGGAAATATTCAATATTTCATATCGATGTATGGCTTCCAACAATCAAGACGTACTATAAATGCGCTGTACGGTCCTCTTATAGCGTACTTTCACGGTGGACTCGTTCTTCTTAGTTGTTCGTGGTTTAATTATCAGGTATTGTCTAACTTTACTTTATTTATTTTTCATATTAATAATTGAACTATTTAATGTAATTAAATGGTGGGAAAAACATTCTAACTTACATAAAATTACGTGGAGTATGATGTTTTTTATTGTATCAAAACAATCATTTATAAGCTCTTAAAATTTTATAAAGACAAGCTGGATCAAATAGAAGAATTTACTGTTGACCTGAATTATTCATACTTCTAAATTGATGGGGAAAATTTAGAAGTATGAATAATTCAGGGATAATACAGTAAAATAAGAAATGGTTATCGATACTGATTAAATTATTTTTTAAAGTAACGATCATATCTTGCTAGTATTTTGTCGAATAGTTTGAATTTTTATTTTACTAACTTTTTAATGATCCAATATTATAGTTTGTTGAAAAGATATCACCTCTCAAATAATGAATACTTGATTTTATCTAATAGGTTATGTAATCGTGTGTTGAAAAGCGAACTGAAAAAAGAACCTTTTTAATATAAGGTTCTTTATACATGATTCTAGGCAAAATAGTGTATTAAGAATTTAAGGTAATTCTTTTACTAAAAAATTTGTTCTATTTTCTCTTTCTCTGCATTAGCATTGAAATAAAAATAATTTTTAGCACCATCCCTACCTGTCACAACAATCTGAGCAGCAGTGTCACTGAGCCATTCAATTACAATATTCTCTGAAGCCACATCTACTAACAATTCGGTCTCTATAAAGGAACTAAGCTCTGAAGAAGTTGTAACTTCTTCAATGAGTATCTCATTTGAATGGCCTCTTATTGAGATTTCAATATGGTACGTATCATCGGGAGAACCACTGCTTATTAGCATTTGTTTTTCAAAAAATGCTGCATTAATAAAGATTATAAAGGGAATGCTCAGCAAGATCATCATTGCAAGGACCATTAAAAAGAAGATACCACATCCTTGATTGGAAACCGATTCATTCTTGGGACGCTTCATATCGTCATCCTCCTTTGTCACAGATAGTGTATCATCCTTTATTTAAGAGTTTCTAAAAAATACAATCCGGTATTTTACAAAAAGTAGATCATAACAAAATAAATGCAAAAAGAACCTTAAAGAGATAAGGTTCTTTATACATGATTCTATATAATTTCGTGTATAAAAAAATTGAATTTTATTAGAATTATGAGTTATACCCAAAAATAAGGGTCATGAATAATAAATATAACGAAACTAGTATGAGGACTACTCCTAAAATAATCATCAGGAGAGCGGAACTCCCACTTTGTTTTCTTATTTTTATCCCACTAATGACAAGAACAAGTCCTCCAAGTAAGAAAATAAATTCAAATAATAAAACAGGCCACTTCATATCGAAGGTTTGTTCTAATAATTCCATGTACTCCCACTTTTATGTTTTTTTGTTAAAATAAGTATACTATAAATAATTTATGATCAGAGAAAGAGAAAATCCCGTAAGAAAATATCTTTGTCAAATCAGGATTAGAATACACGATTCTATCTAATTTCATGTATCGTTTACTATTGAATTATCTTCTTAAATATGTAAAGAACTCTTGACAGTTTTTGCTTGTATGGTAAGCTTTAAATGTCAAAAACTTTTTACATTTAAAGTTAGGAGGAATTTAATTGGATAATATTTTTTTAGGACTATTTTTCTGTTTCTTAGTGATTAGTGTCGTTTTGATTATCTTAACACTTATATCTTTACCAAAATTAGGAGATGAAAGGAAAAATCTTGTCAAAATCAAAGCACAGTCCTCTACATTTACAGTTATTATTGGATACATGATGATTGAGATGGGGGAAAATATATACAAATCGGTTTGGGGAAATGGAAATTATGAAGGAATCAATCCTTTCGTATTTCTTTTTGTCTTTTCATCTTTTTATTTACTTTCATTACTGTCTTTCAAGAAAAAGTATGGTGGGTAAAGTGGAAAATTATATCAAAGAATTAAGAAAAAAAGCAAAATTATCCCAAGAGGGACTAGCTAATGTTTGTAAAGTTTCTAGACAAACGATTAATGCTATTGAAAATGATAAATATGATCCTACTTTGCAGCTAGCCTTTAATATAGCTTCCGTTTTAGGAACAACGATTGATAAGCTTTTTGTCAATAATGAAACAATCAAAAAATAAAACTTAATCTTATTTAATTAAGTTTTTCCTGAATTATTCATACTTCTAAATTTTCCCCATCAATTTAGTGAAACCATTGGTTTCTACTTTTTTATTATTGTAATTCGAATGTGAATCGCACCATTGGTTCAAAGTTTGCTGGCGTTCAATAAACGATAGGAAAAACTTCCAGTTTTTGGGCGCACGAGCCCCTTGATATTTATTAATTTTTTAAAATTCCAGTCGCTTCTCGATTCTACCAACAAAGTTGCTGGATTTTGTCCAATAGATGGTAGAACAGGTCCTGATAAACATGGGAAGAGCTCGTTTTCAGAAACAACTTTCGACCGCTACGTACCAGCTTGCCAGCCACTTTAAAGAGACGAAGGCGCAAACTGTCTACTTGGAAGGCTGCTTCTTTCGCCGGCAAACAGAGGGTCTTCATGAAGTTGACCAAGTTGTAAGCCAAAAGGCTTACCAACATCCGAGCATGGTTTTCCAAGAAATGAGGACTATCTGTCTTATCTAAGTAAAAGCCATTCTTCGCTTCCTTGATATAATTCTCCATGGTTCCACGCTTATGGTACAGCTGAAAAATCATTTGGGTGGAAATGTTTTCCGATAGATTCGTCACTATATATTCGTGACGAAAGGTTAACTCTCCTGCTTCCCGAGTGGACTTGATGCAGACACGACGCTCTTTTGACCAACTGTTTGCTTGATGGAACGTCGAGTAGTAGTGGACTTCCTGCTGTTCCCAAGGGTGATTGTCGTCAATCGACACAAAAGATTCCGCCAGATGGGCCAATTTCCGATTCGCCTTCAGGCGAATGACGTAGTGGCTCTGGTAAGCTTCACAGGTATCGTATACTTCCGGTGTCGCAAATCCGCTATCCCCGCGCACCAGGATATCGGTGCAAGGAAGCGTGTAGGTGTAATGTTCCAGCATTGGTTCCAGAAAATCTCTCACCCCTTTGGAGGTGTAGACATTGCCAGAACGAAGTTCTGCTTTCAAGAAGTCGCCGGTCAGGCCATCAAAAGCGACCAAAGGATGATAGCCATTCGTTCCATAGTGGGCGTTAAAGTTGGTAGCCTCCTGATTCCCAAATGTATCGGAATGGGTAGAGTCCAAATCAATGATGAGCTGGGTCGAATTGCGTTTCAAGCGAACTTTGTCGATCAGTGCTTGGTTCAAGACTTGAAGTTGAGAGAGGGTCTCTTCGCTGATGCGGTCCCAAAATCGAGATAGTGAAGCTTGTGAAGCAATGGCTCCCTTATCCAGTACCAAACGGAAAATCGGATCTTCTTTCAATAGGTTGGCAGAAGAATCCGCAGGATAGCCTGCAATCAGCTGAAAAAGTAATTGCTCCAACACGGAAATATTGTCATGGAGCCAGTAGCGCCTTTTGTCGTGGAATGTTACTAGCTCCCTTGCCAGTTCCGAAAAACCAATGGCACCCATGAATTCTTTAACCAGAACTAATCCGGAATCCGTGGACAGGTTTCCACCTGTATTGGTCACCGTCATTTTTGAGTTGAAATTTACGTGTTTTTCCTGTAATGTAGCCATTGAGAGAACCCCTTTCTTTGGTTAGGTTAGACGCTTTAACCATAGCAGAATGGGGTTCTTTTTGTACACCCAAAGGGTGTCCGATCACGAAAAGAAAAACCGTATTGGAACAAGGCTTACAGAGCATTTCAGAAAATCTATGAATTATTCAGGTTAAGTTTTTTAATATATGATTCTATAACATGTCATGTATCAGAATAATAAAATAACTGACAAGGTGAGTTTGTTACACTAAAAATTGAGAGAAACTGAAAGAAAGTTAAGGAGTGATTAAAATAGATATTATTTATGAATTCATATTTTCGGGACTTACAGATACAACTCAAAATTCAAAAATTCCTAGACCTGTTCGTATTCTCGCAGCTATTTTGGTAAGTATTATATTTATAATTTCTATCCTAACTCTTGGAGTGTATGTAGTTTTTGCTGTAGATCAAGGAATGTTTAAAAGATTAATTAGTGCTTTTTTATTATTAATAATTACTGGATACTATATACATCTTTTAACAGCTATGAAAAAAACAAATAATAAAAATTTAAACAAAGACAACGATTAGCAGTAGGAGGGACAGAACAATTTTTTACCCAGTTACTACTTCTTTGTCTTTATACTGATAAAGTTTGGGATATATGATTCTATAAGATTTCATGTATCCGAAAGTACATAATGAGTTTGTAATAACAATATAAGAGTAAAACTCATAGGGATACATTTAAGAAAGAAGGAGAATCATAGATATGAATCTATCAGAAAATGAATCAAAAAATAAGAAAGTTCAAGTTTTTAATGTAGTCGTTATTTTATTAATTACACTCTTTATAGTTGGAGGGTGTTCACTACCACCTAAAAAAGATCAACAGCCACCTACAGTGCTAGAGGAAGACTTTTTGAAAAAGCTACAACAACTGGAAGGGGATTTCCTGGATATTCCTGAGTCACTTGCGGAAGAAACCGAAGCCATCGAGCAGGACGTTGTTTCCTATTCTGTAGCGAGGAATGATTTAACGAATCGTATAATCCTGACAGATGACGCAAATAACCTATCATTTGCTAAGGAACAAGAGGAACATGAACGTTTATGGCAGCTGTTTTCAACAATCATTCCTCTAGAGAATAGGAAAATGGTGAAAGAGTTCGTCCTCTTTACAGACGGACCAGACAATACACTTGGGTTGGTAGAGCCTTTGCCATCGGATACAGACCAATGGAAATTGGCGATTGACTATCAAGACACGTCAAATATAAAGGATTTCTACTATACCTTGATTCATGAGTACGGCCACTTGTTGACATTGAACCATTCTGAGGTGCCCCCGACTTCTAAAACGGTACTAGATGATGAGGAGTTTGAGGAAGCGACTGTGGCATGTAAAACATATTATGCACTTCAAGGTTGCAGCTCAAATGACTCGTATATGTATCAGTACTTCAAAAGGTTCTGGGAGGTCCGTTATGAAGAATGGCTTGAAATGGATGTGGAATCTAGTGAAGAAGCTCAGAGCGTATTTTTTGATAAGCATGCGGATGAATTCCTGACGCCTTATGCAGTGAGCCATCCGGAGGAAGATATCGCGGAGTCGTGGGTGCATTTCATTTTCACGGAAAAGCCGAAGGAACCTTTCACAATGACAGATGAAAAGATTGCATTCTTTTATAATTATCCGGAATTAGTCCAACTGAGGAAGACCATCTTGAAAAACTTGTATGAGTCGTTGAAATGAGAAACCAACTTTAATAGTTTGTATTATGGTGCCTGTCACTCATTCAAATGGTGGCTCTTCAAGTATAAGTATTGATTCCTGTCCATAGTGTAGTTCGAAATTATAAACTACTATGCAGTTATCGGGCGCGATTGTTGAATAAGTAAAATTAAGAGTGGCTGCGGGAGCTTTATTCGTAGTTTTAGGAATGATAGTTTATGTAATTTTTAAGTCCCCTATACTTTTGATAATCGGTATTTTAAGATTTATATTAATTGACATAAAAGAGTAAATTTCGTTCGTCAGTTTGTCAAAATGCTAATTGAGTCAAACTCAACTAGAATATAAATTTCAGTTATGATATTTTAATCGAATAAAAAACTTAAGAAAAGAGTTGAAAATATGAGTAAAGAAAAGAAAAAGAATAAACGCTTTGAAATCATTGAAAATCAAGGATTTGAGCCAACTTATGAAGTGATTAGAGATAATGAAACAGGCGTTTTATATATAGCATATAATTCAAATTTTGGCGTAGGTATAACTGTATTAGTTGATCAGAATGGAAAACCGTTAGTAGATAATGATTTTTAAAACACTTCATTAAATCATATCAATTAGCACATAAAAATTTAATAAATAATTTTTACTGAGTTTGTCTTAATCTCAATTAAGTAAAACCCATCCGTATCAGTAAAAACAAGTTAATATACAAAAATACCAGCCCTTTAATGTGAAGTTGACTTCACGTAAAAGGGCTGGTATAATTTATTTATTAGTAGAAACGAACAGATAGAGGTGATCACTCTTGGCAACGATTTTAAACAAAGTGAAAGAAAAAAGAACTGAAAAAAGTTAACACAAAAAGAACTTGCAGCCAAAGTAGATGTTACGAGAAGAACCATCATTTCTCTAGAAAAAGGAAGTTATACTCCCTCGTTATTGTTAGCGATGGATCTCGCAGAGGTGTTGGATATTCAAATTGAAAAATTATTTTTTAAGGAGGAATAAACAAATGAAAAAAATCTTATTTGAAACCATTGGAAACATTCTAATGATGAGTTTGTTCTCTGGAGCAACGATTGAAATTTTCTCAAAAAACGCTGAATACTCAGTTAATGGACAACTATTCTCTCCCGGAAAAGTATCTATTGCCTTTTTAATCTATCTTATTTTGTTTGGACTATCCAAATGGATATTTAGTAAAAAAATAAAGATTATTCATCAAAAGATGGCGAGTTTAGTGCTGCTGATGAAAGGGAGCGAGGCAATTCGTATTTTGCTGCAGTCGTTTCTTACAAAGCAATCATTACAAGCTTGATGATCGCTTTAATTACGTTCGTTTTTATAGAAATCACAACTAAACCTCCTTTTTATAATAGCTTCGATTTGTTTGTTTCAGGAATAATTCTGTTTACAATTGTTATATGTATTGGTTTTATTTCTTATGGAACAGCTTGGATATATAAAGATACGCGATAAACAACGATAGTTTGACATAATAAGAAATGAGTAAAACTAGTTTAATTTTAAGCATGTTTATTACTTTTGCAGCTTTTACAAGCTGGATAGGTAACTATTTATTCAAAAATCTTAAATACGTGATGAGATAATTAACAAAAAATAAAGTATTTCAGATGTTTTTTATTCTCAAGCGGTTCTCACAGCCTGGGACGATTTTAAAATAATTGCTCCTAGTAATTTTTCCTAAAAATAGAATAAGTAGTTTGATAAACACGTATACTGATTACGAAATTACTTTAGTTATCGCTTAAGGAGGGAAATTATATGTTAGAAGTTCGTAAGTTGAATAAACGTTTTGGCGATGTACAAGCCGTTAATGATCTTTCGTTCACTGTTAGAAAAGGTTCAACCTTCGCTTTCCTTGGAACAAATGGAGCTGGAAAATCGACGGTTATCCATATGTTGATTGATTTGTTACACCCAGATAGTGGGGAGATTATTTATGATGAAGGAATGCGACAAGAAGATGTAGGGGTGGTCTTTCAAAACCATCGTATGGATGATTCCTTTACGCTGGAAGAAAACTTGTTTATACGCGCTCAGCTGTATGGAATGAATAAAAAAGAGGCTCAAAAACGAGTGGAAGAATTACTTCAAGTAATGAATCTTACCGCTAAACGTCATCGCGTGTATGGTGAATGTTCAGGTGGTGAAAAAAGAAAAACAGATATTCTTCGAGCGCTCCTTCATCGTCCAAGTTTTTTAATTTTAGATGAACCGACGACTGGATTAGATGCAGAATCTCGTGAAGAGATCTGGGTCTTTTTAAAAAAATTGCAAGCAGATTTAGGGATGACTATTTTTTTAACCACTCATTACATTGAGGAAGCTGAAAATGTAGATTATGTCGTGATTATGCATGAAGGGAAAGTCGAAGTTGAAGGGACGCCGAATCAATTGCGGGTTGACTATTCAAAAACAATACTTACTCTCATTTCAAAAGATACAGAAGAGTTACTTAACTTATTAACGACTCATTCTTATCTTTTTACTAGTGAAAATAATACCTTTTTCATTGAAATACAAAATAGTAAAGAAGCTATTCCTATTTTACAGCAAACAGCTGATTTGATTATTGATTTTTCTATCACTAAAGCAAGTTTAGAACATGTATTCTTACAAGTCACTAAGCAAATAAAGAATCGGGTGAAATCATGATTCCATTGATAAAACGCCATATTAAATTATTTCTGAAGGACAAAGCGAGTGTGTTCTTTTCGTTTCTTTCTGTTTTTATTATTGTCGGATTATATATTCTCTTTCTATCAGAGAATATTGCATCAAATTTACCAGAATTTAATGGTCGAGCAGCTTTTATTTTTCTATGGATGTTTGCCGGGATTGTCGCTGTTACAACAGCAACAGCCCCACTTGGAGCACTAGGAAAGTTTATTGAAGATGAGGTAAGTAAGAAAAGCGATGATTTACTCATTACAAAAATTTCAAGGCGAACACTCGCTTATTCGTATGTCTATTATTCCTTTATTATTGGTTTTTTCTTTACTTCCTTTTTATTTATTGGGGGCTTTGTTTACACGTGGGTCAGCTTCGATCTTATTCTCCCTTTATCCATCTCACTACTTGCACTGCTCGCACTCAGTACATTCATGCATACGCTTCTTTTTTATCTAGTGACCGCACGTTTGAAAACAATGAGTGCATTTAGTGGTTTTTCTACTCTTTTCGGTGCATTAATTGGTTTTTTAGCCGGTATTTATGTGCCCATTGGGTCACTTCCTAGTTATCTACAGAAGATCGTCATTTTATTTCCAACCACACAAGTGACTGTTTTATTGCGAAACATATTAATGGACGACGTCTTAAGTCCTATACAAGCACTTTTACCGAATGAAGCGTATGAGGAGATTATTAAAACCTTAGGTGTACAATTAGCATGGGATGATCAACTGCTTTCTAGCCAGTTTTCTTGGATTTATCTACTAGCCTTTACACTGATTTTATTGGTGGTTGTTCTCGTAAAAAACAGAAGAAAAAACAACGTTTTGTCTTAATCAAAACAAATAATAGTAATAACGTGAGTTTGTCTTAATAGCAATTGAGTAAAACTGAAAGAAAGTTAAGGAGAATTTAAAATGGATTTTATTTATGAATTAATATTTTTAGGACTTACAGATACAACTCAAAATTCAAAAGTTCCTAGACCTATTCGTATTGTCGCAGCTATTTTGGTAAGTATTATATTCATAATATCTATCATAACTCTTGGAATATATGTAGTTGTTGCTGTAGATCAAGGAATACTTAAAAGATTAATTAGTGCTTTTTTGTTATTAGTAATTGCTGGATATTACATATATCTTTTAAAAGCTATTACAAAAACAAATAAGAAATATTTAAATAAGAATAATGATTAGCCCATAAACATGGATATAGTAGTTTAGCAATTGAAATTTGCTAAAAAAATTCAAGATTGCAAATTTCAATTGCTAGGATATTTCTTCAAAATATATTAATCTAAAATTAGGAGATAAATAAATATGCTAAGTGAGATTTTAAAACAAAAAAGAAAAGAATTAGGTTTAACTCAGCAATATGTTGCAGATCATTTAAATGTGACACGACAAACTGTATCAAATTGGGAGATTGAAAAAAGTTATCCAGATATTCCAACCTTGATAATGGTTAGTGAATTTTATCAATTATCTTTAGATTATATGTTAAAGAGAGATGTCAATCTAATGGAAAAAATCGAAAAAGATACAAATGAATTAAAAAAATATCAAAAAACAAAAGAGATTTTAAAAATGATTTGTTATGGGTTACTCATCGTAGCTTTTTTCTATTTAGCTGGATATGCAATTGGTAAAGGTTGGGCTCACTATACTCTATAAATTACCTAGATTCTACGTCAGTACTTCAAAAAGCATAATCAAAGCCTTGATAAATATGCGTTCCTTCGAAATTCAGCTTTCACCCATTGGGTGAAAGAAAAGTGCTCAAAAATATGTTAAATTATCAGCTTTTATGGTTTTGGCTTGAATTGAAGCAAGCGGTGTTGTAACCTTATCAAGGTATAGAATTATATAGATAAGCCCTAATTAAGAAATTTACAAGGAGTGAGTATATGGAATATCCTTTACTAAAAAATCAATTACCATCATCAATTAAAAAAGTCTGGAAGAAGACCAGCATTATCACTTTTGTTATTGCCTCTATTATAGGCCTTGTCAGTTTAGGTGTGTTTTTCTATTTTGAAAACTTGACAAGGTTTTGGCAGTGGCTTATCGGTATTTATTTCGCAATCGTTCTTATTATATTTTTATTGAATTTTTTCCTGATTGCATATCGATATAATTATTTTCGATATGAAATGACCGAAAAAGAAATCATTTTCCAAAAAGGCTTTATTTTCCGATCGATTACATCTGTTCCTTTTTCAAGGATACAACATATCGAGACGGAGCAAGGACCTCTTTTAAGACAGGAGCAATTAATGGAACTAATTATCCATACCGCAGCAACAAACCACCAGATTGCTGGTTTATCCATGAAAGAAGCACAACAGCTTCGTCAGAGTCTCCTCGTTAAAGTAGAGGAGGTAACAGAAGATGACAACTAAACGTCAGCGATTTCATCCTTCGGTGATTTTAGTTTATTTTATTAGAAATATACGCAGCTGGATATTTCTTATTTTCCTACTTTTCATTAACAATAACAGCTTTTTCTATAATGCATTAGCTCTAGGTGGAATAGTTCTTTTTGTCTTGATCACCAGTTTAGTGAAGTATTTTACGCATACGTACCAAATTTCCCCAGAAAGAATTATTGTTTATAGGGGACTTCTTAAAAAACGGGAAACCGATATCTCCTATGATCGTATTCAGACAATCAAGCAACGCCAATGGTTTTTCTTTAAACCTTTTAATGTAGTAGAAGTGCTAATTGAAACGGCAAGTACCTCACCAGGTGAAGCTGAAGCTTCTTTAAGTGCAGTTGACCACTCACTAGTAGATACGATTGAACAGTATCGAAATAAAGAGTATAGTCATGAAAATACCGAAGAGAATGAGCAAGGAGTTGAAAAAAATAAGATTCACTTTGCTCTTTCTAATAAGGATATTACCCTTTACGCTCTTACAGATGCTAAAGCCATTTTAATTTTGCTTGGAATATTCACGTTTATAACAGAATGGATTCCTGAAGAAATGTTTACTGAAGTAGGTACTGTAGTGGATTATTTTCAAGGATTTCTCATCATCTTTTTATTTTTATTTGTACTTTTTGCTATAGCATTATTATCTTTGGCGAAAAATTTCATCAAGTTTTATCGCTTCCAGTCATCATTAAAGAATGAGACACTTATCTTAGAATATGGATTATTTGAACGAAAAGTGCAGACGATTCCACTAAGTAAAATCCAAGGGATTCGATTGCATAAACAACTGGTTCGCGCACTATTTAATCGCTCATCTGTTGAATTAATTATTATGGGTGGGCAAGAAAAAGAAGAGCAGGGATTGAGCTCAGTATATTTGTTTCCTCTGATTCACAATGCACAAGTTTATGAGGAATTGGCAAACTTTTTGCCGAATATACCATTACAAAAACCACTGATTCAAAAGGTATCTCAAAAACGTCTATGGTATTTCTGGCGATGGAAACTGCTTATAGGAATACCAGGGATTGTCATTGGTTTTAATGTCAACTTACTTTTGGGAATTGGATTATCAATTGTTCTGATTGTTGTTTTGTTGCTTGCTTTAAAAGCAACGCATACGCAAGGTTATACGATTGAGGATAGACGCATATTGGTGTTACAACAATTTCAGGGTCTTTCAACCATCCAACTATTTATTGCTCAAAAGAATATTCAGGCCTTTGTCCAATCCACATCACTTTGGCTTGAAAAAAGCAATTAGGCCATTTGAAAGTGGCATTTAAAGAAGGGGAGCTCCCTAAAGAAAGTGGATTGAAATTTATAGCCAAAAGCGATGCAGAAACTATCCATAGAGGGTTCTGGAATTCTACGATATAAATCGTGTGACCAAAAAAAGACAAGCCTAATCGATGGGCTTGTCTTTTTTAATTGCTCTTAAAATTAAAAATAATCCTTATGAGAGCTTTCTCATTTTCTTAAAGGTTTTACGCTCTAGTAAGAAATGCATAATTACTTATTCGGTTGAAAAGAATTTGTCTTAAATGCAAATATGACAAACTCACACCCTTAACCCAAACCCCCTAACCGCAACGTTTCCGCCGCTTTTTGGCCGGGTCGTTGTTTTTTTGTCGGTTTTGAGTTACCGTTATCTATTTTTATGATAGACTTATGACAAACTAAACGAAAGCAGGCGATTCCATGAAAAATGTCGATCCGATCCGGGATCCCCGGAAGATCCAAGCCATGAAAACCTACTTGAAAGGGAAGTCGCCACGGGACGCTGCCTTGTTTGTGGTGGGGATCAATGTGGCGCTGCGCATTACCGATCTCTTGAACGTGCGCTGGCGGGACGTCCTGGACGACAAACAGCACTTTAAGCCCTTGACCCTGGTGGAACAGAAAACCGGTAAAGAGCGGCGTATTCACCTCAACAAGCCGAGTCAAAAAGCCTTGCGCGACTTACAGAGCAACTTACCGGCCGTTTCCCTGGACGACTACCTGTTTCAGTCGCGCGAAGGCCATCAGAAGCCCCTCTCAAGGCAGCAAGCCCTGGTCATCCTGAAAGAAGCCGCGCAGGCGGTCGGAATCAAAGATAATATCGGGACGCACAGCTTACGGAAAACCTGGGGCTATCATGCCTGGAAAAACGGCTTCAGTCCTGCGTTGATTATGGAAACCCTCAATCACAGCAACCTGGCCGTCACCAAACGCTATCTGGGGATCCGTCAGGACGATATCAATGATTTGTATGGGCAGTTAAATCTTTAGGTAAAAACATACTGTCAGATGTTTAAAATATCTTTACCCAAAGAAAGGATAAGAAAATGTTTTTTTTCGAAACAAGTAAATTATTTTTTGACAAAAATAGCCGTAAAGATTTATTGGGATTGATTGTAGGATTAGTAGCTATCTTTACATTTGCAAACGTGATGATGCCAGATTGGCCGTTTATTTTCTTTATAGCAGCTATGATGTTTTCAAGTGCAGTGTATCGCTTTGTCATGGTAGATGAGATGTTTGTAAAAAATGACAATGACATATTGAAAAGAGATAATGTAGTAGATTTTGTGATCAGTAAAAATTCTTTTGTTTTATTCTTTTCCACTGCCTTATTTCTATTAGTCATTATTATCAGCAGTATGTTTGATAATTCCTTCTTAAGCTTTAATTCTTTAGTAAAAATATTGACGTACAATCTTTTTATTTTAGGTTCTGACAATATCATTTATATATTACATAATAAGCCAGTTGAAGGCTATGCGAGTGGGTTCAAGAGAGATGAAATGGACGATATACGTATTGGGTTCAAAAATTTTGTAGACCAATTGCCTTCTTTGATTATGATCCTAATATTTGTCATTTTGTTTTTCATACTGGATTTTGAACCAAGCATATATTATTCGATTTATTACTATATGGTGTGCGTAGTAACATTGACGTATTTTATGAAGTTAAAGTTATCAAAAATAGATAAATGAAAAATTTTTCTATAGTCATAACTCAAGAGTATTGACTACGATTCTTAGGTGCAATAAAAACAAGACGTGAGATGTTGTCATAATTTATAGTCAAAAGTGAGAGTAAAAAAATGGAATATGGCTATGCACAGGTGGGGTAACCGTCATCAGGATTTAGAAGGACAGCTTCGTCAGTTGGAAAAAGAACGATGTGATAAAATTTTCTTTGAAAAATAACCGGAACAAAAAGTGACCATTCAGAATTCCAAAAATTGTTACAAAAAATTTAAACTGATCACAATTGGTAGGTAAAAATACATAGATAATGAGAGATATATTGAAATTAAAAAGAGATGCTTTTATTTTGAAAAAATGCCTCTTTTAATTGGTGTCATAATCAATAAAATTGAACTTACGCTAGCCAATTCCTGTTAGATACGCTAAAGTGTTACCTAACAACAAAAATTTCTTTGTAAAATAGGGTGAACATAAACTCAAAAGGTGCGAATGGAGGAACGATAAGATGGAAAAATATCTAAGAGAAGAGATAAAAAGTCTCGTTGCTTATGAAGTTATTGATAGAGATTACAAGGTTAAATTAGATGCAAATGAAGGAATCGAATGGATAAAAGGTCTAAATCGTTATCCAGGGGATCGTAGCGATGAGCTTAGAGAAGAACTAGCCGAACAATTAGGAAGAAATAAAGATGAAATTCTACTTGGTAATGGATCTAGTGAGTTGATTGAGCTAGTAATGAAAGCCTATTTAGAAGCTGGCGAAACGGTTGCTAGTTTTTCACCGACTTTTAGTATGTATAGAAACTTTACTATTATGCATAAAGGGAAATACGTAGGGTATCCGCTAGAAAACATGAAAAAATTGAATGTAGATGGTTTTGTTGAGTTTGTTCATGAGGAAAAAGCGAAAATCGTTATTTTGACAAATCCTAATAATCCAACGGGTTTACTTATTCCCAAAGAAGATATTGTAAAAATAATCAAATCAGTAGATGCGATGGTTATATTGGATGAAGCTTATATTGAATTTTCTGATGGTCCTCAAAATGAAACAATGGAGGAATTTGAAAATCTAATCATTTTAAGAACATTCTCTAAAGCAATGAGTTTAGCTGGAATCAGATTAGGCTACATGGTATCGAATGAAAAAAATATAGAATATATTAATCGAGTGAGATCTCCTTTTAACGTTAATATGTTAACGCAAGAAATGGGTTTAAAGGCTCTTAAAAACAGAGAAACAACTAGTAAAAATATCGAGATTATTAAAAAAGAAAGAGAAAGAATGAGAGAGTTTTTACAAGGAAAAGGAATAGAACCTTTTTCTTCAGCAGCAAACTTCTTATTTTTTACAACTTCAAAAGAAATATTTCATGCGTTAGAAGATAGTGCCGTATTGATTAAAGGTTTTTCAGGAGAATTAGAAGGATACTATCGACTTACCATTGGTACACCTGAAGAAAATAATAGCGTGATAAAAGTAATAGAAGAAGTACAAAATAAGAACAACGAATATAAATAAATATAAAAAGTAAAAAATCCTACACTGGTAAATCTCCATCCAGTGTAGGATTTTTTATAAATAGATGTAAACATTCTAAAATAAAAGACAGACTTAGGATAAAAACGCCAAGTCTACCTTTTATTTAAAACTTAAAAATATTATTTTGCTTTAACTTTCACAATCATTTCTACTTCAAGGGGGAGGTTCCATGGCAAAACGCTAGTACCTATAGCTGATCTTGCATGCTTTCCTTTTTCTCCAAATACTTCGACAAATAGCTCCGAGGCTCCATTTATAACTGCTGGATGTTCAAAGAAATCATTTGAACTAGCAACAATTCCAAATAATTTGACGATTTGTTCTACGTTATCCAAATCTCCGACAGCTTTTTTTAATTGGCTTAATAGTAACAATCCGGCTTGACGTGCTCCATCATAACCTTCTTCTATCGTAAAATCTTTCCCTAAAATCCCTTGCATAGTAGGTTTTCCGTCCTTCATAGGACTAGCTCCTGAAAAATACAGCATATCATCGACTTTTTGAACAACTACATAGCTAGCCATTGCCTCTGGTGCATTTGGTAATTCAATGCCTAGTTCTTCCAATCTCTTTTCAATTTTACCCATAACTTCTATCTCCTCCTATTTTTTGTTTACAATTTATATCTAGTGAATATAATTAAAAAACTAGTTAAAATAGTGTCTCATGCTATCCTTTTACGTATATCCATTTAATGGTAATCACTCTCCAAAAGAAAGAAAGGGTTTTCATTCATGAGTATACAGGATACTAAAAATTAAAAACATCAAAACTCATAAAAATTAATCTATAGCTATATAAGATTTTTCTATTTGAATAGAGAGAAAAGTACGAGTACCATTTAATTGTAAGCGTTTTAAATAATAGGTTTATATAATAAATAAGTAAGAATGGAGGAATTGTAATGAAAAATAAAAAAAGGGGGCTACCTGTATTTGTGGGTATTGCCAGTGTTTGGTTTGGTACACATGCTGGCCCCGCCGCCGCTGCCGGTACTTTCGCAGCAACCTATTTTAGTAAATATGGTAAATGGGGTTTATTTACACCTTTATTAACTGTATTCCTCATGGCATCTTGTGTTTACTATGGTATAGAATATTCTAGAATTAAAGGAATTGATAACTTTAGTGATTTTACTAAATCATTCTTTGATCCATTTGGAGCTTTATTTTCAGGATTTTTTGAAATTACTTATGTAGCGGGAGTTTTATTAGCTTTAGCTGCTGGAATTGCAACAGCTGCCAGTATTATAACTGAATATACAGGCATTCCGTACGCTTTTTCAGCTCTTTTAATCGTTGGAATATCGATTATTCTTTCTGTTCTTGGAGAGGAGCTAGTGCGTGCCTCTAGTACCATAATGACTGTTTTTATAGTGCTATCCTTAGCAACTATTTCAATAGCTGGTCTTCTTTCATCTAATTCCAGTTTTATAGGTGAATGGCAAACCACATCATTTAGTGATTTTTCTTTTCTACAAGCAATTAAATCGGCATTTATCTATGCAGGTGTTTTAACAGCAGGAATTGTAGGAAACTCTATCTCTGTTTCTTCAGGACTAAAAGATCAAAAAGATTCCCTTAAATCTGTTTCGCTAGGTTATGTAATGAATGTGTTCTTAATCTTATCCGTAGCTGTATTATTGTTCGCTTATCCGCAATATGTAGGGACAACCTTACCAAACTATTTAGTGGTAGAAGATTTAGGTTCATCCATATTTTTATTAGCATATGTTGTGCTGGTAGTATTAGCAGTTTTATCAACCATTGTAACGTATTCCTATAGTGTTGCTGGAAGGTATTCAAAGTATGTACCTATGAAAGAAGGAGTAGGAAGAAACTTAGTAACGATTCTTATTCTTTTTGCAATTACTTATTTTATTTCTTTAGTAGGTTTATCTGCGATTATTGGTAAAGGATACACATATCTAGGCTATGCAGCAATCCCATCTGTCATCCTACCCATTATGATTCTAGGTCATCATAAAACTAAAAAAGCAATCGAGGAAATGAAACTTAAATAATCTTTGAAAGGAAGAAGAGAAAATTTCTTGTTCCTTTTTTTGTATGTGTTATTAAATTTTAGTTTAAAAAATACAATACCATTGAAATGGAAGCGTTTAATATAATCTATAGGGTCATCAAAACTACCTATTATTCACTTGTGAAGGAAGGTGATAAGATACAGATGTAGAGCGCTTACTTCAAAAAAGAATAGAAAGGAAAGATGAAATGTTAAAAGACTTCAAAGATTTAATCGAAGAAGTAAAAGCAACTGGAATACATACAGTCAGTGTGGCAGCAGCGGAAGACAAAGAACTTCTATTGGCAGTCAAAGAAGCAATGGATCTTGGGTTTGTCAAACCTATACTAGTAGGGAATGAAGAAGAAATAAGGAAAATAGTAAAAGAAATCGGTATGGATGAGGTTGAAATCATCAATAGCCCAACTCCGGAAGAGTCAGCTACCCTTGCAGTAAAACTAGTGAAAGATCAAAGAGCTAGCGTCTTGATGAAAGGATTAGTAAATACTAGTGTTTACATGCGTGCGATTCTAAATCGTGAGAATGGCCTACGAACGGGAAAACTTATTAGTTTAATGGCTGTTTACCAATTACCTGGTTATCATAAACTTCTCTACTGTACAGATAGTGGTGTAAATGTGGCTCCTAATTTAGAGCAGAAGAAAGATATCTTATCTAATGCCTTAGAAGCGATGAAACGAATAGGTGTGGAAGAACCTAAAGTAGCTGTTTTAGCAGCAAATGAAATGGTAGATCCTAAAATCCCAGCTACTGTAGATGCACAAGGTCTAGTCGATTACGTAAAAAGTGGAGAAGCACCTTCTTGTACGATTGAAGGACCTATCGCATTTGATGTTGCTTTCGATCAAACGGCAGCACTCCATAAAGGCATTGATAGTAAAGTTTCAGGAGATGTTGATTTACTCGTATTTCCAAATATTGAAACGGGGAATATTCTTGGTAAATCTTGGCTGCATTTTAATCGAGCAAAATGGGCTGGAATCGTTTTAGGTGCTTCCAATCCAATTATCTTAGGATCCCGTTCTGATACGGCAGAAATCAAAATAAATTCAATTGCACTCGCTTGTTTAGCAGCAAAAAATTCATAATAAATAATAATAAAAGGTGATGAAATCATGAAAAAAAATCCAAAGCTTTTCCTAACCATCTTTTTCTTTGGTACTGCGTATGCTTTACAATATGCACTACCATTCATTCAGTACGTACTTTATAATCCCTTAGTTGCTACGTTAGATGTTACAAACGCTCAGCTAGGTGTATTGATTGCTATCTTTGGAATTGGAAATATTGTAGGAGCTCCTATTGGCGGTTGGTTTGCGGATCGCTTCAGCTATAAAACCATTTATATTATATCCATGTTCGGAACTTCGGCACTTAGTTTCTTATTCGCTTTTAACTTGAATTATCAATTTGCTGTTTATATCTGGATTGGTTTAGCAGTTTCTGCACTTTTTGCATTCTATCCTTCCCATATCAAAGCAGTTCGTATGCTAGGAGATGAAGAAAGCCAAGGAAAAATCTTTGGACTTAGTGAATCAGCTTCAGGAATTGGGAGCGTAATTGTTAACTCTTTAGCTCTGTTCTTGTTTGGAAGAGCAGCTACAGAAGCATTAGGTCTTCAAGCAGCTATTATTGGGTACGGTGTTGCTTCCTTATTAGTAGGAATTGTTCTTTACTTCTTGATGGAATCTCCTGCTGAAAATGAAAATGTTGACGAAGACGCGGAAGAACGTATCGGCCTGAAAGACTATTGGATTGTATTGAAATTTCCAGGAACGTGGCTTGCGGGTATGGCAATCTTTGTTACTTACACTTTATACACAACATTAACTTACTTTACTCCTTACTTTACAGATGTATTAGGCGTTACGGTTGCCTTCTCTGGAGGATTAGCAATTGTTCGTACATACTTGTTACGTTTTGTAGGAGCTCCAATTGGAGGATACATTGGAGATAGAATTCACTCGGTAACGAAGGTATTAGGAATTTCTTTCCTGGCGTCTGCCATTATCATTCTTGCATTCCTAGGATTACCTGCAACGACAAGCACGACAATCATTATTATCTTAACACTGTTAATTTCTACCTTCACTTTTATGGCTCGTGGAAACATGTTTGCTGTGCCAGCGGAAGTTAAATCACCAACTAAATATGCTGCAATGACTGCTGGGATTACTTGTGCAATCGGTTTTGCTCCTGACTTATTCCAATTTACGATGTATGGATCTTGGTTGGATAATTATGGTAATGACGGGTACCGATACATCTTCATTTATGCAGTAGTGATCTTAGTAGTTGGAATTATCAACTCCATTTTGACTCTTATGTATAAAAAGCATCAAGCAAAACAAGAAATAATCTCAAAATAAAAAGCCGCTAAAATAAGTTGATAACTCTATCAAAAGAACCTATTATTCAAATAAAAATATCGTGACAAGCTCAATGTTGAAAACGTTCCATAAAAAAATATATAGATGAGAGGGCTGTTATTATGGCTAAGAAAACAAAACAAATTTTAGACTTTGATGCAATCGTTAAAGGCTATGAAGAATCCTTTCCAATGTATCAAGTTTTAAATGAATTAGGAGAAATTGTGAATGAGGACTTGGATCCTAAACTATCTGATGAAGATTTGGTTCAGCTAATGAAAAACATGGTATGGGCTAGAACGTATGACCAACGAGTAACCATGTTAAACCGCCAAGGAGCACTTGGAAACTACGCACCAATGGGCGGTCAGGAAGCCAGTGAGATTGCACCTCAGTTTGCAACACGCAAAGGGGACTTTTTTGCAGGAACGTATCGTGACTTAATTCCTTTGATTTTCCATGGGCTTCCTATTTTCCAGGCCTTCTTATATTACAAAGGTCACTATAAAGCAAATCAGTATGAGCCAGATTTTCAAGGATATGTACCACAAGTAATTGTTGGTGGGCATGTTACCAATGCAATGGGAGTTGCGGTTGGGTATCAGAAAAAAGGTAAAAAGAATATTGTACTTTCTTATAATGGGGATGGAGCTACTTCTCAAGGAGATTTCTATGAAGGATTAAACTTCGCTGGTGTTTACAAGGCACCTTTCATTGCCATCATCCAAAATAATGGATATGGAATTTCCGTTCCAGTTGATAGACAAACAAATGCTAAAGTTCTTGCACAAAAAGCTGTAGGTGTTGGAATTCCGGGTGTACAAGTAGACGGTATGGATCCACTTGCTATGTATGCAGTAACTGCAAAAGCTCGTGAATATGCTCTTGCAGGAAATGGTCCTGTTCTTATTGATGCGATTACTTATCGTTTCGGGCCTCACTCTATGTCAGATGATCCAACTCGTTACCGTACAAATGAAGAATTAACTGAATGGGAACAAAAAGATCCACTAATCAGAATGCGTATTTACTTAGAGAAAAAAGGCATTTGGACAGAGGAAATGGAAGAAGAAGTAATTGAAGGATGCAAGAGTGAAATCAAAGAAACGGTTCAAAAAATTGGACATGTTGAAAAAATGAAAGTATCTGAACTTTTAGGTTTCATGTATGAAGATGCTCCTCAAAATATTAAAGAACAGATTGCTGAGTATAAAGCAAAGGAGATGTCCGAGAATGAGTGAAAAAACAATCGTACAAGCTATTACAGAAGCACTAGATTATAAATTAGAAACAGATCCGGATACACTAATTTATGGAGAAGACGTAGGTGGAAACGGTGGAGTTTTCCGTGTTACCGACGGATTGCAAACTAAATATGGTGAGGAACGAGTATTTGATACTCCGTTAGCAGAATCAGGAATTATCGGAATGACAGTTGGTTTAGCTACAGCAGGATTACGTCCTCTTCCAGAAATTCAGTTTTCAGGTTTCTTCTTGGAAGCCATTTCTCCTTTGATCGCTCAAATGTCCCGTATGCGATATCGTTATGGTGGAACAAGAAGTATGCCTGTAACGATTCGTGCTCCTTATGGTGGTGGAGTTCATACACCAGAATTACACTCAGATAGTTTAGAAGGATTGTTCTCACAAATTCCTGGTATCCGTGTAGTCATTCCAAGTAACCCTTATGATGCGAAAGGTTTGTTGATTTCGGCAATTGAAAGTAACGATCCTGTTATCTTCTTAGAACACTTAAAATTATATCGTTCTGTAAGAGCGGAAGTTCCAGATGAGGCATATAGAGTACCACTAGATAAAGCCGCTATTACAAGAGAAGGTTCAGATGTAACCGTTATTGGATATGGTTTGATGGTTCATGAAGCCTTAAAAGCAGCTGAAATGTTAGAAGAAGATCATATTTCTGTTGAAGTAGTTGACTTGAGAACAGTCTCCCCAGTGGATTATGAAACTATTGTAGAATCTGTTAAGAAAACAGGTCGCTGTGTCGTTGTTCAAGAAGCACAACGTCAAGCTGGAACAGCAGGAAAAGTAGTTTCTGAAGTTGCAGAGAGAGCATTTATGTACTTAGAAGCACCAGTATCTCGTGTAACGGCACCTGACTCTGTTTATCCATTTATTTCTGCAGAAGAAGTATGGCTTCCAAATGCAAAAGACATTGCTAACAAAGTAAAAGAAGTTTACAACTTCTAAGATTGAATTAAGGAGGGTATGCAATATGATTTATTCATTCATCTTGCCAGATAGTGGAGAAGGTTTACACGAAAGTGAAATTTTGAGCTGGCATGTTAAAGAAGGAGAAACCATCAAAGAAGACGAAGAGTTGGTGGAGATTCAAAGTGATAAAGCAGTAGTAGTCTTACCATCACCGGTTACAGGAGTTGTCAAAAAAATTATTGCTGACGAAGGTGTAGTAGCCAAAGTTGGGAGCTCTATTATTGAAATTGAAGTAGAAGGCGACTCTTCAAAACCTGCCACCACACCTAAAAAAGAGGTAGCTTTAGAAGAAACGGAACAAGAAGTTATTACAGAGGTAGATGGTAGTGTAATTGGAAAAGTACCAAAAGATATTGATTATAATCCAAATCCAAAGAGTGCTTCTGCTTCCACTTCAAAAACTCCAAGCGTAGATATTCGGATGTTGGCAGTTCCAGCAGTCCGTAAATATGCACGAGAAAAAGATGTAGATCTCACTCAAGTACCAGCGACAGGTAAAAACGATCGTGTTTCAAAAGAGGATATTGATTTATTCTTGGCAAATGGTGGAGCTGCAACTCAACCTGTAGCAGAGAAAGAAGTGACTCAAGCGCAAGTTCCAGCTGAAGCTGAAACAGCAAGTACACAAAAACCAGCAGCAAGTACTCAAGAAGAGCCAAAAGTAGACACAACAGCTCGTGAAACAAGAGTGAAAATGTCTCCAATGCGCCGTATGACTGCTAAAGCTATGGTAAGTAGTAAGCGTACATCTCCAGATGTAGTGATTCTCGATCGTGTAAATGTTACGAAATTGATTGAGCACCGTGATAAATTTAAAGAAATCGCGAAGGAAAGTGGTATTAAATTAACTTATACTGCGTACTTTGTAAAAGCAGTAGCCGCTGTTCTAGCTCGCTATCCTGATTTAAATGCTTCTGTAGATGAAGAAAACAATGAAATTATTTACAAAAATTATGTCAACGTTGGCGTAGCAACCGATACAGAAAATGGATTGTATGTTCCAAATATTAAAGATGCGGACAAGAAGAGTCTATTTAAAGTAGCACAAGACTTAGTAGAAAATACTGAAAAAGCAATGAATGGAACCTTGAAGAGTTCTGACATGAAGAATGGTTCAATGACCATTACAAATACTGGTTCAGTAGCTTTAAATGGTGTTTGGTCTACTCCAATCATCAATCAACCAGAAGTAGCAATTCTTGGAGTTGCAAGAATTGAAGACGAGGTTATTCCAGATGAAAATAGACAACCAATTGTTGCACCAATGCTGAAAGTTTCTTTCGCATTTGATCACCGTATTATCGATGGTCTGACTGCTCAGAAAGCATTGACGGACTTGAAGAAATATATTGCTGATCCAGAATTATTATTTGTTGAGGGGTGACAAACAGTTATGGTAGTAGGAGATTTCACTGAAGAATTGGATACAATTGTTATTGGTTCTGGCCCAGGTGGATATGTAGCAGCGATTCGTGCTGCACAACTGGGACAGAAGGTTACAATTATTGAAAAAGGAGATATTGGCGGAGTGTGCTTAAACGTAGGGTGTATTCCATCCAAAGCGTTGATTACAGCAAGCCATCAGTATACAGCTTCTAAGAATTCAGAGATTTTAGGAATTCATACAAAAGAAACCACAATTAATTTTGAGGAAACGCAAAGTTGGAAAGACAATCAAGTTGTTTCCAAGCTAACTAAAGGCGTAGAAATGCTTTTGAAAAAAATAAAGTAGAGATTTTAAAAGGTGAAGCGTTCTTTATTGATCCGCACACTATTCGAGTAATCTTTGACGAAGAAAAAGGAATTGTACAGTCCTATACATTTAATCACGCCATCATTGCTACAGGAAGCCGTCCGATTGAAATCAAAGGATTCCCATTCAAAGGTCGCGTCATTGATTCAACCGGCGCCTTGAATTTGAAAGAAATTCCTAAAGAACTTGTAGTGATTGGCGGAGGCTATATTGGAATTGAGCTAGCTGGAGTATATGCTAATTTTGGTACAAAAGTAACCATTCTAGAAGGAACACCGCAAATTTTACCAACATTTGAAAAAGATATGGTGAAATTAGTAGAGGCAGACTTCAAGAAGAGAGATGTTTCGGTAGTTACAAGTGCAATGGCTAAATCCGTTGAACAAACGGATGAAAAAGCTACAGTAACCTACGAGGTAGATGGGAAGTCTGAAACCGTTCAAGCAGACTATGTTCTTGTATGTGTAGGTCGCAGACCAAACACAGATGATATCGGTCTAGTCATGGCTAATATTGATACCGATGAAAAAGGTTTAATTAAAGTTGATGAGCAGGGACGTACGAATAAACGAGACGTATTTGCTATTGGGGACGTAGTTCCTGGCGCTGCTTTAGCTCATAAAGCAAGTTATGAAGCAAAGGTAGCAGCAGAAGCAATTAGTGGAGATAAAGGGGCAGCAGTTGATTATTTAGCTATGCCTGCCGTGTGCTTTACAGAACCTGAATTGGCTGTAGTCGGTTATACTCAAAAAGAAGCAAAAGATTTAGGCTATGATGCAAAGAGCAGTAAATTTCCACTTGGCGGAAATGGTCGCGCATTATCATTAAACAAGCCAGAAGGATTTGTCCGCTTAATAACGGATAAAAATACTAATGAACTTTTAGGAGCTCAAATAGTAGGTGTTGGAGCCAGTGATGTAATCGCTGAACTAGCATTAGCTCTGGAGCAAGGCTTAACTGTAGAAGATATTTCTTTGACTATTCACAGTCATCCGTCTCTTGCTGAGACCGTTATGGATGCAGCAGAATTAGCACTAGGAAAACCAATCCATAGTTAATAGATAACAGAGGGGAAAAGCTCATTCGCGAAACAGTGTTGAACCAAATGAGCTTTTTCCTTTTTTGTTTGAATTTATATAGAAGAAAGGGGAATTCCCAATGGTAGATCGTATTGTAGCAATTAATCCAGGAGCAACCTCTACAAAAATAGGTTATTTTGAAAATGATGAATTAAAATTTAAAAAAGAGATTACGTACTCTTTAGAAGAGGTTTCTAAATATAGTACCATTTTGGAGCAAGCAGATTTCCGATATCAAGATATTTTAAAAGCTTTGGAAGAAGAAGGTATAGCAGCAGATTCGTTGGATGGAGTAGTTGGACGAGGAGGATGTCTTCCGCCTGTTGAAGCAGGAGCTTATATAGTAAATGATGCGATGCTTACGTGCTTACGTGATTATCCTGTCCTAGAACATGCTTCCAACTTAGGAGCTGGACTAGCACAAAGAATTGCTGAAAAATTTGGAGTAAAAGATTGTCCATCGTATATCTATGATCCTATAACGGTAGACCAAATGACTGATGTAGCTCGTATCTCTGGTACTGCTCTTTTTGAAAGAAAAAGTATCGCTCATATGCTCAATATGAGAGCGGTCGGTATTAAAATCGCAAATGAAGAATTACATAAACCTTATGAAGAATGTAATTTAATCGTCGCTCATATTGGTGGGGGAAGTACAGTCAGTATCCATGAAAAAGGTCGGATTACAGATGTTGTAGCAGATGATGAAGGACTTTTCTCCACAGAACGTGCGGGTGGATTACCTTTGAAAGAAGTAATTCCTTTATGTTACAAGCATACTGAAAAAGAAATGAATACCCTACTACGAAAAAATGGCGGACTTGTTTCTTATTTTGGAACGAATGATGCGCGTATAGTAGAAGGAAAAGCAAAAGATGGGGATCAAAAAGCCAAAACGGTTTTAGAAGCGATGGCCTATCAAATAGCTAAAGGAATTGGTCAGCTTGCAACTGTAGCAAATGGAAATGTAGATGGTATTATTTTGACAGGTGGGTTAGCGCATTCTGATTACATCACCGATATGGTAAAAGACCGCGTCTCTTTCATTGCTCCTGTCTACCGTGTGCCGGGTGAAGAAGAATTACTTGCTTTAGCTCAAGGAGCTAGACGTGTACTAAATAAAAAAGAAGAATATCATGTATTCGAAGAACCCGAAAATCATCGTTAAATTTTAAATAAAAAAATGTCAGAGTAGGTGAAGCAATGAAAATTACAATCGCTGGATCAGGTGCTATGGGTAGTCGTTTTGGGGCTCAACTTCAAGAAGCAGGTCATGACGTAACTTTGATCGATTGGTGGACAGAACATATTGAGGCGATCCGTGAAAATGGTTTAATCATTGATGATGGAGAACAAGAACGTACCGTTAAAATTGCCATTCATTATCCAATAGAAGTAACAGAAGTTGCCGATATTGTTTTCTTATTTACAAAATCAATGGGATTGCCAAAAATGTTGGAAGATATTCAGCCCATTCTTGGTTCTAAAACAAAAGTTATTTCTCTTTTAAATGGAATTGGCCATGAAGATATCATTAGAAAGTATGTAGACAAGAAAAATATTTTTATGGGAGTCACAGTGTTTACTGCGCACTTAAAAGGTCCCGGACAGGTTGCTTTTCATGGAGGAGGCTCCATTGAAATTCAAAACTATGCTCGTGGAGAAGAACAAGAAAAGTCTGCTCGGGAGCTTGTTCAAGTATTGGATGAAGCTGGATTAAATGCAATATATAGTTCAGATGTGAAGTTCTCTATTTGGCGTAAAGCTACTGTTAATGGATGTAATAATGCAATTTGTGCACTACTTGATTGTAATCTAGGCCAGTTCTATTCAACCAAACAAAACCCGGAAATCATTAAGACGATTATCGAAGAATTTGTTATGGTTGCCAAAGAAAAAAGTGTGGAGATGGATGTGGAAGACCTCATCAAGCATGTAACTGAAATTAGTTTAAATGCTTCTGATCATTATCCTTCGATGCATCAAGACTTAGATGTGAATAATCGCTTAACTGAAGTTGATTATATCAATGGAGCGGTTGCTCGAATTGCCAAAGATTATAAATTACGTGCACCTTATAACGAATGCATTACTCAATTAATTCATGTCAAAGAACAAATAATGAATGCTCATGAATAGAAAAAAGGGGCTCAAACATTTTGTGTTTGAGTCCCTTTTTTTGATTAGAAGATTTTTTTAATTTTCTCTAATACATTCTATGAAGCGAACGGCAGGTTCACTAAGACTTGTTTCTTTTAATTTTGCAATCCCAACGTTAAACTCACTAGCTTTATCAACGAGGGGAATCCATTTTAGTTCACTGTCTTTACGTATTTTTTTAATGACATCAGGCATTAAGGTTAGAGTACGAGTTGCCTCTATATTTTTTAAAAGCACTTCCCAATTATTATTTGTAAATATGACATTTGGAGTAAATCCAAAAGCTTCACATCGCTCATATAAAATTTTCCCTAATACATAGTCTTTTGTAAAGGAACAAATTTCATAGCCTTCTAAATCTGGAAATTTAATAGATTTTTTTGCTGCTAGAGGATGATCAGGAGGAACGACTACAGAAATTTTATAATTCGGGTTTGAAGTTCGTAATTTTTCTATTTCGATAGATGGCTCATAGATTGGAAAAGATAATAATCCAAGATCAATTTCCTTATTTGCCAACATCTTTTGAAGAACAACAGATCCATGTTGAATGAAGGTCAATTCAACTTCCGGATTGGAACTGATGTAATTTACGATTTGGTCCATGTATTGAATGACAAATAAAGCGGTGATCCCAACTTTCAAAGTCTTTTTTTGATTGTCTCCTCTTAACTGGATATGTTCTAACATGTCATCTACATTGGACAGTATGTTTTTACCTTCTTCAAATAGAATTTCTCCTGATTCAGTGAGTTCGATCCCTCTAGTTGTTTGATAAAAAAGACGAGTATCTAATTCTTCTTCTAGTTTTTGAATATTCCATGTCAAAGTAGGTTGAGTAACAAATAAGTTTTGAGCTGCGGCGGAATAGCTTTTCGCATTCGCAATAGCCAAGAAGTAACGTAATTGTCGTAATTCCAACTTTAAAATCACCCTTTCTAAAAAATGATAGCTAACATCTTGTTCCTTCATTATAGTACACATTTACAAAAAAAGAGGAGGAATATTTTTGCTCTTTTATTTCTAGTCGTAACTCCCAATTAAGGTATTTCCTTATTTTGTGAATATTAATATAAACTTTGTGAGAAAAACTTTGATAAGGTATACTATGATGAAAAGAGTTATTCATTAGCGAGTTTCTATTATATAAAGTGAGGTAAAATAAAATGGTAGATGTAATGAAGAGGAATCATGTTAAAGTTTTTGGAAAAGGAGAACAACCTTTACTTTTTGGCCATGGTTTTGGCTGTGAACAAAGCATGTGGCAATATATTACTCCAGCTTTTGAAGAAAAATATAAAATTATTCTTTTTGATTATGTGGGTTCAGGTGCTTCAGATATGGATGCTTACGATTCTGAAAAGTATAGTTCTTTAAAAGGGTATACCCAAGATTTGTTAGATGTTATTGAAGCATTAAATTTGAAAGATGTATATTTTGTAGGACATTCGATTAGTTCTATGATTGGAATGCTAGCTTCTATTGAAAAGCCAGAATGTTTTTCAAAACTGATCATGATTGGACCTTCTCCTTGTTATATAAATACAGAAGATGGTTATTATGGAGGGTTTGAAGAAAGTGACGTTCAAGATATGCTTGGGATGATGGAAATGAACTTTGTTGGGTGGGCCAATTACCTAGCTCCAATTGCTATGCATGAAAGAGGAGACTCCCTACATACACAGGAACTTCAGCGTACATTTGTGGCTAATAATCAGGGAATCGCGCGTGAGTTTGCAGAAGTTACTTTCTTTTCAGATTGTAGAAATCAATTAGCATTGGCAAATAAGCCCACCTTAATTATGCAGTGTTCAGAAGATAGTATTGTTCCAGTCGAAACAGGTGAGTATCTGCACCAACATCTTAAAAACAGTGAAATTCGATATTTGCAAGCAAAAGGGCATTATCCTCATATTAGTAACCCTGAAGAAACGATTTCAATTATTCAAGAATATCTGAACGGAAAAAGTAAGGAATAAAGGAGACTATATAAAATGGAAGTCCGGTTAAAGAATGCACCTTGTGGATATTTAAAACTCGATCATAAAAGTTTTCTTATCGAGGCCAATGATACCTTCTTGAATGAAATGGGTTATAAAAAACAAGAGGTAGTAGGACAACACATTGAAAGCTTCTTGAAACCAGCAAATAAAATGGTCTTCCATTCCTATTTTTATCCAAATATTAATCTTTTTGGCGCAGTCGATGAACTGTATATTAAATTCAAAAATGGTGAAGGCGAAGAAACCCCTTTCTTAATGAACGCTTGTCAGGTTGAAGGTGATTCAGAAAAATTTGTTGATTGTATCTTGATGCCCATGCGAAAACGAATTGACTATGAAATGGAACTACGAGCATCCAAGAAAAAAATAGAAGATGCCTATCTAAAAAATGAACATGCCTTAATTGAACTTGAAAATATTTATCAAGAAATCGAAGAAAAACAAAATGATCTATTACTATTAAATGAAAAGTTAAAAAGACTAGCAAATACAGATCAGCTTACTGAATTCCAAATCGTAGACTATTTGAAATAAAGTTAGCAGAACTGGTTGAACGTTCCCAACAAGAAAAAGCTTCTTTTTCTTTACTGATGATTGATATTGATCATTTCAAATACGTGAATGATACGTATGGTCATCCTGTTGGAGATCATGTCCTCTTAAATATAGCTCAATTGATGCAAGAACGTATCCCGGTAGAATCCATGGTATCTCGCTATGGTGGTGAAGAATTTGTTGTGCTTTTAGCAGATACAAATGAAAAAGAAGCATTGAATTTAGCTATAAATATTAATCAATTAGTAGAACGTTCAAAATGCCATCCCACTCATTTGATTACCGTGAGTATTGGTGTAGCTATGTTTTTAGAAGGAGATTCAGCAATAGATATTACTGAAAAGGCGGATAAAGCTCTCTATACTTCTAAAAAAAATGGGAGAAATCAAGTTACTCTTTTCAGCTGAAAAATATAAAAGACATATCTTCTGCCTGTGCAGAGCAAGAGATGTCTTTTATACTGAATAAAATTATTTTGATTTTGAATAAAAAGTAGATGGAGCAGGTGCATGATATTGCACGAGTTCATTTGTCCGAGGATGAAGGAACGCGAGTGTAGATGCATGCAGACCTAATCGATTCAAAGGATTCGTAACAGAACCATATTTTTTATCCCCTACTACTGGATGATCAATATCTTGTAAGTGAACTCGAATTTGATTTTTTCGGCCGGTTTCTAACTCTACTTCTAATAAAGAATAGTGTTCATTTCCTTGGATCTTTTTGTAATGAGTAACGGCATGTTTTCCACCATTGTCTACAGGACTGGAATAGACTTTCATTGACTTGCTTTCTGTAAGCCAAGAAGAAATGGTTGCTTCTTTTTCAGGGATTTCACCTTCGACAAGAGCAATATAAATCCGTTCTTCTACAATTTCTTTCCAATTCGTTTGTAAAGAATTTTTAACTTCTTCTGTTTTTGCAAAAACCATGACTCCAGAAGTATCCCGATCGAGTCGGTGAACAATGAATATCCGTTTTTTACGGTTTTCTTCTTTTACATATTGTGTCAATTGGCGATAGGCAGTCATTTCTTCTGGTTGGTTTGCTGCTACAGAAAGAACGCCAGCATCTTTATTGATTACTATAATATCGTCGTCTTCATGTAGTAAAGTTATCCCGATGAGGGCCGTTTGTTTTATAGATTCTCTATTGCTCTGAATCCCAACTTTTTGTCCAGGTTTTAAAGGATGGTTATGTTGCGTAATGATTTCTCCATCGACATGAACTTGTCCTCGAGTCAGTAAAGATTTTACAGAGTTCCGACTTTTATTCGTGATTGTCTGTAAAAGAAATGCGAGTAATTCTGTTGGCTCTTCTACGGTGTAGGAGGTAATATCCTTTTTAAGGGAAGAGTTATCTTTGCGTCGTTTTTTAATGGTAGCCACTTCCTTTTCTTAAGTGAAACGTTCATTCTTCGCGTTTCCCTATCATTATACAGTATAATGGAAACAAGAATAAAAGGATATGTTTCTATAAAATGATGGAGGTAGTGAAATGGATTGGATACGTCGCTTTTCTGAATCTTATCCCTTGTTAATAAATGTGATTTGGTTTCTTATATTTTTCATTCTTCTTTATGTCACGAGACGATTCCTTTTGAATCGGCTATATGGAAAATTAAAAAATTCAGGCCATTGGTATGTTGCTCGGAAAATAGCTCGCTGGATAAACAACTTTTTATTATTTATCGTTTTCATGTATATTTTTGGAAGAAATCTAACAGGCTTCACTACCGCAATTGGACTCGCTGGAGCTGGAGTAACCTATGCGCTTCGAGAAGTCATTGTTAGTATAGCAGGATGGTTTGCCATCTTATTTGGTGATTTTTTTGAAACGGGTGATCGAGTTCTGCTCGGAGGAATCAAAGGAGATGTCGTAGATATTGGAGTGCTGCGAACCACCTTGATGGAAATTGGTGAATGGGTAGATGGTGACCAGTATACGGGTAGAATTGTGCGAGTTGCGAATAGTTATATTTTTAATTCGCCTGTTTACAATTATGCCGCAGATTTTAAATTTCTTTGGGATGAAATTCAAATTCCATTACGTTTTGAAAGTGATATGCAGCTAGCTAAAATAATTTTATTAGAGGTAGCAAAAAAGCATACAGAATTGTACAATAGAGAAGCAGCAGTTGCTTGGGAAAATATGAAACGACGTTATAAACTAGAAAATGCTTCTTTAGAAAACCAAGTATATCTTACCTTTGATGATAACTGGGCAGAAGTAAGCTTACGGTATGTAGTTGATTATCGTGAACGTAGAAGTACGAAAGATAAGCTTTTTACTGAAATTCTTCAACGATTTGAACAAGAAGGCGATCGTATAGAGATTGCTTCAGAAACAATCGAAGTAATTTCAGGGGGCAGTACAAAAATGAGGTGAATAGGTTGTATTTGAATGTTATAGAAACAGCTGAATATATTGATGTACCCGTTAGTGAAATTGAAAGATTGATTCGAGAAGGTCAAATTCGTACCATAAAATACGAGGAAGAAATTTTGATTAATCGGAATCAATTTAAACTTTTTATAAAAGAACGAAAAAAATATGAACAAGAATTAAGGGATTACTTGGAAGAGCCAATCCCAGAAGATATTGATGTTAAAGATGAGGATTAAAGCAGTTCATTAATCTTCATGAATTTTTAAAAAGTAGGTGAATAGAGTAGTGAATAAAAGAAAAACAAAACGTTCAAAAAAACGGACCCCTTTGATGTTTAGATCATTCCTTTTGTTAGGGCTGATTGGCTCAGGCTTTTTTCTGTATCAAGAAACTACGGATAGACATACAAATGAAATCATCCAGAAAACAGAGGCCCCAACCTTAATTAACCGTATTCCTGATGAAAAACCTAAAAAGACAGGAATCCTCGCTAGTGTAAAAGAGTCTGTCGAGGAAACAACTTTTGGTGAACGAGCATCTGCTCCAATTATAAAAACAGCTGGGTTGCATAGTAAAAATGCGATTTTGATTGATAGAGAAACTGGAAAAGTATTGGTTGATAAAAAGAGTGATGAAAAAATATTTCCTGCATCGCTCACGAAAATTATGACCGTCCTATTAGGAATTGAACAACTAGGGGACTTAGATCAAGAAACCATTATGAAAGAAGAATATTTTGAAGGCTTAATAGAGATGGATGCATCTGTGGCAGGTTTTCAAGTAGGTGAAAAGGTATCTTATCGTGATATTCTTTATGGTGCCATTCTTCCTTCGGGTGCAGATAGTTGTTTGGCCATTGCTCATCTTCTCTTTGGATCTGAAGAATCATTTGTTGAACAGATGAATGAAAGATCTCAAGAATTAGGTTTAAAAAATACGCATTTTAGTAATACAACTGGTTTACATGATCCTCAAAACTATTCTACGGTTGAAGATATAGCTTCCTTATTAGAAGTTGCACTTCAAAATCCAGAATTTTCTACTATTTTTGGAACTAGACAATTTACTACTTCTCCAACGAATATGAATGCAGATGGTTTAGAAATGAAAAGTTCTATGTTTCGCTTTACGAAAGATTTTCCTCAATTAGATTCACTCTTAAAAGGAGGAAAAACTGGTTTTACAGAAGAAGCAGGTCTATGTTTGGCATCAACCGCTGAAATAAATAACAAGCAGTATCTACTAGTAACGGCCGGTGCACCATTTGAATCAGAAGATGAAGCAGATGAACACTTGCACATTCAAGATGCAGCGTCCCTTTATTTACAACTAGTTAAAAATTAAAAAAGCTGATACTCGAGCAGATTAAATCACGCTCGAGTATCAGCTTTCCAGTTACTAGTAAACGGTTTCATTCAATAAAAAGTTTTGAAAACATTCTTCGTCAAAGCCTACTACAATGTGCGTGCTTCCTACGAGAATAGGACGATCTAACAAGTAAGGGGACTCAGCAAGGGCTTCATACCATTCTAGCTCTTCTTGTTTTTCAGAAAAGCAATGACAGATATGGGGTAGTGAAAAGGGTAAGGGTTTCTTTTCTTTACGAAGCAAATCAATAATACGTGAAAATTCCTCTACTGATAGGAAAGAACTAAAAATATTTTTTTCTTTAAAAGGGACATGACGTTCTTGCAGCCATAAACGAGCTTTTCTACAAGATCGGGCAGTGGGAGAGACATACAGTATAAACACAGAGGCCACCTCTTTTCAATATAGAAAAAGTTTGATTGTATATGTGTATAGTATCATATATAGAAGATAAAGGAATGACCTTTTTTAAAAAAAGAAAAAGACCAAGAAATGCTAAAAAAGCAAATCTTGATCTTATTTGTGTTTATTTATTTACGGATGCATCATAAATGGATTGAACGGAATCTTTCAAATTCTTATTGAACTCTTCATCATCTTGATTAGCTCGTAAGTCTTGACTTAACGCTCTGGAGAAGCTGGCAATTAAACCATCATTTTCCTTCAACTTCTCATTTGCTGCTTCTCGTGAATATCCACCAGAAAGAGCAACGACACGGATTACATTCGGATGCTCCATTGCTTTTTTATATGTATTCGCAACGGTAGGAATCGTTAGTTTCAACATAACTTTGTCATCTGAAGATAGTTGGTCTAAGTGAAGAAGAATTTCTTTATTTAAAAGATTTTCAATCTCAGCTTTTTTATCTGAATTTATATCTACTTCTGGTTCAATAATTGGGACTAAACCAGCATCAATAATTTGTTTGGCTACTTCAAATTGTTGTTTCACAATTTCTTTGATGCCTTCTTCATTTAATTCCTTAATAACAGAACGCATTTTTGTTCCAAAAATATTAAAGGTATTTGCCTTTTTCAATAAGGCATCTAATTCTGGCATAGGTTTCATTAATTGAACGCCATTTTTAAGATCGGCTAATCCCTTGTCAATCTTCAAGAAGGGAGCAATTCCTTTTTTATCTGCTAGATAATCGGCTGTGTACATTCCTTCTATTTTACTTTCCATCGTTTGTTCGAATAGGATGGCACCAAGAATATACTGGGAGTCGAAAGCAGGTGACGTGATAGTTCTAGTTCTCATTTCGTGAACAAGAGTAAACATTTCATCTTCTGAAGAGTACGTATCTTCCATTACACCGTATGCACTTAAAGCGTTAGGAGTACTACCACCACTTTGATCTAATGCAGCGATAAAACCTTTTCCATCTCGAACTTTTTTCAGTTGTTCTTTATTCATTGCTGTTTTTCCTCCTTATTCTTTTTTAACAAAAGGAATTCTGTATTCCTTCTCCTATTTAGTGTAACGATAATTGTCTAAAGTTGGTAGTAAAAAGGGTTATCGTACCGGTTATCAATCAAAAAGAGCTGCACAGCGAATTCGTGGTTTCCGCTGCACAGCTCTTTCTATATATTATTGTTCGTCAGAATCAGTAGGCTCTTCTTTTGTAGAAGATAACCCCATATCTTTTTTCATACGCTCCAACTCATCTTCAACAGCTGCTGAAGTTTGAGAAGCATATTTTTCTTCTAGTTTCTTCGCTTCATCAATTGGTGCAGAATTTAATTCATTCATAGCATTTGCTTCATCCAATTTACGGTTTGCTTTGTCTTCCATTCTCTGGAAGGATCCCATAGCACCTTTTGTTTTAGAAATAGAATCTGTAACGGTATTAAGGGTTTCTTGTGTTTTGGCAACAGACATTTTTCCTTTAATCATCGCACGACGATTTTTCAATACTTCAATATCATTAGCGAGTTTATCATGCATTTGACGCATCTTCATCGCATTTTCATGAGCAGAAGCATAAGAAGTTGCTAATCCAGAACCAACATTTTCAGTTTCTTGCTTTTTAGATAGGAAAATACGAGCATCATCATCATTACCAGCTTCTAAAGCCTTTTTAGTGAGTTCTGCATATTTATTAACCTGAGCTTCATTTTGATCTACTTCACGTTTCGCTCTAGCTTCTTCGGCCATAATTCCTGCCGTACTTCTTTTCACTTCAGCAAGGTCATCCATCATGTTCCGAAGGTATTGATCAATCATCTTCTCTGGATCTTCCATTCGGTCGATCACCGCATTAATATTTGAACTAATAATATCAGAAAAACGACTTAAAATTGACATATTATTTCCTCCTTTAATTTATCTTTCATTTATTAGAATCATCACTATATTTTTTAGCTAGTTCATCCGCTTCAGAAGGGCTTCCAAACTTATCTAATGGTGTCTTCAGCATATCTTCTGTTCGTTTCGCTTCGATATTTTTTTGTTCTTGCTTTCTCTTCCACCATAGGAACGAAAGGGCAGCTAAGAGAATGATACCTCCAATAATAAATACTGGAATCCAAGGAGAGCGGGTTACATCCATAATACGATCGGCTGCTGAACGGAAAGATTCACTAAACAACTGAGAATCAGTATAGTCTTCGTAATAATTCCGATCGATATAGTCGAGTAGAATGTTTCCAGCTTCCGTATCAATGACTTGTTTTGCCTGTGTTCCGGTAATGTAGTGCTGTGTGTACATATTAGGAACGGGCTCATAAAAAACAAGTAACAAATGGGCTTCATCTGTAAACAATTCATCGTATAAATTTTCTGAAAATAGGGCTACTTCTTGTTCAGAAGCAGTTGTTGAGCCATTAATTTCCTCTGTAATATAAACGTGAGGTTGTACACCTGTTTTTTTATAAAAATGTTTTAGTCCATCTAACATTTCTGTTGGGTTTTTAATCCAATTTGCTTGATCGGTGTAATAATCAGTTTCATTGACGGAGCCACTTGGTAGAGATTCTCTTTCAACAGTGGATCTAGTAATACTTGTTCCTGAACCGGAACTATTATTCCCACCAGAACCTATTGAGAATAACATATAGTACGCTACTGCTAAGATAATTAGGATAAAGAATACAGAACCACACCCTGAGCCACATCCGCCACGTGGACCTCCGTAAAAGCCACCACCGGAGCGTCTGCGATATCCACCCGTATTAATGATCGGTCCGGTTCTAATAATTGGTCTGCTTCTATTTCCGCCACCAAATGGGCTTCCACCACGGCCGCTGCTTCCACCGAAGGAGCCACCACCGCGACCACTACTTCCACCAAAGGAACCGCCGCCACGGCCGCCACCACTACTTCGTCCGCCGCCGCCTCTTGCACCGCCAAAGGAACCGCCGCCGCCACGACTGCCGCCGCCTCCTCCACCTCTTCCCATACACATCCCTCTTCTCTTTGTACGCTTTTTAACATGTCTATTGATAATTTAAATATAGCATATAGGCGTACCTTAGGCAATTTAGAACCCTTTTTTTAAAAGGGATTTTCCTAAAGGGTTATCTTTTTTTCTTGAGGCGTTCTATACTAGATAGAGAGAATACAACATTTGAAAAGGGAGTCGAAGAAATTGTCCAAACCTAATAAATTAATAAATGAAAAGTCCCCCTATCTGTTACAACATGCTTTTAATCCTATTGATTGGTATCCATGGGGACCAGAAGCGTTCGCTAAAGCTCAAAAAGAAAATAAACCAATTTTTCTTTCCATCGGCTATTCTACTTGTCATTGGTGTCACGTGATGGCCCATGAGTCTTTTGAAGATGAAGAAGTAGCGCAATATGTAAATGAACATTATGTAGCCATAAAAGTGGACCGTGAAGAGCGTCCTGATATTGATTCTATTTATATGCGAGTGTGTCAAATGATGACGGGAAGAGGAGGATGGCCGCTGACAATCATTATGACCCCTGATAAGATTCCATTCTTTTCGGGGACTTATTTTCCACGAACAAGCCGACAGAATCTTCCCGGTATTTTAGATTTATTAAAGACTCTCGAACATAATTATCACCATGAAAAAGAGAAACGAATGAGTACAGAAGAAAGTGTTCAACAAGCGCTCTTTCAAACGGTGCAGAAAAAAGTGAAGAAGGCTTATCCAGAAAAGTTGTAGAAGAAGGATTTACTGAAATGAGTAGTCAGTATGATCGAGTATTTGGTGGATTTGGATCCGGCCAGAAATTTCCTCAACCACAAAATTTACTTTTCTTATTGCATTACCATCAAGTTACACAAGATCCACAGGCGCTTGCGATGGTAGAGCATACCTTAAAGCAAATGGTAAAAGGTGGAATTTGGGATCAGATTGGATTTGGCTTTTCCCGGTATACGATTGATCGTAGATGGAAAACGCCTCACTTTGAAAAAATGTTGTACGATAATGCGTTGCTATTAATGGTCTTTACTACTTGTTTTCAAATCACAAAAGATCCTTTCTATGAAGAAATATGCGAAAAACTAGTTACCTTTATCGATCGTGAAATGACTTCTCCAGAAGGTGCTTTCTACTCCGCTATTGATGCGGACTCTGAAGGAGTTGAAGGGAAATACTATACATGGGATTATGGAGAACTATTTGATGTACTCGATCAAGATCAAAGAGATGTTTTTGCTGAAGTCCATGGTCTTTCTCAAAGAGGGAACTTTGAAGGGAAGAATATTATTCAAGGAATCCAAGTTAATTTGAAAGAAACAGCTCAAGACTATCATATTTCTGAACAAGATTTAAAAAATCGTTTGGAAGAAGCGCGAGAAACGCTCTTTCAAATTCGATCAAAAAGGGTCCGTCCGCATACTGATGATAAAGTTTTAGCAAGTTGGAATAGTCTGATGATTGCAGCTCTTGCTCGTGCAGGGAAAGTATTCCCAGAAAAGGTTATTTTCAAAAAGGAGAAAAAGCTCTCCTTTTCTTAGAAAAAACGTTATTCCGGGATGGAAGAATGATGGCTCGATACCGAGATGGAGAAACAAAGCATCTTGCCTATTTAGATGATTATGCCTTCTTGAGTTGGGCCTATTTAGAGCTATACGAAACTAGTTCGGATTTAAGGTACTTACAAAAAGCAATAAATCTGACAGAAGAGATGGAGCAACTGTTTTGGGATTCGCAAGCGGGAGGATTTTTCTTTAGCGGAAATGATGGAGAGAAAATGATTGCTCCTGATAAAGAAATTACGGAAGGAGCGATGCCTTCTGGAAACAGTGTTGCGGGCTTTGTCTATGCAAAACTACAAAAATTAACCGGAGAGACAAAGTATGGCGATCGACTCTACGAAATGTATCAATTATTTCATGAAGATATAACCAGAATGCCATCTTCTGCCCCCACATTGTTGAAGAGCCTATTAATTATGGAATATCCAGGTAAAGAAGTAGTGCTTCTGGGTATGAAAAATGATCCACAACGGAAAATGTTTTTGGAACAGTTACAAAAACAGTATCTACCAAATACAGTAATATTGACTGCGGAGAATCATTTAGAATTCAAAGGAATAGCTGAATTTGCTTCTGAGTACCCTCAGAAAGATGAAAAGACAACGATTTATATATGTGAAGATTTTATGTGTCAACAACCCACTACAAAAGTGGACGAAGCAATACGTACTATTTTAAATGAATCATAAGTATAAAACTTTAACCATTCACTTAAAACATTAAGAAATGTAAAAGAAGGCTAGAGATAAGCTTGCTTTCTTGATTTCTTCACATTCTACCTCTACACTATGAGAGACATGATTCCGTGTATATTGATTGTGTAAAAGAGAATATATCTTAAAAAATGGAAGTAACAGTGAAGGGTGAAAAAAATGTTAGAACTAAAAAATATAACAAAAGAGTACACGACTGGTGATCAAACCGTTCAAGCTCTGAATGAAGTGAACTTGAAGTTTAGAAGCAATGAGTTTGTCTCGGTCCTAGGACAAAGTGGATCAGGAAAAACAACTCTATTAAATATAATAGGCGGACTCGATCAATATACAAGTGGAGATTTAATTATTAATGAAAAATCCACAAGAGATTTTAAAGAAAAAGATTGGGATACGTACCGTAACCACTCAGTAGGCTTTATTTTCCAAAGTTACAACTTAATTCCTCATCAATCGGTCTTGGCAAACGTAGAGTTAGCTCTAACACTTGCAGGAGTTTCTAAGCAAGAAAGAAGACAGCGGGCTCTGGATGTATTAGGAAAAGTTGGTTTAAAAGACCATGTCAATAAAAAACCAAATCAAATGTCTGGTGGACAAATGCAACGGGTAGCGATTGCTCGAGCACTGATTAACGATCCAGAAATCCTTTTAGCCGATGAACCAACAGGTGCTTTAGATTCAGAAACCAGTTCTCAAATTATGAATTTGTTGAAAGAGATTGCCTCTGATCGTTTAGTCATCATGGTAACTCACAACCCAGAATTGGCAGAAGAGTACTCCACTCGTATTATCCAGTTGCTAGATGGTTCTGTTATCGATGATACAAACCCAGCTATTGAGATAGAGAGACGAGAAAGTGATGTTCTTAAAAGTAAAAAAACGTTTATGTCCTTTTTCACAGCCTTATCGCTTAGTTTCAATAATTTGTTAACGAAAAAAGGAAGAACCTTACTAACTGCTTTTGCAGGAAGTATTGGGATTATCGGGATTGCTTTAATTTTATCTTTATCAAATGGAGTTCAAGATTATATTTCCCGAATTGAAGAAGATACCTTATCTTCTTATCCTATTACAATTGAAGAATCAACTTTAGATTTAGGGACCATTGTTGAAGCTTTGAGTGGTGCTAACTCAGAAAGTGAAGGAGAAGCACCCGCGGGGTATGTAACCTCTACACCTGTTATGAACGATGTAATCAATACGATTGCCAGCAAGAAGAACTCGAATAATCTGGAAGCCTTCAAAGAGTATTTGGAAAGTGGAGATGCTAGGATTGAAGAATATAGCAATGCTATTCAATACAGCTATAACTTTCCGATTAATATTTATAATCCAGAAGGAGTCGATGGAGTTGTTCAAGTAAATCCATCTCAAGTTATGGATGCGATTAACTTAGGCACGTCTCAAAGTGCTGGAACCTTCCAAAGTGCAATAGGCGGTGGCGGCGGCAACAATGTTTGGGATGAGTTATTAGACAATCAAGAACTGTTAGAATCCCAATACGACACAGTTTCCGGTCGTTGACCACAATCTCACGACGAAGTTGTCATCATGATAGACGAAGAAAATCATGTTAGTGATTACACCTTATACGCATTAGGGCTCTTAAGCTTAGAACAATTATCTGACAATTTTGAAGCGGTATTGAACGATGAAGAAATTGAAGATACAGAAATGCCAGAATACAGCTATGAAGATTTACTAGGTATGCAGTTTAAATTAGTATTGAACACTGCTTTTTATGAGAAAAATGAAAATCTCTGGCTTGATCAAAGCGATGATGAAGAATTTTTAAAGTCTGCTGTGGAAAATAGTGAAGATATTAAAGTAGTCGGAATTATGAAACCAAATGCAGAAGCGGTAACTCAACCGGAGATGGGAACCATTGGCTATACAAGTGCTCTAAAAGAGTACATCATTGAACAAGTAAAAGATGCAGAAATTGTTCAGGAACAAAAAGATAATCCAGAAATTAATGTTTTTACAGGAACAGAGTTTCCTGAAAATCCAGATCAACAGTTTGACTTTGCAGACTTAAGTGATGAGCAAAGAGCTAATATGGCAACACTTTCTGAAGAAGAACTTTCTGATGTGTTGAATGCTTATCAAGAGAATTTTAATGCAACAAAAGAAGGAAACTTGGAGCGTTTAGGTGCTGTTAACGTAGACAAACCTACTTCTATTAATATTTATCCAAAAGATTTTGATTCTAAAGACGGACTTGCTGGTTTGATTGAAGAATATAATGCAGATGAAACAGCAGCGGGACGAGAAGAAAATGTCATCACCTACAGTGACTTGATTGCGACTCTACTCAGCTCGGTGACTTCCATTATAAATATCATCAGCTATGTATTAATCGCCTTTGTGGCAGTATCCTTAGTGGTTTCTTCTATCATGATTGGGATTATCACATACATCTCTGTATTAGAACGTACGAAAGAAATTGGGATTCTACGAAGTGTAGGAGCATCCAAAAAAGATATTTCACGAGTGTTCAATGCGGAAACCTTTATTATTGGACTATTGTCCGGAGTATTGGGAATTGGAATTACCATCTTGGCTAATATTCCCATTAGTATGATTATTCAGGATAGAACCGGTATCTCCAATATTTCTAGTTTACCTCCATTGGGCGGTGTGGCATTGATATTGATTAGTTTGGTATTAACCGTGATTGCTGGTTTGATTCCATCACGTGTTGCTGCAAACAAAGATCCAGTAGAAGCATTACGAACAGAATAAAATAATCTTAACAGGAAGGACAAACCCTCAAGGGATGTGTCCTTCCTATTTTGTTTGAAAAGAGACTTGATTTTGAAGGGAACGTGAATGGATAAGCTATACCTCGTTTGTTATAATGAAGAAGAGAACAGACAGAGAGAAGTGATCATAAGAATGAAGTCACAAACGTTACAACTATTTCCTCATGAAGAAGATGGGAAATGTTGGATAGCTGAAATTACTGGAGAAGATGAGGTCTATCGGTTGAAAAGGGACTTTTTACCAGAAGAATCTACTCATGTATGGGAAATATTTGATGGCTGGTATCAGATTAACGGACGGGCAGCAGGTGTTTCTCCTTTCGTGAAGGAATATGTGAAGGTGAAGGACGGACGAATGCTACGCCACCTAAATTTCGCTTATATGATTCAACAACTGGAAGAAATTAAAGCGATGGAACCAGAACGAATGGTACGAATGAGGAAACAAATTTATGCAGTGTTGGATGAAATAAAAAAGGAAGCTCCATATGAAGCCGTTGAAGAGGGAATGGAGCGGCAAAAAGAAGAATGCGACATGTGCGATGAACCCGAACAGTTGAGTGCGGCATTACGTACGATTAAAAAACGTAAAAATAATATGATTAAAGAATTACAAGAAAAATTTGAGAACATGAAACTAGAATGGTAAATAGACAAAAACGGAAATCAGAACTCTTTTTATGAAGAGTTTTGATTTCCGTTTTAATGATTCTATTGATCGAGATTAATTAAGTAGGTAAAATATTATGCTGTTTTCTTTTGGAATACTACATAAAGAAGTCCAGCAGCTGTAACAAGAACTCCAATAAGTAAAGCCATAGAGCTTTCAATTCCTGTTTCTGCAACATCATCCATACCCATTTCGACAGCTTGTAATTTGAAATCGTCTGGAACAAGAATTGTATCAATCACATGAACCACGCCATTGGTAGCAGCTACATCAGTAGTAATAATCGTTGCATCATTAACCATTGGATCACCTGAAAGGTCAAAAGTAACTTCTTGTCCGTTTACTGTAGCAGCAGTCATGCCATCTGTTAAATCAGCAGCCATTACTTTTCCAGCTACAACATGATAAGTAAGTACTTTCGCTAAATCTGGTTGAGCAAGTAATTCTTCTGCAGTAATATCTAAAGCGGTTAGAAGTTTTTCAAAAACAGCATTTGTAGGAGCGAACACTGTAAATGGTCCATCTCCCTTAAGAGTATCAACTAATTCTGCCTTTTGAAGGGCGGATACAAGAATGCTAAAATCTTCATTCCCCATAGCAACACCTACAATATCATCTGTTGGATCTGTATCAGCAGCACTGGCCATAGAAGCAATATTGAAAGTGAGAAAGAGCAATGTGACAAGAGAAAAAATACCGGTTAAAAATGTTTTCAACTTTTCCATCTCCTTGTTATCCGATAGTTAACAGAGCATTATTTTTTGCTTTCTCTATTACTACGTTTATAACAGCATTAAGATGTAAGCGCCGTCAAAATATACGAACCTAGTCGAGAGGAGTGGTTTTATCAAAAAGAAAATACAAATAACTATTTTATCTACTCTCCTGCTCCTGCAGCTTGGCTATTACTCAGTAAACATGAAAGAACAGAAAAAGGAAGTGCTCATTCCTACGAAAATAGAACGAGAAAGTTTTACCCTTAAAAATATATCAGGTCAAAAAATAGAATCTCCTCCATTTAGTTCCACAAACTTTGAGATGGATGAAAAGAATTTGTCTGCCACAGCGATCAAGGAAATGACATTTAAAAAGAATCCCTCATCTGAATACTATGAAATAAACTCTGATTATATGGGATGGCTAACCATAGGAAATACCGTCATTGATTATCCTGTTGTTCGAGGAAGAGATAATGAGTATTACCTTCATCATAATTTTTATGGGGAAGAAGATATCTTAGGTGCGATTTTTATGGACTACAGGAACATTGGTATGGGGCTGGATCAACATACAGTTATCTATGGCCATTACACTCAGTATGGTCAGATGTTTAGAGAATTAGAAAAATATCTCAATGAAGAATTTCTTTTAGCCAATCAAGAATTTACTTTTAATAATTCGTATACAAATAAAACGTATAAAGTATTCTCTGTTAATGTTGCACCAGCAAATACAGATTTCCTTCAAACCTCCTTTAAGGCAGATGAAGAATATCGAGAGCTGCTAACAACGCTTCAAGATGCTTCTATTTTTTCTTTAGATGTACCTGTATCCGTAGATGAAAAGATTTTAACTCTTGTTAGCTGTGAATTCTCAGTAGATGATGGCAGACTTTTGGTTCATGCAGTTGAAATAGAAGAATAAAAGAATGAGTTTAAAACCTTCAGTATTTTTGACTGAAGGTTTATTTTAATAGCTTTTTATTTTCTTTCCATTCGTAAGTTTAACTACTTTACATCGTATCCGATTTAAAGTACAGTTATAAAACAAACGATATATAAAAATAGTTTACTGAGGAGATTACGCGATGTTTTTAGCATGGAAAGAAATTAAACATTCAAAAACAAGATTTGCTCTGATTATTGGGGTAATGCTTTTGGTGTCTTATTTAGTTTATTTTTTAATAGGACTATCCTATGGGTTGGCTCAAGCAAACCGAACAGCCATTGATAAATGGGAAGCGGATGGAATTGTTTTGACTGATGAGTCCAATACAAATATTGGGATGTCGATGATGACATTTGAAGAAGCAAAAAAAGTAGAAGGAAAAGAAACGGCGCTACTAGGACAAGCTCCTAACGTCGTACGTAAAAGTGGAGAAACAGGAGAAGAGTCTAAAATTAATGTTTCTTTCTTTGGTATTAATGACGATGAATTTTTAATGCCAGAAGTTGTTGAAGGAAAGTCCTTTACAAGTAATGATGAAGTCATTGCTGACATCACTTTAAAGGAAAAAGAAGGTATTGTTTTAGGCGATGTTTTAGAACTTGCTGGAACAGATAAAAAAGTTGAAGTGGTTGGATTTACAGAAGGGGCACAGTTCAGTGTTTCTCCTGTTTTGTATACCACAATTAGTGGCTATCAAGAAATTCGATTCGATGCAATTGATGAGTCAGAAAATGGACGAATTAGTGCTGTTATCGTAAGAAATAATGGTGAGTTAGAAACGGTAACTGAAAAAAGTGAAGACTTAGTAGCGTATCCAATTGCGGAATATATTAATAAAATACCGGGTTATAATGCTCAAGTACTAACGTTTGGATTAATGATTGGCTTTCTAGTAGTCATTGCTGCGATTGTAATTGGAATATTTATTTACGTTTTAACACTACAAAAGACTAGTCTGTTTGGTGTTATGAAAGCTCAAGGAATTTCTTCTGGCTACATTTCACGATCCGTTCTTGCACAAACATTCTTGTTAGCAGTGATAGGAGTTGGAATTGGTTTGGTTCTAACGATTCTTACTTCTCTTGTGTTACCGCCTGCCGTTCCTTATAGCACGAATATTATGTTTATAGCTGCTATTACATTTTTACTTATTGTATTTGCAGTTCTAGGTGCCTTGTTCTCTGTGAGAACGGTTGTAAAAATTGATCCATTGGAAGCAATTGGATAGGGGAAACTAAAGTGAAGTTAATTGAATTAAAAAATGTTAGCCGAACATTCGGTGAAGGACATACAAAAGTAGAGGCATTAAAAGAAACAAATTTCTCTGTTGAAGCAGGAGAGTTTGTGGCAATTATTGGACCAAGTGGCTCAGGAAAAAGTACGTTGTTGACTATTATTGGAGGTCTCCAACAACCAAGTAAAGGAATTGTTTTAATTAAAGAAAATTCCTTTAGTGAAGAAAAGGAAAAGAAACGTGCAGCGTTACGATTTAAAGAAATTGGGTTTATTTTGCAAGCATCCAATCTCGTTCCCTTTCTTTCTGTTTCGGATCAGTTACGTCTAGTGAATAAAGTACAACGTCAAAAGATGGATGTAGAAAAAACAAATTTTCTACTAGATGAATTGGGGATTACAAAATTAAAAAGTAAATATCCAAGTGATCTTTCTGGAGGAGAACGACAGCGAGTAGCTATTGCACGTGCTCTCTATAACGATCCATCAGTCATCTTAGCAGACGAACCTACTGCAAGTTTAGATTCTGAAAAAGCTTTTGAAGTAGTTGAAATCTTGGCTCGAGAAACGAAGGACAAACAAAAAGCGACCATTATGGTCACTCATGATGAGCGACTCATTGATCGATGTGATAAAGTCTATGAAATGAAAGACGGAGTCCTTTCATTACGAAAATAATGGAATGATATTTCGGGATAGTTGGAGTGTGAAAAAATGGATGAAAAAATATTTGATCGAATGTTAGAAGATCAACTCTGTTTTGAAGTATATCGAGCAGCAAATGGCTTTTCCAAAATGTATGGAAGAGCTCTATCACCTTATAAACTAACTTTTCCACAATATCTTGTTCTGCTAGCATTATGGGATGAAAATTTTGTGAATGCAAAGTCGATTCAACAACGATTAGGAATATCAATCGGTACATTAAATCCAATATTGACTAAATTAGAAGCACAAAATTGGATAAATAAAGAAACTTCTCAAAGTGATAAACGTGCCTCTGTGATGTCATTAACAAAAAAAGCAAATGATAAAAAGCAGGATATTTCTCACAACATATTGAAAGAAGTAGTACAATGTAACTTAGATGGTATTAATGAAAAAGAACTCCTACAGTATTTGAAAAACTTAAATCAAGAATTCACAAAGTTAGATGAGAAAAATAAAAAAATAAAAAATAATTCTCAAGCAGAATGAAAAAGGAGCACGGTTGGATATGCAGAAAAGAAAAACGGTTAGTGTAGTAGGTGCAGGCGTAGCAGGTCTTGCAAGTGCAATTCGCTTGCAACATGCGGGTTATGAAGTAGAAATTTATGAAAAAGAGTCTACACCTGGTGGGAAAATGAATGTATTAAAAAAAGATGGTTATCAGTTTGACTTAGGACCAAGTATTGTTATGATGCCAGATTTATATCGTGAAGTATTCGAATTAGTTGGTAGAGATCCTGATGATTACATTCCTATGCAACGTTTAGACCCTATGTATAGTGCCTTTTTTAATGATGGAAAAGAGAAATTTGATGTTTCATCTGACTTAGTAACGATGATTCGAGAAATTGAAAAAATAAGTGAAGAAGACTCACAGGGATATTTAGCTTATTTAGATGATATTTATAAGCGCTTTATTATTGCGAAAGACCATTTCTTACAACAACCTTTCAGAAATAAAAGAGATTTTTATAATCCAACTACTCTATTACAAGGGCTAAGATTAAAGACCTTTGATACTGCGGAACATTCTATTTCTAAATATATTAAAGATGAAAAATTAAAACAGATGTTAAGTTTCCAGACCCTTTATATTGGAGTATCTCCTAAAAATGGACCCTCATTATATACAATTATTCCCATGATTGAAATATTGTATGGAATTTGGTTTATCAAAGGCGGAATGCATACAATGGCGAAAGCAATGGAGCGTTTATTTTTGGAATTGGGAGGATCGATTCACTATCATTCTGATGTACAAGAAATTCTGATTGTTGACCAAAAAGCCAAAGGAATTGCAGTCGATGGAGAAGAAATATATTCTGATTATGTAATGTGTAATGCGGATTTCCCATATGCAATGAAGAATTTAGTGAAAGATGTAAAATCTAAAGGGAAATATACAGATAAGAAAATTGATAAGATGAAATATTCTTGTTCTTGTTTTGTTTTATATTTAGGAATGGACCGAAAGTATGATGAAGTTGAAAATCTGCATAACTTTATGTTCTCCAAAAATCTCGATCAAAATCTAGAACAAATTTTTAATGGGGAACGATTAGAGGATCCATCGGTTTATCTCTACGTCCCAACCAAAGGCGATGCTTCCTTAGCTCCAGAAGGAAAAGAAGGACTTTATATTCTAGTTCCAGTTTCAGAACTCTCAATCGCTCAGTATGAATGGAATGATGAAACCATTCGTTATTATCGTGATAAAGTTTTTGAGAATTTAAAAAATCTTCCTGGAATGGAAAATATTGAACAAGAAGTTGTCACAGAAGCTTATACAACACCACTAGATTGGGAATCTAAATTCAATGCTTATAATGGGGCAACGTTCGGCTTGCAACCAATTCTTACTCAATCCAATCATATGCGTCCTCAAAGTAAGGCGACTCACTGTGAGAATCTATACTTTACAGGAAGTAGTACTCATCCAGGCGCAGGTGTTCCTATTGTGTTGTTGTCAGCGAAAATCGCTACTGATGAATTGCAATTAGACGATAAAGATAAATAATTTCTCAGCAGGAGGGCTATGATGAGAGAGACTAAACAAACCAACTTAGAAGAAGACTACCAATATTGCGAAAAAATTATTAAGCATCATTCAAAAAGTTTTTATTATGCTTTTTCAAAACTACCAAAGCCAAAAGCACAAGCAATTTATGCGGTTTATACATTTTGTCGCTTAGCAGATGATACGGTTGATACAATTGAAGTCAAAGAAGAAAAAATCAATCAGTTGAATCATTTGGAAGAAGAACTCAAACGTTTTGAAAAAGGAGAGCCAATAGAAAAACCGATGTGGCGAGCACTTCGTGATGTTTTTGAACGCTACCAAATGAATATCCAGCCATTTTTTGATCAATTACAAGGTCAACGGATGGATATTGACTTTGTAGCTCCTGAAACTCTGGAAGATTTAGAAAATTATAGTGCTTTTGTAGCAGGGTCAGTAGGCTTAATGCTGCTTCCCATTATTGCTTCGAAAACAAAAAAGGATTTGCAACACCAAGCTAATTCATTAGGAGTAGCGATGCAGATAACCAATATTTTACGTGATGTAGGTGAAGATTTAAGAGATATTAATCGAATTTACATTCCACAAGAACTATTGAAAAAAGAAAACTATTCGATAGAATCTTTGCGTAACAATGAAATAAACGAGAACTTCATTCGAATCTGGGAAACATTAGCTGTTCGTGCTGAGAATTTGTACGATCAATTCAGTGATTCGATCCATCATTTTGATGCAGAAAGTCGACTCCCCGTTTTAGTTTCGGCAAATGTATACAGAGGGATTCTCGATGCGGTTCGTAAAAAGGAATACGATTGTTTTTCAAAAAGACAATTTGTCACTCCTGTTGAAATGCAGAAACTAACTCTACAAAGTAAAAAGATATTGAAAGAAAAAAATATACTAGTAAATGAAGAATGATTAAGTGGGAAGTTAGAAGGAGAGGGGCTTGAGAGTATGCAAGATCAAAAATCGGTTGTTGTAATTGGTGGAGGATTAGGTGGGCTTTCTGCAGCAATATCATTAGCACAAAAAGGTTTTTCTGTTTCTCTATATGAAAAAAATAATCATTTAGGTGGAAAATTAAATCGTTTGGAGCAAGATGGGTTTGGATTTGATTTAGGCCCCTCCATTTTAACGATGCCACATATCTTTCAAAAATTATTTACAGATAGTAATAAAAAGATGGAAGATTATGTAACGATTGAGCGTCTAGATTTAGAATGGCGCTCTTTTTTTCCAGATGATACAGTGATTGATTTATATGGTGATTTAGAAAAAATGGAAAAGGAAAATCCATCGCTTACTAAAAAAGATATGGCTGAATATCGTGATTTTTTAGATTATGCTGGAAAATTATATGATATTACGGAGAAAGGCTACTTTGCAGAAGGCCTTGATAACTTGAAACAAGTATTAAAGCATCATGGTATCTGGGAAACTAGTACCGGATTTGATTACTTTTCAACTCTACATGAAGGGATAGCAAAACGTGTTCACGATCCACATTTTAATGAAATGTTAGATTATTTCATAAAATATGTAGGCTCCTCTGCTTATGATGCGCCAGCTATTTTGAATATGATGAGTTATATGCAACATCAACAAGGTGTTTGGTATGTTCCAGGTGGAATGCATCTCTTAGCAGAAGGATTAGTGAAACTAGCTGAAGAAATAGGAGTCACGTTTCATTTGGGGCATGAAGTTGTAAAGTTAAATAAAGATGAAAATAAAATGATTACTTCTGCTGAGATGGACAATGGTTCTATCGTAGAAGCTGATTATTTTGTGAGTAACATGGAAGTCATCCCTGCGTATACTCGTCTTCTGGAAGAAGATCAAAAAGAAATGGATGCCTTAGAGAAAAAATTTGAACCAGCAAGTTCTGGTTTGGTGATTCATTTAGGAGTGGATACTACTTATCCGCAACTTGCTCATCATAACTTCTTCTTCTCGAATCATTCTGAAAAGAATTTCGATCAAATTTTCCATAAAAAACAATTACCAGACGATCCCACTATTTACCTGGTAAATGTAAATAAAACGGATTCTGATCAAGCACTTCCAGGCCATGAGAATATTAAAATTTTACCGCACATCCCTTATATCCAAGACGATCCTTTTACGGAAGAAGATTATCTTGCTCTGCAAGAAAGAGTCTATGAAAAATTAGAAAAAATGGGATTGACTGATTTACGGAAGCATATCGTGACAGAAAATGTTTGGAGACCAGAAGATATCCAAGAAACATACTACTCTAACAGAGGTGCTATTTATGGTACCGTTTCTGATCGTAAAAAGAATCAAGGATTTAAGCATCCCAAACACAGTGAGAAATACCATAATTTATATTTTGTTGGTGGAACGGTTAACCCAGGTGGAGGAATGCCAATGGTAACGTTAAGCGGCCAGCAAGTAGGAGATATGTTAGGTGCCAAAGAAAAAATTCTGACTGAGTTTTTATAAGACTTGAGCTGAAAATACTGAAGGAAAAAATGTAGGAGGTTCGATATGTTTGGATGGATGCTAATCGGTTGTGTTTGTGCAATCATGGCTGGGTTCTTCATGTACTGGAGAAACCCTGTGCCTCATGATAAGCAAACAGAAATAAATGAATCCTTACGAGTGTCGTTGATTGTACCTGCTAGAAATGAAGAAAAAAATTTACCTATTCTCTTAAAGAGTGCACACATGCAACGCTTTTCCTTTTATGAAGTGATTGTTGCAGATGATGGCTCTGAGGATGAGACAGCAAACATAGCCCGTACATATGGAGCGCAAGTCGTACCAGTAAAAAAAGAAGGCGATTGGACTGGGAAGACAGCCGCAAACTGGCAAGGAGCCAACCATGCATCAGGTGATTTATTAATCTTTATGGATGCTGATACATGGTTTGCAAATTCAGAAGTTGTAGGGAAATTAGTTGCTGCTTATAAAGAGCAAGGAAATAAAGGGATCCTATCCATTCAACCCTATCATCACATTCAAAAAAATTATGAAAATAGTTCAGTTATATTTAATATCATTACGATGGCTGGGATGAATGCTTTTTCTATTTTAGGAAACAAATTATCTGAAGCAGGTGTTTTCGGCCCTTTTTTATTGTGTCAGAAAGAAGAGTACATTCAAATGGGTGGACAAGATGTTGTTCAAGAAGCATTAATTGAAGGTTTTGCACTAGGGAAAATATATAAAGAAAAAAACTTGCCAATCCAGTTATATAGTGGCAAAAACTTAGTCCATTTTCGAATGTATCCAGAAGGGATTTCCCAATTGATAGAAGGATGGTCCAAACACTTTGCGACGGGATCTCAAAGTACGCATCTTTTCATTTGGTTTTTAATCGGAATTTGGATTTTTGGTGCATTTCTTGCACCTTCTTTTGTAGGTCTTGCCTTATTTTTAGGAATGCCTGTATGGATTTTTACATCGATTGTTTGCTACCTCCTTTATTTTTTGCAAATTTCTATTTTAGCTCGACGAACAGGTAATTTTTCTTTTGGAGCTCTCTTTTTCTATCCACTTTTATTTATTTTCTTTTTATTTGTTTTTATCCGTTCCTGGATTGCTACTCATATTTTCCATACCGTCACATGGAAAGGACGAAAAATTAAATTATAGGGAGGATGTCTATGCAACTTGTATATTTGTCACCTTTCTGGATGGTCTTATTAGATATTTTCACATGGTTTTGTTTCCATATGGGGATTTCGATTGCGATATTGAAAGTTCCAGATCATTTCTTTGAAACGCACAAAAGCTGGTTTCGCACTTGGAAATGGGAACAAAATGGAATGATTTGGCAAAAGATATTTCATATTCAATCATGGAAGCATTATTTGCCAGATGGAAGTATCTTTTTAAAAAAAGCATACAATAAATCAAGTATGGTTGATGCCTATCTTCCTACTTTGAATAAATTCTTGTTGGAGATGCGCCGTGCAGAAATGACTCACTGGCTATCTATGATTCCCGCAATCTTTTTCTTCTTTTGGAATCCACCTTGGGCAGGTTGGATCATGATTGTCTATGCAGTGTTGATGAATGCACCATTTATCATTGTGCAACGCTATAATCGACCTCGATTGGAAAGAGTTTATAGAAGAAAACAAGAACGAGAAGAAAGATTGAAATATATAGAGTAATTATAGAATTCCTATTCTTTTCATTTTTGGATTATTTAAAAGCATAGTTAAGAAAAAGAAAAAGCAAACGACTTTTTCTTTTTTTATTAGTCATTTTTTATTCTATTTTCATATTTTGAATTACAATAGAGAAGACAATGTGATAAAGAGAAAATGAGAAGAGGTGAAAAAACGTGGTGTCCGTTATGTGGTTTAGAAGAGACTTGAGGATAGAAGACAATGTAGCACTCAAACATGCTTTGGAAGAATCAAACTCGTTACTCCTATTGTTTCATGTAAATCCCGAGCAGTTTTTGGGTGAGCAATCAATGAACCAAGCTTCTTTTTTTAAAAGTGTAGAATTTTTTCGCGATGAAATTAAAAGAAAACATGCTACTTTACATATCCTATATGGTGATCTTGAAGAATGTTTCTTAAAAATTAAAAAAGAGTTTCCTCATTGGTCAGATATTTATATAAATAGAGATGAAACTGGTTATGGTCTCGAGCGGGATAAAATTGCTAGTACATTATTCAAAAAATTAGATGTGAAGCCTCATGGTTATCACGATCATTACCTTCACTCAGCTCGAGAAATAAAAACTAATTCTGGAAGCTATTATCAAGTGTTTACACCTTATTTTACTAAATGGAAGGAATTACAAAGTCCTGATGTAGTTGAAGTAGGTTTTGATGAAAAAAGTTGATTAAAGATCCCATTTTTTCAAAGGATGAAGAACAATTTAATGACTTTCTTGCCAAGCAAATCCCCATTGAAGATTTACAAATAGGCACGAAAGCAGCACATCAGCGCCTAGATGAGTTTATTAAACATGATTTAAGTAATTACAAGGTGGCTCGAGATTATCCGGTAAAAAATTCAACTAGCCATTTATCCAAATACCTAAGAACCGGTGAAATCTCTATTCGGACTGTTTTTGATCAAGTAAATCGTTCTGAAAATTCTGCGGGAAAAGAAACATTTATCAAAGAACTAGCTTGGAGAGACTTTTATAATATGATTTATGCTACTCATCCGGATCAAAAAAATAGTTCTATTAACCCATCCTTTCGTCAACTGGAGTGGGAGAATGATGAGGAATTCTTCAAAAAATGGAAAGAAGGAAAGACAGGTTTTCCAATAGTGGATGCAGCAATGCGTCAATTAAAAGAAACTGGCTGGATGCATAATCGATTGCGTATGATAACCGCTTCTTTTTTAACGAAAGATTTATTAATTGACTGGAAATGGGGAGAACAATATTTTCAAGAAATGCTCATTGATTATGATCCTTCTAATAATATAGGTGGGTGGCAATGGGCTGCTTCAACTGGAACAGATAGTGTTCCTTATTTTAGAATATTTAACCCAACCACACAGTCAGAGAAGTATGATAAAAGCGGAGAATTCATAAAATACTATGTTCCAGAGCTTAAAAATATTGATGGCGAAAAAATACATGAACCTTCAAAACTTTCAAAGGAAGAGCAAAATAAATTTGGAGTAATCATCGGAAAAGATTATCCAGAGCCGATTGTTTCCCATAAAGAAAGACGGAAAATAGCTATTAAAGTATTTGAACAAGCTAAAGATCATAATGGTTAGAATCTAAAGATTATGATCACTGCCCAAATCCTTATGAAGAAAAACCAAAGAAAAAAACTAAAAGAAGGCCAGGAATTTCCCTAGTCTTCTTTTAGTTTGATTGGTTAAAGTGATGAGCCGTACAGGATTTGAACCTGTGACCCCATCCCTGTCAAGGATGTATTCTCCCGCTGAACTAACGGCTCTTTTTCTTACAAAACATATGATATAAGTAGTATAGATGGTATGCTCAATGAATGTCAAGCAGGATTTAACCTCTTGTTAAGAGAGATTCAAAAATCATAAACGAACATTTGAGCTATTAAAAAAATTAACTTTAGCGTATATAAAGGAAATAGAAAATGATTTCTAATAAATACATTGCTATCATGACAAAAATCTCTATAATGAATAGAGTTAGAGTTGAAAGTCACAAGTTAAAAGTGATCTATATATAATGAAATAATGAGCAGAAAATTTGGGAGGAACAGAATGGATAAAATTGGCTTTGATTCAAAAAAATATATCGTAGAACAATCCCGTTATATTCTAGAGCGAGTAAATAACTACGATAAACTATATCTAGAATTTGGCGGAAAATTGATTGGTGACAAGCATGCAAAGCGAGTACTTCCTGGTTTTGATGAAGACTCAAAAATCAAAATTCTACAAAAACTGAAAGATAAAGCCGAAATTATTATTTGTGTTTACGCAGGTGATATTGAAAGAAATAAAATTCGTGGTGATTATGGAATTACCTATGATATGGATGTCTTTCGTTTGATTGATGAATTTCGGGAATATGGTTTATCAGTAAATAGTGTTGTCATTACTCGTTATCACGGTCAACCCTCTACTCGTTTATTTATTAATAAACTAGAAAAGCGTGATATTCTCGTTTATACACATAGCTCGATTGAAGGGTATCCTTCCGATGTGGATAAAATAGTAAGCGAAGAAGGGTTTGGACAAAACTCTTATATACCAACTACCAAACCGATTGTAGTCGTTACAGCTCCTGGTGGAGGTAGTGGGAAACTAGCTACTTGTTTAAATCAAATGTATCACGAAAATCATATGGGAAGAAAAACAGGCTATTCTAAGTTTGAAACTTTTCCAGTTTGGAATATCCCATTGAAACATCCTTTAAATATCGCCTATGAAGCGGCTACGGTCGACTTAAAAGATGTAAATATGATTGACAACTTCCACTTTGAAAAATATCATGAAGTAGCCGTCAATTATAATCGAGATGTTGAAACATTCCCTATTATTAGACGAATTATTGAAAGAATTACGGGTGAAGAACCAAAGTATCAATCTCCAACGGATATGGGAGTAAATCGAGTCGGTTTTGGAATTACAGATGATGAAGTTGTAAAGGAAGCCTCTCGACAAGAAATTATCCGTAGAAGTTTTGCTACGGATTGTGACTTTAAAAAAGGTCTGATTGATCAAGATACGGTAAATTGGATGAAGATTTTGATGGAAGAAGCAGGAGTAAAATCAGATGATCGAGTTCCTGTAAAACCAGCTCGTGAGTATGCAGAAGTCTTACGCCAAAAAACGGAAAATAATGATATAAAAGCGGTCATTGCTTTTGAATTAAAAGATGGTCGAATCGTAACAGGGAAAACATCTAGTTTGATGGATTCTTCTTCCGCCGCTCTTTTAAATTCAATCAAAGTATTAGCCAATGTAGCAGATGAAATTTATTTGCTTTCACCGATGATTCTAGAAACCATTCAAAAAACAAAATCAACGGTGCTACATAGCAAAATGCCTATGCTAAATGCCAATGAAATTTTAATTGCTCTAGCCATTAGTGCGGTAACGAATCCTACAGCTCAAGTGTGCTACAATAAGTTAGCAGAATTATCTGGAGTGCAAGCTCATTCTACCGTTATGTTGAAAAAAGATGACGAGCAACTTCTGCGGGATTTGGGATTAGACATCACGTGTGATCCCGTTTATCCTTCTGAGAATTTATATTATATGTAAGGATTCCCTTGAATTGAATCGGGATGCTTGTTAAAGAGCATTCTGATTCTTTTCTTTTATCTTTAAAGACGTTTTTTTTGATACAATAGAGAAAAAGTAGTCTACAATACTGGTAGACAAACTATATAGTGGAGGAGTAATACAAATGACCTTATCATTTGAAGAAAAAAAAGCAATATTTGATAGTTATAAAGAGCTAGAGTCTGTCCCTGTATCTATGAACCGATTGAATTACCATTTTAAAGACAGTGCGGTAGCTAAAAAAATAGCAGTTCGGTTCCTCCATCCTAATGGAAATGCATTTGTTTATGCAGCATATTTACCAAAAGAAGAAACTAAAAAAGGTTATATTTCTGTTTTAGATGAAGATGAAGCAACCATTCGTCAGTATGTTGATCAAGCAATTGAACACCTTAAAAAGACTGAAGATGGCTATGAAGAAGGCTATTCTGAGTTGTGGTTTGATGTTAGAGGAGAAGCATTGCGTCTTCGCTACGAGAACCCACTATGGGCAGTCGTTATATCAACTGGTCAAGTAGAAGGTGTTTTCAAAACAAAAGAAGCTGCTGAAGGATATTTAATGGATGAAGGCTTTCAGGAAGGATAGGAAGAAAGAATAAAATGGCTAGAAAACGAAAAAGAAAAGATGAAGTGGATGTAAAATTAAATGTAGTAAATGGATTCTTAGCAACAGCGGCTGCTATTTTTCTATTAGTTACAATGCCACTTCCTGCTGTTCAAGGATTCATTGAAGATTTATTTCAAATAGAAACGGTTCCTGAATCTAGCTTAGCTTTATTAGAATATGATGGCCGTGATCAGGTTATTGAAGTAAATGGAGATGTTCCAACTTTTAATGAAAAAGATCTTGCTCTACTAAAGGGAAGTTGGCAGGAATTTAGTGAGATTGATTTTTTAAATCGAGTTGGTCCTGCTAATGCAATGCTGAATGAAGATTTATTTCCTACTGAAGATCGAGAGTCTCTTTACATAAAACCAACGGGTTGGAAGCAAAAAAATTGGCGAATGGTCAATGGCTTTACAATCGAAGTCACTTGATTGGTTTTCAATTAACCGGAGAAAATAACAATATTCGAAACTTGATGACAGGAACAAGAAGTTTGAACAGTCCGCACATGTTGCGATTTGAAAATGATATTACCTATTACTTAAAGGAAACTGGGAATCATGTTCGCTATTTAGTAGAACCTATCTTTCGTGAACAAGAATTAGTTGCTCGAGGAGTCCATTTGATGGCACAATCGGTAGAAGACAACGGACTATCCTTTAATGTATATATCCATAACATACAAGAAGGTTATGAGATTAATTATCAAGATGGATCAAGTACAAAAGCAAAATAATAGATTTTTTCTCTTTAAAGAAGACGATGAAATAAGAACATGTTAAAATAACAATGATAATAAAGTATGTTTGGAAACAATGGGAGGTTGCAACAAATGAAATTTACCTTACGCTAAAAACCATTTTAGGAAAAGTATCTCTATGGGGAATCCTTTATTTTTTTGTATCTTGGATTCTGGTTGCTGTGATTCAACCACGATTCGGCAGCGCAGGAGGGCGGAATTTTTTTGATTGGATATTAATCCTCCTTGCGATATCTGGAATTATAGGAGCTTTTGTTAGTATGTTTGGAGGACTTATTGCGATTGTTTGGAGAGAAGACCGTTCTTTCTTAGGGATTTTGATGTTTATTTTGTCGGTTCCCATATGTATATTATTAGCTGGCTTTATCTTGGGGAGTTATATTTCTTGAGGGAGACCACAAAATAGTAATAAAAAACTCCCAGAAACGATTTAGTTTTTGGGTTGTTTTGTATAAAGATGAAAGGGTGAAAAAATGAATAACAATGATATTTTAACGCGTCTACGCTATGCACTAGATATAAAAGATAGAGATATGGTAGAAGTATTTCGACTTGGTGGGGTGGAAACTACCAAAGATCAAGTTATAAAATTGATGGATAAAAAGAAAGATGATTCTGAAGAAGAATTCTCAGAAAATACCTATGTAGAAGAGTGTAGTAATCAGATGTTGGACTCTTTCTTGAATGGACTAATTATTTCCCAACGAGGAAAGCAAGAAAATAAACCTGCACAAGCCACTCAACCAGCATCTGAAATGGAACATATGAACAATCTATTGTTGAAGAAAGTAAAAATTGCGTTATCGCTCACAAGTGAAGATGTATTAGAAATTCTTGATGAAGTAGGAGTTAAAATTTCTAAAAGTGAATTAAGTGCGGTATTAAGAAAAGAAGGTCATCGTAACTTTAAAGTTTGTGGAGACCGTTACGCTCGTAATTTATTAAAAGGTCTTGCTTTACGTTACCGATAAAATTTTATAAAAAAGAGGATCAGATGGAGAATTAATTTCATCTGGTTCCTTTTTTTATTATAAAAGATGAGTAAAGAGACTGACTATTATTAAGATGAAAGCAGTTTACTTGCTTTTTCCTTTTATATTTCTTACACTTTGATTGTACGCAATATAACTCATACTTATCAAAAGGAGGAAAAAAGAATGGCAGAATCAAAAAAATTATATACTACTACAGCAGTAAACACGGGTGGTCGTGACGGTGATAGTTCTTTGACAGATGATTCTTTTAAAGTGAAAATTGCTTCTCCTAAGAAATTGGGTGGATCCGGTGACGGACAAAACCCAGAACAACTTTTTGCATTAGGTTATGGCGCTTGCTTTAATGGTGCGTTGGAATTGAAAATGAAAGAAGCAAATGTAAGTGGTAAATCGCAAGTTACTTCTGAAGTTACTTTAAATTCCGATCCAACCGATAATGGATTCAAAATTTCAGTAGTGATGTCTGTTGCTATTGAAGGACAAGATAAAGAAGCAACACAAGAATTAGCAGAAAAAGCACATGCTTTCTGTCCTTATTCGAAAGCAACTCGTGGAAATATAGATGTAGAAGTAAAAGCAGTAGACTTTCAAGCATAATTATCAAAAAGACTCTCTTCAGAAATGAAGAGAGTCTTTTTTTTTGTAAAAGTATAGAGCTATCGCCACGACCTGGGTGATATCGTTGCGCTCTGGCCTCGTTTTTGAGTTCTATCGCGACGACCTGGGTGAAGTCGTTGCGCTCTGAGGTTATTTTTGAGTCCTATCACCACGACCTGGGTGAAGTCGTTGCGCTCTGGTCTCATTATTGAGAGCTATCGCCACGATCTGGGTGAAGTCGTTGCTCTCTGAGATTATTATTGAGAGGTATCGCAACGACCTGGATGCTATCGTTGCGCTCTGGTCTCATTATTGAGAGCTACCGCCACGACTTGGATGCTATCGTTGCGCTCTGGCCTCATTTTTGAGTTCTATCGCAACGACTTGATAATAGTTGTTGCAATAGGAATCGATTTTTAAATAAATAGTCCTGCAGCTTCAATATCTTCAGCAATTTTAAGTAACCAATCTTCTTTGCCTTTCGGTCCAGTGAATTGAACGCCAATAGGAAGGCCTTCTTTTGTTAAATGAACAGGTAGGCTGATAGATGGCTCGCCTGTTAAATTAGCTTGCATTCCAAAAGGAGTAATAGGCAAACTATCAGCAAACATATCCCAGACAATTTTTTGCTGCTCCTCAAAAGAGAATTGGGAAATGTGCTTCATTTTCTCCATTAAATCAGACGTTTGCCACTGGATACCTACTTTAGGAGCAGCATCTGCTGTAGCGGGGGTTAGGAATAAGTCATAGCTTTCTCGAAAACCAGCCATCACTTCAGCAGCACGGTCCCAAGCTTTAATCGTATCAGAATAATCGGCAGCACTAACTTTTTTACCTGCATGATAGAGGACCCACGTTACCAACTCCATATCATCTAAAGTAAACGTTCGCTTCAGCCCTTTTTCTATATTTTGTAGCATAGACGCTGTTTCACCACAATTCATTATGTAATAACTTTTCATAAGATCAATGCCATCGATTTCTGGTTCTTTTTCTACTACATCATGTCCTTCTTTTTCTAACCAAGCAACCATTTGTAAGACTGCTTTCTTAGCTTCTTCACTAACCGGAAAAAGTACGGGTGATTCCAGAGAGTAAGCAATTTTAAATTTTTTGTTTGACTTTTTCCCGAGCTGATTGAAGTATCCTTGTGTATGTAAAGGAACTTGAAAGGCTGCTGCAGGTTGGATCGTTTGTAAAACATCCATCAGAGCTGCTGTATCGCGGACGGATTTTGTTAAAGCAAAGTCAATAGAAGCCCCTTGCCAACCACGTCCAGAACCCGGGCCTACTGGCGTTCGACCTCTCGTCGGCTTCAGGCCTACTAGTCCAGTAAAAGAAGCAGGGATGCGTATAGAACCGCCTCCATCACTTGCTCCAGCTACGGGAACCATTCCAGAAGCTACTGCGGCAGCGGCACCACCGCTTGAACCTCCTGCAGAATAATCTGTATTCCAAGGATTACGAGTGGGTCCATACAATTCTGGTTCAGTAATATTTTTAAAACCAAATTCAGGAACATTGGTTTGACCCAATAAAATAAAACCTGCATATTTTAAAGCTTTTGTATAATGACTAGTCTGATTACTACGATTATTTTGTAATAATTTACTCCCCGAAGTACTTGGTTCTCCAGCCATTGATTGACCCAAACCTTTCAAAAGAATAGGTACACCAGCAAAAGGAGTATCACTAAAGTGATTTGACTCCGCTTCATCTAGAGCTTTTTCAAAACGAGGATGAATCACTGCATTTAGTTTCGTATTTTGGTTTTTTATTTCTGTAATAGATTGTTCGACTAATTCTTTTGATGAAATTTTCTTGGTACGAATTAATTCTGCAAAATAAACTGCATCTTCTTGGCGATTAATTTTCAAAGTAGTTAGAATCCCCTTTTCTTTTTTATTAAAAAACATTATCCATATAAGCGACGAAACTCGAGAGGCGTATAGCCGGTCTCTTTTTTAAATGTAGAAACAAAATGACTGGAATCTTTAAAGCCTATCCAATGAGCAACTTGTTGTACTTCTGTAGAAGGGTGATGAATCAAAGTTTCTTTTCCTTTTTTTATTCGGAAGTTTCGGATATAAGCAGATGTAGAAACACCTGTGAAACGTTTGAATAAACGAGATAAGTATTGTGGACTAATAAAACAATGATCCGCTATCTCTTCAACGGTAATAGGGTCTCGATAATTCGTTTCGATATAAGCAAGTGCATCGGTTAGATACGTTTGATAAAGTCTGTGTTGGGAGTCAGAGTTTTCTTCCTTAAACCGACGAATGTTTAATAAAAATTCATAACAGGAAAGAGAAGTATCCATTTCCATTGTTTTCATTTCTCCGTGTTTTTCCACCAATAAATTAATCCAATTTTGAAAGGAAAATTGTTGCGTTTCATCTGCTAATAGCCACTCAGAAGTACCAATTATTTTGGAAAAGTCATCAGACAGTGTCCCAGTAAAAGTTACAAATGAAGTGTACCATTCAGGATTATGTTTTGCATGATATTGATGTGGCTGAAAAGGAGGGATGAAAATTCCTTTTCCTGGAGGCAGTTCGATCCTAGTATGATCAATTAAAATCTCGCCTAATCCACTTTCCGTTTGAATCCAATGATAGTACGGATATCCGTTTTTCCGGTTTATAGTGGGCTGAAGCCAATGATTCCCAATACTCTCAATGGAAAGAGGTAAATCTGGATTATTGATATTAAAGTAAATCATTATGTAAGCTCCTTCATTTGTTTCGATATCTTATAGAATTTAGTTTAACAGATAATACATTAGAAGGGAAAATTCTTTTAAAATAGAGAGGAGATAACAATAAGGAGGATATAAAATGACAAAACCAGTATTTGATCGTTTTTTATACGGCGGAGATTATAATCCAAACCAATGGGAACGGGAAGTGTGGAGTGAAGATATTGAACTATTCAAAGAATCCAATTTGAACAGCGCAACCATTAATGTTTTTTCATGGGCAAAAATTCAACCATCAGAAGAAGAGTATGACTTTTCAGAATTAGATGAAATCATCGATATGCTGACAAAAGAGGATTATGACATTGTTTTAGGAACGGCAACAGCCGCTTTACCAGCTTGGATGTTTAAAAAATATCCAGAAGTAGGTAGAACTGATTTCCAAGGAAGACAGCATCGTTTTGGTCAGCGTCATAATGCTTGTCCGAATAGTTTAATTTATCAAAAATATGCTCGTAAAATTTCCGAAAAGCTGGCAGAACGATATGGTGACAACGAAAATGTAGTTTGTTGGCATGTAAATAATGAATATGGCGGAGAATGTTTCTGTGAAAATTGCGAGAAGCAATTCCGTGTCTGGTTGAAAAATAAATACAAAACCATAGATGCTTTGAATAAAGCATGGAATATGCATTTTTGGGGTCATACGGTTTATGAATGGGATGAGATTGTTATACCAAATGAATTAAGCGAAGGAATCGATTATGACAATACTGCTTTTTCAGGTATTTCTATTGATTATCGCCGGTTCAATTCGGATGGAATGCTAGAAAACTTTAAAATGGAACGCGATGCCATTCGTATTCATGATCAAGAAACTCCGATTACGACCAATATGATGGGAACCTATAAACTCCTAGATTACTTTAAGTGGGTAAAAGAAATGGATATTGTTTCCTGGGATAATTATCCAGCTTTTGATACTCCTTGGAGTAAAGTAGCGATGGATCATGACTTGATGAGAAGTTTAAAGAACCAACCATTTATGTTGATGGAACAAACACCTAGTCAACAAAACTGGCAGCCGTATAATTCGTTGAAAAAACCAGGTCAAATGAGAGCGCAAAGCTATCAAACGATGGCTCATGGTGCCGATACTATTCAGTTCTTCCAATTACGCAGAACGATTGGTGCCTGTGAAAAATTCCATGGTGCTGTTATTGCCCATGCAGGAACGAGTGACACACGTGTATTCCGTGAAATCACTCAATTAGGAGCAGAGTTGAAGCAGCTAGATAAGAATATTCTAGGATCAGATAATCCAACAAAAGTAGGGATTATGTTTGATTGGGATAACTATTGGGCCTTAGAATACACAAGCGGACCAAATAAAGACTTGAAGTACATTGATCAAATTCATCAGTACTATCGTTACTTTTATGACCAAAATATCCCTGTGGAATTTGTGCCGATGGATCGTGATTTATCGAAATTTGATTTAATTGTTGCACCCGTTTTATATATGGTAAAAGAAGGCGTCCAAGAACGATTGACTGAGTTTGTTAAAAGAGGTGGTACATTTGTAACTGGGTTTATGAGTGGAATTGTAGATGAATCTGATAATGTTCATTTAGGTGGATACCCAGGACCATTACGTGAAATGGCAGGAATATGGGTAGAAGAAATTGATGCGTTAGCTCCTGGACAATCAAATACCATCCAATTTAAAGATGGTGAAAAAGGAGTATCTACATTACTAGCAGATGTTATTCACTTAGAAAAAGCAGAAAGCATTGCAAATTATAGTAGTAACTTCTATACAGAAACACCAGTTATAACGAAAAATAATTATGGAAACGGGCAGACATTCTATATAGGAACGGAATTGAATCCAGAGTCATTGGACAAAGTGCTAGATATGGCTGTGGAATCTGCTAAAGTAACCCCTATTCTGGAAGAGAAAACAAAATTGGAAGTGATCACTCGTACTAATAATGGAAGTGAATTTTATTTTGTTCTCAACTTTACAGAGGAAGAACTCCCACTTCCAAGTACTTTTATTGGGGCCACTGATTTACTTACAAATGAGAAACTGAAAGAAAAGACTACTTTAAAACAATATGACGTATATGTCATAAAAAAGGATAGGGAATAGATGATGGAAACCTTTGAGATAAGAGATGAGTTTCATTTAAATGGAAAACCATTCAAAGTTATTTCTGGAGCTATGCATTATTTTAGAGTTGTTCCAGAATATTGGCGTGATCGATTAGAGAAGCTACGGTTATTAGGTTGTAATACAGTGGAAACGTATATACCTTGGAATATGCATGAACCTCATGAAGGAGAGTTTGATTTCGAAGGTCGTTTAAATGTACGCTCCTTTATTCAAATTGCTCAAGAAGTTGGGTTATATGTGATTTTACGTCCTTCTCCTTATATTTGTGCAGAGTGGGAGTTTGGCGGCCTTCCTTATTGGCTCTTACAAGATCCACAAATGAAGTTGCGATTTGAATACACTCCTTATTTGGAAAAAGTTGATCATTATTTTGAACGTCTTATGCAAGAATTTGTAGATTTACAGATTATGGATTGTGGACCCATCCTGATGATGCAAGTGGAAAATGAGTACGGTAGCTATGCAAATGATAAAGGCTACCTTCGCAAAGTTGCTAAAATGATGAGAGATTATGGAGTGCAAGTTCCCCTTGTTACTTCAGATGGTCCTTGGGCAGATATGTTAGAAAATGGGACGATTCCTGAATTAGCATTAGCAACTATGAATTGTGGATCAGATATAAAAGAAAACTATGAGATTCTAAAAGACTTTCATGGAGAGAAAAAACCACTCATGGTAATGGAGTTTTGGATAGGCTGGTTCGATGCTTGGGGAGATCCCGGACATCATCAGACGAATATAGAAGATGCTGCAAAAGAGTTAGATGATATTTTAGAACAAGGCTCGGTTAATATTTATATGTTCCACGGAGGGACAAATTTCGGCTTTACAAGTGGAGCAAATTATTATGCAGACTATGCTCCCCAAGTTACGAGTTATGATTATGATGCTCTGCTATCTGAATGGGGAGAACCCACTCCTAAGTATGATGCCTTCCAAAAGGTTATCAGCAAATATACAGAAATTCCTACATTTGAGTTATCAACTACAATCAAGAAAAAAGCCTATGGGGAAGTAAAAATTTCTGAGAAAGTATCTTTGTTTGAATCACTAGAAGATATAAGTGAAAAAGTGCAGTCACCATATCCGTTATCGATGGAAGATTTAGATCAGGGGACAGGGTATGTTTACTATCAGAGTAATATTGGCAAAAAACGAAAAGTAGAAGACTTCAAATTGATATCAACTAGAGATCGAGCGAATATTTATGTAAACGAGAAATTACTATTCACTCAGTATGATCATGAGATTGGGAAAGAAGTTTCCTTTGACCTTATGGATGAAGAAAATAATCTAGGTATTTTGGTTGAAAATATGGGAAGAATTAATTATTCTGTGAAAATGAACCATCAACATAAAGGAATTAAAGACGGTGTGGTCATCAATCGTGCGTTCCAAAGTGGTTGGGATATGTATAGTCTTCCAATGGATAACTTAGAGAAGTTAAATTTTGAAAAAGATTGGCAGAAAGGAACTCCTAGTTTTTATCGTGCTACTTTCCAAGTAGATGAAGTAGGAGATACGTTTATCGAATTGGATGGTTGGGGAAAAGGTTTTGTTTTAGTGAATGGAATGAATATCGGACGTTTTTGGGAAGTAGGTCCACAAAAACGATTGTATATCCCAGGTCCATTATTGGAAATTGGAAAGAATGAATTAATTATTTTTGAATCAGATGGGAAAGCAACAGGAAGTATCTCCTTATTAGATGAGCCTGATTTAGGAGTATTACAAAAAAAATAAACAAAAATACCTGAACACAGTTAAATTTACTGTATTCAGGTATTTTTCATTTAAATAAACTCTCAAAAATAATTGAATCTTTTTCAAACTGCTCAACCGAATTATCTTTCATGAATTCTAATAAAAAATAGTGGGGATTAGACGAATAGTCTTGAATGTGTTTGATGTAACCAAGCCATTCTTCTTTTCCTTCTTCTAAAGGAAACCGATTAAAATCTTTATCCCAATGGAATACATGGACGTTACTAATATAGGAACCCAATTCTTCAATCTGAAGGAGGCGCTCTTCTATCGATAAATAAGCTAAGGGTTGCCAATACAAATATACATTTGGTTGATTGACTTCTTCCATCAAACGTTTTGCACTTTCAGTTGTATCTGTATAAGTCCCTTGATGAAATTCTAAATGGATGGAGATTCCATAAGCGGCCGCAGATTGTGCAGCTTGTTTAATATCCGCAACTACTTTTTGAAACTCTACTTCATCTATTTTCCCAATTTCTTTTTTAAAATCCATCTTTTTAGCCCAAATTCTAATAGCATCTGTCTCTAAAGCTTGAGCAGTTTTTAAATACGGATCAAAAGACTCTCCTAAACCTGCATAATAGTAAGAACCATAGGAAGAAACTTCTAAACCAGCTTCTCTTGTTTGTTTACCAACTTTTTTTGCATTTTCAAGATCAAAAGGCGGAACGTGTTGATCTCCACCCCATTCAATTGCATAAAGAGGAGAATCTTTTACAAGCTCAATTATTTCTTCTACAGAAGTTTTTCGAAATGTAACCGAACAAATTCCCATATTTTTCAAAGTAGTTGTTTTCCTTTCTTTAAGCCATATTTGAAAATAATTCTTTGGTAACTTCAAACCGAAGAGGTTCTCCAGCTAAGTATCGTTTCAACTCTTCTAGAACATATTCTCCTAGTCGTTGGCGTTCTTTTCCAACACTACCGGCAATATGTGGCGTTAGAAATATGTTGTCCATTGTATACAGTGGTGAATCAGGTTCTGGTGGTTCAGGTGCGGTAACGTCCAGTAAGGCTGTTAAGTCAGAACGTTCCTGAAGAACCTCAATCATCTCTTGTTCGCGAACAATCTCTCCACGTGCGGTATTAATAAAGGTCGCATTTGTTTTCATAGAGCGTATATGCTCTCCGGTAATCATATCAAGTGTTTCTGGTAAACGAGGAGCATGCAAAGAAACTACATCTGAAATTTCAAAAATCTCATCCAAAGAACAGAGTTGAACACCGATTTCTTTGGCTTGTTCTTCTGTGACAAATGGATCGTACATAGCAATGTCTACTTGGAAGTTTTTGAGAAGATCGACTACCATCTTACCAATCGTACTGTACGAAATAATTCCAACGGTGGAGTTGTAAACCCCTGCAATAGGGTAATCAATCCCGTTCGTAAAATGTTTTTCTTCTCGTACTTTTCGAGCTAAGAACCAACTGTTTTTTAAAGAAAGTAAAATTTGAGCTAACGTAAATTCTGCAACAGGAATCGCATTTGGATAGTTAGAGTTGGTAACGGTTATGTCGCGTTTCCAAACTTCTTCATCGGTAAAAATATGTTTCATCGTTCCCGCTGCATAGAAAATAGCCTCTAAATGAGGGGCTTTATCTAAAAAGGTTTTGTCCATAACGGGTGCACCAATACCGGAAAAAATAATATCAGCTTGTTCAATCATGTCCCAATGTTCTGTGTAATTTTGCTTATTTAAGAACGGATAGAGAATATCAACGTGTTTGCCAATTTCCTCTTGTGTAGCAGGAGAAAAATCTCGATCTTTAATTTTATCTGCTACAATAAAGACTGCTTTTTTCAAAATAACTCATTCCTCCTAGAAAAATAAAATATCCTTATCTTTTATTATAGACTAAACTTTTTTTATTAGAAGAAAAGTACTCCAGAATATGGTTCTTCTAATAAAATTTCTCAAATCATTAAAAAAAATTTATTAAATATTGTATAAAGTATTGTTTTTGTGTGTATCACATGTATAATACACGTATTGACTTATATATGGGGTCAGATTTGATTTCAGGAGGAGAAATAATGAAGAAGAAAAATTTGCTGTGGGGAATTATTATTGGTGTAATTGTAATTATTTCAGGAGTATTTTTGATTAATTATTTAAAAAACAAAGACTTGGAAGAAGTCGTTGTGGATGAAGATCCATATGGAATTGAATACTATAACGTACCACCAATGGATCAAATTTTCGTAAATGGAGTAGTAACTCCAGAAGAGTCACAAGAATTTTATCGAGAAGAAAGTCTAGGGGTAAGAGGAGATCTTCAAGTAGAAAATGGGCAAGTTGTGAAAGAAGGAACCCTTCTATATAGCTATACCAACGAAGTACTCCAGAAAGAAATCAGTCAATTATATAATGAAGCTGCTAGATTAGAAACTGATCGTGCAAATACTGCCTATAAACAACAACTAGCTATTGATAGATGGTACGAATCATCTGAAGAAGAACGCGGGCAAACGTTGGACGAGATTACGATGGATTTCAATTTGTACGCGCTAGATTCTCAAATCCAAGAAATTTACAGTAATATTGCTACAATGGAGGAGAAGGTATATACAGAAGTAACGGCTCCTTTTGAAGGAAAAGTAGTTATACCAGAAGAGAAAAAAGCAGAAGCACCTTTATTGAAATTAATCTCTGAAAATTTCTATGTGTCTGGTACGATTAATGAAAAAGATTTGGAAAAAGTAAAAGTCGATCAAGTAGCCGATATTACGGTCATTTCCAATGGATATACGACACTCGGAAAAGTTTCCTTTGTAGATACTACGCCTACTAATGAGAACTCTGATCCGTACAGTGGTGCTTCTACTATGTCGAGCTATCCAGTAAAATTAAGTTTTAACTCTTTGGAACGAATTGTAAATGGCTACCATGTTCAAGCAACCATCAATATGGAAGAAAATCAAGTAGTGATTCCAAAAGAGTCTATTCATACAGAAGGAGAAATCCAGTATGTTCTTGTAAATGACTTTGGTTCCGTGGTCCGTCGTGTCATTCAAACTGGAGAAGAGACCGATGAAGGGATTGCAGTAACGAGTGGATTAGAAGCAGAAGATGAAATTATTGTTTCTTCTCAAATAGAAGTGAATGAAGGAGATCTCTTGAATCCTGAAATGATGGAGATGGAGATGGAGATGGATATTGAAAGTGTTGAGGTTCTGGAGGGGGAATAACCGTGGGAGATTCTGAACGTAAGAAATTAATCGAGCTGACAGACGCCACAAAAACCTTTGGAACGGGTGAGTTAAAAAATGTGGTGTTGAATCATATTAATCTTACTATTTATGAAGGAGATTTTCTAATGATTTTAGGAAAATCTGGAAGTGGAAAAACGACACTCATGAATATGATTGGCTTTTTAGATCGTCTTTCGTCAGGTAGCTATTCCTTTTTAGGAGAAGATGTCTCTCGATTAAGCGAAAATAAGAAATCAGATATTCGAAATCAAAATTTTGGATTTATTTTTCAACAGTTTTTCTTGATTGATTCTTTGAATGTGGTCCAAAATGTAGAATTGCCTTTAATATATAGTGGGAAAGTCAATAAACAGGAACGAATGGATGCATCAGAAAAATATTTAGGATTAGTTGGAATTCCTGAAAAGATAAAGGCAAAAACGAAAGAACTCTCTGGAGGGCAACAACAACGTGTCGCCATTGCTCGTGCTTTAGTAAATGAGCCCCTTTTGATTATGGCAGATGAACCAACCGGTGCTCTCGATACGGAAACCGGAACTGGAGTTATGAACCTTCTGAAAGATTTAAATAACAAAGGGAAAACGATTGTAATGGTTACTCATGATGAAGATATGTTGAAATATGCTACACGTGTGATTCGAATGAAAGATGGTAGTTTTGTGGAAGAAGGTGCAGCCGTATGATTCGGAATATTATGATGAGTACGCTGCTTAGTCTACGTGCCCACAAGTTAAGAGTCTTTCTAACTATGGTAGGAATTATTATCGGAATTGCATCTGTCGTTACCATTGCATCCTTAGGGGAAGGGGTTCGCCAAGAAAGCTTTCAGTTAGCAGACACGACTCAAGCAAATGTTGTCACGATTAATCATGCGTTGGAGATGAGTGATGACACTGGGATGGGATATGTAGAAGATGATTTTACCTTTACAAAAGCAGACATGAGAAGACTCTTACGATTAGACGGGGTACAATCTGTGACTCCTAGTTATGGTTCTTATGGTGCTTCTGCAGATATGATTGATATAAATATTGATTATTTTGGTGCGCAAGCTTTCACGAATGCTATTCCACATAAAAAGGCAGCTCGCATTTTGTATGGGCGCGATTTACTTCCTAAAGATGCAAATCGTGATGTGATTGTTCTTTCTCATGATGTGTTAGATTATGGAATTGTAGTGGATGATCCAGAAACATTAATTGGACAGGCAGTAAATATTAACGGGTTTATGTATGAAATTATTGGAATAAAAGAAGCCTTTGACTGGGAAAGTGGCTTTATAGAACCAGACTATACATGGGAAGATGCCATGACGAGTGTCGTTCCACAAACAGCTTATAATGAGCTAACTCGTTCTAAAGATATCAAATCGCTAAAAGTTAAAGTGGAAGATAATCAAGATAAAGAAATGGTCACTATGAACATTCTCGAACATTTATCTGAAAATTATCCAGAAGATGAAGGGTATTTTGAGGAAGATCGTAGTAATGAACAAATGATGGATGAAGTAAATAGCTATATTAATGGAATCATGACATTCTTACTAGCCATCACTGCGATTTCTTTATTTGTAGGTGGAATTGGAGTCATGAACATTATGTATGTATCAGTTACCGAGCGGAAACGTGAAATTGGAATTCGTCGTGCTATTGGTGCAAAACCACGGATGATTCTTCTACAATTTTTGTTGGAAGCAGCCTTTATTACATTTTTAGGAGGAATAATCGGTCTTCTATTCGGGTATGGAATTGCTGTGATTGTAGGGGCAGTCATTGGCTTACCAGTATTTTTAACACCGACGATTATGATTCTTTCTACCTCTGTTTCTATAGGAACCGGATTGATTTTCGGAATTATTCCAGCATTAAGTGCGTCTAGAATGGATCCGATTAAAGCCATTTATCAATAAATAAAATAAACATGATACGATCTAGGTCTTCTTTCGACTAGTCGTATCATGTTTTCTTTTTTTACCATTTTAATGAGAGAATCATGTTTTGAAGTTCTTTTAAATGTTCTTCAGAAAGGTCCCAGTTTTTAATTTCTTCTTTTATTTCTGGCAAGCTCTTATTTTCTCGGATAAAACCATTTAGTCTTGCAGAAATGGTAGAGCGTATAAATGTCTCTTCATCTGGGAAAAGTTTCTGCACATTTTTTGTAGCTTCTTTAAAGCGGCGTAGAAAATACTTTTGATGATAATCTTCTGCCGGATAGAAAGGAGTTGCCACTTGGAATTCCGTTTGGATTTCTTTTCCTTGGCGCTTTTCTTCTATCTGCTTTATGTTTTCTGCAATTTTTTTTTGTTGAATGTTTTGAAAAACAATTAAAGAAATATATTGACGTTCTCTATAAAAACGATTTTTTGTAGCGTCATGAGTTTGCCAAAAAGTATGAAGTAAAGATTCTAAAGAGAGAAGTTGAGGATCAAAAGTAATTTCAACGGTCTCTGTATAATCATCTATTTTTCGATACGTTGGGTGAGAGGATGTTCCACCTGCATATCCTACAACGGTACTGATCACTCCCGGTAAACTACCAAAGGAACTATCTGGCCCCCAAAAGCAACCCATCCCCAAAATAATTTTTTCGGTGGAAGAGGCTTGTAAATTAAATGAGTTCATATAAAAACTCCTTTCTTATTTATAGTATACAAGCATAATCGTATATCGACGAATGATAAAATTGGATGTACAAAGAATAGGATAATATCATCATGTATCAAAAACATTTAAAAATATGTTGACAAGTTATTTTCTAACTGGTATTATAAAAACATATAAATGAAACGTTTCCAAAGTGGTAAAAAAGAACTCATTTATTTTTTTAATATAAATTGGAATCGTTTCAAAAATGTGGAAATGGAGGATTAAAAATGGAACATTCAATAAAGAAAATTGAGAAAAAGGTATTCACAAAAGAAGAAAAAACTGCAATGAAACGCAATGCTAAAGTAAGACGAATGAAAAATTTAAAGAAAAATAAATGGTTGTATGTTTTATTACTACCTGGAATGTTGATGACTTTTATTTTTAAATACGTTCCTATGTATGGAGCCATGATTGCTTTTAAAGATTTTAATCCAACCCTAGGTATATTGAAAAGTCCTTGGATAGGTTTAGAGCACTTTCAAGATTTTATTTTTTCACCAAACTTTTTAGTACTTTTAAGTAATACCTTAAAATTAAGTGCATTTGGTTTGTTTTTTGGTTTCTTTCCACCAATTATTCTAGCACTCTCACTAAATCAAATAATCAATAAAAAATTAAGACAAAGGATTCAATTAATCCTATATGCACCAAACTTTATTTCAGTAGTAGTTATTGTGGGTATGATTTTTATTTTTCTTTCTGCAGTCGGACCTATTAATCAATTGTTTACTGCGTTTACCGGAAAAGAAATTATGTTTATGTCTAATCCAGATTATTTCCGATCCATTTATATTATTTCGGGAATTTGGCAAGGAATGGGATGGGCATCTATTTTATATACCGCAACCTTAGCAGGCGTAAGTCCTGATTTATATGAAGCTGCTAATATTGATGGCGCTAACATCCTACAAAAAATGTGGCACATTGATTTACCATCATTAAAGCCTGTAATGGTGATCAGTTTTATTCTTTCTGCAGGAAATATTATGAACGTCGGGTATGAGAAAGCGTTTCTGATGCAAACCTCAATGAATATCCCCGCATCTGAAATTATTTCTACCTATGTGTACAAAGTAGGACTCCAATCTGGAGATTATGCCTATTCTACTGCAGTCGGATTATTTAATTCTTTAATCAATGTCATTTTATTACTAACGGTTAATAATATAGTGAAGAAATTAAATGAAGGAAAAGGCTTATAAGGAGGAAACGATCGTGAATATTCATTCTGATTTTGATAAAAGTTTTTTGTGGCTCAATCGAATTATTGTAGCTTTTCTGGTACTCATAACAGTAGTTCCGTTAATTTATGTTACAGCAGCTTCTTTTATGGATCCTGTAACGCTATTAAATCAAGGAATTAGCTTTAGTCCTAAAGATTGGAGCTTAGAAGGGTATAAAAGAGTGTTTGCAGATGATTCTATTGTAAGAGGTTTTCTTAATTCTTTGTTTTATTCTTTTTCCTATAGTGCACTTACGGTAGTCTTGAGTGTCCTAACCGCTTATCCATTATCAAAAAAGGATTTGGCTGGAAAAGGTTGGATTATGAGTTTCTTTATTATTACGATGTTCATTGGTGGGGGCTTGGTTCCTACTTACATGCTTATCAAAAATCTAGGTATGTTAAATACGGTATGGGCTATTATTGTTCCTGGAGCCATTAATGTTTGGAATATTATTTTAGCAAAAACATATTTTGAAAGTTTACCTGCTGAATTAGCAGAAGCAGCAACGATAGATGGAGCGAATGATATTCAAATTCTATTCAAGGTTATTTTACCATTAGCTAAACCAATTATGTTTGTACTATTTTTATATGCTTTTGTTGGACAATGGAACTCTTACTTTGACGCAATGATTTATTTGAAGGATCAAAATCTAGAGCCTTTACAACTTGCTTTACGTAAAATTCTAATTCAGAACCAGCCATCACAAGATATGGTGGGTGCAAATACAGCCATGGCTGAAATGAAACAAATCGCTGAATTAATAAAATATGCTACGATCGTCGTTTCTAGTTTACCTTTGATGATCATGTACCCATTCTTCCAGAAATATTTTGATAAAGGTGTCTTAATTGGATCTATTAAAGGTTAAAAACATAAAAAAGGAGATTGATACTAATGAAAAATAAATATATCGTTCCCTCTATACTTTTTGTTTCCACTTTACTACTTTCTGGATGTGGAGGTTCAAATAATGCTAGTTCTAGTCCAGATTATGAGTTAGATAATGTAAGTTTTCCTTTGGAAGAAAAAGTAACGTTAAAAATGATTTCACAAAGTGCTCCACTTGCACCATCCGATCCAAATGAAAAATTAATTTTTAATCGGTTAGAAGAAGAAACCAATGTTCATATTGATTGGACAAATTATAATGCAGATTTTGTTGAAAAAAGAAACCTAGATATTTCAAGTGGAGATTTACCAGATGCTATTTTTAATGCAGCAGCAGGCGACTATGATTTACTTACGTGGGCTAAAAGTGGCGTTATTGTTCCCGTTGAAGATTTAATTGAGGAACATATGCCGAACTTGAAAAAAGTTTTTGATGAGAATCCTGAGTATCGTGCTCTATCGACTGCTCCTGATGGACATATTTATTCATTCCCATGGATAGAAGAACTGGGAGAAGGAAAAGAGTCTATTCATACCGTTAATGATATGGCTTGGATTAATGTAGAATGGCTCGAAAACTTAGGTTTAGAAATGCCGGAAACGACAGAAGAGTTAATGGTTGTACTGGAAGCATTTAAAACACAAGACCCTAACGGGAATGGTGAAGATGATGAGATTCCTTTCTCATTCATTAATGATGGTGGAAATGAAGACTTGAAATTCTTATTTGCTCCATTTGGAATCGGTGATAATGATGATCACTTAGTAGTTAATGATGATGGAACAGTAGATTTTACAGCAGATAATGATGAGTATAAAGAAGCCATTAAATATTTTAATGAAATGTACGAAAAGGGATTAATTGATAAAGAAGCATTCGAACAAGATTGGAATACATATGTAGCAAAAGGGAAAGACCACCGTTATGGCGTTTACTTTACATGGGATAAAATGAACGTTAGTGGAGATGACGAAGCTTATGATGTCTTACCGGTTCTTGCTGGTCCAACGGGAGAAAAACATGTGACTCGTACGAATGGAATGGGCTTCAGTAGAGACCGATTAGTCATTACTAGTGCAAATGAAAACCTAGAACTAACAGCAAAATGGATTGATAAGATGTATGATCCACTTCAATCTATTCAAAATAACTGGGGAACATATGGTGATGAAACTCAGCAAAACATTTTTGAATTAGACGGAGATATGCTGAAACATTTACCACTAGAAGGAGCTTCTCCTGGTGAGTTGCGCCAAAGAACAGAAGCATCTGGTCCATTAGCAATTTTAGATAGTTATTATGGTACCTATACGACTATGCCTGATGATGCAAAATGGCGTTTAGATTTAATGCACGAATATTACTTACCATACGTTAACAATGAGAATAATTATCCTCGAGTATTCATGGAAAAAGACGAAACAGATCGTCTTTCAAAAATCGAAGCAGATATGTGGGACTACACCTATCGTAAACGAGCAGAATGGATTACAAATGGCAAGGTTGAAGAAGAATGGGATGACTATTTAAACGAATTAACTAGATTAGGAATTGAAGAATGGATTCAAATTAAACAAGACGGCTATGATCGTTTTATAAAGGAGAATGGATAATTCTATGACTAAAAAGGAAACTTTGTCATCAATTCAAAAAGTAAATCATTTTGTAGATGAAAATAAAAAGTTGATTGATCCAAGTTATCGCCATCATTATCACTTGATGGCGCCAGTTGGATGGTTAAATGACCCGAATGGATTTGTTTATTTCCGAGGAGAATATCATTTGTTTTATCAATATTATCCGTATGACAGCGTATGGGGACCAATGCATTGGGGACATGCTACATCAAAAGATTTGATTCATTGGGAACATCTTCCAGTAGCGTTGGCACCAACAGAACCTTATGATAAAGATGGTTGTTTTTCAGGAAGTGCCATTGAAAAAGATGGAAAGCTATATTTGATGTATACGGGACATGTGGAAGAAAATGGGAAGGTGTATCAAACTCAATGTATAGCATCCTCTGAGGATGGTGTTCATTTTGAAAAACACATAAATAACCCAGTAATCGGAAAAATAGAAGTAGGAGAGCACGCTGAACTCCAAGATTTCCGAGACCCTAAAGTTTTTGAAAGAGAAGATGGTTACTATGCAGTTATCGCTTCAAAAACAGAAGATAATAGAGGAAAGATTTTACTATTTAAATCGGATGACTTATTAGAATGGTCTTTTTACTCCGTTTTGTTAGAAGGAACGAAGGATCAAGGAATCATGTGGGAATGCCCAGATCTTTTTCATTTGGATGGGAAAGATGTTTTGATTATGTCTCCGATTCAGATGACTCCAGACAAGTTAGAGTATCCGAATACAAGCTCGACAGCTGCTTTTATTGGAGAAGTTGATTGGGAAAAAGGAACAATGACCGTTGAAAATATCCATGAAATTGATTTTGGATTAGATTTTTATGCGCCACAAACAACGATAGATGGGAATAATCGTAGGATTATGGTAGCATGGATGCAAATGTGGGGGAGAGATATGCCCACTCATGATTTAAATCATCATTGGGCTGGAGCAATGACCTTGCCTAGAGAATTAAAAGTGAAGGACAATGTTCTCATTCAACGACCTGTTTCTAATATTTATAGTAGCTTAGAATACTATACAGGAATAGAAAATGTCGTGATTGAGAATCGTACCGTAAACTATAGAAATGTATTTTTTGATAATAGCTATATGCATATGGTGCTAGACGTTTCTCAAACAGATGAAATGACGATTCGATTAGCAAAGAATTCTAAAAGCAGTCTGGCATTGATGTACGATAAGGAAACTGAAATCTTATCTTTTGATCGGAAGAATTTTGGGTATAATATTAAAGGGAGCGAGTCCGAACAATTAACAAGTCGACAAACGCATGTGCCAATGATTAATGGACAACTCGTACTTGAAATATTTCGTGATACCTCTTCCATTGAAATTTTTGCAAATGGTTTAAAAACCATGACGTTTACCTTTTATGAGATTGAAAAAGGAAAGGATATTTCCTTTGAAGCAAAAGGACTTTTACAAATTGGTTCATTAGAAATGGGGAGTGTGAAAATATGACCGAACAGTATGGGAGTATTGAAGCAGGAGGAACAAAATTTGTTTTAGCAATCGGCAATAAAAATTTAGAAATAATGGAACGAATTTCTATTCCTACTTCTACTCCTTCTGAAACAATTCCTAAAATTATTGAATTTTTTAAAAAATTCAATGTTTGTGCAATCGGCTTAGGCTGCTTTGGACCGATTGATTTAAAAAAAGATTCACCTACCTATGGCTATATTACAAATACACCTAAAATAGATTGGCAAATGTTTGATATTGTAGGTGTTTTAGAAAAAGAATTAGCTGTACCAATCTTATTCACAACGGATGTAAATGCTGCTTGTTATGGAGAGTATGTTGCTGGAGCTGCAAAAGGACTTAGTAGTTGTGTGTATTATACGATTGGAACGGGAATTGGAGCAGGAGCAATGAATATGGGAGAATTTGTAGAAGGTTTTTCTCATCCAGAAATGGGCCATATGATTGTAAGAAAAGTTGAAGCAGATACCTATGAAGGAAATTGTCCTTTTCATCGTGATTGCTTAGAGGGATTAGCCGCCGGACCTGCAATTGAAAAAAGAACAGGTATAAAAGGACAAGAGATGGGTCAAGATGATCCTACTTGGGATTTTGTAGCAGACTATCTAGCTCAGGCAATTTATAATACGACACTAATTTTATCTCCAGAGAAAATTATTTTGGGTGGAGGAGTCATAAAACAACCTCAACTTTTACCAAAAATAAAAGAGAAATTTAAACAGTTATTAAATGAGTATGTATCTTATCCTCATATAGATGAATACTTGGTTCTACCTACTTTAGGGGATAACCCAGGTACGATTGGTTGTCTTGCGTTAGCAAAGAAAAAGCAAACCCTCTCTAATTAATATAGAGAAGGTTTGCTTTTTTTTAGGATAATTTAAAATAGCTTATAGGGTAGCACTAGATATTTCTATAGGGGTAGATTATACTGATTACAGAATTTATAGAAGAAAGAAGGTGACGTAAAAGATGAAAGCCACCATGAAAGATGTTGCAAAACTAGCAAAGGTTGGAGTGGGAAGTGTATCTCGCTATATTAATGATATTCCTGTTAAAGAAACCACACGAAAAAAAATTGAAGAAGCGATAAAGGAACTAGATTATACACCTGATATTTATGCCCGAGGTCTAAAAACAAATAAGACCAATACAATTGCATTGATTTTACCAACAATATGGCATCCGTTTTTCTCAGAATTTGCCTACCATGTAGAAGCTGAGTTAGAAAAAAGAAATTATAAGTTATATCTTTGTAATTCGGATGGAAAGCCAGAAAAAGAAAACGAATATATTCAAATGGTAAAACAAAATAAAGTTGATGGGATCATAGGGATAACCTACTCTGATATTGAACAGTATATATTTAGTAGTCTTCCCTTTGTGAGTATTGATCGTTATTTCGTAGAAGATGTCATCTACGTCACATCAGATAATGCAGAAGGTGGTAGGATGGCTGTAAGAGAGTTAGAGAAAAGAGGAGCCAAACATTTAGCTTATATTGGAGGGTATCAAGAAATACCGAACGAAACAAAAAACCGTAGAAAGTATTTTGAGATAGAAGCTAATTCTAGAGAAATTCCCTATAAAGTTTTGGACCTTTTGGAACCGATTACGGATATGCAAGGTCAAGTAGAGAGATTTCTAGAAAACGAACCTACTATAGATGGAATTTTTACAATAACGGATATGGCCGCATTAGATATCGTTCATGCTTTGGAGAAACTAGGAAGAAAAGTTCCAGAGGATGTTCAAGTAATTGGTTTTGATGGTTTGAAAATGACTCGTGAAACAAACTTTATTGTTTCTACGATTGCTCAACCAGTAGCTGACATGGCAACAACTGCAGTAAATTTAATTCTTCAAGTAATAGATGGAAAAGAAGTTCAACGACGAACGGTTTTACCGGTGTCATTTCAAGAGGGCCACACAACTAAAAAATTATAAAAAAAGCACATCCTCGTCTGGAGAGATGTGCTTTTTGGTATAGAAGAAAGTGAGTCTTGACAAAATAGAACGTATGTTCGTATAATAGAGATGGAAGAAGAAAAATCAAGGTCATTAATAAGAAGAGAAAGTAAGGTGAAAAAATGCAGCTTATCCAGAAGGGGAATTGGAAAAGGCCTATTTCTATATCAGAATTATTAGAAAGAAAAGGCTGTGATGAATTCACACTTTTAGAAGAGAAGTTGGTGTTTGGTTCGTCTACTTATGAAATTTGGTGGTATTCTTATAGAGGAAGAAATCACATTTTAGCCAAACAAAGTTCTTATCCCTACATTCTCTATTTTTTCTTTTTAGAACCAGGTGATCTTTTTCGAGTACGGGACTTCAAAACCTACATGGAGACAGGGAAATTAATAGAGCCAACGGTAGAGATGTATATTCATCCGCATCTATATACATAAGACTATAAGATAGAAGGAGGAAGTTATTTGTATTATCAAGATCAAATCAAAATGTATGAACCATTTAATAGAAAAGAAAAACAAGATAAAGAAAAGATCCTGAATCTATTGGATACAAGCAGCGATTTGTTGACAAGAAAAAATGAGCAGGCACATTTCACTGCATCTGCCTGGGTAGTAAATGAAACGTTCACAAAAACAGTGATGGCGTACCATAATATTTATCAATCATGGGCTTGGTTAGGAGGACATGCGGATGGAGAAATTGACTTGCTACAAGTAGCTTTACGAGAAGTAACCGAAGAAACAGGACTTCAGAATATCCAAGCAGTCACAGAAGATATTTTTTCTTTAGAAATTTTAGATGTCCCAGCTCATATAAAAAATAAAAAAGAAATTTCTTCTCATTTGCATCTAAATGTTACCTACTTAATTGTTGCAGACGAGAAAGAAACGTTACGAATAAAACCAGATGAAAATAGTGCAATTGCATGGATGGATTTAGAAGAGGCTGTAGAAAGAAGTCAAGAACCTTTTATGAAAACCATTTATGAAAAACTAAACGAAAAAGTTTTAAAATTAAAAAAGAAGTAATATAAAAACACTTTGCCAAAAAAAGCAAAGTGTTTTATATTTTAAATTAAAATCCTTTTTTATGTAAGGCGGTACCAAGCTTTTTAAGCTGTAGGTGGAGACAATCAGTAGGAAGTGCGAGGTTAATCCGTTCATACCCTTTACCTTCTTCTCCAAAAATATATCCTCCATCTGTAAAGAATTCGGCTTCAATCTGTAGAAAGTGTTCCATCTCTTCATTACTCATACCTAAGGCTTCAAAATTTACCCACTGGAGAAAGGTACCTTCGGAAGGGTAGGTTTTAATTTGAGGGAAATGTTCCTCAAAATAGGTAGTAACTAGTTGTTGATTTTTTTGAATCAAGAGAAGAAGTTCATCTAACCAAGCCTCTGATTGAGTATAGGCTAGCTCACAAGCTTTAAAACCTAAAATGCCAATCATGTCTCCACGAACAGAAAGAATTTCTTTTGTAAATTCTTCGCGGACATTTTTATTAGGAATAATAATATTAGAAATAACCATTCCAGCTAAATTAAAGGTTTTAGAAGGCGAAGTACAGACAATTAATTGTTTATTCAATGCTTCATTGACGGTTGCCATCACAGTGTGAGGATGTTCGGGCATAGTAAAATCGTACCAAATTTCATCAGAAACAATAAAAATATTATGTTTTACTGCAATTTCAGCTAATCGTTCTAACTCTTCTTTTTTCCAAACTCGTCCTACAGGATTATGTGGACTACAGAAAATAAGCATTTTATTTTCTGGTTTTGCAGCGGCTTCTTCAAACGCTTCAAAATCAATGGTATAGCTACCATTTTCATTCCGTAAAGGAACGTTTACTTCTGTTCGATTATTATCTTCGATGGCCATTCCAAATGGGTAGTAGACCGGTCGGAAAAGAATGACGCCATCGCCTTTTTCAGTAAAGGCACGGATTGCTGCATAAAATGCTGCTACAACCCCTTGTGTGTGAACAATCCATTCTTTTTGGATGTCCCACTGATGCCGTTTTTTCTGCCAATTTACAACTGCATCTTCAAATGCAGGATAAGCTCCGGTGTATCCTAGTACTGTTTCGTCTAGAAAATCTTTTAAACCTTCGATTACTTCTGGTGGATTCTTTAATTCCATATCAGCAACGGAAAGAGGAACAACATCTTCTGCTACGTTGGGATTGCATTCATACATCTTCTCCCATTTTACAGCTCCCATTTCTTTGCGACTCAAGCGTGTTGTAAAATCGTATTTCATGTGCTCACTCCTTTTTTAAATGTCTATAACTAGTGTAACATGCTAACGGTCAAAAACAAGATAAAATGTAAACGCAATCTTTCACAAATGTCAATGATGAAATCTACAAAAAAATAAGGCTATTCGAAAATAGCCTTATTTAATATCACGGTTTTCTCCATCTAAATTTACGATATCTCCAATGTCTTGAACGGTTTCAAAGGTTCCCATATAAGTTCCGTCATCATTCCGAAGAGCCATGTACGTTACCATCAAATAATGTCCGCGCGCATGGAACCAAAGTGTTTCCGAATCCTTTAAACCTGCTTTGAAATCTTGAATTAACTTTCGGACAATCGGTTGACTTTTGGGTGGGTGACAATTGTATACTTCACGTCCAATCGCACTTTTCGTACGTGGTAGCAATTTTTCACCAGGTCCTTCATTATAATATTTTACAATATCATTCGCATCAACAAACGTAAGCTCCAGTGGCTGAGAGTTAAGCATTTTTTCTAGCTCTTTTTTCGTTAAATATCCTGTTTCAAAGTGAATATTTTCATCGTCATTTTCAGGTAATTCTTCTGTAGAAGAAAAGCTTTCCCGTTCTGGATGCCACTTTGCTTCTGGTTTAATGATACAGTACCCAATTTCTTCTGTCTCTTCAGCAATCGCAATCCAGTCGTCTTCATTGAAGAAAGGTTGAATCATTGGAAGCATGATTTCTTCTTCTTTTACAATCATTTCTTCTACTTCATAACGCATTTTTTCAAATGCCTCTTCTGCAACGTCCAACTGATCATTTTCGATTAAAGAACGGAAACCTTTAATTAATTCGCGAATTTCGTCGTCTACTCCCCACATTACTTTTGGTGGAGCCATCATTCCATATTTTTCCATAAAGGTGAAGTAAGAGTATTCTTTACGAGCATAATGTTTATCGATTTCCCAAAGAATATCCAGTTGTAAGAGGAGTCCTTTTTTTAAGTCTGCTTCGGGTTGAGGAAGGTACGCTAATAAAATTTTTCCAATCCGATCTAAAGAACTTTCTATCGCTAGGTTTTCTTCTTTTAAAACGCGAACTGGATGTCCTGGTTTATCTTGTTCTTCACTATTTTCATAAACAGCCTCGATAGAACCATTAAAAAGAGAAGCATGAACATTACAAAGGCGCATGATTTCTTCGGCTTCAATTCCTTCTCCCATCAAACGACGTTCCATTACGGAAATTTCAAAGGCACTTACGGTTCCAAAATGTTCTTTAAATTCTATTTTGATTTGTTCTTCCTCTTCGTTATTGTGAAGACGTAAGATTAAGTCTTTTAGTATCACTTGACGACGCTCGAATTCTTGTGAACGTTGGCTCTGTTTTTTTTCGCTCATAACTCTGTCTCCTTCAATTGAAATCCATGTGTTTTCATGGCGCTAACGATTGTTTCGTATGAAAGACCGAATTGTTTGGCAGCACGACCAATCGTCATCATTCTGCCTGCTGTATGTAGCATCGCATTATCACGAAGCGGTGTGAAACCTAAATCAATCAATATTTCTCGTACTTCTGGATATGTTTTGATTACATCATATACGGTATCTTGTAAGCTAATTTCATTCATCATTATTCCTCATCCTATCCATTCTATGTAGTACTATTCTGTTCTCATCATAATGAAAAAAAGGGTTTATATCAATCGTCGAGTGAGAACATACGTTAAGGATTTATGAATATCTAAATAAATTAGATTGGAATAAAAAACGATTTGACTATAAAGCTTCTGAAGATGCATAATAAAGAATGACACTTCCTATAGAAGAAAAAATAGGAACAAGGGAGAGAAGGCGCGATAAGCCGCTAAAAGAATGAAAAAAATATTTAGAATTTTATTGCTTTCTCTTGCAGTAGGAATATGTTTCCTCGCTATAGAGATGTATTTAAAAAAACCAAATGTGCATGCAGAATTGGTGAGCCAAATTTCTGAAAGCATACAAATAGAAGAATATAATAATGTAGAAAATCTAAAACAAAACGGGAAATTAGATTTGGTTCGTACTAGTGCGGTTCCTCTATTTGTTCAGACAGATGATGAATGGAAAGACTTACCGTACGGGACAGATGGTACTAAAGATATGGGAGAGAACGGTTGTGCTCTTGCAGTATTAGCGATGGTCGGAAATTACCATGGGTATGGTTCTACACCAAAGACCTTATTAGAGTGGGCCCAAGAGGATTATTATGTAGATGGGGCAGGTACAAGTTGGGATATTTTTGCAGATTATGCGGCTCTTCATGATTTTAATTTTTTGAATCTTGGGAACAATATGCAAGGGGCAATTGAACAATTAGAGCAAGGACATCTAGTAGTGGTGTCTGTGAAGAAGAGTCAATTTACTGAAGTAGGACATATTATGTTACTAACGGGATATGAGAATGGTCAATTTAGTTTGAATGACCCTAATGATGATGATACAAAACTGCATAACTACAAGTGGATGGAAGCTTCTACAATAGAAGAAGCTAGTGTAAATTATTGGTCGTACTACTGAAATTATCAAGTACAAAGGAGGCAAATATGGAAAAAAAGAAAATTTTATTACTTGGAACAGGAGGCACGATTGCTTCCCAAGTTACAGAAGAAGGATTGGATCCCAACCTGACAACAGAAGAATTATTGCGATATGTTCCAGGAATTGCCGAGTTCTCTGAAGTAAAATCCATTCAAGTTGCCAATATCGATAGTACAAATATTTCACCTGCCATTTGGATGACTCTCGCGAAAGTGATTAAAGAAAATTATGACCAATATGATGGTTTTGTAATCACTCATGGAACGGACACGATGGCCTATACAGCAGCAGCTTTATCCTACCTCATTCAATCTTCACCAAAACCAATTATTATAACTGGTTCACAAAAACCAATCAATATGGATATTACAGATTCAAAAACCAATCTATATGACAGTTTTCTATATGCATCCTCAGAGAAGGCTGCTGGGGTACAGATTATATTTAATGGAAAAGTAATTTTAGGTACACGATCACGTAAAACACACACAAAAAGGTATGAAGCTTTTGCTAGTATCAACTATCCGTTCTTAGCAACTATTCAAGATGGCCGAATACTTTCCTATATTCCTGGGGAAAAGAATCAAGAGCCGGTTTTTTATGAAAAATTGAATGCTAGTGTAGGGTTATTTAAGCTCATACCTGGTGCGAATTCAGAAGTGTTATCGTTTCTTTTTGAAAAAAATACTGCAGTTATTATTGAAAGTTATGGAGTGGGAGGAATCCCATCCCTTCCTGAGTTGGGCTTTTATAAAGTGATTGAAGAGTGGACAAAAAAAGGGAAAACGGTAGTAATGACTACGCAAGTTCCCAACGAAGGCAGTGACATGGAAGTGTACCGAGTAGGTCAGGCATTAAAAAATAGAGTAAAGGTATTAGAAGCTTTTGACATGATTACTGAAGCAGTCGTTTGTAAATTGATGTGGATTCTCGGTCAAACAAAAAATCCTGAAGAAATAACGAAGCTTTTTTATACTCCCATCAGCAATGATATTTTGTATAGGAAATAATAAATAGGAACAACGAGTATCATCCTGAAGTAGGAAAGAGGCTGGGACAAAAAAATGTCCCAGCCTCTTCTTTTAAATAGTATGTTGTTTTACTGTAGCCATTAAGTCCGTTACTTCTGAATCGCTCACTTGTGAAAAATCGGAGTAATAAGAACCAACGGAACCCTGATATTCACGCGTACGCTCAATTGCAACTACTTCGTCAACAGACTCCTCTAGCTCTTGAGCCATAGACTCTGGTATTACTGGTATAGCTACAATAATTTTAGCAGGATGATGTTTTTGAACGTCATCGATCGCAGCCTTCATCGTATAGCCAGTTGCAATGCCGTCATCAATGATAATGGCGGTTTTACCTTCTCCAGCAACAAGAGAATCTAGTTTCCCACTGTATTTCAAGCGACGTCTCTTGATTTCGTTCCGAAGACTGGCTTCCGTATTTTCTAACCAATCATCTTCTACATGTTTAATCTCACTAGCATCGTAAAAAGCCCTTCCATTTTCTGACAGGGCACCAATCGCGTATTCAGGGTTAAGAGGATGGCCAATTTTCCTAGTAATAATTAAACCTAATGGTGCATCTAATTTCTTAGCAACTTCTACTCCTAAAGGTACACCGCCTCGTGGTAATGTATAAATAATGACATCTTCATCTTTAAAAGGAAGTAATTTTTCTGCTAATAGTGAACCAGCTTCCTTGCGGTTTGTAAAGAGCATGTTTATCATCCTTTCCTTTAAAAAAAGTATTTTGTATACTTTTATGATAACATTTTTATAGTAAAATATCGAATGGATGTGCAAGATGTTCCAAAAAACAAGTTTCTACTAAAGGAAGCTAGAAACTTATCAAAAAACAGATAAATAGAACAGTTTACAGGTACTGATTTATATTAAAGAATTATAATAAAAGCACATGATTACTGCACTTCTTCTAAACTATGATAAAATAGATAAAGATGAAAGAAAACAGAGAACTATAAAAGTTAAACAGGAAAAAGAATAAGAAAGGAGGAAAAATACGAAATGGAAAAAAATCCGGAAGAAACACTTAGAGTAGAGGAAGAGTATTTCGATCCTCAAACGAGCATTGAAGACCGATTGCGTGGAATGGAATATAATATCAAAAATAATATGGCTCTTAGTACCGTACCCATTTTACGAGAAGCAATTAAAAATCATCCCGATCACCCATTTGTCAATTACTTATTAGGATTGAGCTATTATAAAAATCATGATTATATAAAAGCAATGGCTTATGCTCAAAAAGCGGTGGATCAAAATCCTGAGGAGGATTCCTTTCTAACCTTGTTGGCCCAATTATTTGCTCAACAAGATTTCTTACAAGAGGCTAAAAATTATGCTGAAAAAGCATATTCTATAAATCCTGAGAATTGGGAAGCAGCGCAAATGTTAGCGAAAATGGCTTTTCAACGCAACCAATTAGAAGAATCCTTAAAATATGTTCAAGCAGTACTAAAGAAAAAGCCGTCTTCTTATATGATGCATCGGTTAACGACTAAAATTTATTTACAACAGGAACGAGAGTTGGCCTCCATACTGGCCTCCATCGCTACTTCTGAAAAATATGGATATGATGATGAAATCGAATATGATCGCGTTTATGCTTATTTTATTCATGGAGAATTTGCTGAATGTCGAAAAATCTATGAGGATTTAAAACGAACCCGGCCGTTATCACATAGTACACAGAAAGTGGCTACCTTAATTGACAGTCTTCAACCTAAAAAAGGTAGCAAAAAAATAAGTCAGCCTCATCCATTTGGACAAGAGTTTGGCTCTTCGTTCAAAAAAACAAAACGGACACTAGACCATTCATTAGAAGAATTGAATCAACTGATTGGTTTGGATGAAGTGAAAAGTAATATTAATCGAATTGTGAAATTGGTTGAATATGATAAGCGCCGAGCGTATATGCTTTCTATTGAAAAAACAGAGCAGCCCAACTATCATTTTGCTTTCTCTGGCAATCCAGGAACAGGAAAAACAACGGTTGCACGAATTCTAGGGGATATATTTCATTCATTAGGAATTTTAGAAACCGGTCAATTAGTAGAAGTAGATCGTTCGGATCTAGTGGGTAGTTATATGGGACAAACTGCTCAAAAAACAAGAGAAATTATTGATTCTGCTATGGGGGGAGTTCTTTTTATTGATGAGGCATACTCCTTATCTCCACGTAGTCATGACCAAAGTGATTATGGAGCAGAAGCGATTGAAGTATTAATCAAAGCAATGGAAGATTATCGCGGTGATTTTATTGTCATTTTAGCAGGATATGATACAGGCATGAAGGAACTCTTAAAATCAAACCCAGGACTATCTAGCCGGATTAATATGCAAATTGTATTTGATGATTTCTCTGATTCCGAACTCTTACAGATAGCAAGAGATCAAGCTGAAACGAATCACTATGTACTTACAAAAGAAGCAGAAAAAGCATTTCTTTTAAAAATTAATCAAGAAAAAGTAGTACCTCAGTTTGCAAATGCACGAGCCGTCCGAAATGTTATGGAATCAGCGATGCGCGAACGCGCCTATCGCTTAAGTGGAGAATCATTGACAGCAGAAGACTTAGTAATTTTAGAACCGTTAGATTTTGGAATAGACCCTAATCAGCTATTTGGTGAAGATTTGCAAGATTATATGGTGCAATTGCAACACTTGGTAGGCTTAGAAGATGTCAAAGAACAGGTGAAATCCATCATCAATTATGTACGAGCTGAAAAGCGAAGGGAAGAATTAGGGCATCAAGTAAATGAATTGGCCTTACACATGGTATTTACTGGAAATCCAGGAACAGGGAAAACAACGATTGCTCGACTACTTAGTAAAATTTTGAAATCGATTGGAGTCTTGAAACGAGGGCATATGATTGAAGTAACTCGCGATGATTTGGTGGGACAATATATTGGTCAAACAGGACCGAAGACATTGGAAAAAATCAAAGAAGCCTATGGAGGAGTATTGTTTATTGATGAAGCGTACTCTCTTTATTCCGGTTCGGAAAGTGATTTTGGCTATGAAGCAATCAGCACCTTGATTAAAGAAATGGAAGACAATCGGGATAAACTAGTAGTCATTATGGCAGGTTATCCAGGAGAAATGGAACAAATGCTCAGTATGAATTCTGGAATTCGCAGTCGAGTTGCATATACAATTGATTTTCCAGATTATAACAGTGAGGAATTAGTCGAAATATTTACGATGAGTGCGAGTCCACAAGGATTTGAAATAAGTGAGGAAGCATTGAATACTCTAAAGAAAGTGTTTGAGGAAGAATATCAGACACGTGATAGTCATTTTGGAAATGCTCGCATGGCACGAAGTCTTTTTGAAAAAACAAAACTACAGCAAAGTAATCGCTTAGCATTGGATGAAGAAGCTGATTTGTTTGAAATTTTACCCGAGGATATTGAAAAAAGTATTCTTTAAAATAAGGAAGGAGTGGAAATGATTCCGCTCTTTTTTTGTTAGGATTAGGGTGCTTTGTTTAAAAAATAAATCAAGTAAAAAGTATGGTATAGTGGAAAAAAGAAGTAAAAAAGGAGTTCAATATACAAATGGGAAAAAGCGTAGTAATAGCGGAAAAACCTTCCGTAGCACGTGATATCGCACGTGTCTTAAATTGTTCAAAAAAAGGACAAGGATTTTTAGAAGGAGATCGTTATATTGTGACATGGGCGTTAGGACACTTAGTTACTTTAGCAGAACCAGAACAATACGATAAAAAATATAAAACCTGGAATTTAAATGATTTACCAATGTTACCGCAAGATTTGAAATTAATGGTGATCAAACAAAGTAGCAGACAATACAATGCTGTGAAAGCATGTTTACTTCGCAAAGATGTAAATGAAATTATTATTGCAACGGATGCAGGACGCGAAGGTGAATTAGTAGCGCGTTGGATTATCGAAAAAGCTAAGGTTCATAAACCAATGAAACGTTTATGGATTTCTTCGGTAACTGACAAAGCCATTAAAGATGGATTCGAAAATTTAAAACCAGCTAAAAATTATGAAAACCTCTACCAGTCAGCAGTTGCTCGTTCAGAAGCAGATTGGTATATCGGATTAAATGCGACTCGTGCTCTAACGACAAAATTTAATGCACAATTAAATTGTGGCCGAGTACAAACTCCTGTTGTTGCTATCATAGCCCAACGAGAAAACGAAATAAAAAACTTCACGCCTCAGACCTATTATGGAGCGCAAGCGAAAACGATAGATGGACTAAAATTACTTTGGCAAGATCAAAAAAATAATCATACACGAGTTTTTGAAAAAGAAAAAATGGAGAAAATAGTTAATAAAATTGGAAAACAACCAGCAATTGTTACATCGATTGATCGTAAGAAAAAGAAGTCCTATTCAAGTGGGCTTTATGATTTAACCGAATTACAACGAGATGCCAATAAACGATATGGCTATTCTGCCAAGGAAACACTCAATCTCATGCAAAGTCTTTACGAACAACATAAATTATTAACCTACCCACGGACAGATTCCCGTTTTATTTCAACGGATGTTGTATCGACCTTATCGGATCGTTTGAAAGCTATTGCGATTCCAACTTATCGTCCACTCGTTAACAAAGTTTTAAAAGCTCCTATTAAGGCAAATACTTCTTTCGTAGATGACAAAAAAGTTTCTGATCACCATGCAATCATCCCCACAGAGCAAGTAGTGCAAATTCAGAAACTGTCTGATCGAGAAAGAAAAATTTATGACTTAGTAGTAAAACGCTTCATAGCAGTACTTTTCCCACCAGAAATATGGGAGCAAGTCACCTTACAAGCCGAATTAGGTGGAGAAACTTTTACTGCTACAGGCCGCACCGTGCTTCAAATGGGATGGAAAGAAGTTTATAACAATCAATACGACGATGATTCATCCAATGAAAATAAAGATCAAACTCTTCCTCAATTGGAAAAAAATGACAAATTAGAAATTAGCTATGTAGTAGAAACAACGGGTCAAACCAAACCACCTGCTCCTTTTACCGAAGCAACCTTATTAACTGCCATGGAAAATCCAGGTAAGTACTTGGAAAGTCAAGACAAAGAAATAGCCCAAACCTTGAAAGCAACAGGGGGATTAGGAACAGTCGCAACAAGAGCGGATATTATGGAAAAATTATTCGGTAGTTTTATGTTAGAAAAACGAGGGAATAGTATCCATACAACTGGAAAAGGCAGACAGCTTCTAGAATTAGTTCCAACTGATTTAAAATCACCTGAATTGACTGGTGAATGGGAATTGAAGCTAGAAGAAATTGCTAAAGGGAAACTAAAAAAGAAGCTTTTATTAGTGAAATGAAGCAATATACAAAAACAATCATTTCTGAAATTAAGCGAAGTGATGCGAAGTTTAAGCATGATAACGTTACAGCTAAACCTTGTCCAGATTGCGGTAAAATGCTTTTAGAAGTAAATGGTAAAAAAGGGAAGATGCTCGTTTGTCCTGATCGAGAATGTGGCTACAGAAAAAACTTGTCTCGAGTTACCAATGCTCGTTGTCCAGAATGTCGTAAAAAAATGGAATTGGTAGGTGAAGGAGATGGCCAGAGATTTGTTTGCAAATGTGGCTATCGTGAGAAGCTATCTACGTTCCAAGAAAAACGAAAAAATGGTGGAAAAAAGCAGATAAGCGATCAGTGAATAGTTATCTGAAAAAACAAGAAAAAGAGGAACCTGTTAATAATGCTATGTTCGAAGCGTTAAAAGGCTTGAAATTGGATGATGAATAAAGAGCAATAGAATAAAGCATATTTCTAGGAAGAAGGTATAAAATGAGTCTTCACAATATCTTAATCGAAGTAATTCCTGTTTTAGCAGCTATTGTAGAAAGTATTGGAATTATTGTAATCATCTACGGTGTATTACGTTCCGCTTTCTTATTTATCAAATCAGGTGGGAACTTGATGGCAAGCAATCCTAAAATGGAATTAGCGAGAGCACTCGCTTATAGTTTGGAATTTAAATTAGCAGCTGAGATACTCAAATCTGTTATTGTCCAAACACTAGATGAGTTCCTTGTTTTGGGAGGAGTCGTTATTATTCGAATTATCCTTACCTTTGTCATCCATTGGGAAATTGAAAATAATGAAAAAAGTGAACAAGTGAAAAAAATGAAGTAGATCCTAGAACTAATATACAACGGAAGTGAAAGAATGATGCGCATTGATAAATTATTAGAGAAAGAAGGATTTGGTTCGCGTAAAACGGTCAAAAGACTTTTCCAAAAGAAGCTTGTAAAAGTAGATGGACAAGTCGTTGTTGAGGGCAGTTCCAATGTTGATTCTAGCACTCATCATATTACAGTGATGGACCAGATAGTGAACGGTGCAGACCATGTTTACTACCTAATGAATAAACCGAAAGGAACCGTGACCGCACGTACTGACGCAAAAAAGAAGACCGTTATGGACCTCATTCAAAACCAGGACCAAACACCTAACTTGTATCCCGTGGGTCGATTAGATAGAGATACAGAAGGATTGTTATTGATAACAGATAATGGTCCCCTAGGATATCAATTGCTTCTTCCAGACAAACAAGTTTCAAAAACATATGAAGCCATTATCAATGAACAAGTTACTCAAGCAGATGTAGAACATTTTAAAAAAGGAATTGTATTTATTGGTGGAGTTGTTTGTAAACCTGCTCAATTAATTATCTTATCTGCTTCTGAAACAGAGAGTCAAGTCCAGTTAACCATTCAAGAAGGAAAGTTTCATCAAGTCAAAAAAATGTTTTTAGCGGTAGGAAAAAAAGTAATCTATCTAAAACGAATAACGATGGGACCCCTTCATTTAGAAGAAACGTTAGCGCCAGGAGAATACCGTGAATTGAATCGAGAAGAATTAGAAAGACTAAAAGAATATTTTCGATAAAAATTGAAAAAATACACTCCCTTCTTTGAAAGAGAAGGGAGCGTATTTCTATCTATTTATTCAGAGTATTTTCCTTAATCTTCCTCTTCTTCAGCTGAAGAAGAGAAATCTCTCTTAACCGTCCCAGTTTCATCATAAACAACTGTATCTCCAGCTAAATCACGATCAATTTCATAAGGACCAGCTACTTCAGAAAAATAACGGTTGTAACGTTTTTTAAATTGTTCCAGCATATATTCTAGAAACACCTTAATAATCGCGAATAAAGGTACTCCTAAAATCATTCCAATAATTCCTAAAAGGTTTCCCATCACTAATAAGATAATAATAATGGTTAGTGGATGCATCTTTAAGTTTTTACCCATAATATTTGGTTCAATAATATTTCCTTGGATAAACTGTCCAACACCCCAAACGAGAGCCATTTTAAATAGCATTGCTGGTGAAGTGAAAGCAGCGACAATTAAAGCAGGAATGATACCAATCGTTGCACCGATAAAAGGGATGATTGCTGTTACGGTAGCGATGGTTGCTAGTACGAAAGCATAATCTAACCCAATCAACAGATAACCAAAGAATAATAAAACACCTAAGCTAAGAGCTACTAATATTTCTCCTTGGATATAAGAACGAACGACATTGGAAACACGTGTGGAAACAGTTTGAATATCATCACGGAAAATAGGTGGGATCATTTTCATCATAAAAGGTCTAAATTTCCCTTTATCTGCCAACATAAAGAAAAGAATAACTGGGAAAGTAATAATAACAGATACGACAGTCGAAATAGTAGAAAAGACATCGACAATTTCTTGAGAAGAACTCCCAATCCAATCCATTACTTTTGTAGGAATACTTCCAACGGTGCTATCTAAACTATTCATAGCATTTTGATAATAGCTTTCAAACATACTTCCAGAAACAAATCCTTCTAAACGTTGTTTTAACGTGTCAATATAATCAGGGAAGTCGGATACAAATTCTCCGATTTGTTCGGATAAGATCGGAATTAAGAGAACTAGTCCATATCCCAATAGAACTAGGAAAACAATAAAGACAATAGCTGTACCGAATTTTCTTTTAAGACCTCGTCTCTCCATCCAGGAAACGAGTGGATTTAATAAGTGATAGAAGACTACCGCAAGGATTAAAGGAGCAACAATAGTAGTAAAAACAACTTGTAAAGGTTGAAAAACAAAGGAGACTTGATTAAAAATCATAATCAGAAGTGCTATTAAAATTAGCACACCTAAAGTAAAAACTAGTTTTTTTCCACCCCAAAAGTTAATGAAATGCATATCTTCATTAACTTTTGTATTTTTTTTATTATTTTCTTGCATAAGAGCACCTCTTTTACATCTACTTTCTTTTATTTTAGCATACAACACTCTAAATTATCTTGTCTCAAGGTGTAGGGGTGGACCATTAAATAAAAAGTGAAGTACAATGGGGGGGTAACGAGTTTTTTGAAAGAGAAAGGGGAAAAATAATGAAACCACCTATTTATACAAGGACAGGGGATAAAGGTAAGACTAGAATTGGCGGAGGAACAGCAGTTGGGAAAAGTGATCATCGTGTAGAAGCTTTTGGTGAATTGGATCATGTGAATTCTTGGTGTGGCTTAGTAGAAGCTACCTTAGCTAAAGATGCGTATGCAGAAGATATTCGTAAAGACTTACGAATCACTCAACAATTCCTTTTTGATTGTACATCAGACCTTTCCGTCCCTCATGGTTATCGGGAGTACAAAATTACTGCCGATCATCTAACATGGTTAGAAGAAAAAATTGATACATATAGCAAAGAAACCTCAGAAATCCAATTTTTTATTATACCTGGAGGAACAGAATCTTCTAGCTGGCTACATGTTTTAAGAACAACAACACGTAATGCAGAGAGAAAAGTAGTTGCATTCATGCAAGCAGAGCCAGAAGAAGTAAATCCTTTCGTATTAAAATTTGTAAATCGATTATCTGATTATTTCTTTGAAGTGGCTCGTGTGATCAATCAACGAAATCAAGTAGAAGATGTAGCTTACGAGCGAAGTGAAAAAGTATTCCACCTTTCTAAAGAAGAACGCGAAAAAAAGGAATAAATCAAATAAATTAGTTAATAAAATAAGAAGACTTCCAACTAGGGCATCTAGTGGAAGTCTTCTTTTTAGAGTTTTTAAGTATCTTTTCTACTTTAAAATGCTGTCCAAAGCTTCGATAATATCACTAGCCATCATAGTATACTCAGATGTTTGCTTTGCAGCGTAATCTCCAGCCAGCCCATGAATGTAGACAGCCAGTTTTGTGGCTTGGAAAGGTTCTGTTCCTTGTGCTAATAAGCCAGCAATGATTCCAGTTAGAACATCTCCAGATCCAGCGGTTGCCATCCCGCTATTTCCCGAATTATTGATATATCGTTCTTGATCATACCCAACTAACGTACGAGCATCTTTAATAGCGTAGATTAATTGAGAATCAGTTGTACATAAATCTACAACTTCAAGTAATTGATCCTCGATATAAGAAACACTTTTATCCATTAACCGAGCCAACTCTTTTAAATGAGGGGTAATGATTGATTGAGGTGGCAAAGTATGAGAAAACTCATTCAATCTTACATAAGGATGATCGCGCATCAAAGGAAAGGAATTATAAAAATCTGCAATAAGGTTGATGGCATCTGCATCAAATACAGTAGGTTTTTCTAAATAGAGTGTTGTAATATCAAGTAATTGTTTAGAAGATTCGGTAACACCGATTCCTGGTCCAATTACTACAGCGTCAGCTCGTTGTATTGCTTTTTTAATTTTTTCTTTTTCTGCTTTATCTTCTAATTGATCAGGGTTATAAGTAGTAAGGATTGCTTCTGGAAGTTGCGTTTGCAAGATGATACGATTGACATCTGTAGAAAGGATTTCAACTAGACCAGCACCCGTACGATAGGCAGCTTTAGCAGATAGATAAGCTGCTCCACTCATGTTTTCTGAACCAGCAATAATGAGCACCCGTCCAAATGATCCTTTATGTGAATGTTGCTTACGTGTTGGAATATGACTTAAATCATACTCATCATAGGAAACATAATTAGAATCAATCGATTCTAAAGCAGAAGGTGGAAAGCCAATATCTACTATTTTTAATTCACCCACGTAATGATTTCCAGGATGAAGAACTTGACCAATTTTTGCAAAACCAAAAGTAATCGTAACGTCTGCTTTTACAGCAGTACCCAGAACTTTTGCATGATCTGCAGAAATCCCTGAAGGAATATCTAATGCATATATATAACTTTCATGTTCATTCATTTGTTGGATCACTTGGGCAAATGTTCCTTCTATATCTCGATTTAAGCCAATTCCGAATAATGCATCTACTAAAATTGTATAATTGCTAAAATTTATTTCATCAATAGAATTCCAAATAACAATATCTAAATTCTCTACAATCGTTAATTGCTGTCTTGATTCTGTAGTTAATTGGTCTCTTTTTCCCGCAAAAAAGACATCAACTTGATAGCCGCTGTTTGAAAGAATTCGAGCTGCTGCTAAACCATCGCCGCCATTGTTTCCAGAACCGCATACAATCAATATGATATCTTTTGGGGTAATTTTCTTCTCCATAATCCGAACCACTTCATTAGCTGCATTTTCCATTAATACCATTGAAGGGATTCCAATTTTTTCAATGGAGTAAGAATCAATGGCTTTCATCTGTGTTCGAGTTACTAATTTTTTCATCGACTTTTACCTCCATTACCTTTTGTCCGAGTTGTATTTATGTATAATTCATTATACCATTTTGTTGCTCATAATCAGAATAAAAAGATTATAGTAGGAAACACAAAGAAAGCAGAAAGAATATTTCCTTTCTGCTTTCTTTTTGTGTAGACAACCATAGAGTAGAAATGTAAGAGATTTTTTCAACCAAAGAAGGAGAGAAGTACTCCTGCTGCTACTGCAGAACCAATTACACCAGCAACGTTTGGTCCCATAGCGTGCATTAATAGATAATTAGAAGGGTTATATTTAACTCCTTCTTTTTGTACAACTCGAGCTGCCATTGGAACAGCAGAGACTCCGGCAGCACCAATTAGTGGATTAATTTTCCCACCGGTTAATTTATACATGAGCTTGCCCATCAATACTCCTGAAATAGTTCCAATTATAAAAGCAAATAGTCCTAGAGCAATAATCTTCAATGTTGTAGCAGAGAGGAAAAGATCCCCAGTTGCTTTTGCACCAACGGTTAATCCTAATAATATCGTAACGATGTACATAAAAGAATTTTGTAAGGTTTCGGTTAATTTAGGAACTCGTTCGCTTTCCCTGATTAAATTTCCTAACATTAACATACCAATCAATGCAGTTGCAGAGGGAACTAATAAACTTACAAAAATCGTTGTAATAATGGGAAATAGAATCCGTTCAATTTTATGAACGGGACGTAGTTGTTTCATCATGGTTTTTCTTTCTTCTTCTGTGGTTAGAAATTTCATAATAGGTGGTTGGATAATAGGAACAAGAGCCATATAGGAATAGGCCGCTAATGCAATGACTGGTAGTAAGTGCTCAGCCAGTAGTGCAGCTAGAAAAATAGCAGTAGGACCATCGGCACCACCGATGATGGCAATGGCTGCTGATTCCTGTGGGGTCATATTTAAAGACAATGCCACAAAAAAAGCTGCAAAAATACCGAACTGGGCAGCGCCACCAAGTAGTAATGTTTTTGGATTTGCAATCAATGGACCAAAGTCAGTAGAAGCACCGAGGCAAAGGAAAATAAGAGGGGGATAAATTCCTAAATTAGTTCCTTGAAAGAGATAATAGAGTAAACCTCCTGGCTGTCCGTCTATTGGAGCAGTCATAAGTCCGCCTAAAGGGAGATTAACAAGTAAAATTCCAAAAGAAATGGGAATTAGAAGATAAGGTTCATATCCTTTTTTGATAGCTAAGTATAGAAAAAGGAGTGAAATAATAATCATAATAATTTCTTTGTAGGATATGGATGCAATTCCAGAATGATTCCATAAGTCTAATAATATTTGCAACATAAGAAAGCTCCTCTCTAGAACACGATTAATACTTGTTCTGAATCAACACTCTCATTTGGTTTCACTAATATTTTCTTTACCGTTCCATCTTTAGGGGCAACAATTTCATTTTCCATCTTCATAGCTTCAAGTATTAGTAAAGGAGTTCCCGCCTGTACGTTTTGATTGGGATTGACTAGTATTTTCAGAATGGTTCCTGATATGGGAGCGATTATTTGGTCTTCCGCTCTTTCATTTGTATTTGTAGAAATGGGATGATTAACAGGTGGTTGAGAAGATGAATCTTCCATTTTCATGGATGCATCATCAGGGAGCTCTCGTACCTTCACATGATATAGTTGTCCATCCACTTCTATTTCATATTTTTTCATGGTTATTTACTCCTTTTCACAAATAAACTTTTGATGATCTATTTGATTTGTTTTATTTCTATGACTTCATATTTTTTTGCTGGTTTTTCTTCGTGAGCATAAATTAAAGCCATTAGAATAGCTACCATTTCTCTATTTTTATCTACTTCGATTTCAGATTCTCCTAAAATATCTGGAGATGTAGGAATTGGAGGGGCAATCGTTATTCTCTTGGTTATTTTATGAACGATTTCCATCAATCCCCAAATGGAAGCAAGAATGATAAAAACAGTAAACATTGCTACAAAAGTCACAATCAATCCATCACTAAGAAGAAATGTATCATTCATTCTGTATCCACCTCACTTTATTTATGATAACGAGCCTGAATTCGAATAGGTTCCTCTTCTGTCAGAGATTCTTTTTTTCCATATTTTTTTTGAAGATATGCTTTTCCTACTTGTGGAAATAGAGCATATGTTAAAACATCTTCATCCGTTTTAGCTAAATCCCCTAGTTCTAGTTTTAGTTGTTCAAACTCTGGTTTCAGATGATTAGCTGGGCGATCAGTCATTACTTCATCATTTCCAATAATAGAAATTCGGAAGTCATCTGCAACAGGGACCGGGCTTTTTCCATATTTTCCATGAAGATAATCTTTTACTTCAGTAGGAACCATTTGATATCTTTTTCCACTCAGAACGTTAAAGACCGCTTGAGTTCCAATCATCTGGCTCATCGGAGTTACTAAAGGCGGAAAACCTAAATCTTTCCAAACACGTGGGACTTCTTGCAAAACGTCATCATACTTGTCAATTGCATTTGCTTGTTTTAGTTGAGAGTTTAAGTTGGAAAGCATTCCACCAGGAACTTGATAAATTAGTGCCTTAGGTTCGGAAAAAAGCATTTTAGGATCTAGTACTCCAGAATCTAAATATTTATTTCTAATTATTTTGAAATAATCAGCAATCTCTTCTAAAATTTCAACATGTAAGCCAGTATCGTATCCCAACTCTTCCAATGCAAGGGTAAGAGATTCCGTTGTGGGCTGACTGGTGCCTTCTGCAAAAGGAGAAATGGCACAGTCAATAATATTAGCACCACCTTCTACGGCTGCTAGATACGTCATTTGTCCGATTCCACTGGTTGAATGAGTGTGGATATTTAAAGGTAAATCGCTAACTTCTTTAATAGCACGAACTAAATCTCTAGCTACCTTGGGAGTAAGGATACCCGCCATATCTTTTAAGCAGATCGAATCTGCCCCCATTTCTGTTAATTCTTTCGTTAATGTACGATAATAGTCAACGGTATGAACGTCACTAATGGTGTAACAAATAGTAAGCTGTGCGTGTGCTCCATATTTTTTTACAGCATCCAAAGATGCTTGAATATTACGAGGATCGTTTAGGGCATCAAAGATACGGAAAATATCGATTCCATTTTCTACTGCTTTCTCAACGAATTTATCGACAATATCATCTGCATAATGACGATATCCAATTAAGTTTTGTCCGCGCAATAACATCTGTAATTTTGTGTCTGGGGCTTTTTTTCGAATTTCACGTAGTCGTTCCCAAGGATCTTCCTTTAAAAAACGAATAGCAGCATCATATGTAGCCCCTCCCCAACATTCAAGAGCATAATAGCCAGCTTGATTCATTTTCTCGATAATAGGTAACATATCAGCAGTGCTCATACGGGTGGCCATCAAACTCTGATGAGCATCGCGCAATACGGTTTCTGTGATTCTAATCACTTTTTCAGTCATAAAATATCACATCCTTTTAAAGTATGTAGAGTATGGAGGGGAGAATGGGTGAGAGAGAAGATGCTTTTAAAGCGCTTACATATTATTTTAAAAAAATAAATCCAATCATGAAAAATATAGATTTGTTCTGACATCATTTAAATAGTTTGTACGAGTATCCAAGCCTCCTTTTCATAAAGTTTCATATACTCCTATTGTAGAAAAGATAAGTGGAAAAAGCAATAACCATGAGGATTTAAAACTAAATAACTATAAAAAAAGAACGGCATTTCGCCATTCTTTTATCCATCCTTTAAATAGATGGAAATTTGATTAATAAAAATAAAAGTTGCAGCTTTTATTTTCGAAATAGGTCGGAAAAGATTTATTAGTAGGTTCATCTATAATAATAGACTAAAAATATGAAGAAAATCTGACATTTATGTAATATTTTAAAGAAATTTTGATTAAAAATTATCTTTTTTTTCACATAATATTTTTTTAATCAATTATTTTTGAAAAACACTACTCTTAAAATAGCATACAAAATAAGAAAGCGCTATCTTTTTTATGAGTAAAAGAGAATGTTGTAGAAAGAGAATATTCTATTGTTTTTATAAAAAACCTCTGCTATACTCTAAGAGCAAAGTCCTTTAAGCTGATCCAGTGAGATCAAGAAGGGTAACAAATCGAATATTTGATACCTATAGGTCCTTTTGCGAATTTATTCTGGAGGGTTTTTTTTGTGCCCAAAAATAGGAGGAGTTAGGTATGGCAATTAATCAAAGACCATTATTATTAGATGTGGATGAGAAACCACCCGTCTTAAAAGGAATGCTGTTGAGTGTTCAACATGTATTCGCAATGTTTGGAGCAACCATTTTGGTCCCACTCATTTTAGGTATGCCGGTTTCTGTCGCTTTATTCGCAAGCGGGATTGGAACATTAATTTATCAACTTGCAACAAAGGCAAAAGTTCCCGTTTATTTGGGTTCTTCCTTTGCTTATATTACCGCAATGGCAGTTGCTATTGATCAAATGGGTGGAGACATTAGTGCCGCACAAACGGGTGTTGTTTTAGTTGGACTTGTTTATATCGTTATTGCAGCAATTGTAAAAATGGTAGGAACCAAATGGATTGATAAATTGTTGCCACCAATCGTGATTGGTCCAATGATTATTGTTATTGGTTTAGGGTTAGCAGGTTCCGCAGTAACAAACTCAGGTTTTGTAGCTGGTGGAGATGTTCGAAATATGATTGTAGCCGCCATTACATTTCTAATCACTGCTTTTGTAAATACAAAAGGAAAAGGCTTTTTCAAAATCATTCCCTTTCTATGTGGAATCGTTGGTGGATATATCGTTGCTTGGATGGTTGGACTGGTTGATATTTCTCCAGTTATGGCTGCAAGCTGGTTGGAAATGCCTCAATTTAGATTACCTTTTCAGACAGCGTGGTTTGACTCTTATGAATTTTACTTAGGACCAGAAGCATTAGCGATTGTTCCAGTAGCGTTAGTAACGATCTCAGAACATATTGGAGACCATACTGTTTTAGGGAAAATATGTAACCGTGAATTTTTAAAAGAGCCTGGACTAAAACGAACTCTTCTTGGAGATGGAGTAGCAACCGCAGTTTCTGCTTTTATTGGGGGACCTGCAAACACAACATACGGAGAAAATACCGGTGTAATCGGAATGACCCGCATTGCATCTGTTTCTGTGATTCGTAACGCGGCTTTCTTTGCTCTAGGGTTAAGTTTCTTTGGTAAGTTTACTGCTTTAATTTCTACCATTCCCAATGCAGTATTAGGAGGAATGTCCATTCTCTTGTATGGAGTGATCGCAAGTAATGGTTTGAAAGTTTTAATTGAAGATCAAGTAGATTTTGGGCAAGTACGGAATTTAATTATTGCTAGTTCTATGTTAGTACTTGGGCTAGGGGAGCAGAACTTGATTTAGTTTTCATTTCTTTGTCAGGGACCGCACTTAGTGCATTAACAGGAATCTTGTTGAATCAAATTTTACCAAAAGAAGAGCCATATGAAGTAGAAGAAGTGGACCAAGAAGTAGTTAATGAAGAAAAAACTAAATAATACTAAAATTTAAATTTAATGATCTTAAAAGTAGTGTTGTCCTTTCATTGGACACACTACTTTTTGTATTTTAGAAAAAAATAAAAAACATATGTTAAAATAGATGAATAGAAAAGTAGTAAACTAGTAGAGGAGAATGGTTTTGGGAAAAAAGATTAGCATTGCCATAGATATGGATGATGTATTGGCAGATACAACCGGGAAACTAATAACCGTTTATAATCATTTATTTAATGAAAATTATATTTCGGAAGACTTTGTAGGAGTAGATACAGACGCTCTGTTTCCTAAAGAAGCACTGCATGAATTGCATAAAGAATTTAACAAGCCAGGATTCACTAGAGATCTTACAGTAAAGTCACATGCACCAAAAGTTGTAGAAGAGCTGAATGAACGATATGACGTATATATTGCTACAGCTGCGATGGAAGTACCTGGAACATTTAAAGATAAATATGACTGGTTAAAAGAACACTTTCCTTTTCTGAATGAGAATTATTTTATTTTTTGTGGAAATAAAAAAGTGGTTCAAGCAGATTATTTAATTGATGATAACTTTCAACAATTAAAACAATTTCAAGGAACCGGTATTCTTTATACGGCGACAGTAAATAAAGGGAAAGATATTCCTTTTATTAGAATGGATAATTGGTTGGATGTTCATCACCATTTTGTCGATTCCTATCAAGACAGAATGATTGAGGCAGAAGAGCGACGATTTAAAACGTTCCATTAAGTAAAAATAAAAAAACTTGTATTTTTTTACGAGTGATTCTTCATAGTTTTTTCACAATCAAGTGGTATAATACTTCTCGAAAGAGAAAGGAGAATGAAGATAAATGCCATTCCTTTATCCATTTTTTGACAGCACATACATATTAATTATTATTGGGTTAGTAATCTCACTGGCTGCTCAAGCATTTGTGAAAAGCACTTTTTCTAAATATAGTGAAGTTCGTAGTAGAAAAGGGTATACAGCTACAGATGCAGCTCACTACATTCTGGATCAATCAGGAATTACGGATGTTCGTGTAGAACGGATTGCTGGGAATTTAACCGATCATTATGATTCAAGAGACAAAGTATTACGTTTATCAGACGCGACGGCTAATTCTACGTCTGTTGCAGCAATCGGTGTAGCAGCTCACGAGGTGGGGCATGCCATTCAAGATCAAAAAGGATATATTCCTTTACGATTGCGTGCATCACTGGTTCCTGTTGCTAATTTTGGGCAAACCGTTTCATTGCCGATGATTTTAATAGGATCTTTTTTAGCAGGAAGTCAAACGCTTATTAATTTAGGTATTTTAATGTTCTCATTTGCTTTTGTGTTTCAAGTGGTAACGTTACCTGTTGAATTTAACGCTTCTGCCCGTGCACTCCATATTCTTGGTAGTGGTGGGGTTTTGACAAGAGAAGAAGTTCCGCAAGCTAGAAAAGTGTTGCAAGCTGCTGCTTTAACTTATGTAGCTGCAGCAATCATGAGTTTCTTGCAATTAATGAGATTGGTCATACTTTTTGGCGGTGGCAGAAGATCGAATTAAATAGATAACAAAATGCCCTTCATCAGAAATGATGAAGGGCATTTTTAAGGAGATTATTTTATTAAGGCATCGTTTCTTCTGTTCTTACTATTTTACCCAAAAACGCTTCAAACATCCAGATATGTTTATCTACTTTATGTTTCTTGGCAATTAACATATCTTGAGTAGTGTCATCTCCAGCTTCACCAGTAATAGCAATGACTTTCATCAAATCGTCTGTAATTGTTCGTAAATCTTCAACAGTCCCATCGACCATATCCATGTCAGAAACGTCTTTATTTTGAGGGTGCTCTTCCAATGTAGAATGTTCTAGACATTGAGCCATCGTACTATACGGACGCCCTCCAATAGATAGAAGTCGTTCTGAAAATTCATCATAGGTTTCAGCAGCTTCCTCATATAATTCTTCAAATTGTTTATGCAAGGTAAAGAAGTGGCTTCCTTTTACGTAAAAATGGCGATGATACATTTTAAACATGAATACCGCTTCAGTCGCAATTAAACCATTTAACGTCTCGTGAACATTTTCGTAACTAGTCATTTTATCATTCTCCTTTATATTTTTTATTGTTTTTATTTATATAGTAAAGACTATAAATCAAGCAGATAGAGGGTAACTTCTACAGATTTTTAAGGAACGAGGGCAACATACCACAATTTTTACGTTATCTTCCAGTAGACATTGATCAAAGCAGTTATTACAAGCAGCAATCCACTCAACTAGTCTTTGTTCTAAAAGCTTAGTAGCATCATCCATTCAATAACCCCTTTTTCCTCAGTTTTGTATACCCTTACATACAAAGTGTAGGACTTTTATAGAAAGAAATCAAATCATATCTATGTGATGTTGTGATGTTTCGAACAATTCTTATGGGAAATAATTTTCTTTCTAAAATGCGATTTATTGTGAATGAGCAACTATCTATATTATAATAGAGGTAAGATATCGTTTTTTCATGTAAAAAGAGAGATATTTTTATGTACTAATATAAATACGAACTTAAAATAGTGCAAAATAAGGAGGTCAAAATGAAAACCAGGGGAAAACAAACAGACAGGCGAGTAATTCGGACAAAAAGAGAGATTCTCAGTGCACTTACAAAACTAATAGAACAAAAATCAATCGATGAAATTACAGTTCGAGAAATTACTGATTTAGCAGGGATCAATCGAGGAACCTTTTATCTCCATTATGTGGATAAATATGATTTGATGGAGAAAAGTGTTAACAATCTAATTATTGAATTAAGAGATATGGGAATTCATATTATAAATTCAAAAGAAGCAACTGGAGATTCGGAAGAAAGAAAAGAAAAAACGATTTCTTCCCTTACCTCAATTTTCGAATATGTACAAGAAAATAGTCGCTTTATTCGTAGTCTTTTAAGTGACAATAGCAGCTATTCGTTTCATCATAAATTCAATGAAATTTTAAAAGATTCCTTTATAAAAGAAATCCAAATGACAGATCCAAAAATTCCGTCTTTATACTTAGCGACTGCAATTTCTTATGCTTATCAAGGATTGATTAATACTTGGCTTATGCAGGATATGGAGGAATCACCTCGTAAAATGGGAGAGTATGGGTATGAAATTTTACAATATTTTATGGTAAATGCTACTAATAATCGAGTTTAAAATAAAAAAGGATTGAATAACATCAATATTTTTAAAGGTGTTATTCATTTTTTATTTTAAATAACAAGTTCTTATGATAAAAGGAATACTTCAGAAGAATGAAGGAGTGAGGGGAAAGTATGATGAAAGGAAATGTTGACTTTACTTTAGTGGAAGAAATGTTGAATAAGACAAAAGAAGAAATTGAAAAAATGTCACCTGTAAATGTTATGTTAGTTGGGAAAACAGGAGTAGGAAAAAGTACATTAGTTAATAATGTGTTTCGTGAGCGACTTGCTTCAACTGGAATTGGGAAACCGATTACGAAACATCTTCGCAAAATCGAAAAAGAAGGAATTCCAATTGTACTATACGATACACGTGGTTTAGAATTAAGTACAGAAGTACAATCTACTGTACGAAAAGAAATTTTTGAAGCCATTCATATCAATCATAAAAAAGGACCGGAAAAAGCGATTCATGTGATCTATTATTGTATTAATGCGAACTCTTCTAGAATTGAAGAATCAGAAATTGATTTTATTAATGAGCTTTCTGAGTTATTACCCGTCATTATTGTTCTTACACAATCAATGGGAAAACCTGCGGAGACCTTTAGAAAGTATATTGAAGAATTAAATCTTAAAGTTATGGCAGTCGTAACAGTTATGGCTGAACCTTATTTGATTTCGTCAGATGTTACTATTCCTAGAAAAGGATTAAAACAACTCATTGAGTTAACCTTTGAAGTGATCCCGGAAGAAGCAAAGTTAGCTTTTAATAATGCCCAGCAAGTGGATATCCAAAGAAAGGCTCGTGCAGCCAGGAGTTGGGCAACTCGATATATAGCGACTACATTTGGTGTTGGCTTTACACCTATACCATTTTCGGATGCGACTATCCTTGTACCGATGCAAATAGCGATGATGTCACATATTACTGCTATTTTTGGTATCTCCATGGACAAGACGAGTATTGCTAGTATCTTATCTGCTATCGGTGGTACTAGTGGAGCAACGTATGTAGGAAGATATCTAGTGTCTAATTTAATTAAATTTATTCCAGGAGCGGGTACGATAGCTGGAGGAATAATCAGTGGAGCAACAGCGTCTGTTTTAACTACCGCTTTAGCAATGAGCTATATCGAAGTACTTTCTTTTATTGCAAAGGGAGAAGTAGAAGGAACATATCCAGACTTAAAAAATATTGGAGATTTGATGAGAGAGCGACTGCAAGTCTATTTAAAACAAAGTGAAGAGACTTCTATTACAGATTCCACAGTCGATGAAGAACGAACAGAGGATGTAGAGAAAAAAGAAAAGCCAACATTTTTTCAAAAAATCCGTAATACATTTACAAAAAAATAAAGATGATATAGATCAGACAGGTTCTTCTTGCTTAAAAGCAGAGAGCCTTTTTTATTTGTGATTAAAAATTGTAAACGCTTGACATTTAGTAAATTTGTTCGTATTATAAAAGAGTAGTTTCCAAATGATAACTTTACGTTTCCTTATAGGAAACAATGAAACGTTTGGATACACGGTATTTATAAAAAATAATATAAAGAAGAAGGAGAATCAGTAATGGAAACAGCGTATAAAACGTATTATGCACATGCACCAAAGGATGTTGAACATTATTCTACTGAGCAATTAAGAGAAGAGTTTTTAGCACAAGGGTTATTTGTACCAGGTGAAGTTAAATTAAACTACACTCACTTCGATCGTCAAATTTTTGGTGGAGTTACACCTACGACGGAAGAACTAGAAATTGTTTTAAATGACTCACTAGGTGTAGATTACTTCCTAGCAAGACGTGAATTAGGCGTAATCAATATTGGTGGACCAGGAAGTATGATCATTGAAGGTAAAGAAGAATCAATGAAGAAACAAGATGGATACTATATTGGTAAAGAAACAAAAGATGTTCGTTTCAAATCAGATGATCCAGCTAATCCTGCAAAATTTTATGTAGTATCAACACCAGCTCATAAAATTTATCCAACCGTGAAAATTTCTATTGATGATATTACTCCAAAAGTAACGGGAGAAGCAAAAACTCTAAACCAACGAAAAATCTATCAATATGTTCATCCAAACATGTGTGAAAGCTGTCAATTACAAATGGGTTATACCATCTTACAACCAGGTAGTGCTTGGAATACAATGCCAGCTCATACTCACGAACGTAGAATGGAAACCTATTTATACTTTGATATGGAACCTGATACAAAAGTATTCCACTTCATGGGAGAGCCAAGTGCAACAAAACACTTAGTAATGAGTAACGAAGATGCTACGATTTCTCCAAGCTGGTCTATTCATACAGGTGTTGGAACAAGTGATTATACATTTATCTGGGCAATGTGTGGAGAAAATATTACATATGAAGATATGGACCACGTTGCTATGAACGATTTAAAATAAAAGAATTAAATAGAATGAATGTAGATTTACGAGGAGGAAAAAATATGGAATTCAGTATGGATTCATTTTCACTTAAAGGGAAAATTGCACTAGTAACAGGAGCTTCTTACGGAATCGGTTTTGCGATTGGTAGTTCACTGGGTAAAGCAGGAGCAACTATTGTTTTCAATGATATTAATGAAGAGTTTTTAGAAAAAGGTCTTGCAGCATATAAAGAAGCTGGAATCGAAGCTCATGGATATGTTTCAGACGTTACTAATGAAACTCAAATACAAGAAATGATTAAGAAAATTGAAAAAGACGTAGGTACGATAGATATTCTAGTGAATAATGCTGGAATTATCAAACGAATCCCAATGATTGAGATGACACCTGAAGAATGGCGTCAAGTGATTGACATCGATCTAACAGGTCCATTTATCATGGCAAAAGCTGTGCTTCCGGGCATGATTGAAAAAGGACATGGTAAAATCATTAATATCTGTTCATTAATGAGTGAACTTGGACGTGAAACCGTTAGTGCGTATGCAGCAGCTAAAGGCGGATTGAAGATGTTGACTAAAAACATTGCAGCTGAATATGGTGAACATAATATTCAGTGTAATGGAATTGGACCTGGCTATATTGAAACACCACAAACAGCACCTCTACGTGTGGAAGGTCATCCATTCAACAACTTTATTATTGACAAAACACCTGCAGCACGTTGGGGTACACCAGAAGATCTAAAAGGACCTTCCGTATTCTTAGCTTCAGATGCATCTAACTTTGTAAATGGTCACATCCTTTATGTAGACGGAGGAATTTTGTCTAGTATTGGTAAACAACCATAATAGCTTGAACTAAAATTTGAATTTCTAATAGGGGAGGGACGAATTTAGATAAAATCTGAAATCGTCCCTCCTTTATCTAGGAATATAAAATAAGTTGTATATAATAAAAAAGAGGGGAGGCAATCAATATGACCGAAAAAAAGCTCTATGGAACAGTTTTAGTTAAGTCGGATGTTATATTAGAATATGTATACGGTAGTGATGAGCCACAAGGTTTGGCAAATATATCCGAGAATACTGGTCTAACGAAATCTACGACATTAAAAATTCTAGATACGTTAGAACATATCGGATATGTTATCAAAAATAAAAAAGATCGAACCTATTCAATTGGTTTTAAATTAATGAAATATTCTTCTAAAGAAATGAGTCAAATTGATTTAGCAGCAAAACTAAATCAATATTTAGAAGACTTACACAAAAAGTTTGATGAAACCGTTCATTTAGGTGTTTTTAAAAACAATCATATTTTTACCATTAATAAATTTCAATCCAGTAGACCGGTCGTATGCTCCTCTTCGGCAATCGGAGAAACCAAAGAACTATATAGTTCAGGGATGGGAAAAGCAGTATTAGCCGAGTTGGATGATAATACTTTATTGAACTATATTAATAGCAATGAATTTATTCCCAAAACAGAAAAAACAATTGCAGGCACACAACGGTTACTTGCTGAACTAGAAGAAACTCGTAAAACGGGTTATTCTGTGGACAATGAGGAAAATGAAGAGGGAGTTTACTGTCTAGGAGCAGCTATAACCAATACAACCGATAGTGGTGAAAAAACAGTTTTGGGTGCGTTTAGTATTAGTATACCTTCCTTTCGTGCAACCGATGATGTACTCAAACAATTAGTGGACGCGGTATTAGAAACAAAAGAAATAGCAAATGCTAGTTTTAATAAATAAGAATGGAGGAATAAGCATGAAAAATTTTAAAGTAACAATCGCAAATGATAAAAATGAAGTGCTAATGGAAAAACAGATTCAAGAGAGGGGTTACCTCTTTTATGAAAAAGCTTATGACGAAGGAGATAAAGTTACTCTTACGTTAGATCAAGCAGGACAATTTGTTAAAGTAAAAATTGATGATGCAATGGCTGAAACAATTCTATTTATAAAAGGGACAACATGGACTTTTGAAATTCCATCTGAAAAAAATATTAAGGTATCTTATCCTACCTATGCTTTTTCAGGAGAAAAACATTATCTTTCTTTTGGTATTCCAACAGAAGATGAAGTCTATGCATATCGCAATCTAACTTTAAATCCTTTAGATCAAAATAAAAAAGAAGAAGCTTTTCCACACGCTTCTGCTAACGTGGAAACTCGAAATGAAGCTACTTTCTTTGCTCGTAATGCTATAGATGGAGTTCTTGCGAATGAAGATCATGGCTTTTAGCCATATCAGTCTTGGGGAATTAATCGTCAAGCAGATGCAGCATTGCGTGTCTTATTTGGAAAAGAAGTGGAAGTTGATCGTGCTGGAATTGCTTTACGTGCTGACTACCCACATGATAGCTACTGGACACAAGCTACATTAGAATTTTCTGATGGATCTCGTGAAGTAGTTTCTTTGGAAAAAGATAAAGATTTACAATTTTTTGATTTCAAAAAACGTACCGTAGAATGGGTAGAAATTAAAGAACTGATCAAAGCAGAAGATGAGTCACCATTCCCAGCACTCACTCAATTAGAAGTTTATGGTAGATATCTAAAATAAAAATAATTTAATTTTGATTGTATGGAAGGGAAAGCAGCCATATGCTAGGACTACAAGGAATAGAAATCGGGATGCTGATTATAGCAGCTGTAATTGTAGGTTTTTCAAAAGCAGGAATTCAAGGAGCTAGTATTCCTGCAGTTGCTTTGATGGCTATTATTTTTGGAGGAAAGCAATCAGTAGGGATTATGCTACCGATGCTTCTTGTAGGAGATTTAGTAGCAATTAAAAAATATGGAAAACAAGCAAATACAAAAGATGTTTTACGATTATTACCTCCAACTATTCTTGGAGTAATCGCAGGAGCTGTCTTAGGAAATCAGATGAATGATTCTCAATTTAAATTTTTAATGGGAATCATTTTAATGGTTTGTCTTATTTTATTAGTTTTTCGTTCTCGTTCAAAGGAAGCAAATACTCTTTCTGAAAATACTTCTCTTCGTTGGTTCGTTGGTATGATTAGTGGCTTTTCTTCTATGGTAGGAAATGCAGCGGGACCGATTTTCAGTGTTTATATTTTAGCACAGAACCTTCAAAAACAGACGATGATAGGGACAGCAGCTTGGTTCTTTTTTATTATGAATATGATGAAAGTTCCCTTTCATATTTTTCTTTGGAAAACGATTACGTTCGAAACTGTAAAATATATTGTGTTTGCTCTTCCTTTTATTGGATTAGGAGCTGTTATAGGGATATGGGTGGTTCGCCATATTAGTGAACATTGGTATCGTAGAATGATTATTCTTACCACAGCAATAGCGTCTATTCGTTTACTCTTATAAAATAAAAATGTACTCCATCTGTTTAATAAACAGATGGAGTACATTTTTTTATTTAAATATCCAAATTTCGTTCTACTTCATCTGCCGGATCGACTTCTTGATCCATATACTCGTAACCAGCTCGATGAATTTTGAGAGCTTCTAGAATAGGTACGAAAATAGCAGCAACTAATCCACCAGCAAAACCATTATTATACAAATTAACCCCTCCATGAAGGAAACTTACGTTAACCACTAGCGTTAAATGAAGTGCACCAGCGATAAAGCCCGCAACAGCGCCATAATGACCTGCGATAGGGGCAAGGGTTGTAACGAAGAGAATAGCGATTAAAATGCTCGTATTTTGCGTATCGTGCAAGGTGACGAAAGACATAAAGGTCGCCCCTAACATAGGGGGGAAAATCGTTTTTACATTTTTCCCAAAAGCTCCAAAGCCTACAACTGAGAAAATCCCTCCAATTACAGGACCGTTTATTTCTCCTCCTAATATTAAAATATAAGTGGTCGTGATAATTCCTAGTAAGCCCATATTTAAGAACGTTGCACCATCTCCAGCAATTTCCACATAATCCGTAGAGAGTTGTCCAGAATGATTTAGGATTTTTTCCATTCCTTTAAAGGTCCATTTATTTATAAGAAGGCCAAGTAGGGTAGTACAGATAAAAAGTGAAAATAAGAAGATTGAAAACGGTACATTATATCCACTAGCAAGAATGGAAACAGAATCTACTTGTTTTCCAAAGTTTCTCATAAGTGAGGTAAAAACGGTTCCAATTAATCCACAAGTAAAGCCAATATTATAGAGACTGAACCCTTTGGTGAAGGTTACCGCATGTCGAGCAAGAGGTGGCAAAATAAATCCAACAATAAAACCTGCTGCGATCCCTAGTGGAACACCAATGAGAAGAGGGAGTTCTTCTCCAAAACTTAATTCACTTACTAAAGGACTAAGTGCTGTTCCGAAAAGAGCAGCGAGTAATGATTTTGAATAAGGGATATGAGTGACTTTTGCGTAGCTAAAAGCACCTATGATAATAGGTAAGGAATTGTAAAAATTCTTTCCAAAAAAAGAGAAGCCAGTAATGATGAGAATCCCAGCAATAACGGGACCGTTTATCTTTGCTTTACAAAGTCGAACAATCAATAGTGCTTCCAAGGTCATGATAGAAGCATTAAAAAAAGTAGCACCAGCATTTGCCAGTTCAATATAATCAGTCAGTAGATTAGCAGGGGAACGCATAATTAACCAAAATCCGTCCCAGATCTCTTGTGGTGAATTAAATAGAAAGGCTATCACACCAAGTAGTAAGGCAAAAATAGTGAAAATTACAAACATTGTTTTTTCAGGTACGCTTGAGTAAGAGATTTTTTCTTCTACTGTAATCGTCGTCATAGATTTCCTCCTGTCATAAAAATAAAGGCAGAAACATGATGGCGTTTCTTATTTTTTTGATTGTAACAGAAAGGACAACTACATCACAATAGATATATTGTTTTTTTAATGTTTATTTTAATCATGCATAATCGTATTTGCTAACTCATAGAGTTTCTTGACGTCTTCTCGGTACACCCATTTACTAAAAGACTCACTGATTGCACGACTAGCTGTTTGATAATAAATAGTAGGAGCGTTATCAACACAGTAATAATAAACTCCTTTACGTTCGTATATTGGATCTTCAAAAGGTGTATATTGAATTCCTTCTATTGTGCCATCCCCATCAGCAGCTGCACCGATTATAAGAGCACCTTTTTTTATACGTTCCTGATGTTCATACGTAATAAGTGAAGGTGTACCATGAGGAATTTGAATCCCATTAATAATAATATCGAATTCTTCTATATTTTGTATAAATTCTTCCATTGTTCTTCGGTAATACATACGAACATTGGTACTATATTTAGAAATAGCATTCATTGCTCCTTGGGAAACGTTCCCAGACCCTAAAACGGCTACTCGATAAGATGCATCAGGAATAATCCCTTTATGCATTAAAGCGTGAGAAGTAGCGGAAAAACCTGCATAAAAACTATTCATATAAATAAAATTGGAAGGAATCCATGGAATTTCTATCGAACGATCTTGATAATAAATAGCAGGAGTAATATTATCCAAGTCTACAATAATGAGCTTTTTAGGAATTCCTTGACTATCCATAAAAGATTTTCCACTTATTTCAGGGTGAGTCCAGCCGATAATCATTTGTCCTTCACGAATATCATCGTAATCTGCTGGTTGAAGTACTTTTAAAGAGACAATCGTATCACAAGTAGCAAATACTTCTTTTCTACTCAGAATGGTACAACCGACCGCTTTGTAAGACTGATCGCCAATGCCCATGCTTTTTCCTAAACCTTCTTCAATAACTACTTCGTTCTCAAAATTGTGAATATCTTCTGGTAGAATGGGTATCCGTTTTTCTGCTGGATAATGGGAAATAACAAATCCAATTTTCATTTATAAATCCCTCTTTTTTTTTTTTTATATTATCAGAAATATAGTTCTGTAAAGCAGCATCACACTTAACAATACCATAAAATCGCTTTCAAATCAAAAACATCATTATATTTGCAAATGTACTAAAGGGACGATCAGCGAAAGACTATGATGAAAGGGATCAATTACTTACTCACTTTCATGAAATAAATATTGTAACTGAATAAACAAATATAACCTCAAGAAGAGACAAAGTTTTCTTCCCTTTCTATTCATTTAGATTACTTCGTTTGGTAGCCTTCTCATAATCGTTTAAAAAAGATATAATAGAGGGTAGGGAAAGACTTAGAGGGGGAACCAGGATGATTAACAAGACAATGTGGGATTTTGTGAAAAGTAAAGTAGATATGAATATTCGAGAAATAGGAAAGAACTTTCCAAAGAATACTGCTAATGGAACCTATCTTTTAGAAGATTCTGAACAAAGAATCGCAGGTTATTGGCCAGGAGTTTTATGGCAAGCCTATCAAGCTATCGACGATGAATCATACGCCATGCTTGCACGCGAATTAGAAGTAGAATTAGAAAATAGTCTTTTTGATCCTGATAAGCTCGATCAAAATGATGGAATTATGTGGACATTAACAAGTTTAGCAGACTATAAAGTGACTGGTGATAAAGATGCGAGAAAGAGAGCCTTACAAGCAGCCAACCTTCAAATGGCCCGATTTAATGTAGCAGGAAACTTTATCGGTTCGAAGTTTGAAGAAGGTGAGAATCAGTTGGTTACGATTGATTCGGTTATGGATGCCTCCTTATTATTTTGGGCAGCATCAGAAACTGAAGATATTCGCTATAAACATGTCGCCGAAGCTCATTTAACTACTATCATTCAATATTTTATTCGTGAAGATGGATCGCTCTGTCAATCTTGTCTTTTTAATTCTGAAACAGGAGAGTTTATTGAAGAAAGAGCTTCTTCTGAAGAGGAAAAACAGAGTTCTGTCGCTATGAGTTTAGCTTGGGCTATATACGGTTTTTCTCTAGCAGCTCGTTATGCGAGAAGACCAGAATATATAGACGCAGCTAAACTATTTGTAGATGACTTCTTAGAAAATTTTCAAACTTATATTAAAGTAAATCCATCGGCAGCTGCCATTACAGCAAATGGATTACTAATTTTTGCTAAACTGACTAGTGTAAAGAGCTACCGAGAAGATGCAGAGAAAATTATTACAGACTTATTTGAGCATCATAGTACGAAAGAAAATGTAGCACACCAAGGAATGATTCTATCAAATAATAAAAATGATTCTGAATCAGATATGGAAGGAGATTACTTCTTTACGGAGGCAGTTGTTTCTTTTGTATTTGATAAAGATTTATTTTGGTAAAAAAATTATACTAAAAAACGCTCTCCAGTAGAATTTCTAACTGGAGAGCGTTTTTTATTCTATTACAAGATCAAGTAGGGTCATTTGCTAAGGTATTGCTTGTGGAAGATTCTTCATGGTGTAATTCCATACTCATGGAATAAACACTGTAGAAAATAACACCTAGGACAATCCATTGTAACATGTTGGTATTCAAGCCGGTTACAAAGAATGCAGCAACTAATACACCAATCACGCCAAACACAGCAGAAAATAGAGTGATTTTACGAGAGTAAGAGTCTAATTTAACAAATTGAATACTCCCAACGGGAATAGATAAAGTACAAGCACCCATCATAATAGGAAAAGCAACACTAGGATCTAAGCCTAATGCATAAATAGTTGCCATTGTTAATGCATAAGAACCAATTCCAATATTGTTCAATGCGCCATAAATCAATGATAAACCACCTAATAAGGCTAATTTGAATCCGGATAGAGAAGTAGCTTGTCCACCAGCTGGATAGACACCCAGTTTACCAGCTAAAATTAGTCCAGCTGCTATCAGTAATCCTACAATTACAAATTTTTTAATAGTGTTCTTTGGTAGTTTAACAACAAAGCGCGGGCTGATGTAAGAACCGATTGTTTGAGCAACGATTGGAACAACTAAAGTAGCTAGTCCTACTTCAATAGAAGTGAGATAGGCGATCGCCATCACAAATACAGGAATAACCACAGCAGCATTCAATGTTCCTGGTAATTTCTTATCATTTACCCACTTTGCTTTTGGATATAAAGATGCACCAATAGCAAAGTCAGAAATACCAAAAGTAGAAAGGAAAAAAATCATGAATTGTGAAAAGGCCATTAAAATTGGATTTCCAGGTTCTTTGGCAATACTTGCTTTATGTGCAAACAAATCTTTCACGAATGTAATTAAAAAAGTACTATTAGCTACCACGATGAGAATAAAGATTATTTGTAAAATCATATTTGCTCCTCCAGTATCTTCATTTATTTTTTAAAAATCTCTTGATAAAATACACCGATAATCAAATAGTGAATTCAATTATAAGTAGGCCCAGAATAGTGCAGTAGATTTATGTTTTGAATCAACACAAATAAGTCTATCTTCAATCTTTGTATACAAAGAAATGAAACCATGTTATTAACAACGGTTTTTTTAATGAATAGACTTTCCAAGAATCATTGAATAGATTTAATAAAATATGGTTTGTACTGCCCAAGGGAGTACATAGTATAAAACCTTAAGATTTTAGAGTCAAACAAAGCGGAAGATAAAGCGCTAATTCTAGCAGATTCTTAGTGAAAACTAATTTTAAGCATAAAAAAACCCCGACGGAAGTGGAATTCGTCAGGGAATGGTACTGAAATAGAATTAAAATTCTAAAATTGAACCAATATTTACTTTTTTTGCAGCTTCATAAATTCGTTGTGCAGTGACAATGTCAAGAACGGCATTACCAGTTGTTTTAAAGAAAGTGATTTCTTCTTCAGATTCCCGTCCGGGTGTTTTCCCGTTGATTAGATCTCCAAGCTCACCAGTAATGTCATCGGAGTTGAACAAGCCATTTTCGATTGCTTGAGTAAAGTCACCACTTTCAACTAATGCATCTTTCGTGTCACAATAAATTTTGTGAGCATTTTTTAAAATGTTTGCATCAATTTCAGCCATTGCAGGCGTATAAGAGCCAACACCGTTAATGTGTGTACCTGGTTTTACCCATGAACCCTCAAAAGTTTTCACTGGAGATGTAGTAACAGAAGTGATTACATCAGATTGGCGAACAGCATCCTCCAATGAAGGAGCAGCTTCAATAACTGTATTGTATTTTTCACCATAAAGTGAAGTCATTTTATTAGCAAACTCTTTTGCTCGTTCCATATCCAAATCTGAAACATAGACTTGTTTAATAGGACGAATGGCTAAAACTGCTTCGAGTTGTGTTTCGGCTTGTCCGCCTGTCCCAATTAAGGTAAACACGGAACTGTCTTTTCGAGCCAGTTCATCGGTTCCAGCACCAGCGACAGCGCCAGTACGTAGTTGAGTAAGATACGTTCCATCCATGATGGAAGAAACTTGTCCGGTTTCTGTATCGACTAATACCATTGTTGCAGGTACACTAGTCAATCCTTTTTTGATGTTACCAGGATAAACACTGACAATTTTCACTCCTAAAGCAGAAGCGTCTGCAGCATAGCCAGGCATATAAAGGCTCTGACCTTCTTGCTCAGGTATATTTAAATTCGTTCTCAAAGGGATAGTAACCTCTCCTTTGGAATAAAGAGATAGGGCATCTTTGTCTGCTTGGATTGCTTCCCGCATGGACAATACTTCTTTCATTTCATGGTCTTTCAATACTAAGATTTGCATAAGAACTTCCTTCCTGTTCAATAATTTTTTAAAAAGATTAACCGATTGAATCTCTTGCTATATTTTGTTTTGCAATTTTATCGTTACGTAAATCCATTGCCATAGAGTAGACACTATAAAAGATAACAGCTAGTACAACCCATTGCAAGACGTTGGTATCTAGACCTTTTACTAAGAATGCAGCTACTAATACACCAATTACACCAAATGTTGCAGAGAAAAGGGTGATTTTACGAGAGTAAGAATCCAACTTGATGAACTGGATGCTTCCAACTGGAACAGAAAAAGTACAGGCACCCATCATAATAGGGAAAGCAACACCAGGATTCAAGCCAAACGCATAAATGGTAGCCATTGTTAAAGCGTATGATCCGATACCAATGTTATTCAACGCACCGTAAATCATAGAAAGAACACCTAATAGAATTAATTTAAAGCCCGTTAAAGAAGTTTCTTGTCCACCAGATGGATACACACCCAATTTACCAGCTAAAATTAAACCTGCAGCAACTAAAAGACCCGTAATTACGAATTTTTTAATGGTGTTTTTTGGTAATTTTACAACGAAACGTGGACTAACATAGGCACCGATAACTTGTGCAACAATTGGTACAAGTAGGGTAGCAACCCCAACTTCAATGGAAGAAATGTAAGCCAAAGCCATTGCTGCTACAGGAACTACACAAGCTGCATTCAAGGTACCAGGTAATTTTTTATCTCCAACCCATTTTGCTTTCGGGTATAGGGAAGCACCAATTGCAAAGTCAGAAATACCGAAAGTAGATAAAAAATAAATAAAGAATTGTGAAAAGGCCATTGCGATTGGATTTCCAGGCTCTTTTGCTAAACTTTCCTTATTTTTAACTAAATCTTTCACAAGCTGCATTACAAAAGTACCATTTACGAGAACAATTAATATAAGAATAACAGTTAATAACATTTTTTTTCCTCCATTATATAGGTATATGTTTTATTTTTTAATTTTAAAATGAAAAAATATCTCGGAGACCTTCCATATCCTCACCATAGCGCGCTTTGATCTGTTCCGGAAATTCATCAATTAAGCGTAAGCAATAGGCATCATGAATGACATATTCACTAGCAAAGAAAGCGAGCATTGGATTTTTGGTATGGATGGCTTTAGCAATTCCTTTAAAAGGAAGGGTACAGTATAAAATATCTTCTTTATCAGCAACTACAGTAATCCATCTATGACCAATTTCATCTAGTTTATCTTGCTCAAAACCATGTGGATAAAAATGAGTGAGGGTTGTATCGTAACGAGCTTCTGAATCATATAAAACGACCACAACATTTTCAATTTCATTTTGTTTTTTATTTATAAGTGCAACTAATTCATCATCTAACTCATCGATCCATATTTGAATCAACAGATTGGATGTAGCTTCTTCGATTTGTAGGATAGCTTTAGCGCGAATGCTGTTCCATTCTTCCAATTCCCAAATGGTTTGATTTTCTTCTTTTTTAACAAGTTGTGCACTTTCTTCATGAAAAATAGTCATTGTATCTTGAAAACTTCCAGTCAATAGACTAGATAATTGATCAGTCGAAATAGCTTGGTAAAGAATGGTGTTGTCAGAGGTACTTTGTTCAACAATCCCTCTAGACACTAAATTTTCTAAAAGGTTATAGATTTTGGATCGAGCAACACCAGATACTTTGCTCAGCTCATAACCAGTACAGCTTCCATGTTGAAGTAAGGAAATATATATCTTTGCTTCTGATTCTGTAAATTTAAAATCTTTTAAAACATTAATTAGATTGATCATAGGAACGTCCTTTCATGAAGCGGTTTCCAGGGCCCTGGAAATAATTAGCTTCGGAATATCGTAGTTGCTACCCTTGGTAACTCCTAGTATAGAACCATGTTCTTTCAGAGTCAATAGAAATGTGAAATAAAACACAAGTTTAATTAAAATCTCACGAAAAACTAATCTTTCATCAGTGGAATAGAGTATAGAAAAGGGTGCTGTATTGCAAATCGTCTTTTTTTGCCTTATATTTGAAAAAGAATAGCCAAGTAAGAATGGAGAAAAAAAGATGACTCAACCTTATGGAACCGTACTAATAAAAGCATCAAAAATTTTAGATTTTCTATCAACAGAGCGTTCTCCTCAACCTCTTCATATGATTGCTAAAGAAACGGAAATGACTAATTCAACAACTTCCAAAATATTAATGACCTTAGAAATGATTGGTTATGTGGAAAAAGATTCAGAACAAAAGACCTATCAGTTAGGAAATGGCTTAGTTAAATACGCTAGTCAATACCTATCTGATTTAGATATTTCTAAAATTGCCTATCCTTACTTAAAAAAGTTACATGCCTCTTTAGATGAGACAGTCCATCTTTCCATACGTAAAGCAGATGAAATTATGTATATCAATAAAATAGAATCACTTCGCCCAATTGTTGTAACAACTTCTCGTATTGGTTTTACGAAACCGATGTATGCGTCAGCGATGGGGAAAGCGATCTTGGCAGAGGAAAAAGAAGAAGAAGTAGATCGTTACTTAGAACGAACAGAATTAAAGGCTTATACTCCCCATACCATAACTAGTAGAGAAGTATTAAAAGAGGAACTGAAAATGGTTCGTGAAAAAGGATATGCATTTGATAATAGTGAAGAACAAATTGAAGTGTTTTGTATTGCCGCAAGTTTGTCTTGGGAAGATAATATCTATGGGGCATTTAGTGTTAGCATGCCAGCTTATCGACGTACAGCCGAATTAGAAGAAAAAGTAATTCATGCCATTATGGAAGTTAAATCTGAAATACTAAAAGAATTAGCCCAACTTCACTTCTATTTATAAAAGGAAAGACTACTATTTGATAGGATTGTCGAATGTGGGTTGTTCAGACTGGATTAATGATTTATAATGAAAGAGACATTTCCTATATGAATAATTGTTTTCCTATTTAGAAAGTATGTGTAAGGTATTTTAAAAAAATAATAGAAAAAGAGGGAATCATATGAATCAAACAATTTTATGCGTAGGCGAAACATTAGCGAGATTATCTACTCAAGTAGGTGTCCATTTTTTTGATACAACGGGTTTGCAATTACATTATGGTGGAGCAGAGGCGAACGTAGCCATTAACTTGAGTAGCTTGAATCATCCGTCCGTTTATTTTACGAAAGTCCCAGACAATCAGTTAGCTAAAGCAGCCATTAAACATGTTCAAAAATATGGTGTAGATGTAAGCCCTGTTATATATGGTGGCGAACGTTTAGGAACTTATTACGTAGAACCAGGTGCTGGAGGCCGTCCAACAACCGTTATCTATGATCGCGCTCATTCTTCTATATCACAAATGAAAAAAGAAGAAATCAATATTGATGAACTGCTAGAAGGAAAACATTTACTCCATATTACAGGAATTACGGCTGCTTTATCAGAAGATTCTAGAGAAATGACTTACGAATTAATGAAGGAAGCAAAAAATCGTGGAATAAAAGTAAACTTTGATATGAACTATCGTGCGAAGTTGTGGAGTGTCGAAGAAGCAGGTGTGTTCTTGAAGAGTGTTTTACCATATGTAGATTATCTTTCTGCTGGTAAATTAGATGCAATTAACTTTTTGGGAATAAAAGAAGCTGGTGCAGATGTTTCGGATGAACTTGCTTATTATTATGATGCCATTCATCACTTGTATCCAAATGTTGAAATCATGTATTCCACCATTCGTGATGTTATTTCTGCAACTCACAATACATTGCAAGGAACATTCTGGAAAGATGGAAAAACAACGTATTCGAAAGTACATGATATGGACTTTATTATTGACCGTATTGGAGGCGGAGATGCTTTTGCATCGGGTGTCCTGCATGGTATTTTAGAAGAAAAAGATCCTCAGTATATTATTGAATTTGCAACAGCATTTTCAGCATTGAAACATACGATTTCTGGAGATGCATCTCCCTTTACTATTGGAGAAACAGAACGCATCATGAGTAGCGATGCACGAGTAGACAGATAAAAAAAGAGCAGTTGTATCCCCGAAAAAGGGAATACAGCTGCTTTTGATTTTAATAAAAGTGAGTAAACTCTTTAATTTTATCTACCTCACGATTTTTCTTTAAATAAATCATATGAAATGGATGTAAGATGGTTAGGTCGCTAACAGAAATTTCTTTAAGGAACCCTTTTTCTAGTTCATCTTCCACACATAGGCGGTATAGAAAAGAAATCCCTTTGTTTTCAGAAACTAATTGTTTGATTGCACCTATATTTCCAATCACTGTAGTGTGAGAGAAGCTACTTAAACTAACTCCTTTGGAATGCAAGAGATTTTCAAAGATGAGACGAGTTCCAGATCCTTGCTCCCGAATCAAAACCCGATTAGAAAATAAATCCCAAATACTTCGCTTTTCTTTCCATAAGTCATTTTCAGGAGCGCAAACGGCAATGAATTTTTCATCAGAAACTTGTTGGAAACCTAATTTGTTTTGATTAAAGTCTCCCTCAATGAAAGCAAAATCCAATGTACCATATTCAACACGTTCAATTAATGTCTTTGTATTTTCTACTACCATATCAATTTGATTGGATGGAAAAGCCTCTATGTATTTATTAATAACGGATGGCATCAAATATTCTCCAATCGTAAGAGTAGCACCAAATGTTAAGCTTACTGAATCTTCTGCTTGATGTAAGTGTCGTTGAATTTGTTGAATGTCTTGGTTTAGTAATAGTAATTGATTTTCTAGATAAGAGCCTTTTTCAGTTAAGTAAAGTTGTTTGCCTTGATACTGAAAAAGAGTGATTCCTAATTCTTGTTGAAGTTGTTTGATTTGTTGAGTAACTGCTGGTTGGGTAATTTTTAATTTTTGAGCAGTGCGTGTATAACTTCGTTCGGTTGCGAGTGTTAAAAAAGTTTGGTATCGATAATCAAGCATAAGAAATCCCTTCTTCTATTCATTCATTTAATAGTTCCATAATAAACTATTATTTTCTTTTATACTAATTTTTTTGTACAATATGACAAGGAGATTGTTAAGTAGGGAGATAAGATCATATGGATAAAATAAGAAATGAAATAAAAGGGATTGGCCCCGGTTTACTAATTAGTATTTTGATTTCAATAGTCAGTCAGGTGTTAGCAATATTTTTACCAACATTGGGTGCAGCACTTATTGCCATTCTATTAGGAATGGTATTAGGAAATACATTATTCAGAAAGCCTAATCTAAATCCGGGTACTAAGTTCTCTGAAAAAAGGCTATTAGAATATTCGATTGTCTTAAATGGATTAATTTTAGACTTTCAAATGATTCAATCAGCAGGAGTAAAAGGATTTTTCTTTATTATCCTTCAAATGGCACTAACCATTTATATCGCCTACAAACTAGGAGTATTCTTTGGATTTAATAAAAAGTTTGCTTTATTAATGGGGGCAGGGAATGCGGTGTGTGGTTCTTCTGCAATTGGGACCGTATCTCCTATTGTAAAAGCAAGTGATAAAGATAAAGGAATCTCAATAACCATCGTAAATGTAACGGGTACATTTTTAATGATCGGTTTGCCAATTCTATCGGCCGTCGTATACAACCAAGCAACGTTGCAAACTTCTGCACTTATTGGTGGAACGGTTCAATCTATCGGACAAGTAATTGCTTCTGCTAAATTAGTAAATGATGATGTAGTTGCGTTGTCAACGGTCTTTAAACTGATGCGTGTTCTCTTAATTATGGGAGTAGCGTTACTGTATAGTCGAATGAATCTGGATGAGGGAGTGCCTTTATTCTCTAAAAAAACAACTCCTCAAGTGGCTGGAAAAGATAAAATTTCTGTTGGGATTCCGTGGTTTATTATTGGATTTTTCATTTTATTTTTAGTGAGAAGTTTTAACTTAGCACCAACTGGTTTATTGACTAGTTCAAAATGGGTCAGCACACAGTTTGAGATAACAGCTTTAGCAGCAATTGGGATGCGGGTTAAGTTTGCAGATATTGTTAAAGAAGGACCAAAATCTTTATCATATGGATTGCTTATCGGAGTAATTCAAGTAGTTATGGCACTAGGATTGATCAAACTTTTTTTGGTTAAAAAATGAAAATAAAGAAGTAGCTTCTACCGGTATTCAAGCGGTAAAAACTACTTCTTTATTTTTTTAGATATTAGTTTTTCTTAACAAGTTCTGATTTCAAGTAAATCCGCCCAAATCCATCCATGGTGCACTCAATATCATGACCATCAATGGGTTCAGGTAAAATACGAAGTTTAGTTGCTCGCATTCCTTGTTTGATACGATTTGATCCTTTTAACTTGATATCACGGATTACAGTTACATTGTCACCCTCAACTAGTTCTAATCCATTAGAATCACGAACAACTTCTTTTTCTAAAGTTGCCTCTTGTTCTGTTTCCGTCCACTCATGAGCACACATCGGACAAACAAGTAACGCGCCATCTTCATAAGTCAAGTCACTGCCACACTGTGGGCAATTTGGTAGACCACTCATTTTTTCTCCTCCAAAAAGTTATTTATATCTATATTGTACAGGATTAAAATTAAACTGCCACTTCTTCTAGTCATTTTAAATGGCTTTTTTTATTATCACAATAGTAAATAATAAAAAAAGTTAAAATTACCATTTGACTATACATAATCATATTGACATTATGGGGGTCCGATGGCTATAATAGATAGATGTGTGTTTACACAACTATTTTTGTATAGGAGTAATCAGCGTGGAAAAAAGAAAAACAGTTTTATATACAGAATTAACAGCTAACCCTGCACCACTAGGTTTAATGGGTTTTGGAATGACAACGGTCTTATTAAATATTCATAATGCAGGTTTCTTTGCATTAAACCCAATGATTTTAGCAATGGGATTGTGTTATGGAGGATTAGCACAAGTGATTGCGGGAATAATGGAGTTTAAGAAAAATAATACATTTGGAACAACAGCATTTACATCCTATGGATTCTTTTGGATATCCTTAGTTGTTTTGAATATTTTACCACTTCTTGGACTTGGGGAAGCATCTGATTCACTCTCCATGGCTGCTTATCTATTTATGTGGGGGCTTTTCACACTATTCATGTTCATCGCAACCCTACGCATCAGTAAAGCGCTACAAGTAGTATTTGGAACGTTGACACTCTTGTTCTTCTTACTTGCAGTAGCAAACTTTACGGGATCGGATACTATTTTAAAAATTGCTGGTTATGAAGGAATCTTTTGTGGTTTTTCAGCAATTTATGCAGCAATGGCCCAAGTAATTAACGAATCGTATGGTAAAACAGTCCTACCGTTAGGCGAAGTAAAATAAATTCTCACCAAAAAAGCACCAGCAAAAGAGTATGTTAACATACTCTTTTTGCTGGTGCTTTTTATATGTCTATTTATATTTATTTTTTACGAACATCTTCCATGTCATCTAACATGTTCATGTCTTCTTCAGAGATTTCAAAATCAATCTTCGAATTTTCAATGATTCGTCCTTCATGGGTAGATTTTGGTAATGGTAACGTATCTTTCTGCAAGCAATATCTAATACAGATTTGAGCAGGAGTACGATTATATTTTTCTGCTAGTTTTTTAATTTCATCACTATTTAAAACTTCGCCGGTTGCCAAAGGAGAATAAGCTTCTACTAGGATTTCATGTTTTTCACAAAAATCTAGTAACTCTTTTTGCTCATGAAATTTTCCAATGTAAAAAGGAATTTGATTTACAAAAGGTACGATTTCACAACTATCTATAATAGCTTGTAAATCAGAAACAGAGAAATTAGATACACCAATCGTACGAATTTTACCATCTTTGAATAATTTCTCCATTGCTTTCCAAGCTTGGATATTTCCTTCTGTACAATCAGCACCAATATCATCCCATGGCCATGGTGCATGAATTAGGAACAAGTCCAAATAGTCCATTCCTAAATGATCTAAAGTTTCTTGGAAGTAGGTAAGGGTATCCTCATAATTTTTAATATGAGAAGGGAGTTTACTAGTTACAAAAACCTGATCACGTGGAATATCAAATTCACGAATCGCTTTCCCAACATTTTCTTCATTCTGGTAAGCATAAGCTGTATCAATGTGAGTATAGCCATTTTTCAAAGCCATTGTGACGCTATCGTGAGCTTCTTTGTTTGGAATTTGCCACGTACCAAATCCGATTTCTGGTATTTCGACACCGTTTCTCATTACAAATGCGTGATCTTTTCTCATTCTTTCAGCCTCCTAGTTTTTACGTTCTCTATAAGTAGTTTAGTCCTTATGAAAAGAATTGTAAACGGATACGCAAGCGGAGAGTTGTAGAAAGATTAGTGATTAGCTAGCCATTCTAAAATCGCGGCAAAGCGTTTCATACGTAAATTAGGTAATCCGTTTCGAGATAAACCATGGCTAGATTGAGGGAAGGTAATCAATTTTGATTCTACCCCATGTTTTTTCATTGCCACATAAAATTGTTCCGCTTGTTCCATCGGGCAACGCAAGTCTTGGTCGCTATGCATCATCAAAATAGGTGTTTCCACATCTTTAGCATAGGCGAGGGGAGACATTTTCCATAATCCTTCCATATCAGATAAGTCTCGTTGAAGTTGGAATTCAACAAAGAAAGCTCCGACATCACTCGTTCCATAAAAACTAATCCAATTGGAAATAGAACGTTGAGAAATAGCGGCACGGAAACGATTGGTATGGCCAACAATCCAATTGGTCATGAATCCACCATAGCTTCCGCCCATCACATAAAGCTGATTTTGATCGATTTCTGGATGGTCATTTAACACATAGGTAGTAGCTAACATCAAATCTTCGTAATCTTTATTTCCATAATCACCTAAAATAGCCGAAACAAAATCTTGACCATAACTATTTCCACCACGAGGGTTTAAGAGAATGACACCATAGCCCTCTGCTGCTAGTGCTTGCATTTCATGGAAGAAAGACTCGCCATAACAAACTTGTGGACCACCATGTATGTATAGAATAGCAGGATGATTTTCTTTTTTCTCTACAGGAGGGACGTACCAACCTTGAATATCCCATTGATCGGCTCCCTTACACCAAAACATTTCTGGCTTTACAGTAGTGTGATTTTTGAAAAAGGATTTATTTGGAATATATACTGTTTCAATTTCTTCTGTTTTTAGATTCAAAATACCTAATTCACTCGAGATTGTAGGAGAAGAGTAGGTTACAACTAATTCTTCAGATTCTTTAAGCAAGAATCCATCGGTTATGTGCATCCGTTCATTAAATAGTACAGTCGTTTTTCCTTCCAGGTTTCCTTTGTATAAATGAATTTTCCCTTCTACTGTAGCTGGAAAAAGAAACTCTTTTTCATTTAACCAAGATATATCTACTCCAGAGACACCTTGTTGGAAGTCCGCAACAATCGTATCACTTACTTCGACATCTAAATCTTCTGTTAAACAAGTAAGGGTATGTGTGTGCATATCATATCCATATACTTTATTAAGCGTAACAAAGGCGTATTTAAAATCGTTTCCTACTAATAGAAGATAGTTTTCATTTTCAGACATAGAAGCATAACTAAAACTTCCTTTTGGAACAGAGTCAGTTAAAGAATGCTTTTCTTTGGATGCCAAGTCATAATAAAAAACAGTTCCTCCGTAATTCCATTCGTCATCCGCATCCAACTCATCTTGAATTAATAGATAACTTTCATCTTTGGCAACATAATTTAAATGTAAAGAACGATCTTCTTCCAAAACTAAATTCACTTCTTTAGAAGCAATGTTTACTTTCTTAATTTGATGCAAGCGATCTTGTGGTAGAACACCCATCCCATCTAATTTATAAGTTAGTTTACTGATTTCGGTAGTATCTGGAAGTTTCTTTTCAGTTCCCAACTTATCTTGAGCAGATTCATTTTCTTCTGTTTCAGCAGGAATACTAGTCTGAAAATAAATACTACTGGAGCTATGATTCCAAAAATAGTTGGAGACTCCATCTTTTTCAGACGTTAATGCAAATGCACTCCCACCATCCAGTGGCATGATCATGATTTGCATTTTCTTCTCTTTATTATTATTTCCTAAATAAGAAAGCCATTTCCCGTTTGGTGAGATTTCTAAAGAAGATTGCTTAGTTCCAGCATCTCCCCATTTCCGTCGTTCTTTCGTCGTTCGATCGATGCTATAGATAGCCGATTGATAGCTATTGTCTTCTTTATTTGGTGTAGTTTCTATATAAAATATTTGATTCTTCCATGCAACCGGTTGTCCTAGACTTTTCAGTTCGAACAAGCTGTCCATCGATATTTTTTCTTTTTGCATAATGAACCTCCTTAAAATCCTGTATAGAGTCTATTTTATACTTTAATGTGTATGAATGAAAGCAGCATACATAATAGAGTATGTCACATAGACCTAAAATTAAATGTTTTTCCCTTAATGATTAAATGCTTAAAGGAGCTTTAGAAATAATTGTTTTTACTATGAATATTATCAAAGTCTACATATTAGTAGTAAATAGACCAAGAAGAGTTAATCTAAAAGCTGTCCTTAGTCTATTATTAATAACACCTATCTTGGTAGTTTTACTTATTCAGCTTAGTTAAAAGGACCGATATAAAAATCAATCATCTTATTAACTTTTTCTATTAAGTTACTATCATCATCTAACAAAATATATAATGCTTTCTCTCGAGTTATCTTTTTAGTCTTTTTTAAGTATTTTTTTATTTTATTCATTTTATCAAAATGGACACTTTCTGGAATTATAGAGAGTGCCATAGAAATTACTTTAGCCATTGATTTATCAATATTACTTAATTCTTCGTTTAAGAATTGATTCTGGTACTGATTCATTTCATCAACCGCTTCTTTTAAAATGGTTCCTGTGTGAGGAATTCCTAGTCGCTCATATTGTTCTAGCGGACATTCATTTTTTAACATAAGCTCACGCATAAGAGAAATCATTTTTAATTGAATATCTAAATCATCAAGTTCATTAAGTTGCTTTGGGTCTTCCTTTAAATCAAATAGTAAATTTCCATACCAATAAGGATTAAAGGAGGGATTAGTGGGTATTTTTAGCACTTTGATCCCTTCTGTAAATTCAAAATCGTTCACTAACTCTGTTTCTTTTAGCTCTTCTGGATAAAACTGAGCATTCATGTGGTTGGGCATTAGTGTATATTCATACAAGGGTCGATTATCAGGTTTTTTTGAGGTATGCATATATACATACCTTCCATCTGTCACATTCACATGTCCTCCATGAATTCCAAAAAGACCAGCTTCTCTTATTTTTTTATCTGATTTTACTACTGGGGTTAAGGAAGTTCCATCCATATACATAGGAGGTTCAATATTAAAAAATTCTGCTAAAGTGGGCACAATATCTATGGTTTGAGCTAAAGAATCTCTTCTCTCATTTTTGAATGGATTCCTAGGATCATGAATGAAAAAGGGAATATGTATTAGCTCGTCATAAAAAGGTTGAATATTTTTCCCCATCCATTCTTTTTCACCTAGCATAAATCCATGATCAGTATTCACAATAAGCATTGTATCTTCCCACATATTATATTCATCAAATTTATCTAATACTCTTCCTAATTGTTCATCACACATACTCATTAATGCTGCATATTCTAAACGAACATGTTCCGTTTCTTCTTTTGTATAGGTGTTACGGCCGTAGTCTGGCTAATCTAGTTGCTTTCCTCGATAATCATTAGGGTAAAGTTGTTTGTACTTTCCTAAGCTATAAAAAGGTTCATGTGGATCAAAGGCTTCAATTTGTAAAAACCAATTGTCTTCTTTTGCATTACGATCAATGAAATCAATCCCATTTGAAAAAGTTTGCCATTGAGGCATCTTTTCTTCTTCATTTATAAAAGACCGGTTGACCCAATCATGTCTCCAATTCACTGTATCCACTCTTCGAGAAGCGGTTTCTGGGTATTCAGGATCTTTCACTTGTCCTATCCAATGATCTCCTTGTTGACCTCTAATCATCTCATAACTATTAAAACGATTCAGATAGCTGGCACCGCCATCTTCCCAATAATGGAAATGATCTGTAACGATATGTGTGTATATTCCTGCGTTTTTCAACCGTGCAATAACAGAGTCATCAAATGGTTCTAAAGGGGTCCAACTTCTATGTAAAAAATTGTATCTTCCAGTATGTAATTCTCGACGTGTAGGCATACACGGCATACTACCACCATAAAAGTTATCAAAAGTTACCATGTTTTCTTCGAGTCTTTTAAAATTTGGCATTTTTGTCCATTCACATCCAAAATTGGGTAAAAATTCTCTATTTAAAGAATCAAACATAACCATAACCGCTTTCATTTGAAAACTCTCCTCTTATATTTTATTAGTATAACTGAGCTTCAGTTGATTATTATTAAATATAAAAATATTGTTTATAATGTATATAATATATATTTCAAGTTTACCTTATAAGAAAGAATTTTAAAAGTCAATGAGCGACATGTATATATATAGTTTTATGTAACCAAACCTATAAAAAATATCAGAAATCCATTAGAAATTAATGTTATAGTATTATTGTGTAAGGGTCACTTTGTAATTAAAAATTTAAGAACATATTTATAAGGAGCGCTAGCAAATTATGAAAAAAGAAATCCATGTAGTAGGAGCAGTTATTGAATCAAATAATAAAATTTTATGTGCCCAGAGAGGTCCTGATAAAACGTTAGCTCATTTATGGGAATTTCCCGGAGGTAAAGTTGAGATAGGAGAATCAGAAAAAGAAGCTCTAGAAAGAGAAATCCGTGAAGAACTCCTTTGCAAAATAAAAGTAAATAAAAAAATTACGACTACTCGTTATGAATATGATTTTGGATTTGTAACTCTTACCACCTTTCAATGTAGTCTAATAGAAGGTACTCCCGTATTAACAGAACACGTAGAAGTAAAGTGGTTATCAAGAGAAAAGTTAGAAACATTAGAATGGGCTCCAGCTGATATTCCCACGATTCATATTTTAAAAGGAGAATAATATAAAGAGTGGAAGGACGAGGTGAAGCTTGTTGTATTCGTTGATAAATAATACAAGTCAGAAAAATTTATTAGATGAATTAAAGCAATCGTTAGGAGAATGTAAAAGCTTTTATTTTAATGTAGCATTTATAAGTTTTTCGGGTATTCAACTACTATTAGAAAGTTTTCAAAAAGCAGATCAAGATGGGGTTAAAGGTCGAATCATTACAGGAACGTATTTAAATTTTACCGATCCAAAGGCAGTTCGAAATCTGAAAAAAATCTCTGGTATTGATATCAGAATCTTTCTGGCAACGGAACAGCAAGGATTCCATCCGAAAGCGTATATTTTTGAATATGAAGACTATTATAAAATAATCATTGGTTCCTCGAATTTAACAAACTATGCATTGAAAAGTAATATTGAATGGAATTTACAAGTAATTGCTAAAGAAGATATTGAAGATGAAAATTTTCTTTCATATATCATGGATAGTTTTGAACAAATTTGGGACAATAGTTCCGAAGTGACAGAACATTTACTAAGTGAATATGAAAAATTCTTAGATAATCGTAATCATGATGGAATGGTAAGAGAACCACAGAGTGTTTTTCATTTCCCGTTTGAGCCTCGTTTAAAACCAAATAGTATGCAGATAAAAGCAGTGGGTGGACTATCGTTACTAAGGAATTCAGGAGAAACACGAGCATTGGCAGTAGCAGCAACAGGAACAGGAAAGACGTACCTAGCAGCTTTTGATGTAAAAAAAGTAAAGCCTAAGAAAATGCTTTTTCTCGCCCATCGAGAAATGATATTAGAAAATGCAAAAGAGTCTTTTGGTAAAGTAGTAGATATTCCCTCTAGCAAAATGGGTATTTTAAGTGGAAATCAAAGGAGTTATGAAGCTGATTATCTTTTTGCAACGATTCAATCGATGTCACGTCACTACGAAAAGTTTGAACCAGATGAATTCGAATATATTATTGTCGATGAAGCACACCACGCAACCAGTCCGACTTATCAAAAGGTACTTGATTATTTTAATCCTACTTTTCTTTTAGGGATGACGGCTACACCTGAACGTTCTGATGATGGGAATGTCTTTGATTTATTTAATAATAATTTAGCGATTGATATTCGGCTACGAGAAGCGCTCCAAGAAGGACTGCTTGTACCGTTCCATTATTATGGAATCACTGATCGATCCGGCGTAGATCTTAGTGACTCTAAATTAAAACCTCATGAAATAGCTGAAAAATTAAATGTTACAAGAAGAGTAGACTTTATTATAGAGCAGATGAATTTTTATGATTTTGATGGTAGAAAAAGAAAAGCATTGGGATTTTGCATTACAAAGAAACATGCAGAATTTATGGCTGAAGAATTTACGAAAAGAGGAATTCCTAGCACGTTTTTAACAGGTGAATCATCTGAAAAAGAACGAGAACGACAAATTAAACTGTTAGAGAGTGATACCGATCGTTTAAATGTCATTTTTACAGTAGATATATTTAATGAAGGGATTGACATTCCCACTGTGAATACCGTTTTGATGTTACGTCCGACAGAGTCTCCAATTGTCTTTACTCAACAATTAGGTCGAGGACTGAGAAAAGCAAAAAAGAAAGAATTTTTAACTGTTTTAGATTTTATTGGTAATTATAGTAAATCCTTTTTAATTGCTATTGCCCTAAATGGATCTCGGACCGTAACCAAAAAGACCATTACTCATGATGTAAGAACAGGGTTTCGGAATATCCCAGGACCATCCAATATTCAAATGGATGAAATTGCAAAAGAACAAATCTTACGTCAATTGGAACATGAAAACTTTTATTCTCTGAAATATTTAAAAGAGGACTATCTTTCTTTCAAAAATACGTTAGGAGGAAAAATTCCTTTTCACTTACAGGATTATCTAACTTTAGAAGGAGCTCCTGACCCTGTTCTTTTTTTTAGTAAATCAGTTAGTGCAAATAGATCCAATAATTATTTAGAGTTTCTTGGTCGGATGGAAAAGGATAATGAACGTATAAAAAGCATAGTAGAAAATAAAAAATTTATAGAGGGTTATTCTTTATTATCTGAGTTAGTCCCTTTAAAACGTCCTCATGAGTTCGCTATTTTAGAATTAGCTTTGAAAAGAAAATCCTTTCAATTAACGGATGCTTTAAAGCAAGTTGAACAGTATTGTGAAGGCGATCAAAAAGACGCGATTCTTCACTCTTTAGAAACCTTTCAATTACAATATGCTGATGTAACTGAAAAAGAAAACATTCAATTTATTCGAGAAGAAAATGGTACCTACTATTTTCATCCAACTTATCTTCAGGTACTTGAAGATCATGAATTTAAAACGTTTCTAGAAGACCTATTTCATTATGGATTATTACGGTATCAAATCGAATTTGGTAGAGAAAATTATGGTTATCCATTCTTGAAATTATATGCGGAATATACACAAAGAGAAGTTGGTTTAGTAACTAATTATAGGAATACTCATTCTTCTTTTCGAGGAAGTACCTTAATAGATAAAAAGCCAGGAGAGCACTTCTTTCTTTTTGTAGATTTACATAAAGAGCAAGAAATTGATGAACGAATTAATTATAAAGATAAATTTATTTCACGAAAGCAATTTCAATGGGAAAGTCCGAATGCTACGAAGTCAACAACGCCTAGAGGAAAAGATCTTACTTGTAATAAAGAAAGAGGGAAAGTGATCCATCTCTTTGTAAGAAAATATAAAGAGGTAAATAGAGTTACTCAACGGTATACTTATATTGGAACTGCTGATGCAATTAGTTTTCAAAATGAAAAACCTATTGAAATTCAATATCAATTACATGAAAAGATGCCTCTAATTATGTATGAAGAATTCGAACCAGATAAAATTACTTTTTAAAAAGCTGTTTTATTTAAATAGGAAGGATGAATGCAATGATTCACTACCAACGAATACCAGCTGCTGACAGGGAACAAGCTGCTATATTAAAAGATTATTGTTTTAAAAGGAAGTGGGATAGTTTAGAATCATATACCTTTCACTATTGGTTTAAGAAAAGTATTGCTCTAGGCGCGTATGACGAAGAAAGGCTAGTTAGCCAGTATTTAGTTATTCCTTTTCAAATGAATATATTTGGAACTACATATGAGATGGGTGGAGTAGCTAGTGTTTGTACGTATCCTGAATATCGAGAAAAAGGAATTACCAAACAGTTACTCTTACAATCATTAGAAGAAATGCGAAATAATAAACAGAGTATTTCTATTTTAAGCCCGTTCGCCATTTCTTTTTACCGTCATTTTGGATGGGAGTTATTTTTTGAAAATACTCGCTATCAGATTTCCCCAAATGGATTATCGGTACGAAATAAGGTAGATGGGAATGTTGTTCGTTTTAACTATAAGTCTTCAGATGAGGAACTATTTATGGAGAAAGTTCGTACTTTTCATAAACAAGAAGTAGCGAAACGACATGGAAATCAATACCGGGACAAAATGTGGTGGGAAAGAATAAAAGAACGAAATCCCGAAGCGAATTATGCGGTCAGTTTAGATGAGAAAGAGCAAATAGATGGGTATGTACGTTATGAAATCCAAGAACAAGAATTTCAGATTAATGATCTTTTTGCTGCGAATGATGTTGCTGAGAGAAAAATATGGCAATTTATCCAAGCCCATGGGTCACAAGTTACGACTATTATTGGAGAGTCTCCTGCTACAGACTCTTTTGGATATCTCTTTACGAATCCAGAAATAACTCGAGAAATCTTCTTTGATAAAATGGTGCGAATTGTAGATGTGGAAGCTTTTCTTAAACAATATCCGTTTCAAACGATTAAAGAGCCACTTTATGTAAAAATAGCAGACAAACAAGCAGAATGGAATCAGGCTATTTTTAAAATTGAAGCACAGAATCAAGTTGAAAAAGTAAGTCAAGAAGAAGCGGATCAGCTCCTTGAAATGGAAATAGGACCTTTTTCTGCAATGATGATAGGCTATCATCCATTAAAATGGTATTGTAGAAATGGTAGGGCATGTGCGGAGGAAACAGTGATTTCTAATTGGGAACAAGCTATTCCACGTGTATATCCTACTCACCATGACGGATTTTAAAAAATGATAGATTTAAATAAATAATCTACGTACTTATGAGAAGCTACGTAGTACTTGAAAAGGTTATTTATTTAAGAAGGAGATATAAAAATGGAAGTTCCACTAAATGGATACTACTGGATCATGTCTGTGATGCCTATTATTCTCTTAATGGTATTGATGGGGAAACTCAATTGGGGAGCTGCAAAAGCAGCGCCTGTAACACTTCTTTTCGGCTTAGTAATCAGTGTCGTAACGTTTAAAGCAGATTTTTCAGTTCTTTCTGTGGAGTTATTAAAAGCACTTTGGAGCTCTCTCAGTATTGTCTTAGTAATTTTCACTGCTCTTTTACTATATGAAGTTAGTAAAGAGGCGGCCACTTTCAAGACTCTATATCGATTAGTTCACCAAGTTGCTCCAAATGAACTGATTCGTATTCTTTTAATTGGAGTTTGTTTTGCTAGTTTTCTACAAGGTTTTACAGGATTTGGGGTACCCGTCTTAGTAACTGCACCTTTGCTATTACAAATGGGGTTAGCTCCTTATTGGGCGGTAATCGTTCCCTTATTAGGCCATTCCTGGGGTGGAACGTATGGTACTTTTGCATTAGCATGGAAGACCATGTTAGATCAACTAAATGTTCAAGATGCTTCATTTTCAGCATCAGCAGCAGGCTATGCTGCATTATTTTTAGGATTGTTTTTAGTTGTATCACAGATTTATATTGTCTTTTCTTATGGGAAATGGAAGGCAATCAAAAAAGGAACGCCAGCTTTACTAGTTTTAGCACTTACACTAGGAGGTGGTCAGTTAATACTAGCAGAGCCTTATCCAGAATTGGCTGCTTTCTTACCGAGTGCGTTGTCAATCGTAGCTCTCGTTTTATTATCGAAAACCCCACTATATAATCAAGAATGGGCGATTCAGAATAGTAAAATTAAAAAAGATTCTCAAATGGGGGGGCTTCTGCAAGAAGAAAGAAAAAAAGAGAAGGAAAAGAAAAGTCATATTTTCCAAGCTTTTTTACCATATATCCTGGTTATTCTTTTTTCTCTGCCAGTAATTATGTTTCCACCATTAAATGATTGGATGAGTCCATTCACTTTTGGACCTGGATTTAAAGAAACGAAAACAGCTTTGGGTTTTACTAATCCATCTATTTCCCAGTATTCCCCTCTAAGTATCTTCAAACATGCTAGTTTTTTTCTGTTCTTATCTTCGTTCCTTTCCTTTTTGTATTATAAAAGGACTGATGCTTTTATAGGGAAGAAATACTTTACTAGAAAAATGAGTCGAGCGGCTCAGAAAAGTTTATTTCCAGCAACGGCTATTATGTCACTGATAGGGATTGCTCGAGTAATGACTGGAACAGGTCAAACGATTATCTTAGCAGAAGGTATGGCTAATGTACTGAAAGGTTCTTATGTTTACATCGCGCCGTTAGTAGGGATGATTGGATCGTTCCTTACAGGTGGGAATATGTCATCGAATATTCTATTTGGAAACTTTCAATATTACACAGCTGAAATTATTGGCTTGAATCCAGCTTCAGTAATGGGAGCACAGACAGCTGCTGGGGCGTTAGGAATGCTGATCGCTCCTAGTGTGATCGTAGTAGCAACAGCAACGATAGGATTATCAGGTAAAGAAGGAAAAATCATCATGAAGCTAGTACCTTTTGTACTCATCATGGCACTTATGATGGGTGTTTTACTTGCGTTTCTGAATTAAAAAGTTTATCTAATTTTTCTATATACTAATAAAACGAGAGGGCACAATTTGGCTCCCTCGTTTTTATCATTTATTGTTGATCGTTTCTTATCCATTTTGCACATTTTTCAGAGTGATTTGTACAAAGAAACAAAACCATTTTTATATGAAAAGTTATAACAGGAATTAACTTATAAATAAATTTGGTTTTATCCATATGGGATAAATAAAATAAGAAAGTTTAGAAAAACCACCAATTGTAACCGCATACAATAGCCCGTACAATAGAGATAAGAGTTACAAAGGAGGTCTTTTTACTCATTTTACAGTAAAAATAGTTTTTTTCATAAGTCCTGTTGCTATCGTTTCCTAATTTTATTTAAGAAAGAAGGGGTTATCTATGAAGAAAGTTACTTCAATACTTGCTGGATTAATGGCAATCGCATTTATCATTCCAAACGTGGCATTTGCTTCAGCTCAAGATATTACGACCATCCCTGCACCCGAAGGACTTATGGGAATTGTTAGTGTGCTTCCAATCGTTATTATCCTTGTATTATTGTTTATGAAGGTAGATATGTTGTTTGCTGGTTTGGTTGGTGGAGTTTTAGCAATGATTATTGGTGGGATCAGTCTAGGAAGAGCAAATGAATTATTGCTTTCATCTATTCCTGCTATGCTTACTATTACCGTTCCGATCATTAACTCTGCGATTGCTACTGCCGTATTTAAATCAGGTGGATATGCTTCAGCCTTAGCGTTAGTTCGACGAGGAATTAAAGGTAAAGTAGAGTACTTTGCTGCTTTTATTGTATTATTAATGTCTGCAGCTACGTATATGTCTGGAATCGGTGGAGGAACGGCCATGGTATTAGCGCCATTAGCTTTTGCCGCGGTAGGTGCTGTTCCTGAATTAATTGCTGCAATGTGTTTAGCAGCAGCAGTTTCCTTTACAACTTCTCCAGCATCACTAGAATCTAGTATTGTTTCTCAACTATCAGGTGCAAATGTTGCTGACTATATTGTTACGATGCGTCCGTATTGGATTATATTTACAGTCATTGCTATTGTCATTGGTTTTGTTGGAACGAAAATGCGTGGAGCCGCCTTTGTTGGAGAAGAATCAGAAGAAATTAAAGCGAAATCCAACCAAGAACTTTTCATTAATACAATTCCAGCTATTTTCTTACTATTTGCTGTAATTGTAGGACCAGCTATCAACAAAGCGGTTGGTATGCCGATACTAGGCCCTCTTATGTATTTAGTTCTTACGATTGGATTGATTGCAGTTTGTACGGATTTCAATATTAAACAATCTTCTACAGCATTAGTAGATGGATCAAATTATATCTTAACCCGTTTGTTCCAAGTAGGTATTTTTATTACATTTATTAATATCATTGGGGAAACAGGAGCGTTTACTGCAATTGTTAACGTAGCAAAAGGGGCACCTGGATCGGTATTAGTTCCTGCTCTTATTATTGCTGGTTTTGCAATTGGAGTTCCTGCAGGAGCATATGTTGCAACGATTCTTGCATTGATTTTACCGATTGCTGTTTCCTTGAATTTACCACTCCTTGCAATTGGGTTAGTTACAATGGGAGTTGGCTTAGGAAGTCAAATGAGTTTCGTAAACATCACGATGCAAGCACAATCTGCTGGTTTTGATATTCCTATTTTACAAGTTGTAAAAGGAAACACAAAATACATTTTAGGTTCCCTCATCGTTTTAATAGTAATTGGATTTGTAATGGTGTAATGAATTTTTAAAATTTATAGGAGGAATATAATGGATATTTTATTAAGAAATGTAATTGTGGATGATTCAAATGAGCTAGTGGACATTGCGATTGAAAACGGTACGTTCAAACAAATTGGCAAAAATTTGGAAGGGACAGCTGCTCGTGAAATAGATGGAAAAGGGAAAGTCGTTATTCCCGGTTTAGTTGAATCCCATATTCACTTAGATAAAGCGTTAATAGCAGATCGTCTTCCTAATAAATCAGGTACCCTTCAAGAAGCATTAAGTGTGACTGCAAAATTAAAGTCTACGTTTACTCGAGAAGATGTTATGGAGCGTGCAGAACGTGCGTTACAAATGATTATTGAGCGAGGAACGACTCATATCCGAACTCATTCTGAGTTTGATCCGATAGGTGGTTTCCATGGTTTTGAAGTAATTATGGAATTAAAAGAAAAATATAAAGATTTTGTAGATATGCAAGTAGTTGCTTTCCCTCAAGAGGGAATTATCAAATCACCTGGTACAGAAGATCTGATGTATCGTGCAATGGATCTAGGAGCAGATGTTGTTGGCGGAATTCCTTATAATGATACAGACGCAAAAGATCATTTGGACATTGTATTCGAAATTGCGAAAAAATATGATAAAGATATCGATTTACATCAAGACTTTTTTGATGATGCTGAGAAACAAACTATTGAAATGGTTGCTCAAAAAACAATTGATGAAGGATATATAGGACGTGTTTCTGTAGGTCATTTGACTAGTTTAGGAGCAGTTCCAAGTGATCAGTTGAAACCCATCATTGAGTTAATGGCCAAAGCTGAAATTAACGTAATGGCATTGCCAATGACCGACTTACATCTAGGGGGACGTCATGATGATAACAAGGTTCGTCGTGCTGTAACCCCTATTCGTAAATTACGTGATGGCGGTGTAAATGTTGTGATTGCAACTAATAATATTCGTAATCCATTTACTCCTTATGGAAATGGTGATTTGCTTCAAGCGGCAATGCTCGCTATTCCAGTAGCACATTTAGGTGGTGCAGATGACTTGCCTACGGTTCTACCTATGGTGACAACGGGTCCTGCGAAAGCTTTAAAATTTGATGACTATGGAATTGAAGAAGGAAAAGCAGCGACATTAGTGTTACTTGATTCCACACGTTATCAAGATGCGATTATTGATATTCCAGATCGTCTACTAGTTTTAAAAAGAGGTAAGGTCACAGTAGAGCTTGATAAAAAACTACATATCAATTTCCCAAAATAAAAAGAATAGAAAAGAGAGCGAAGATTTTTAAAAATCTTCGCTCTCTTTTTTATTTTAAGATAGAGTCTGTTCTAACCAAGAAATGATTTTTGAATAGGTCTTAGGTCCTGTTTCTTTCAGATCTACTCGATCAAAATCATGTTCATTGGAATGAATAGTTTCTAAATGTGAAATAAGAATTTCTTTTTCCATTTTTTCAGAAAGTCGGAATGGAACATCTGGGTCCCCCGTACTAGCTGCTAAGAATGAAGGAGGAAGTTGAGATAAATCTTCTTCAGAAAGAGAGTAGAGGGATGGTTTTATTCCTGCTCCTAAAATTCCACGGATCCAATTTCCTGATTGGCGATAATGAATATAAATGCCAAAACGAAGCTCAATAGGTCCCTCGACAATTGGTTTATCTTTTACTAACTGATTTACAACTTGTTCGCTTACAAGTGGAAATGTTAGATAATGTCTACTTGGAAGCCGAAACGAAGATTCTTCTAAAGTGTGATAGCCATAGAGAAGAAGAAGAGCTTTCGGTTTATTTATAAGAGCACGGGCAGTTAAAATAGATAAGTAAGCACCTGCAGAACGTCCAAAAAGGATAAACTCGGATGATGATAGTTGAAGTGTAGAATGATAATTTTTCTGAAACCACTCCATTCCTTCTGCTATTTTTTCTAAGATTACTTTCATTTTTGTTTCGGGTGCTAGTGGATACTCAAAAGCTATGAAATCATATCCAGCATCCAAAAGCATTTGTCGATAAAGATCTGGTAAGTCATGTGCAGACCCATAGACTAATCCACCACCATGAAAATAAAAGATGGTTTTATTTTTTCGGTTTTGGGTAGCTTTATATAAATAAAAATGGAGTGGTTCTTGTTTAATTTGTCCATATTTATATACGAGTGGCTGTTGTATCTCATTTTTCATTTTTGGATCCTCCATTTAAATACGTTTGTTTTGTAGTATTTGCTGGAATCAGCTTAAGTAATCTTATTCCAATACTATACCGCAAGGTTTCTTCCGGATTTTGCAAATCAATCTGAAAGGTTTCTTTCAACCGATCAATCCGGTAGCGAACCGTTTTTGGATGAACAAAGAGCTTTTCAGCCGCTTCTGAATAGTTTTGATTGACGTCAATAAATGTATGAAGAGTCTTTAGTAGTTCTGGGTTTTCTTTATGTAAGGTCCAAATCATTTCTGGAATAAATCGTTCCAAACGATCTAAATTATCTGTTTCAGCAAAAATTTGATAGATTCCAATATCCTCGTAAGAAGCAACAGCATGTTGATTTCCCATTAACTGTAATATTTTTTGAGTGTCGAATGCTTGTCGATATGCTTCTGCTAAATGATCTAAGAAAACATTGTTGCTGATACTAGAATGTATTTTAAAATCTTTATATAATTTATTTTCTGAAACTCTTCGTACCATTTCTTCTGTTCTTTTTTTAGTTTCTTTCAAAGACCATTCATAAACAGGAACAATTAAGATAACCTTTTGCTTTCTAGTAACATAAAAACGTTCCGGAAACTCTCGTTTGGAATGATTGATTAAGGCGTCTGAAAAGCGGGTAGTCAAAGGAGAAGAGAAGGTAGTATCTTGATTGGGTAATTCAAAGCTAAAGAGGATTACTCGATATTTTGTTTGTGAATCCAGCCGAAGTTGAGAAATTGTTTCTTCAATATCTTCTTGATTATGTAACCGACCATGCAGAAGATCAGATGCCATTTCGTTCAATCGAGATCGACTATTTTCCTGTAAAGCATAGCGCTTTACCAAATCAATTTGTAACGCACCTACAGCATTCTCAATAGACATAAAATTTAAATCGTTGGTCGTGCCATCTAATTCGTGAATAATTAACTCAAACTCTTCATATCCTAGGTTAGGAATGGAAATGGATAGTTGATTATATATCTTGGTTGGATGATGAACATTATATTTTACTTGGTATTGTTGATATTGTAAATTCATATATTGTTCTCGAGGTAAATATTTTTTATCTAAAATTTCATATGCATTTAACTCTGGATCCGTTCCTATAATGTGTTTTTTTACATTTTCAACAAGAGATACAGGTTTGTGGATGAGATTTTTTAGTGTGAGAAGGATTTGTGAAATTTCTGGTTGGCTCATCATTAAGTGAATAAATTGTTTATGGGCATTGTAGTAACTTTGTAAGACGATTGCGTTTCGATTGATTTTCGTTTCTAAAATTTCAGTAATAATTTTTTCATACTTCGTTGCTTTATCAATTTGAATAAGAGGGATTTGATATTTTGTACAAGAAGAAATGAAAACATCTGGGATTTCCTCTACGAGACGATCAATTTTAACAATAAATCCTGCAATCCCCAGCCGCTTAGCATGGCGGAAGAATAAATCAATACGTTCTTCTGTCACATCTTCTAGCGCATAGTAACTGGTCAGGATTAACAAACCTTTGCGCCCCCACGTTTCAATATCGGGTGCTTCCATCACCATAACGCCACTTACTTGGTTATTTAGAGCCGTTTCCCCAGTAATTAGTTTTGCTTTTTGAAATAATTTATATAATAAAATATCTTTAACTGATGAAATCATAGGTTCACCCTCACTTCCGTTCATTATTTTCTCTATTATATCATGCCTTACTTTGCTTTCTTTGTCTACAATGGATAAAGAAAGAGTGAAAATTTAGTGATGTTTGCAATGTATGCGCAATCAGTTTTCCTTTATAATAAAGATATCTAAAAGGAGGTACTAGAATGCTATATACCGTTATTAAAGAAAACAGCTACCAAGACTCCATCAATCTAATGCTTTTGACCAATGCTGTTAGTACAATCGAAGGCGTGAAACAAAGTCAAGTGATGATGGGTACCGATGCCAATATGGATATTTTTCGGTCTGCAAATTTACTTACCGCAGAAGCTGAAAAAGCAACACCTAATGACATGGTAATCGTGGTAGATACGGATGATGAGTCAATAGTAGATCAAGTAGTAGAAGCTGCTGACAAGTTTTTAAGTGACCTTTCAGTAAAAAAAGAATCAGACAACATTAAAAATGTGAAAAACTGGGATGATGCAATGGAAGCTTTACCGGATGCTAATTTAGCATTGGTATCGATTCCTGGTATTTATGCTGCCAATGAAATTGAAAAAGCGCTAGATAGGGACTTACATGTATTCTCATTTAGTGACAACGTGACGATAGAAGAGGAAGTACGTCTCAAAAAGAAAGCTCATGAAAAAGGGTTACTACTAATGGGGCCGGATTGTGGAACAGGGATTATTTCAAGTGTTCCTCTTGCATTTACGAATGTAGTTAATCCAGGAAACATTGGACTAGTAGGGGCTTCTGGAACAGGGATTCAAGAAGTAACGACTATTATTGAACGAATGGGTGGGGGAGTTGTCCATGCGATAGGTACTGGTGGACGTGACTTACACGAAGAAGTAGATGGAATTACGATGAAAGACGCTATTATTGGATTGGAGCATCATGACCCAACAGAGGTTATTGTAGTAATTTCTAAGCCCCCTGCAAAAGTAGTTCGAGATGAAATTATGGAATTATTACAATCTGTTTCTAAACCAGTAGTAGCGGTCTTCATGGGTGAACACCCAGACCACCATATTGGGAATGTATATCTTGCTCATACGCTTGAAGAAACGGCACAGATTGCGATTGATTTATCTAAAGGCAATACAGTAAAAGAAACCTATCATGAACCTGTTCAAACGGATATAACCGAAACGCTTTCTGAAGGGAAAACCGTTAAAGGGCTTTACTCAGGAGGAACCTTAGCGAATGAAGCGGGAATGCTTGTTTCAGAAGCACTTGATTTAGGGGAAATGATTCACGAAGAAGGATATATTTTAAAAACAAAAGGTTTTGAAGTAATGGATTTGGGTGACGATGTTTATACACAAGGAAAACCACACCCAATGATTGATCCAGAAGTTCGTATAAAGAAAATAAAAGAGGTTGTTTCCGATGATACAACAGGAATTATTCTTTTGGATGTTGTATTAGGATATGGTGCCCACCCGGATATGGCAAATGCATTACGTCCAGCTATTGAAGAAGCATTGGCTGGTGCAAAAAAATCGAATCGTCAAATGTATATCATTGCAACCGTTGTTGGAACGAAGTATGATCCTCAAGATTATGAAAAATCTGTTCAAATTCTAAAAGATGCAGGTGTGTTAGTAGAATCTAGTAATGCTAAAGCAGTTCGACTAGCGCTACACTTAATGGGAAGAGACATTAAAGAAATACCTAAAAAAATGATTCCGTATGATAAAAAACCAATGGAACTTCCAAAATTGAGTCCACAAATTGATGAATTGTTTAATACCGTTCCTCGAGTAGTAAATATTGGTGTGGAAAGTTTTACAGAGTCCGTTCAAACATACGGTGGAAAAACAGTCCAATTTGATTGGAGGCCAGTTGCAGGTGGGAATCAGAAACTGATTCGAATTCTAAATGAACTGGATCGTAAAGATGAAATTGATGTATCAAATGAAAAGGTCATTGGGCGAATGCGTGATTCTCAACCGTTCTTAATGGATGTTGTTCCAGCTTTATCTGTGATTCCAGAACTGAACGGAAAAGTACTTCTACATGCAGGTCCACCCATTCTTTATGAAAATATGACCGGTCCAATGCAAGGGTCTTGTGTGGGAGCGAGCTTATTTGAAGGATGGGCAGAAACAGAAGAAGAAGCAAGACGTCAATTGGAAAGTGGAGAAGTAACCTTTATTCCTTGTCACCACGTTAATGCAGTTGGACCTATGGGTGGAATTACTTCTGGAAATATGCCTGTATTCGTTGTTGAAAACAAGCAAGACGGCACAACAGCTTACTGTATTATGAATGAAGGAATTGGGAAGGTATTGCGTTTTGGAGCTTATTCTCAAGAAGTTGTAGATCGTTTGACTTGGATGCAAGATGTATTGGGTCCAGTCTTAGGAAAAGCAATTCGGACTATGGAAGATGGAATGAATATAAACGTAATGATTGCAAAAGCAATTACGATGGGGGATGAATTCCACCAACGTAATATTGCCGCATCGCTTATTTTCTTGAAAGACATTGCTCCTTCTATTGTTGAATTGGATATTCCTCAAAAAGATAAAACAGAAGTAATTGACTTTCTTGCAAAAACAGATCAATTCTTCTTAAATATTATGATGGCTACTGGAAAAGCGATGGTTGACTATGCTCGGAAAATTGAAGAGGGAACCGTTGTGACTACCTTAAGCCGAAATGGTGAAAACTTTGGAGTTCGAATTAGTGGAATGGGAGACGAGTGGTTTACTGCACCAGTTAATACACCAAAAGGTCTTTATTTCACAGGGTTCTCTGAAGAGGATGCTAATCCAGATATTGGAGATAGCGCGATTACGGAAACTGTTGGAGTAGGTGGATTTGCTATGATTGCTGCACCAGGAGTTACTCGTTTCGTTGGAACAGGTGGCTTCCAAGATGCTTTGAATACTTCTAATGAAATGAAAGAAATTACAATTGCTCATAATCCGAATTGGACCATTCCTACTTGGGATTTCAAAGGTGCCGTATTAGGAATTGATATCCGTAAAGTAGTTGCTACAGGAATTAGCCCGATTATTAATACAGGAATTGCCAATAAAGTAGCCGGTAAAGGGCAAATTGGAGCGGGGACTGTACGTGCACCGTTAGCTTGTTTTGAAAAAGCCTTAATTGCTTATGCAAAAACACAAGGTATTTCAGTGGATGAAGAATGATCGCAGAAATAAAACAGGGATTGAAGAGTAATTTTTTAATCCCTGTGCTTTCTGATGTTGGAATGGGTTACATACATTCTATATATGAAAATACGTTTAATATTATTTTTGAAGGAACGTTAATTCATTTTGGAGAAATGCAATCAAGTGTCTCTGCTTTTGGAATGTTAATTCCAAGTCGTGATTTAAAAGCAATCATGGCCGCAATTGAAAGAGAAGATCGAGTAAAGATACAAGCAGGGACTTTAACGATCTACGCACAAAATAAAACTTGGAAAATTAAAACAACATCATTTAAACAAGTAGATTGTCTTGTTCCTAGCATGGATTTAGTGGATCAAACGTTTTTAAAAGAACTTTTGAAAAAGCTACTGTCTTTGTCGATTGAAAAAAGAACAGGTGTTATAACTAGTGAAGAAGAGCTCATTTTTATAAATAAATTAGTTGATACAAAATGGGAGGATGAATGCTTTCAAAAATCCTTTATTTCTCATTTTATTGGAAGAGGAATAGGATTAACACCTAGTGGCGATGATATGCTAATGGGGATTCTGATGATGAATCAGAGTCTAAGGTTCAATGAAAATTGGAAAGAAACCTTAATGGAACAATTGAAAAAAATCAAAACAACAGAAGTCAGTATGGCATACTACAAAGCACTATCAGAAGGATATACTAGTTCATTTTTCGTAGATTTCCTACAAGCAATTAAAGAAAAAAATCTTACGAACTGGGATGAACTAATTAATCAAATTAGTAAGTATGGGCATACCTCGGGTTGGGATACCCTTTATGGCATACAGCTCTTTTTACAAAAATGGATAAAGTATAATGAGACGGTCTTGTCAAAATAAAATAAAATAAAAAAATGAGTATATTAAAGAAGGAGTTTGAAATATGTCAAAAAAAATAGTAGTCGCATTAGGTGGAAACGCAATATTATCAGATGTAGCAACAGCAGAGGCACAAAAAGAATCATTACGTGAAACAAGTGAACAATTGGTTGACTTTATTAAAGATGGACACAAATTAATTATCACTCATGGAAATGGTCCTCAAGTAGGAAATCTTTTGCTACAGCAGAGTGCTGCAGATTCCGAAAAAAATCCTGCAATGCCGTTGGATACATGTGTAGCAATGACACAAGGTAGTATTGGTTTTTGGCTTCAAAATGCAATGCGTGAATCATTGATCTCTCACAATATTGAAAAGCAAGTAGTATCATTGATTACACAAGTTACTGTAGATGAAAATGATCCTGCTTTTAAAAATCCAACTAAACCGGTAGGTCCTTTCTTGACGGAAGAAGATGCCAAAACAGAAATGGATAATGGAAATGGCACCTTTATGGAAGATGCAGGACGTGGATGGAGAAAAGTAGTTCCTTCCCTAAACCACAAAGTATTTTAGAGTATCCAATTGTCGAATCTCTTATTGCAAATGATGTTGTTACCATTTCAGCTGGTGGTGGTGGAATTCCAGTTATTGCTTCTGATAAAGGATTTAAAGGAATTGAAGCAGTAATTGATAAAGATTTTGCTGGAGCAAAATTAGCAGAATTGGTAGATGCTGATTACCTAATTATTCTAACAGGAGTTAATAATATTTTTGTAAACTGGAATAAACCTGATCAACAAAAACTAGAAGAAGTTACGGTTGACGAATTGAAAAAACATATGGATAATAATCAATTTGCTCCGGGAAGTATGCTTCCAAAAGTTCAAGCGGCTATTGAATTTGTTGAAAAATCAAAAAATGGAACAGCGATTATCACTTCCTTAGAGAATGTAAATAAAATTTTCTCAGGTACTGGCGAAGTAACAACCGTTATAAAATAAGGATAAAACTAACCATGTACGAGTCTCCGCTATCCCGTTTTATCACGGATAGTGGAGTTTTTTTGAAAAGAAATTATTTATTTTTATATACAATTGCACAAGGGGTTCAGAGGTGCTAGAATAGATTGGATTTAGGATGTCTGAAGAAATTTAAAATGGTCCTGATGGAGGAAAAGAAATGATAAATCAAGAAGTGATAGAAAAGATATTGAAAATCATTGAAACCAATAGTAAACTCACAGCTGAAGAAGTAGCTACCATGTTGGATCTAGATTCTTCAGAAGTAACATCGACCATTAAGCATTTAGAAAAAGAAAAAGTGATTTGTGGGTATCACACGTTAATAAATTGGGATAAGACAGATGAAGAACAAGTTTCTGCAATTATTGAATTAAAAGTGAATCCCCAACGAGGATCTGGTTTTGACAAAATTGCAGAGCGGGTGTACCAATATCCAGAAGTGGAAGCGGTATTTCTTATGTCAGGATCGTATGATTTATTAGTAGAGATGGCTAAAGCTCCTATGAAAGAAATTGCCTCTTTTGTAGCTAGCAGACTCTCAACCATTGATGAAGTTCAGTCAACGACTACTCACTTTATACTAAAACGATACAAAGATCATGGCACTTTGTTTGTAGAGGATGAAGGAGATAAACGAATGGTGGTTTCCCCATGAGAAGTCCTTTGAATCAAAAAGTTCAGAGTATAAAGCCTTCAGGAATTCGTCGTTTTTTTGAGATTGCTACCGAAATTCCTGGAGTAATTTCATTAGGGGTAGGAGAGCCTGATTTTGACACCCCGTGGATTGTTCGTGAGGAGGGAATGTACTCTCTACAAAAGGGAAATACGTTTTATACGGCCAATGCTGGCTTAATGGAATTACGCCAAGAAATTAGTCGCTACTTAAAGCGTCGCTATCAATTAGATTATCGTGCTGCTGATGAAGTTCTCGTCACAGTAGGAGGTAGTGAGGCAATTGACTTAGCGTTACGTGCGATGGTAGATCCTGGAGACGAGGTTATATTTTTAGAACCGTGTTACGTATCCTACTTACCTTGTATTATATTGGCAGATGGAAGTCCAGTATCCATTTCGTTAAAAGAAAAAATCAATTCAAGCTTCAGCCAGAAGAGTTAGAAGCCGCAATTACACCTAAAACGAAAATAGTCATCTTATCTTATCCGAATAACCCGACAGGAGCAGTTATGGGAAAAGATGATTTACAACGTATTGCACAAGTAATCGTTGATCATGATTTATTTGTAATTAGTGATGAAATTTATAGTGAACTATCTTATCAAGAGCATCATGCTAGCATTGCTTCGTTGCCAGGAATGAAAGAAAGAACCGTTGTAATCAATGGGTTTTCTAAAGGGTTTGCGATGACAGGGTGGAGACTAGGGTATGCGACAGCACCGACTGTCATAATGGATCAAATGGTTAAAATTCATCAATTCGCAATTATGGCGGCACCGACAGTAAGTCAATATGCTGGAATTGTTGCCTTGCGTGACTGTGATCGCGAAGTAAAAGAAATGCAAGAAAGCTATAATCAGCGACGTCGTTTTCTTATGAAAGCAATAAAAGATCTAGCAATTCCCTGCTTTGAACCGTATGGTGCTTTTTATATTTTTCCAAATATCACCGAATTTGGTTTAAGTTCGGAAGAATTTGCGACCATGTTGGTTCAAGAGGAAAAAGTAGCAGTTGTCCCTGGAAGTGCATTTGGTGAATCTGGAGAAGGGTTTATTCGAATCTCCTATGCCTACTCGATTGATGAACTAAAAGAAGCTTTCGTTCGGTTAGAAAGATTTGTATCTAAACGGAGAAATAACTAGGGTTTAAAGTCTAGTTGACTTTTTTCTTTTATATTATGAAGAGAATTATTTTATTGAAACGGAAAGTGAGTTATGAAAATATTCTCATATATCTGTTTTACCCTTTTCATTTTATAGAAGAAAGGCTAAGATAGGATTGTAAAAGTATTGAACTTAAAATTGAGACGAACTTATTATGGAGGGTAAATGTGGACATTCAACAAATGTTTTTTCAGTTTTTCGGTGGTCTAGGGGTTTTTCTATTTGGTTTAAAATTTATGGGAGATGGCCTGCAAAGATCAGCAGGGGATAACCTACGCTCTATTTTAAACGCATTTACTTCCACTCCTTTTAGAGCTATTCTAGCAGGGATCTTTGTAACCGTATTGATTCAAAGTAGCTCGGGGACAACCGTTATTGCGGTTGGACTAGTGAGTGCAGGGTTTATGACTCTTAAACAAGCCATTGGTGTAATTATGGGAGCTAACATTGGAACAACGGTTACCGCATTTATTATTGGGGTTAATATTGGAGCATATGCTCTTCCAATTATGGCAATTGGTAGCTTTATGTTATTTTTCTCTAAAAAACAATTTGTAAATAGTGTTGGACAAATCATATTTGGTTTTGGATCTTTATTTTTTGGTTTAGAATTAATGGGGGATGGAATGGCACCTTTGCAAACTCTACCTCAATTCGAACAATTGATGTTAGATCTTTCTTCGAATCCACTCTATGGAGTATCTGTTGGGACGGTATTGACGTTAGTCGTACAAAGTTCTAGTGCAACGATTGGAATTTTACAAGAACTCTATTCGCAAGGTTCTATTACATTAACTGCAGCCTTGCCTATCTTATTCGGTAGTAACATTGGAACAACGGTTACGGCAGTATTGGCAGGTGTGGGAGCGAGTGTTGCTGCAAAACGTACGTCTGCTTCACATGTTATTTTTAACGTAACGGGAACGGTCATCGTTATTTTATTGTTAAAGCCTTTTGGCGCTCTAATTTTAGGGTTATCTCAACTTTTGAATTTAAATCCAGCGATGCAAATTGCCTTTGCTCACGGACTATTTAACATTTCTAATGTACTGGTTCAAATGTGGTTTATTAGCCAAATTGCAGCACTTGTAACAAAGGTAATTCCAGGAGAAGCAACAGTTATTGAATATGATGCTTCACACCTAGATTACTCCTTAGTACATACATCACCGATTATGGCTTTGAACCAAGCTAAAGTAGAAATTGGTCAAATGGGAGATGCAGTAGTAGAACAATACCGTTCTATGTTTTCATTTTATGAACATCAAGATGAGAAAAGCCATGAGAAGAGTATGAAACTAGAAGAAGTTGTGAACGAAATTGATATGAAATTAACTGAATACCTAATGCTTATTTCTACAGAAGAATTGCCGATATCTAGTTCTAACGAACATACCATTATGATGGATGTTTCTAAGTACTTAGAACGAATTGGGGACCATTGTGAAAGTATCTTAAAAAATATTAAAGAAGCTAATCAATTAGCAAAACGACAAAATAAAAATGCTAAAAAGAATGGTAAAGAAGTAGATGTATTCTATGATGAAGACTTAATGGAAATGTTCCATTTAGTAGAACTCAATATTCGTGAGTCAATCGAAAGTTTCACAATGAATAGTTATTCTCTTGCAGGTAATGTTATCAAACGTGAAAAAGAAATAAACTCTTTAGAAATGCATCTAAGAGGAAAATATATCGAACGTTTAAATCAAGGAGTAGGTAAACCGTCTGACGGAATTATGTTTGTAGATATTGTTTCGAACTTAGAACGGATCAGCGACCACTCAGTTAAGATTGCGAAGCATGCTTTGGGCTTCCGCTATCCATTTATCAGTTCAAAACTTGTGAATATGGGAAGAAAAGTAGAAAAAACACCCATCAATTAATTGAAAATGCAAAGAACCATGTTGACAGCGAAAAGATGCTGTTCGCATGGTTTTTGTACTTATAATTGAAAAGGACATGATTGTAGGTTCAATATATTTTCTTCTACACAAATCAAGCGTATAATAGAATTAGAAAAGAGGACTGTTGCATGAAAAGAATATTAATGAAGGGTGTCAGGGGATATCAGAAGACCATTTCACCATTATTTCCACCATCTTGTAGGTACTATCCAAGTTGTTCACATTATATGATGGATGCTTTAGAACAACATGGTGCGATTAAAGGAACCGCAATGGGGACTGCTCGTATTCTTCGCTGTCAACCATTTCTTAAAGGTGGTTTTGATCCAGTTCCCAAAAAGTTTACCTTACGAAGAAACCTTACTGCGGACGATCAGCTTGAAGCGATGAAAGAAGAATTAGAAGCAAGAGTAAAACGAGATATGGAAAACTTTAAATAAAAAGAAGAGACGAAAGAACGTTTTTTAAACGTATTTCAGTCTCTTTTTTTAGAAAGAACCTCTATTAGAATAATAATTCTGATTCTTCGATTTTATCTTCGAGTTCGTATTTGTTTAATTCTAATTTTCTCTGCAGTTCAACAACAGAATCACTTAATGTTGTAAGTTGTTGGATATTACGACCAATTTTTTCTTTCGTACTCCAGTCTGAAAAAATATTGTCAAAGAAAATATCGAAAGTTCTATTCATACCGCCAAATGTTTCATAGTCAAAATAATGATTCAAAGAAAGATCTTTCAATTCTTTCGTATAATTTTCTAAGAGTAGTTCTAAGCCTCTCATTTTCTCTTCTGCTTTATCTATTTTATTGTATTTCATCATATCAATGAGGAAACTACCTGCCAATAAATCCCAAGTGGAAAAAGAATTAGCTGAATCCAAATCAACGAGGGTGCTGTCAATTGCTTGCAATACTCTTTCTCCTGCAACAGACGCCTCTTCTACTTCGATGAGTTCTTGTTTTAACTCCGCTCGTTGTATTTCTTCAGTAGTAATTTTTTCACGGAAATGCTCATCTTCCTGGAATAAGCGATCTTTTAGTTGTTCAAGCTGGTTTGTTACATCATCTATAGCTGAATGGATTGCCGTTAAGTCTTTTTTAGCTTCTAAAAATAATGCTGAAGATACATCCAACTCTATTTTAGCATTCAATTGCTCTTGCATTTCTTTAGCTAATTCTTTCTCATGTTTTCCAATCAGTCTTTTTAAATAAGTAGACAATGATTCTGATTGTAATTTTTCAACATCTTCATTTTCTTTTTCAAAGGTTTGTTTTGCTACCTCGTAATATTCGTTATTTTCTTCAAATCGTACGATTGCTGATTTTTCTTTTTTTAAAAGACTCTTTAATTTTGCTTGTAGTGTTTCATATTCTTCCATTAGTCCTCCTACTTTCTAGATAAACTTTAAATAAATATATAATATTTCCCTTTAAAAATAGCAATTACAATGAATTTGTATTAAGATTATAGTAATTATACCTCAAAAAATATCTCAAAAAAAGGTGGTTTAATCATGAAGTACATACCGAACACGCTAACATTATTACGTCTACTCATGATTCCCTTTTATTTTGTTGTATTCTACTCGGATCATCCAGATTCTGTTATGCAAGCCATGTATATTTTTATTTTAGCAAGTGTTACAGATGTATTAGATGGCTACTTAGCTCGAAAATATGATGTTGTTTCTAAATTTGGAATGGTAGCTGATCCTTTTGCGGATAAAATGATGCAACTATCCGTTCTCTTTACCTTATCTCATCTGAATATTTTGGAAAATTGGTTTTTTTGGTTTATTCTCTTCAAAGAAGCTCTTCAAATAGGTTTAGGATTAGTAATGGTAAGTATGAAACCGAGAATGATTATTCCAGCTAATATCTTTGGTAAAATCACTACCGTCATGATTTTTATAACAATCATTATAGCTGTGCTTGATTTTTCAGGGGCATTTTTCATTCAAGTAGTAGTTAATATATTGGCAATCATTACCGTTACTCAATATGCATACCAATTTATAAAAGAATTAAAAAAGCGAGAAGTGAGATAAAATTTTATCTTCTTTTCGCTTTTTATTTTAGGTAGATTTTTTTTGAGCTATCTTCTCTACATAGGCTGCAATCCGATCAATCGCTTCTTGTAAGATCTCTTCAGATTGAGCAAAAGAAATACGTAAATATCCTTCTCCCATGGATCCGAATGCAGACCCTGGAGTAATGGCTACGTGTGTTTCTTCGAGTAGTTCAATAGCAAAATCGTAAGAAGATTTTCCAAAAGCTTGGATATTAGGAAACGCATAAAAAGCACCTTCCGTTTTTAAACAATGGAACCCAGGGATAGCATTTAATCCATCTACAACAATATGACGACGTCGGTCGTAAGCCTCTAAATAAGTTTCAACCAATCCTTGCGAACCATTCAATGCTTCTACAGCCGCATCTTGAATGAAGGGCGGTACACAAAAGCCGATTCCTTCACGGAATTCCGCCATTCGTTCGATTGCAACTGTATTTCCAACAACGTAACCGACACGCCAACCAGTCATGGAATACGTTTTAGAAAAACTGTTGACGACAAAATGGTTTTCTTTTGTGCCGGGGATTTCAAATAAACTGAAATGTTTTTTTCCATCATACATGATGCTCTCGTATACTTCATCAGATAGAATCGTAATTTGATGCTGATCTGCTATATGAACAATTTCTTCCATTTCTTTTTGATCCAAAATAGATCCTAAAGGATTATTCGGTGAATTGATAATTAAGAGACGAGTGCGGTCAGTGATCACTTTTTCAATATCACTAGCTTGGATTTTAAATTTATTTTCTTCGTAGACAGGAACTTCTACCACTGTTGCTCCGATAGATTGAATTTGTCCCAGGTAATTTGGGTAGTGTGGATTAGCTATGAGTACTTCATCACCCGGATTTAAAATGCTCATCATTACGAGAAGAAGGCCCTCTGTTGCTCCAAATGATGCCATAACTTCATCAGCAGAAAAATGAAAACCAGTTTTTTGTGTATATTTATTCGCAACAGCTTCTTGAAAGGAGCTTTCTCCTACATTAGGGCCATAATGAGTTCGGTTATTCTGAATAGCAACTTGTCCAGCTTGTTTAATAAACTCGGGCGTCTCAAAATTTGGTTCTCCCATAGTCAACATGATGGTGTCGTCATATTTCTTAGCAAGTCTAGACATTTTTCGAATACTAGATGCTGGATATTGCTTTGCCAGTTCAGACAATTGATACATATACAAAAACTCCTCTCAAACATTCTCTTTTGTTTATCATTTAATTTTAACAAACAAACGGAAGTGATAACAGAGTTTCTTTGTTTATTTCAATATTTAACACATTACACTTGTTCTTCTTTGTGAAAAAGATTAAAATATTAGTAGAAAAGGAAAGGGGGAGGTACGGATGATCAACGTAAATATTTTATTACGTTTTTTTGGATATCATTCTACTTCCTTCCGCAGAGAAATTTGATTTTGCCATTCTTTTAATCACAAATGATTAATGGGCGTAATCTGTGAATAGGCGGATTAGGCTCTTTTTTGTTTGCTATGATTTAAAAAATGAATGGTGATTGTAGTAGAAAAGAGGGATTGACAAGTATGTTTGGGGTAATGTTTAAATTAAAAAAATTCTTTAAAGATAACAGGAAGGATTATATAATCTCTTTTACGACCATGCTAGGCAGTAATATATTTAATGTCATCATTCCTTATTTGATAGGGAGAATCATTGATTCCATTATTCGAAAAGAATTAACAGCACCTTTGCTGTCTACTTTTAGTATTATTTTTCTCGTTAGTTTGATTGTAGCGTATCTTTTAGAGTTTGTTTGGTCCTACTACTTATTTACTGGAGCTGCCAAATTACAAAAGGAATGCGTAAAAAAATGATGGATCATTTTTTAAAAATGCGAGCTACTTTTTATGAAAAATTTCGTACGGGAGATTTGATGGCACGTTCCACACAAGATATTCGAAGTATCGCTGACACAGCAGGGTATGGAATGATGGTTTTGATGAATGCTACTTTGTTTCTTTCCGTTATTATTTTGATGATGGGGATATCGGTTTCTTGGAAATTAACCTTATTTAGTTTATTGCCATTAACATTCCTTGCTTACTTTTTTGGAAAAGTCGGGAGTGCTGTGGAGAAACGGTATTCTATTGCACAAAAATCTTTTTCTTCTTTAAACGATGATGTTTTAGAAGCGGTAGATGGTATACGTGTTGTACGTGCGTATGTAAAAGAAGAAGACTATGTCGAGAAGTTTCGTTCTCAAACAGAAGATATGCTGAGGAAAAACAACCGAGTAGCAGATGCAAATGCTCTTTTTTCTCCATTAGTTAAAGTATTTATTGCTACTAGTCATATTATAGCCTTTGGATATGGTTCATCTTTAGTGTTTGAGGGGATGTTATCCGTTGGAGATATGGTTGCTTTCCAAATGTACTTAGGGATGATTGTGTGGCCTATTGTTTCAATTGGAGAATTGAATAATGTCTTGCGTCAAGGAAGTGCCTCAATGATTCGTGTAGAAGAAGTACTAGAATCGGGCGATGATATGGAAGAAATAGGGACAAAAGCTATCGAAGTAGCTGATGATATTGTGATGCATGGCTTAACGTTCCAATATCCATCTAGTTCCGAGATAAACTTGGACGGAATTGACGTTATTCTTGAAAAAGGAAAAACACTAGGGATTGTAGGTAAAACAGGAGCGGGTAAAACAACGCTGATTCGCCAGTTGCTTCGACAATACCCATTAGGAACCGGTGACTTTCGTTATGGTCAAGAGGCCGTACAAAGTTATCGGAACCAATCAGTCCAAGGATTAATTGGTTACGTGCCCCAAGATCATATCCTTTTTTCTAGAAGCGTGAGGGATAATATTGCTTTTGGAAAAGGAGGAGCTACGGATGAAGAGATTATGGAAAGTATCCGGATAGCTTCTTTTGAAGAAGATTTGATGAAAATGAATGATGGATTAGATACCATGATTGGAGAAAAAGGAGTTTCCATTTCTGGGGGGCAAAAGCAACGAATTTCAATCGCTCGTGCCTTGATTAAAAACCCTCAGATTCTCATTTTGGATGATTCGTTATCTGCTGTTGATGCAAATACAGAGCAGAAGATTATTGATAATATTAGGCGTGTTCGAAAAGGAAAAACAACTATTATTTCTACACACCGTTTGACAGCGGTGAAACAAGCGGATGAAATCATTGTGTTGGAAGATGGTAAAATTATTGAACGAGGTACACATGAAGGACTACTTCAAGAAAAAGGTTGGTACTACGTTCAGTTCCACCGACAGGAACTGAAAGAAGGTGGAACAGATTGAAAACAGTAAAACGATTATTATCGTATATGAAATTTGAGAAAATGAAATTTGTTTTTGGATTTATTTTACTAATTTTTGCTGTGTTTAGTGATTTATCAGCACCTTTAATTGCTCAACAGATAATTGATGATGTCATCACTCCAGCAGAGGTTCAAAGTGAACTTCTTGTTCCCATTTTAGTACGGCTTCTAGTTATTTATGCATCTTTGATGGTAGCTACGGCAATCTTCCGATACTTTAGTTATCTTTTACTAACAAAAGCAGCAAATGGCATTATTAAAATAGTGCGAGACCAATTATATGCGCATATTCAAAAGTTACCGATTCGTTATTTTGATAATCTACCAGCAGGGAAAGTAGTTTCCCGGATTACTAATGATACAGAAGCGCTTCGCCAACAATTTTATGTGGCGACTATTAGTAATGTTCTTTTGAATGCCGTTTATGTGATTGGTGCTTACATTGCTATTAGCCGTTTGCATGCTGGATTGGGTATTGCTTTGTTAGTTTTAATACCACTCATGTTTATTTGGCATAAAATCTACAGTAAGTATGCAAGTGTGTTCAGTCGTAGAGAAAGAGAATTAAATGGAGAAATCAACGGGAAAATAAATGAAGCTGTCCAAGGGATGCCTATTATCCAAGCTTTTCAACAAGAAGAGCAAATGGCTGATGAGTTTAAAAAGGTGAACGACGAATGGTTTGAAGTTGAACGAAAGTATGTCATTCTTGATTCAGGAATTCAGTTCAGTTTTGGAGGGTTGTTGCGTCATATCACGCTTCTTTTAGTGATGGTGTACTTCAGTACGCAATATTTGGATGGAGTGCTAGGGATTTCAATTGGAACTCTATATGTATTTAGTGACTATGTTACTCGGTTATATGATCCGATCCAAGGAATTATTCAACAGATGTCTTTTGTCCAACAAGCGATTGCTGCTGGAGAAAGAGTCTTTGAATTGATGGATACTCCTATTGAAGAAAATGTAACTGCAGAATTACAATTTTCTGATGGATTAGTTGATTTTGATAGTGTTCATTTTGGTTATGTAGAGGGTGTCCGGGTATTAAAGGATATTCATTTTACAGCAAAACCCGGGGAAACGGTGGCCTTAGTAGGTCATACAGGTTCCGGTAAGAGCAGTATCATGAATCTCTTATTTCGTTTCTATGATCCACAAGAAGGCGAAATCCGTATTGATGGTCAAAATACGAAAGATTTTTCAAGGCAAAGTGTTCGTTCCGGAATGGGGATTGTATTACAAGATCCGTTTTTGCTAACCGGTACTATTTTATCTAATATTACGTTGGATAGCCCTGAAATTACAGAGGAGCGAGCAAGAAAAGCACTTGAAGAAGTAGGAGGTGGTCCTATGCTCTCTCATTTTGAAAAAGGGATGCATGAACCTGTCGTAGAAAAAGGAAGTACGCTTAGTTCTGGTCAAAGACAATTAATTTCTTTTGCACGTGCATTAGCGTTTGATCCTAAAATTTTAATACTAGATGAAGCAACTTCCAGTATTGATACAGAAACAGAGGAATTGATTCAACATGCAATGGACGTGTTAAAGAAAGGAAGAACAACCTTCATCATTGCCCATCGTCTTTCCACTATCCAATATGCAGACCAAATTTTAGTTCTTTCACAGGGAGAAATTGTGGAACAAGGAACACATGAATCTCTGCTAGATATAAATGGAAAATATGCTGAAATGTATCGCATGCAAAAAAAAGGAATGCAGAAAGCTGTTTAGTGAATCATCTATAAAAAATAGAAAAGAGAGTAAGAACCAGAAATATAAGTCTGGAATCTTACTCTTTTTTGAGTGCTTTTTCTTTAAAATGAGAAAATCTATTTTCTTTTGCAAACGATACCGTGTAGTTGGTATACTATAAGAAGGGCAGAGGCCCAATGATCAGACTAAAAATTGTAGAAAAATTTATTGCTACCAGAAGGAAGAGTGATCCATGGCTGCAAAAAAAGAACAAGCGACAGGCTCAAAAGTCCAATCCATTGATCGGGCTGTCTTAGTATTGGAAACTCTCTCTGAATATAACAGCTTGAGTTTGCATGAATTAAGCGAAAAAGTAAAACTTCACAAAGCAACAACACATCGAATCGTCAACTCATTAGTTGATAACGGATTCATCGAACAGATAGAGGAGACGAAGCAGTATCGAATCTCTCTAAGAATGTTTGAACTAGGAAATAAAAGAGTTCAAAATATTGATTTTTTAAATGTGGCAAAAAGTATTATTCGCCAATTATCTACAGATGTTAATCAAACCGTTCATCTCGTAATCGAAGATGATGATGAAATTCTATACATTGATAAGTATGGAGATCAAACAGAGTCAAAAATGCGTTCAAAAATCGGTTTGAAAGCACCTTTGTATTGCACAGCAGTTGGGAAAGCAATTTTGTCAACTCGTTCTGAGGAAGAGATAAAAGTATATTGGGAAAAAATTGATGCTGAAGAAAAGACCACTAATACGATTACTAATTTTGAAGCATTTGTTCCTGAGTTACAAAAAATTCGACAAAAAGGTTATGCGCTAGACAATGAAGAATTTGAATATGGTGTATTTTGTATTGGTTCAGTATTTTCTAGTTATAAAGAAGAGGGCGCAGGTGCAATCAGTATTTCTTTAAATATTACAGAAAAAGAAAACAAAGAATATTATATTAAGAAGACTTTGGAGTGCTCCAAAAAAATCACTTCCTTATTAGGCGGATAAAATAACGTTTTCAATAGAAACGATTGACTTCGTTTCAATAAAAAATTATACTTAAATCAGTATATGATACAACGTTTCATAATGTGATATGATAAAATGACTAGGAGGAATAAGGATGAGTTTTAAAAGAGATGTTTTAAATCAATTACAAGAAAATTTCCTGTTTGCAGTAGTACGTGGGAGTTCGCAAGAAGAAGGATATGAAATTTCAAAAGCTGCTTACAAAGGCGGTATTAAAAATATTGAGGTAACATTCTCAACACCAAATGCTGAAAAAGTAATGCGTCAATTAGCAGATGAGTTTGCTGATTCTGATATGGTTGTCGGTGCTGGAACGGTACTAGATGAAGTTGCAGCAAGAATTGCTATTCTAAATGGTGCGAAATTTATTGTAAGTCCTTCTTTTAATGAAAAAATCGCTAAAATGTGTAACGTATATACGATTCCATACTTACCAGGTTGTGGAACCATTACCGAAGTACATATGGCGTTAGAATCAGGTTGTGAAGTAGTTAAACTTTTCCCAGGTGGATTATTAGGACCAAGCTTTATCAAAGATTTACACGGACCTATTCCATGGGTAGAAGCCATGCCTTCAGGCGGAGTCTCTTTGGATAATATGGAAACATGGATTGGAAATGGCGCTTGGGCAGTTGGCGTCGGTAGTGCGTTGACGAAGAATATGAAAGATGATGGATATGATAGCGTAACATCGGCTGCAAAAGAATTTGCAGATAAGTTAGCAGGAATAAAAGCGAAGTAATCCAACTATTTTATGGGATTAGAAGGGAGTTTTTTTAGATGTCTTTTATTCATCAAGATTTCATGCTTCAAACAGAAACAGCAAAACATTTGTACCATGATTTTGCCAAAGATATGCCGATTTTTGATTACCATTGTCATTTATCTCCACAACAAATTGCAGAAGATTATGAATTTGAGAATGTTACTGAATTATGGCTAGGCGGAGATCATTATAAATGGCGTGCAATGAGAGCGATGGGAATTGAAGAAAGGAAGATAACGGGTAAGGCATCACCTGAAGAAAAATTTGAAGCATGGGCCTACACGTGTGAAAATGCAGTTGGAAACCCTCTGTTCCATTGGTCAGCTTTAGAGTTGAAGAGATATTTTCATATTGATGAGATTCTTACGTCTAAAAATTGGAAGGTCATTTATGATCAATGTAATGCCGTTATCAAAGAAGAAAAGTTGACAGCTCGTACGTTAATTAAAAATTCAAATGTAACTTTTATTTGCACAACGGATAATCCAACCGATGATCTAGTTTGGCATGAAAAGATTGCAGCAGATAAAACCTTTGATGTGGTGGTTAGTCCTGGGTTCCGACCAGATGAAGCTTTTGCAATTCAAGATGCTCCTAAATTCACAACCTTTCTGTCTAAAATGAAACAAGTAACCGGAAAGTCAGTAGATAGTTTTAAAGATCTAGTTGATGGATTAGAAGAACGTATTCAATACTTTGCGGATCGTGGTTCAAACGTATCCGATCATGGATTATCAGAGATTCATTATGTAGAAGCATCTGACCAAGAAGTAGAAGACGTTTTCCAAAAAGCTAGTAAAGGTGAAATAGTCACAAAAGAAGACTATGCTAAGTTTCAAACAAAATTATTTGTAGAATTAGGTAAAATTTACCACGCAAAAAACTTTGTAATGCAACTACACTTTGGAGCTATTCGAAATAATAGTACGCGTATTTTTGAGAAGATTGGACCGGATGCAGGAGTGGACTCTATTCAAGATCAGTCTAATGTCAGCTATGTACTGAATCACTTAATGGATGCAATGGACAAAGAAAATAAATTACCAAAATTTATCATGTATCCACTTGATCCAACTTATTTTGACTTAGCAGGTACGGCCGCAGCAAATTTCCAAAGTGCACCAGGAATCCGTAGTAAGGTTCAACTAGGAGCCGGTTGGTGGTTCAACGATACGAAGTATGGAATGTTGAAACAATTAAGATCTCTTTCAGAAGCTGGACTATTGATGAATTTTGTAGGTATGCTAACGGATTCTAGAAGCTTTATTTCTTATACACGTCATGAATATTTCCGAAGAATTCTCTGTAACTTCATTGGTGATTTGGTGGAACAAGGAGAAATTCCTCAAGACGATGAACTGCTGGAACGATTAATTACTAATATTAGCTATGACAATGCAGTAGAGTACTTTGATTTTCAAAAATGATTTCCAATTATTATAATAAAATATGAGATAAGGAAGTGTTTTTTTATGGAAATGTCGTTTAGATGGTATGGACAAGATGATCCAGTAACATTAGCAAATATTCGTCAAATACCGAAAATGGAAGGAATTGTTACAGCAATTTATGATATACCTGTGGGACAACCATGGCCTATGGAACGTATTGAGAAATTGAAAGCTGATGTAGAAGAGGCAGGTATGCGTATTTCTGTTATAGAATCCGTACCGGTTCATGAAGATATCAAATTAGGAAAACCTACTCGTGATAAATACATTGCTGCTTACAAAGAAACAATCCGTAACCTTGGAAAAGCTGGAGTTCCAGTAATTTGTTATAACTTCATGCCTATTTTTGACTGGACTCGTAGTGATTTACATTATGAACTTCCAGATGGATCAAATGCATTGATTTTTGATGAAGAAGAAGTTAATAAAATGGATCCACGTAAACTTTCCTTGCCAGGTTGGGATGAAAGTTACACACCAGAAAGTATCAATGCGATGATGGATGAGTATAAAGAAGTAGATACGGAGAAACTCTGGGAAAACTTGGAATACTTTATTAAAGAAATCATGCCTGTTGCAGAAGAAGCAGGAGTGAAAATGGCTATTCACCCAGATGATCCTCCATATAGCATCTTTGGTTTGCCTCGTATTATTACTGGTGGTGAAGCATTGAATCGTTTTATTAAGTTATACGATAGTGAATATAATGGAGTAACTCTTTGTGTTGGTTCATTTGCATCTGATCCAAAAAATGATGCAGTAGCTATTTTGAAAGATATGCTTTCAAAAAACCGTGTAAACTTTATGCATGCTCGTAATGTGAAACTAGTTGGCGGAAAATCTTTTGAAGAATCTGCTCATCTTTCTGAAATGGGTTCGATTGATATGTATGAAGTAGTAAAAGCTTGTGTGGATGCTGGGTATGAAGGGCCGATTCGTCCAGACCATGGTCGAATGATTTGGGGAGAAACTGGTAAACCAGGTTATGGCTTATATGATCGTGCGTTGGGAGCAACTTACTTGAACGGCCTGGAAGAAGCTTGTAAAAAAGCTAATAAATAATGAAATGGAAAGAAGGTATCTATGATGGTAAGTCCATTTGTTCATGATTTTACTGATAAAGTAGTAGTGGTTACGGGTGCAGGAGGAATTCTTTGTTCTTTCTTTGCAAAAGAATTCGCGCGTGCAGGTGCTAAAGTAGCATTGCTAGACCTTAATGAAGAAGCCGCACAAGGATATGCTGACGAAATTGTTGAAGCAGGCGGAATAGCAAAAGCTTATAAAGCAAACGTTCTTGAAAAAGAAAGTCTTCAATCTGCAAAAGAAAAGGTTGTCGCAGACTTAGGAGCGGTTGATATCTTGGTAAATGGTGCGGGTGGAAATAATCCTCGTGCAACCACAGATAATGAGTATCATGAAACTGATTTGCCAGAAGAAACAAAATCGTTTTTTGATCTAGAACAAAGTGGAATTGAATTTGTATTCAACTTAAACTTCTTAGGAACCGTGTTACCAACACAAGTTTTCGCTGAAGATATGGTAGGACGTGCTGGAGCAAATATCATTAATATTTCTAGTATGAATGGTTTTACACCATTAACTAAAATTGTTGCCTACTCAGGAGCAAAAGCAGCTATTTCCAACTTAACAGAGTGGTTAGCCGTTCACTTCTCTCACGTTGGAATTCGTGTAAATGCAATTGCACCAGGATTCTTAGTTTCTAAACAAAACGAGAAATTATTATTCCATGAAGATGGAAGTCCAACTGAACGAGCAGGTAAAATTTTAAATGGAACTCCAATGGGACGTTTCGGTGAACCAAACGAATTAATTGGTGGACTGTTATTCTTAGCTGATGAACAAGCATCGAGCTTTGTTAACGGAGTTGTTCTCCCAATTGATGGTGGGTATAACGCTTATTCTGGAGTTTAATCCTGATTAGGTAACTTAAAAAATATAAGTAGATAAATAAAAAGGAAAGGGACAAAGGAAATTACTTCGCAGAAGAGTTTCGTTCGTCTCTTTTTATTTTATCTAGTTTTTTATCATGATGGGGAGGAATCATTATGACAACAAAGAAGCCTGAATATTTTAAAAAGAAAAATAATTTTATTGTTGGAGTAGACTCTGACGGTTGTGCGATGGATACAATGGATATCAAACATGAACGCTTCTTTGGTCCTATATCTGCAGATGTATTTAATGTAAAAGATCGCGAAGTATATTTAGAAGACTGGAATAAAATCAATCTTTTTTCTAATACACGTGGAATCAATCGCTTTAAAGCATTGGTAATGGCTTTACAGAATGCTCAAGGACGTGGGGAAAACATAGGAGATATTTCAGCACTTAGAAATTGGACCGATACAGCAAGCTCCTTATCTAACGGTTCATTAGAGTTATTAATTCAAGAAGCTCCTAGCTCCGATTTAGTAAAAACTTTTGATTGGAGCAAACAAGTCAATCATGGAATTGAAACAGAATTAGCTGGTGAAGATAATCCGTTTACAGGTGTAAAAGAAAGTTTAGAGTATATTGCGAGACTGACTGATCTTGCTATTATTAGTTCCGCAAACAGTGAAGCTATTAATAGTGAATGGAATCGTCATGAGTTGATGCCTTTAGTAGATGTTACATACGGTCAAGAAACAGGAAGTAAGGCGGAAGCAATTTCCGACTTAATTAAAAAAGGATACGATCGTGATTGCATCTTAATGGTTGGAGATGCACCTGGTGATGAGATAGCTGCTGAAGTAAACGATGTTTTATATTATCCTATTTTATTCGGAAAAGAAGAAGAATGTTGGAAACGACTCCGCGATGAGGCTATGTCAAAGTTTATGAGTGGTGAGTATAGAGGAGAATATCAAAATCATTTAAAAAAGAATTTCATGACTTGTTGAGTCAGTACGAATAATAAGGAGGATTTTTATGGCTAAAATAGTAGAGTTAAAAAGAAAACCATATTATTTAGATGAAGAACAAATTAATTGGGTAGAAGAAACGATTAACGATATGACTGATGAAGAAAAAGTAGGGCAATTATTTACTAATTTGTTTTTTATGGGTAATGATGAATATAGCGGAAATGAAATTTCAAATAAAGAAATCTTAGATACTTATCATATTGGTGGCGCACGTTATATGAATGGAACACCTGAGCAAGTCCAAGAATTAATCAACGAGTTGCAACAAAATACTAAAATTCCTTTGTTAGTAGCTGCAAATTGTGATTCTGGTGGAGATGGCGCTGCTACTGGTGGAACATATATTGCTTCTGGTGCGCAAGCAGAAGCTGCTAAGGATCCTAATGTAGCGTATAATGCTGGCTATGTATCAGGTGTAGAAGAAACTGCTCTAGGAGTAAATACCAATTTTGATCCATGTGTTGATATCTTAAAAAATTGGAGAAATACTATCGTAAATACACGTGCATATGGTACAAATGCAGATAATGTTATTAAATATACAAATGCATATTTAGAAGGTTTGAATAAGAGTGAGGTCATCAAATGTATCAAACATTGGCCTGGCGATGGAACTGAAGAACGTGATCAACACTTGGTTTTAGGTGTGAACGAATTATCTGTTGACGAATGGGAAGACTCATTCGGACGTGTATACCGTAATCATATCGATAATGGTGTTGAAATGATTATGTCAGGTCATATCGCATTGCCTGAATACCAAAAAAATTAAATCCTGAATTACATGATAAAGATATCTTGCCAGCAACTTTAGCACCTGAACTAATTAATGGGCTATTAAAAACAGATTTTGATTTTAACGGAATGGTAATAACAGATGCATCACATATGTTAGGAATGACATCTGCTATGCGTAGAGAAGATTATGTACCGCGAGCAATCGCTGCTGGCTGTGACATGTTCTTGTTCTTTAATGATATGGAAGAAGATTATGGATTTATGATGAATGGCTATAAAAATGGTGTAATAACAGAAGAACGAATGATGGATGCATTACGTCGTATTCTAGGCTTGAAAGCAAAATTGAATTTACACAAAAAACAAGTAGAAGGTACATTAATAAAAGATACTAAAGACTTAGAAGTAATCGGTTGTGAAGAGCATCTGAAAATGCGTGCTGATGCTGCTGATAAAGGAATTACTTTAGTAAAAGATACTCAAAATAATTTACCCATTAGTCCAGAAACACATAAACGGATTCGTTTATACATGTTGGAGGGGAAAAAGGAGGAATTTACGAAGGGGCTACTGACGTAGCGAAGACAATTACAGAAGAGTTAACTAGTCGTGGGTATGAAGTGACCTTAAATAATGGTTCTACTCGTTTGAAAGGTAAAACGTTAGAATATCGTGAAAATATTGATTTAGCATTAGAAGTAGCTGATATTATTGGGTATGGTGCACAAAATAATTACCGAATTCAATGGAGTACTGCCATGTCTAATGAAGTTCCGTGGTTTGTTTATGAAGTACCTACAATATTTGTATCTTTAAATTTTACAACTCATTTGCATGATGCAACTATGGTAAAAACATTTGTCAATGCATATAATGACAATGAAGAAAATATTAAACAAGTAATCGATAAACTAGAAGGAAAATCAAAGTTTAAAGGGACACCAAATGAAAATGTTTGGGCTAATAAATGGCAAGCAAAACTTTAAAATAAAAAAACTAAATAATATTTATGGTTTAATGTGAAAATTTGAATATACCGATACATAAAAAAGCACTTTCAGTCAATAAATTCTTTTGATTTCAACAGGAGGAGACAATGAAGAAAGAAGAAAATAGTATTATAATGAAAGGGCATACAATTCCAGAGGAAGGGTTTGCATATGCACCAAATTTTATAGCGAACTCTTTTAGAAGAGGAGGAGATGAACTTTTTGAATTACATGCACATTCTCAATTCGAAATTTATATATTTCATCAAGGAAATGCACACTACTTAATTGATAGCCAAATCTATATGTTGGAACCAGGTACTATTATACTATTAGATGGTTCTGAATTACATAAAGTAAAAATAAGAGACGAACCAGATAATTACTTAAGAAGTACGATTCATTTTTCTTTTGAATGGTTAGCCCCACTTATAAATGGAGCTCAAGCAAAATTTTTATTAGAGTCTTTTAAAAAGTTTCGTCATCGGATTTTCACTATTTCTAGTCAAAAAAAAATGTTAGAGATCACAGAACTTATTGAAAAATTAGAACAATTAGCAACAGGAGAACCAGAAGATCGTAAGGAATCAGAGATACAAATAACTCTAGCTTACTTATTACTTCAACTATTTAATGCAAGTAAAGAAGATATAGTGTTTCTGCACGAAGAAAAAAGCGAAAAAACGCAATATGCACAGCAAATTGCTGCGTTTCTTCAACAAAATTTTCATAAAAAAATTAAACTAAAGCATCTTTCTAAAGAATTAAATTTGAGTACATCATATATGTCCCATCTTTTTAAAGAAGAGACAGGATATACTGTGATGCAATACCTAATGAACTATCGATTAATTCAGGCAAAAACAATATTAGAAGTTTCTTATAATTCTAAAACAATAAAAGAATGTGCCCATGAATGTGGTTTTGAAAGTGATGCTCATTTTAATCGTTTTTTCAAAGCACATGTAGGAATGTCTCCCGATAAATTCAGAAAAAAGATATCTAAAGAGAGGTAGGAATATATATGAGTAAAAAAGTAAGATTAGGAATTATTGGTTTTGGTACGCAAGGAAGTATGTACGCAAATTTTATCGAAAATGGGATGGTACCCAATATGGAAATCGGTGCTATCTGTGATATTGATCTAGCTAAGAGAGAGGAAGCTCATGTGGCATATCCATCCATTCCCTTCTACAAAAATTACATAGAAATGCTTAAAAGTGAAAATGTAGACGCTATCATCACTGCTGTTCCTCATTATCTACACCCAGAAATGGGAATAGAAGCATTGAAGAGAGATATTCATGCTTTGGTTGAAAAACCTGCTGGTGTATATACAAAACAAGTAAAAGAACTAAATGAATTTGCTGCTTCCAAACCAAATCTAACTTTTGCTATTATGTTTAACCAAAGAAACAATCCTTTATATAAAAGGTTAAAAGAAATTGTTGAAAGTGGTGAAATTGGTAAGATTCGTCGTACAAATTGGATTATCACTACTTGGTGGAGACCACAACCTTACTATGATCAAAGTGAATGGAGAGCTACTTGGGGAGGCGAAGGTGGAGGGGTTTTAGTTAACCAGGCTCCACATCAATTGGATCTATGGCAATGGATTTGTGGCATTCCTGAAACAGTTTACGCTAAAGTATCCTATGGATTTAAAAGAGATATAGTCGTAGAAGATGAAGTCACAGCGATTGTTGATTATGGAGATGGAGCTACTGGGACCTTTGTCACAGCTACACATGATTTGGTTGGCACAGATCGTTTCGAAATTCTAGCGGATCAAGGAAAGATCGTTGTTGAAAATAGTCAAACCGCAGTTGTTACGCGTTTGAAAAAACCTGAGCAAGAAATTAGTGAAACAATTGGGATGGATGGAGTCAAAAAATTATTTATGGGGCAATTAGATGTTAATGATTTATACGAACAAGAAACAATAGAATTTGACAGTGTTTGGGGAGAGCAACATGCTGGTGTACTCGTGAATTTTGCAGCCAACATCTTAGATGGAACACCCTTAATCGCTCCAGGTTCTGACGGTATTAATGGTGTCCGTTTAGCTAATGCGATTCACTTATCCAGTTGGACAAAAAAAGAAGTGAATTTAAAAGATTTGGATGAAGATTTATATTTGGAGAAATTAAACGAGCGAATTAAAGAAGAGGGGAAATTTGAAACACGAAATTAATAGAGGCAGAGAAGGTATAGAGGAAGTGAATGGGTTGCTCAAAGTAGGAATAATAGGACTGGGTGATGTGTCACTAGTTCATCGTCACGCTATAAAAACTAGTCAATATGGAAAAATAGTAGCCGTTTGTGATAGAAATCCAAATTTACGTGAAGATTGGATGGAGTTTCCATTTTTCACAGATGTAGAAACAATGCTGCAAGAGATGAAACTTGATGTCGTACATATTTGTTTACCACATTATTTGCATTATTTTATGACAAAACTATGCATACAATATGATGTTCATGTACTTCTAGAAAAACCAGTGGCTATTAGTTTTCAAGAAGCACTTGAACAAAATAAACTCGCACTTTCTACTGACAAAAAAATTTGCGTGTGCTTTCAAAACCGATATAATAAAAGTTTTATAACTCTAAAAGAGAGATTAGAAAAAGAAGAAGTAGGGAAAATAAAATCAGTTAAAGGACTTGTGACGTGGTTCCGTCCCGAAACCTACTACACTTCTAAACCGTGGCGTGGAATGAAAAAAGAAGCTGGATATGGATCGATTATTAATCAATCTATTCATACTTTGGATTTAATTCAGCTTCTTGGAGGTTCTATAAGTAGTTGTAAAGCATCATTATCGAACTTAACTGATTATGATATCGAAGTAGAAGATACTGCAAGTGCAACATTTATTTTTGAATCAGGAGTTAAAGCTTTTTTCCATGCAACGAATGCTTATACCGAAAATTCTTCTGTAGAATTACAAGTTGTTACAGAAAAAGAAAAGTTTACAATAAAAGACAATAAATTATACCTTACAAAATTAGATGGGGATAAAGAATTAATAGCAGAAGATGATTTTGTACCAGGAACAAAATCATATTATGGTAATGGACATGTGAGATTAATTAATTCTTTTTACGATAGTATTATTAATCAAAACGATGATTACATAACTGTGAAAGACGCGTTACCATCTATGGAAATGATCGAAATGATGGATCGTTCATCCCAAAATGCTCAACAGCCGAAACGTATAACAAGAGAGGATGTATTAAATGAAACAGTCAGTTAAAATCGGTGTTCAAGGGTTTACACTAAAGGAAAAATTTCAAGAACTCGGACCCTATGAGACCCTTAAAAGAGTAAATGATTTAGGCTATCATGCGATTGAAATTTCACAAATAGAAATGACACCAGAGAATGTTGCAGAAATTAAACGAGCATCACATGATTTTCAAATGGATATTGCCTCTTTGTCAGCAGGATTAAAGCCTGTGGTAGAAGGACAAGAATCATTGACAACTCATCTGGATAAAATTATTAATGATTGTAAAACATTAGAGAGTGATATTGTTCGGATTGGAATGTTACCGTTTGAAGCGATGGCTTCATTAGATAAAGTTTTGGAATTTTGTGAGGAAGCTAATGAAGTAGCTAAAAAAATGCAAGAGCACGATATTAAGTTATATTATCATAATCATCATATAGAATTTGTAAAATATGATGGACGTTACTTATTAGATATTATTCGTGAAAAAGCTCCGTTATTAGGTTTTGAATTGGATGTTCACTGGATTCAACGAGGTGGAAGGAATCCTGTCGAAGTTCTAAAAGAATACAAAGGAAAAGTAGATTTGGTGCACTTAAAAGATTATCGTTTAGTACCTGTCCCACAAGAAGCAGTAGATGCTATAAAAGAAGGAGCTAGCGAACGTTTCTATCAAGCTTTTACAAATAACATTCAATTTGCAGAATTAGGCGAAGGAAATTTGGATATAAAGGCTATTATTGAGCAAAGTATTCAGAGTGGCGCTCGCTATCTTCTTGTTGAACAAGATGATCAGTATGGGAAAGATCCGTTTGAATGTTTAGCAATCTCTCGGGATTATTTATATAAATTAGGATATAAAGAATTATTCTAAAATAAAATAAAGGAGGAGAAAATGGAGAAAACGGATGGAATGAATTATGCACCAAAAGGAAAAGTCAATCGAGTAGTTTCTGAAGGAGAGTTCAACTTTGCAACGGTTGCTTTAGATCATGGTCATATAAATGGTATGACCAATGGGCTAATAGAAGCGGGAGCAACCTTGAAATGGGTTTATGACCCTGATGAGAAAAAAGTAAAAGAGTATATTGAGCAATTTCCCCAAGCACAAATAGCAGACTCCCTAGAACAAGTACTAGATGACCCAGAAATTCATTTAGTAGCAGCGGCTGCGATTCCAAACAAACGTAGTGCCTTAGGGAATCGTGTCATGCGAGCGGGTAAAGATTATTTTTCCGATAAAACAGCATTTACTACTAAAAGACAGTTAGAAGAAACAAAAAAAGTAGTAAAAGAAACAGGACAAAGATTCTGGATATATTTTAGTGAACGTCTTCATGTTGAAGGGGCTGTTTACGCGGGAGAGTTAATAAAAAAGGTGCTATTGGAGAAGTTGTTCAAGTGACAGGGTTTGGTCCGCATCGTCTAGATAAAGAAAAACGACCAGAATGGTTCTTCAAAAAGGAACAATATGGTGGAATATTATGTGATATTGGAAGTCATCAAATTGAACAATTTCTGTATTTTTCTGGGAATGAGAATGCTAGCGTTCTCCATAGTAAAGTAGGAAATTATGCTAACTCTGATGCTCCAGAATTAGAAGATTACGGAGATGCAACTCTTTTAGGGGAAAATGGAGCAACTTTTTTCTTTAAAGTAGATTGGTTTACTCCTGATGGTTTAAGAACATGGGGAGATGGGCGTACATTTATAACTGGTACAAAAGGTACAATTGAAATTCGCAAATACCTTGACGTAGCGAAAGATGATGAAGGTGATCATTTGTACATCGTTAACGAACATGGTGAACAGCATATAAAAGTAAAAGGAACAGTAGGCTTCCCATTCTTTGGAGAAATGATTAAAGATAGTATCAATCGAACAGAGAATTCTATGAGTCAAGAACATATCTTCAAGGCTCAAGAATTGTGCTTGGAAGCTCAAGATAAAGCTATCCAGATTCCTGTTCATTTTTAAAATATTTTTTTTGTTAATAGAAAAAACATATTTAAAAGGGAGAAAAATCATGCAAAAGATACATGAAGGTAACCAAGCAATTGGCGAAGCTATTATTGACTCTACTAATCCTGATCCTAAAGAACGAAATTATAAGCGGGCTAAATTATGGGAAATTGGTTTTTTTGCGGCAAATAACTCAGCAACAAATATTTTTATGTTTTTAATGATGAACGTAGCTTACTACGCTACAGGGGTAGCAGGACTAGGTACTGTTATTGTTTCAACTTTAATAACTGCTAGTAGAATTTTTGATGGATTTACTGACCCGATTATTGGATTATGGATTGATAAAACTGATGGGAAGTTTGGTAAATTTAGACCCTTTATGCTAGCTGGTTATTTAATCATGACTGTTATTACTTTACTTTTGTTTTTTACTACACATCAGATTCCACAACAATTCCGATTGGTATATTTTATAGTTTTATATGTCATTTATATTATTGGATATACTTTCCAAACTGCTTGTACAAAGTCAGGTCAATCAGTAATTACAAATGATCCTAAGCAACGACCAATCTTCTCAGCTTTTGATATTTCAATGACTTCTCTAATCTTTGCTGGAGCAGGGATTTATCTTTCAACTTACTTGGTTCCAAAGTATGGATCATTTAATAGTGCAGAACTTTTTTATGAATTTAACTTGACCTTTATTGCTATTGCTGGAATTCTTACTTTCTTAGCAATCCTTGGGATTTCATCAAGTGACCGAACAGAATACTTCGGGACAGGTGAACCGGTGAAGATTACATTTAAAGATATGTGGAGGATTTTAAAAGGAAATCGTCCTTTGCAGATGTTAATTATTGCAGCCTCTACTGATAAATTAGGTGGTCAAATAGCAGGTAACTCTATTGTTATGGTTATGTTATTTGGAATTGTTATTGGAGACTATGCACTATTCGGAGCACTAGCTGGTATTACCCTTATTCCTAGTGTTTTGATTGCTTTGTTTGGAACCGGTTATGCTTCCAGAATGGGAACTAAGAAGGCTTATGTTGTATTTACTTGGTTAGCAATCATTGTTTACACTGGTATATTACTTCTTTTAACTTTTGGTGATCCTACTACAATTCGTCTAGGAAACTGGAGCTTTGTCAGTATTTCATTTATTCTATTATATGTAGCGGGGGCAGGTTTAAGAGTCTTATCAGGTGGATTAGTTATTCCAATGATTCCAGATGTAACAGATTATGAAACCTATAAAACTGGACGCTATGCACCAGGTGTAATGGGAACCATTTTCTCGTTTGTGGATAAAATAGTTTCTTCATTTGCACAGACACTGATTGGTTTAAGTCTTGCGTTAATTGGATTTACCGAAATATTTCCTGACGTAGGAACACCATTTTCTCCTGAGATTAAATGGATCACTATAGCCTTATTCATTGGTGTAATGATAATAGCTTGGATTGCTTCACTAGTCGCAATGAAGTACTATGAATTAGATAGAACTCGTATGATGGAAATTCAAAATGAATTAGCAGATAGAAGAGAAGCAGTGCAACTAAAAAAACAGGCAGAAGGATTTTAGTCAAATAAATCAGTTGGAACAATCAAAGTCAAAGCGATAACGAATCGCTTTGACTTTTTTAAGTTGTAAATTGTATGAGTAATGATACTTTAAAAGACAAATTGATTGAATTGTTATAAATGGATTGCTATCCTTTTATATAACAACAAGAAAAGGAAGGAGACCTATGCGTACTCTGATTATTATTTCTCATCCAACTTTAAAAGAATCTCATACTCAAAGTTTCTTACAAGAAAGCCTTCCAGAAAAAGGAACAACTTGGCATCATTTAGAGGCCTGCTATCCGGATCATAAAATTGATAGAGAGAAAGAACAACAACTACTGACCGACCATGATCGTATTATCTTTCAATTTCCTTTTTACTGGTATAGTTCTCCTCCCTTATTAAAACAGTGGCAAGATGAAGTATTAACAGAAGGTTTTGCCTACGGGAATTATGAAAGCGAATTGAAGGAAAAAGAGTTTGGATTAGTCATTACGACGGGGGTTCATGAACGAGAGTATCAGCCAGGTGGAAATGAAGAATACACCATTTCGGAATTAACAAGACCCTACCAAGCAATAGCGCGTAAGTGTAAAATGATCCTGTTACCGACGTTACTGATTTCTCGTTTTGATTATATGAGTGAAGAAGAACGAAAAACACTCCTCATTCGCTATCGTCAATATGTTAGCAAAGTAAGTGGTTTTACTTTATCTTCAAAAGAAGACTGGTTTGAAAAAGAGTTACAAACGATTGGAAAAATAAATATGTCTGATTCGGACCAACAGTTAATTGATATTTTAATTACTCAAATGAAAGAAAATAGAGAAAATTTAGATGACTTGAACTGGACCCTTCAAGAGATGAAGGATTTAGGATAAGTGGGGGATGGCAATGGAGCATGAAGAATGGATGAAACAACAAATTAAAGAGCTGGAACGAAAGTCTAGCGATTATCGACAGAAAGCTCTCTACCAAGAGTTTTTAAAGCTAATAGAAGAGCAATATAAGCGAATCGAGCAAACAGAAGGTGAAATTGACGGAAGAATGTGGAGCCCAAAAGAATGGGGATGATTTCATGTCAAAGATATTAAAAAAACTATTAAAAGGAGAAAAACATGAAAAGTAATGAAACACCACTACCAAAAGTAGATTTATTTTATGGAACAGATCCTCTTTGTTCTTTCTGTTGGGTTTTTGAGCCAACCATTCGGAAGTTTCGGTATCAATATGCAAAGTATATTGCGGATGATACTACGATTATGGGTGGTATGATTGAAAAGTGGGATACGTACGGTGGAGAAGAGGTAGATAAAACTTCTCAAGCTCTGGGAATTGCTACTCAATGGCATGAAATTGGTGACTATACTCGTATGGTGATTGATGGTCGGATTTGGTTAGATGAACCGGTTCGCTCTTCCTATCCAAGTTCTCAAATTTATGGGATCATGCATAGAGATTATCCTGAAAAAGCAAACCTTTTTCTTCGTAAAGTTCGAGAAACAGTGATGCTTTGGAATCAAGATGTTTCAAAACGAGAAGTGCTGGAAGCAATATTGAATGAAATAGGGCTGGATGCTAAAAAAATATGGGAAGATGCACATTCATTTGAAGGACGCATGCTGATGAATGGAGATTTAAGTTTGGCACAAACTCTAACCATTTCAAGTTTCCCTACTATTATAATGGTTAATGAAAAGAATCAAGGAATCAAAGTGGTCGGAGCTCAAACCTATGATGCATTAGTAGAAGCTTTGCAACAAATTTTACCAGAAGGTACCACCTTAGTTCCGAATCCTGTTCCTAGTCTGGATGTAGTTATGAAAGAGCAACCTCTCATGCTTAGTAAAGAAATGGAAGTTCTTTATGATCTTTCTGAATCGGAAGTCAATAAATTTGTGGATCTAACATTAGGAAAAGAGAATTATCAAAAAGGTGAATTATTTGGTCAACCCTACTATCAAAAAGTTTAAAATAAAAAATGAATCTATATGGTTTTCATGGTAGGCTAGAGTAAATATATAAAGAGAAAGTAAGGTATTTGAATGTTCTCGATTAAAGAAAAAGAAAATATGGTTCAAACAACTTTTCTCATTATCTTAGTGATGTTAAAACGTTATGCAGGTATCCTTTTAGGGGAGTTTGAAAATGTTATTTTTATTTTTTCAGCAGTCATTGTCTTTTATTTCATTCATTTTTTATTTGTAACATTCGGGAAAAATTATCCTGAAAAAGATGACTGGGAAGAAAGATTAAATCTATTTACAATAGGTTTATATGGGATTGGTGTTTTTATTCTTCAAATGTTGCAAGTTACGAACTTAACGATTATGGCAATGGTGGGAATCCTTTTAATTGGAATCAATGTTCTGATCAAATCAAAACGTAGAGCCGCAAAAGAAAGCATAGAAAAAAATAAAAAAAAATCATAAAAAAACAGGATTTCTCTTAGTTTATACAAGAGAAATCCTGTTTTTTTATTGCTCGGAAGAAAGATCATATTCGTATACATAATCATCCATTACAAAGCCATCTCCAATAGAAGAAATAATAGAATCTATTTTAACAAATCCCATTTTTTCATAAAAAGTTATAGCAGATGAATTGTACTTATTTACTGTTAATTGTATAAAAGACTTCTTTTGTTGAAGAGCTCTTATCTTTAACTCCTTTATGATTTGGGAAGCAAAACCATTTCCACGGGAAGAATTTAAAAGATAAAGTTTACTTATGAACATCATTTGATTTTGCCACTCAATAGCAACATAGCCAATTTCTTCGTTATGAGCTTCAATTGAAAAATATTCCGTTTTTCCAGATGCAATGTCTTCGATCATTTTTTCAGTAGACTGAAGGTTTTTCAACATATAGTTGACTTGTTCTTCGCCAATAATCGGTACATAATGCTCTCGCCAAATGATGTCGGCAAGATTGGCTACATCTTCTACTTGCATCGTATCCCGAACTGGAACAAGTGTAGCACGAAGGGAATCAGTCATTCTTTGACACCAGCTTCACGAGGAAGTATTTTTTCTTTCCGCGACGAACAATAATAAACCGCTTATCAAATGAATTTTCAGCCTTTACAACAAAGTCTAACTCTGTTATTTTGTCGCCATTGATAGAAATTGCACCATTTTTAATATCTTCTCTTGATTGTCGTCGAGAAGGTTCTATACCCAAATCGACTAACCACGTTACTAAATCTTGTTCTTCTGTGGAAGCTTCAAAAGTTGGCATATTTTTAAATCCTTGTGCAATTTCGTCAGCTGTTAATTTCTTAACATCTCCTGTAAACAATGCTTCTGTAATTTTTAAAGCAATCTGAAGTTCTTCTTCGCCGTGAACAAACTTAGTCATTTCAGCAGCAAGTGTTTTTTGGGCTTCTCGTTTATGAGGCTCAGTAAGTACTTTTTCAGCTAAAACATCAATATTTTCTTTATTTAAGAAGGTAAAGTATTTTAAATATTTTACGACATCGCGGTCATCTTGATTTACCCAAAATTGATAAAATTCATAAGGGGTAGTCAATTCAGGATCTAGCCAAACGGCACCTCCAGCGGTTTTTCCAAATTTAGTACCATCTGACTTCAACATGAGAGGGATAGTAAGGCCAAATGCTTTTGCGTCTGCACCTTCTTTTTTCCGAATTAATTCAAGGCCTGCTGTGATATTTCCCCATTGATCTGCTCCACCAATCTGTACTTGTACATCTTCATGTTTATAGAGGTGTAGAAAGTCCATGGACTGAAGAATCTGATATGAAAATTCAGTGAAAGAAATCCCTACTTCTAAACGGCTTGCAACGATATCTTTCGCTAGCATCGTATTAACATTGAAATTTTTACCATATTCACGAAGGAACTCTAACAAAGTGAGTTCTTTTGTCCAGTCTAGGTTGTTAGTTAAACGAATATTGGATTCACTTTCGCCTGCTTGGAAAAGTTTTCTCATCTGTTTAGTGATGGATTCTGCGTTATGTTGAACTTGTTCTTCTGTTTGAAGTACACGTTCTTCAGACTTTCCACTTGGGTCTCCGATGGATCCAGTTGCACCACCTATTAAGATTACTGGATTGTGCCCTGATAATTGAAATCTTTTTAGAATCATGAAGGGGATTAGGTGACCAATATGCATGCTGGCACCTGTCGCATCAATTCCGCAGTATACACCAATCTTTTTCTGTTTTGCTAATTCACGTAATCCTTCTTCATCTGTTTGTTGATTGATGGCTCCGCGCCATTCTAGTTCATCGATTATATTCATATTTTGTTACACTCCTTTTTTTATATAAAAAAATCGTCCCTAGTAAAGACTATTCATCTTTACTAGGGACGATTTCCACCGTGTTACCACCCAAATTGTTTTCAAAAGAGTAAGTCACGAAGACTAACTAATGTTTATGAAAACCACTCTAGCTTTTATCGGTAGCAAACCGCTTATTTTTAAGAATGCTCCAGAATGTAATTCAGTTTAAGGTTGTACCAGCTTCCACCGTCTGCTGACTCTCTATTATGCAAGACCTTAATCCTACTTCGTTCTTTCAAAGCATTTTTTATTTATTCTTATTTCAATCATTATAAAGAAGGAGTTTAGAAAAGTCAATCATTGAGAGCGCTGTCTTATCTTGTCCTTCATCAACGTGTCTATTATATTACAAAATGAAACATAAGTCATATTTCGTTACGATTGTGTTACAAGGAAAATACAAGTTGACGATAAAGGATTTTTCACAAAGTATCTATGCTATGATTTCAACGTTGAGTACTATCTCAAGAAATTCTTAATATATTCTAAAAAAGCCAAATATAAAAAATTAATCATATAAAAAAAGAAAACTTAACGGGGGAATAAAACTTGAAAAAGAAACTTGTCACTTTTATATTAACGGGTTCAATCCTAACTGCAAGTCTAGCAGCACCTTTAACTGCATCCGCCGACGAATTAACGGATAAAATCCAAAAACAAGAACAAAAAGTAAATGAATTAGCGAATCGTGTATCAGGTGCAGAAGAAGTTCTCTCTACTGTAAATGCTGAAATCACAACAGCAGAAGAAAGAGCGGCTGAACTATCTGCTCAACGTGTTGAAACACAGGATGCAATCACTACATTAGAAAAAGAAATTGCTAAATTGCAAGAAATCATTGACCAACGTGAAGCTCAATTAGAAGAACAAGCACGTTCTGTACAAGTAAAAGGATCGAATGAAAGCTATGTAACGTTCGTATTCGCTTCCGAATCACTAACAGATTTAATTTCTAGAGTTGATGTGGTTACTAAAATGGTAACGGCTAATAAAGATTTAGTTGAAAAACAAATTGAAGACCAACAAGTCGTAGCAGATAAAAAAACTGAAACAGAAGAAAAATTAAATGAAATTATGGCAATGTCTTCTGAATTAGAGCAATTAAAAGGTACTTTAGAAGTAAAACGTATTGAACAAGAAAGTGCAGTAGCAGCGCTAAGTGCTGAAAAAGCAACTGCAGAACAAGACCGTCAAAAATTTGTTGCTCAAAAAGAAGAAGCAGATCGTCGTGCTGCAGAAGAAGCGGAACGCCAAAGACTAGCAGCTGAAGAAGCAGCGATTCAACAAGCAGCAACTGAAGAAGCGGCTCGTCAACAAGCTGTAGTAATTCAACAAGAGCAAACTGCAGGAACGGTCCAAGAAGTGGTTCAAACAAATACAAATACAAGTACGAATACTAGTACAACAAACACAAGTACAGCTTCAACTCCTACTGTTCAGGCACCAGCACCAACGCCAGCGCCTGTAGAGACTCCACAACCGGCAGCACCATCAACTCCGGCACCATCTGGAGATTTGATTAGTGTAGCTTATAAATATTTAGGAGTTCCTTATGTATGGGGTGGATCATCTACTTCTGGATTTGATTGTTCTGGTTTCACAGCTTACGTATATCGTGAAGCGTACGGAGTAAACATCGGAGGTTGGACTGTTCCTCAAGAAAATTCAGGAACACAAATTTCTGTATCAGCTGCACAACCTGGTGATCTATTATTCTGGGGTTCACGTGGTGGTACGTATCACGTAGCGATTTATCTTGGTGGTGGACAATATATTCATGCTCCACGAGAAAATGATGTTGTAAAAGTTGCATCCCTTAGTTCATGGGTAGCTCCTTCATTTGCAGTACGTGTAGCAAGATAATTTTCTAAAATTATAATGTTGGATAACCTTCTGAAGTCTTTTCTTCAGGAGGTTATTTTTATGGAAAGCTGAATGAATAACGTAGAAAAAAGTCTTATTTCTTTCCTAAATTAGACCGGCATCAATGAATAATCTATGGTAGAATATACTAATACCTATACATTTTTTAAGTAGGATTTCTAAGGAGGCACTCATTCGTGGCTAAAAATAATAAAACATTTTACATTACGACCCCTATCTATTATCCAAGTGGGAAATTACATATCGGGAATTCTTATACGACTATTGCTGCTGATGTGATGGCTCGCTATAAGAGAATGCGCGATTTTGATGTGTTCTATTTAACAGGAACCGATGAACATGGTCAAAAGATCGAAAAAAAGCAGAAGAATTAAATGTTTCACCACAAGAGTACGTTGATGGGATGATTAGTGAAATCAAAGCTCTGTGGAAAACTTTAAAAATTACTAACGATGACTTTATTCGTACGACAGATAAAAAACATAAAGATGCTGTTCAAATGATTTTTGAAAAATTATTAGAACAAGGAGATATTTTTCTAGGTGAATATGAAGGATGGTATTCTGTTCCGGACGAAGAGTTCTTTACAGAAACTCAATTGATGGAAGTATTCAAAGATGATAATGGTAAAGTAATTGGTGGATTAGCACCAAGTGGTCACAAAGTAGAACTCGTGAAAGAAGAGTCATATTTTTTCAGAATGAGTAAATATTCAGACCGCTTGTTACAATACTACGAAGAACATCCAGAGTTTATTCAACCAGAATCACGTAAAAATGAAATGATTAATAATTTCATTAAGCCTGGCTTAGAAGATTTAGCTGTATCTCGAACGACTTTCTCTTGGGGAATCCCTGTTAAGAGTGATCCGAAACATGTTATTTACGTGTGGATTGATGCATTAGCAAATTATATTACTGCATTAGGATATGGATCAGAAGATGATACACTTTATCAAAAGTTCTGGCCTGCTGATGTACATATGGTTGGAAAAGAGATTATGCGATTCCACTCCATCTATTGGCCAATTATGTTGATGGCATTGGATTTGCCACTTCCTAAACAAATATTTGGTCATGGTTGGCTACAGATGAAAGATGGCAAGATGTCTAAATCCAAAGGAAACGTAGTTTATCCAGAGATGTTAGTAGAACGTTATGGTCTAGATGCTCTAAGATATTACTTGATGCGTGAAGTTAGTTTTGGGCAAGATGGAATCTTTACACCTGAAGATTATGTCAATCGAATAAATTTTGATTTGGCAAATGATTTAGGGAACTTATTAAATCGAACGATTGCTATGATTAATAAATATTTTGAGGGTGAAATCCCGACATGGAAAGGTCAAGTTACATCGTTTGATGCTGATTTAATGGATACTACTAAAGATGTGATTACAAAGTATGAAAAAGAAATGGATCAGATGCAATTTAGTATGGCGCTATCAGAAATTTGGCGTTTAATTTCCCGAGCAAACAAATATATTGATGAAACATCCCCTTGGGTTTTAGCAAAAGATGATGAAAGAAAAGAAGAATTGGAAAGTGTAATGATTCATTTAGCTGAAAGTTTACGTATTTCTGCGATTTTACTATCTCCATTCCTGACAGAAGCACCTGCTAAAATCTTTGAGCAACTAGGGCTAGATTATGAAACACAAGCGAACTGGGAAAATTTAACTTTCGGTCAATTTCCTGAAAAAGCTACTGTGATTAAAAAAGGAACACCCATTTTTCCACGATTAGATTCTGAAGAGGAAGTGTTATATTTGAAAGAACAAATTGCTAAAACGGCTCCTGATAAGAAAGTAGAAGCAGTGGAGCAAGATTGGTCACCTTCCGAGACAAAATTAATGAGTGAAAAAGAAAAGCAAATAAAATATGATGACTTTGATAAAATAGAATTAAAAGTGGCAGAAGTTATTGATTGTCAACGTGTTGAAGGAGCAGATAAACTCTTGAAATTCCGTCTAGATGCAGGAGATGAAGGACATCGACAAATTCTTTCTGGAATTGCAGAGTGGTACTCGGATCCTGCTTTCTTTATCGGTAAAAAAGTTGTCATTGTTGCTAATTTAAAACCTCGTAAAATGAGAGGCGAAATTAGTCAAGGGATGATTCTTTCAGCTGAAAAGGATGGAGAATTACAAGTAGTATTTGCTCCAGAAAACTCTGCGAATGGAGCAATCGTAGCCTAAAAGATTAGAAAGAATAGCTGAGGCAGAATGCTTTGGCTATTTTCTTTTCTACTATCAAAAGACAAGGAGGAAGTAAATATGATATTGTTTGATACACATTGCCATCTAAATGTAGATGCATTTGAAGATGATCTCGAAGAAACGATTCAACGAGCTAAGGAAGTAGGAGTAGAAAGATTTGCAGTAGTTGGCTTTGATATTCCAACCATTGAAAAATCTTTACAGTTGAGTTCGAAATATCCTGAAATCTATAGCATCATCGGATGGCATCCTACAGAAGCTGGAAACTACACAGAAGAAATTCAAGAAAGTCTGCAAAATTTACTAAGAAATGAAAAAGTAGTAGCGATGGGGGAAATGGGATTAGACTATCATTGGAATACCTCCCCACCGGATACTCAGAAAAAGTTTTTAGACAACAAATTGCAATCGCTAAAAATATTAAATTACCGATAGCTATTCACATGCGTGATGCTATCGAAGATACTTATCAGGTTTTACGAGAAGAAGATGTTTCTGAAATAGGCGGAATTATGCATAGTTATAGTGGAGATGTTACGTATATGCAGAAGTTCTTGGATCTTGGGATGCATATTTCGATTAGTGGAGTCGTAACATTTAAAAAAGCAACGGAAGTTCATGAAGTAGCAAAAGCCGTACCTCTGGATCGCTTGTTAATTGAAACGGATTCGCCTTATTTAGCCCCTGTACCTTATCGCGGGAAACGAAATGAACCTTCGTATGTAAGGTATGTCTGTGAGCGTATTGCGGAACTAAGAGGGATGGATGCGGACGAAATTGCTCGCATAACTACTGAAAATGCAAATAGATTATTTAGATTGGAAGAAATATGAAAATAAAAGAAATGATTGTTGTGGAAGGCCGAGATGATACTAGACGTATTCAAGAAGCAGTCGAAGCTGATACGATTGAAACGAACGGTTCTGCAATTGATGAAAAAGTTTTAAAGATGATTGAAAAAGCTCAGGAAGTTCGAGGAGTGATTGTTTTGACTGATCCAGATTTCCCAGGTGGAAAAATAAGAGAAGCAATCACACAAAGAGTTCCCGAAGCGAAGCATGCATTTTTGAAAAAAGAAGATTGTCAATCGCCTAAGGGAGGGAGCTTAGGTGTAGAGCATGCCAGCAATGCAGCTATCCGATTCGCCTTGCAAAGTGTTCATACCCCTTCATCCGTACATGATGATATTGCTGAAGAAGATTTACGTATTTTTCTTTTAGAAGCTGGTTTTATCGGAAAAACACAATCCTCTCACTATCGAAAAATTCTAGGGGATGCGTTAGGGATTGGCCATACAAATGGAAAACAACTACTTAAAAGACTTCGTAGTTTTCAAATTACAAAACGAGATATCCAAAAAGCAATGTGTGAGAATGGGATTTCCCTTTCTACAGATGACCAGAAAGAGGTACGTTAAATGAATGATTCAGAACAGAAAAAATATATTGCAACGCCAAGCCGAACCAATGAAATCATTAAACGATATAAATTAACGATGAAAAAAAGTTTAGGGCAAAATTTTATTATTGATCCAAATATTTTAACAAAAATGATTGAAGCAGGTGAGATTGATAAAGATACTTGTGTAATTGAAGTAGGTCCCGGAATTGGTGCTTTAACAGAGCGATTAGCTGAAGCAGCAAAAAAAGTGGTTACATTTGAAGTAGACACACGATTAAAACCCATTTTAAAAAGAGAGTTAGCTGATCATTCGAATATTGAAGTTATTTTCCAAGATATTTTACAAGCAAATCTTCAAGAAATATTTGAAACACATTTCGAACCAGAAGATCGTATTGTAGTTGCAGCGAATTTACCTTATTACATCACCACTCCAATTATCATGCGTTTTGTTGAGGAACAACTTCCGATTGATACGTTCGTCATGATGATGCAAAAGGAAGTCGCTCAAAGAATGACGGCTCAACCTTCTACGAAAGCATACGGATCTTTAACGATTGCCATTGATTATTATACGCATGCTGAGATTGCTTTTCATGTTCCCAAAACGGTATTCATTCCGCAGCCGAATGTAGATTCTGCTATTCTAAAATTACAAAGAAGAGTAGAGCCAAAGGTAGATGTTGTAAATGAAAAGTTTTTCTTCCAATTGATTCGTTTTTCATTCCAACAAAGACGCAAAACATTGTGGAATAATTTAACAAGTCACTTTGGCAAAAATGAAGATGTTAAAGAAGAATTGACAAGAGGATTACAAGCGGCTGGGATTGATCCAGGACGACGTGCTGAGACTCTTTCAATTGAAGAGTTTGCTACTCTCGCTGATGAATTAACAGAATTATCTCAAAGAGAAACGAGATCATAAATAGATTAAAATATATTAAAAAGCAGAATTTTTTCTTGCATATCAATAAACACTATGATATACTTGAAAAATTTCTTTAGATATGGTATGCTTTCCAGTAGCGAGGTGAAAAGAATGCCGAATAATTTGATGGACATCAAAGAACAGCTGGAAGGTCACTTAGGTAAAAAAGTAATGCTAACTGCGCAAGCAGGTAGAAAAAGAAAGACAGAAAGAAAAGGGGTTTTAAAAGAAACCTATCATTCTGTTTTTGTTGTGGATTTAGATCAAGAAGAAAATGCTTTTAAGCGTGTTTCTTATAGCTATGCGGATGTGCTAACCTCATCGGTAGAAGTATCTTTTTTTGATGAGAAAACAAGTGAGTATGCGTAGAAATCAAAAAAAGTAGTGAATTTATTTTAATAAATAACATAAAGCCAAAACATTTCTCAGAAGTGTTTGGGTTTTTTTGTTTTTTAGGGTTCAATCGAAAAGAGTGTATATAGTATTTTTCTTTTGCAACACGGTGTTGTATGAGATAATAAACTGAATACGAATAACAAGAGGTGGAAAGATGCTATCGATTCAAAAAGCTGTTTTGCATATTTTTGATTTAAATACAAATGAACCAATTTATTCTTTTGCGGGATTGGATCTCTCAGAGCGATTCATGCAAGATTATATTCAAGCAATGATTGAAAAAGTAGAAGATTCAGATAATATGAAGGAAGGGACTTTGGAAGAAGAAAATACCTTCGCGAAGATGTTGGGAACGGTAGAAGAAGACTTTATTGAAACGACAAAAGGAATGACAGAAAAACTTTTTGACATTACTAAACGGAATCCTGAAATACCACCAGCAGACTTACTTTTCACTCAATTTATGTTAGATGAAGTTCCTTGTTTAGGGATTTTTAAATTAAACTATTCTGATAGTATGACACATTTAGTTTCTTATGAGGAAGAGGTTCTAACCAATCAATTAATTGTTAATCGTACGATCCTTCCTTCACAACGTCAAGCAATTCAAGAAGGGTGTGTCATCAATCTTGAAAACCTTCAATATCATGTAATTGAAAAGAAACATTTTATTGAAGAAGAAGGCGAAAAGATATATTACTTTACAGAACGGTTCTTAGAAGATGTGCCTCAACCGAGTCTAAAGGAAAACATTAGTCATATTAAAAAAGCAGTTCAAAAAACAAGTAAAGCATTTAGTGATGAAGAATTTCAAACACTCGCACAAACCAAAGATGCCATTGTGCATAGCATGCAAGAAGAAAAAAGTATTGACTATAAAGTGATTGCGGATACCTTATATGGTGATAACTTTTCAAAGAAAGATAAATTTTATGAAGAAGTAAAAGAAATGGGATATACTGATAAAGCACCCGCTGAAGTGGCGTTAATGGGTCCTCGATACTCAAAACAAAAATTCAAGTTAGATAACGGGATTGAACTTAGTATTCCAATCGAATTATATAAAGATCCAGAAGTAGTTGAATTTATTAATAATCCAGATGGTACAACATCAGTTCTTATCAAAAATATTGAAAAAATCAAAAATTTATTTTAATAAAAAGAGATGCATAAATCTATTTTTCTTTATAAATAAAAAAGAATAAGGTAGTATGGATAAAAAGAAGGAGGAAATGGAATGGAATGGATAGAACGAGCACCGGCCAAAATTAATCTAACGTTGGATGTACTATTCAAGCGAGATGACAATTATCATGAATTAGAAATGATTATGTCTTCTGTTGATCTTGCTGACCATTTGACATTTACTCCTTTAGATGAGGATACGGTTGAAGTATTTACAAATAAAGCTTTTTTACCAGTGGATCGTAGGAATCATGTTCATCAGGCTGCCAAGTTGATTAAAAAAGAATATGATATTCAGACAGGGATCCGAATTGAAATTGATAAAAAAATACCGGTTGCAGCTGGATTAGGTGGCGGAAGTACAGATGCTGCTGCTACTCTACGTGCCTTAAATAGAATATGGAATTTAAACTTGTCGACCGATCAACTCATTGAATATGGCATGCGTATTGGAACAGATGTGCCACATTCTATTATTGGAGGGACTGCTTTTGTTTCCGGTAGAGGGGAAAGCGTTCGTCCGATTGCACCTGTTCCACCGTGTTGGATTGTGTTGGCTAAGCCACGATTGAGTGTTTCTACAAAAGCTGTTTTTAGAGCTTTGGAAGTAGAGCAATTATCGTATAAGCCGACCTCTCGAATTGTAGAAAGAGCCATTGAAGCGAACGATTATGAAGGAATGGTTCAGAATTTAGGGAATGCTCTTGAGTACGTTACCTTTCAACGACACCCCCAACTAGCTCAGTTAAAGGAAAGAATGTTACGATATGGCATGGATGGTGTAACAATGAGTGGAAGCGGACCTACCATCATTGGTTTTAGTCAAAATTATTCTCGAGCCAAAAGAGTCTATAACAGTCTACGAGGCTTTTGTGAGGAAGTATATATCACCCGTACGATCAAAAATGAATAAGCTATTTATAAAAAGGAAGTCGTTATTCTTTTGATTGACGGCTTTTTTTGTTGCTTGAAATGATGATGGAAGAAATATTCATCAAAAATACTGCTCATGAAAATATAAAAATAATGACTAGATTAAATGACTGGTTTTTCATATGTAGACTGGAAAGAAACCCTATCAATCTAATTTCCGATACATTTTTATTCTTTTAATATTTAACAATATCCTTATGGTTCATTTTAGAAGGTTTTAGTATTGACCATTACGAACTACATGTGGTAAAGTTTCAAAAGAATGTAAATAGGAACGATTACGATTTAGAGAAGGAGATAGGAATGAATCATTTAAAAAGTTTTTTTAGTAAAAAAAATAAGTTAATGGGTATTCTTTTTTTATGACTATTTTATTTTTAGGAGCATGTGGACAAAGTGCTCTTTTAGAAGAGAGTGATGAAAAAGAGTCATTGAATGTAGTAACTACTTTTTATCCGGTATTTGAGTTTGCATCACAAGTAGTTGGTGATTACGCAAATGTAACGGTGATATTAGAAGCAGGACAAGATAGTCATCATTATGAACCAAGTCCAAAAGATTTAGCAGCTATTTATGATGCAGATGTTTTTATATATAGTAGTGAGTATATGGAAACGTGGGTTCCAGCAGTACTAGATAACCTATTGGAAAGTGATGTAAAAATCATCGAGGCATCTCAAGGTATTCCTTTTTATGAAGAAGATTCGAATGAGGAAGAAGAGGATCATGATCATGAGGGACATAGTCATATAGTTGACCCGCACATTTGGTTGGATCCTGTTTACGCATCACAAATGGTGGAAACCATTTCGGAAGAAATGCAAGTTGTTGATGAAGAACATTCAAAAATGTACGAAGAAAATGCTGGAATTTATCAAAGTGAATTAAAGGAACTTGATAGACAATTTCAAGAAGCTTTTGAAGGTGCAGCAAGCCGGACCTTCGTTGTCCAACACGCGGCATTTGGTTACTTAGCAAGACGATATGATTTAAATCAAGTTTCCGTTTCTTCTTTAACTTCGGAACAGGAAATCAGTCCGGCTAAATTAGCTGAGATTGGAACTTTTATTAATGAGAATCAAATCCAAACGATTTATTATCAAGATTCAGCATCTGCAAAAGTAGCAGAAACTCTAGCTAAGGAAACAGATACCAATTTGGAAGTTCTTTATACGATTGAAGGAGTAACCTTAGAAGAACAGGATGAAGGGATTGACTACCTTCATTTGATGCAGAGTAATATAGAAGCTCTAAAAACGACCATTAAATAATAGGATAAAAGAAAGTAAGGAGAATACATGTGGAATATATTAAAGTAGAAAATTTATCATTCTCTTATGATGGAGAGCCAGTCTTACAAGATATTAGCTTCTCCGTTCAGGCTGGAGAGTTTGTAATCTTGACTGGTGAAAATGGAGCAGCAAAATCCACACTCCTTAAAAGTATCTTAGGACTTTTACATCCTCAAGAGGGAACCGCAACGATTTCAAAGAAAAATACATCCGGTGAAAATCTGATGATCGGGTATGCTCCCCAACAGATTTCTTCTTTTAATATTGGATTTCCTAGTAAAGTGTTAAAATTCGTGGAATCTGGTCGATATCAGAATCATCGATGGTTTAAGAAGTTAGATACAGAAGACCATGAGCACGTTCGGAAATCATTAGAATCAGTTGGAATGTGGGAAGAACGCAATCGGAAAATTGGTGAGTTGTCTGGTGGACAAAAACAGCGAATTGCACTTGCACGGATTTTTGCAACAGACCCAGATTTATTTGTATTAGACGAACCAACCACAGGAATGGACAAAGAGTCTCGAGAAAAGTTCTATCGTTTATTACGACATAACTCTCGTGTACATAATAAAGCGATTTTGATGGTAACTCATGATCATGAGGATATAAAACAATACATCGATCGACAAATCACTTTAAAAAGAAAGGAGAATTCACCATGGAGATGTTTTTCTATGGATTCATGCAGCGGGCATTCCAAGCCTCCACACTGATTGCCATTATTGCCCCGATTCTAGGTTTGATTTTAATTTTGAGAAGACAATCTTTAATGGCAGATACTCTTTCACACGTTTCTTTAGCAGGGGTGGCATTAGGGATGTTAGTTGGTGTTAATCCAACCGTTACGACCATTCTAATTGTAATTGTGGCTGCTATTGGTATTGAATATCTTGGCGTAATTTATAAAGGATACTCTGAAATTTCAATTGCTATTTTAATGGCTACCGGAATGGCGGTAGCTTTAGTGTTGATGAGCTTTGTTTCGGGAAAAGAAACAACAAGCGTGGAGCAGTTTCTTTTTGGATCCATCGTTACGATTAACCAGAGTCAAATCATCATCTTAAGTGTTTTAACGGTTGTGATTGTAGGGTTATATCTAATATTCCGTAAGCCATTATATGTTCTTTTGTTTGACGAAGATACTGCATGGACTGCGGGCTTACCTGTCAGAGGCATGTCTTTGTTCATTTCTATATTAACAGGGGTTGTAATCAGTGTAATCATGCCAATTACAGGGTCCTTACTTGTATCATCTATATTAATTTTACCAGCAGCGATTGCCCTTCGATTGGTAACCAGCTTTCAAATGGTTATTGCAGTGGGAATTATGATTAGCCTCATTGGAATGTATGGTGGGTTAATCACCTCTTATCAGTTGGGAACTCCTCCTGGGGCTACCATTACTTTAATGTTTGTCGGTTTATTTATCTTAACGAGTATTTTAAAAATAAAAAAGAAGCCTAACAAAACTGAACGATAAGGATTATGACAAGTGTACGAATAATACACTTGTTTTTTTATTGAAAAATCCATAATAAACGAACGATTAATCAAATAGGTATTCCATTTTTAAGAAATAACCGCTATAATAGCCTTAGTTAACTTAAAGGAGAGTAAAGTGGTGAAAATAAAAAGAAGCGAACGACTAGTAGATATGACGCACCATTTATTGGAGCACCCACATACATTAGTTTCATTAACATACTATTCAAAAAAGTATGGATCGGCCAAGTCTTCTATTAGTGAAGACTTATCGATTATCAAACGAACGTTTGAAGAGAATGGGATTGGTATCGTTGAAACGTTACCAGGAGCAGCAGGTGGCGTAAAGTATACACCTACTATATCTGATTCAGCGGCAAAGGTATTTATTGAAGAAATTTGTGAAATGATGGCAAGCAAAGAGCGTCTGTTGCCTGGCGGATACGTGTATTTATCCGATTTATTAGGAAATCCACAAATCCTTCAAAAGATTGGTAGAATTATTGCCTCTCAATATACAGAACAATCTGTTACAGCTGTTATGACCGTTGCTACAAAAGGAGTTCCGATTGCCCAAGCAGTAGCCAGCAATTTGAATGTGCCTTTTGTAATTGTCCGTCGGGATAGCAAGATTACCGAAGGATCTACAGTAAGTATTAACTATGTTTCAGGTTCATCTGAAAGAGTAGAGAAGATGGAATTGTCCAAGCGAAGTCTACCAAGTGGATCCAAAGTCCTAATCGTAGATGACTTTATGAAGGGTGGCGGAACCGTCAACGGAATGAAGAGCATGATCGAAGAGTTTGATTCTGAAACGGTGGGAGTAATGGTTTTTGCAGAAGCTGCTTATACCACTGGAAAAGAAACGGATGATTATACTTCTTTGATTCGTGTAGACAAAGTTGACTTACGTAATCGTACTATGGAAGTTAGTTTAGGAAGCCATTTTGATTAGAATTTGTTGATCTGATTAAAGGTTTAATCATATGTAACCTTTTACCTGAAATGTAGACACTTAAAAAGTGCTCTATGTTTTTGGGTTTTTTCTATTTATTCGAAAGAGGTCCAATTATGTTTGAACTCTATCTTTAAACAATATAGGACAAAAATAGTCAATTCTCTAAATAAAAATATTTTAAAACGACTTTGTATTACAGTTTGGTTACAAATACGTCTTTTTTGTTACACCAACTTTTGTGAACAATATAAATTTAATTGGACACAAATTCAATATCGTTTTACCATGCCTAAATTTATTGTTTGAAAACCATATATAGTGATACTTAAAGAGGTTTCATGATTATTTTTAATCAATAAAAAACTAAAGACACTGAGAATTTAAAAAAGTATTTGACACATAAATGTCATCTCCCTATTACAATAAGATATTTTATCAGTGTTATACTTCATCCTGTGAGCAATTAAAAGGAGCGTAAACATTGAGAAAAAAATACATTGCACTAGCATCAGCGATCTTGCTACTTTCTCCATTGGCTGGGGGAGTAACAGTACAAGCAGATACCTTAGATGAATTAAACCAACAAAAACAACAACTTGAAACTGAATCTCAAAATGTACAAAGTGAAATTAATGAAAAAGAATCTTCGTTACAAGAACTAGCATCACAAAAAGTAGTTTTACAAGAAAAAGTTGAAGAAATGCAAAACAGTATTAATGACCTTCTTATAAAACTAGAAAAACAAGAAGAAAAACTGCTTGAAATCGAAGCAAAGATAGATGAATTACAGAAGAAAATTGAAGCTTTAGAGCTAGTGATAGAACAACGCAGTGAAAAATTAGATAATCAAGCACGTGTGATCCAAACAGAAGCAAGTATGACTGATATGGTATCCATCGTGATGTCAGCTGAAAATTTCAGTGAAGTAGTTGGGAAAATCACTACTGTTTCTAAGCTAGTAACAGCTAATAAAGAAATCATTGTTCAACAAGAAAATGATAAAAAAGAAGTTGAAGAAAGCAAACAAGCTGTTGAAGATGAAAAAACTGCAGCTGAAGAGCTGAAACAAGAAATTATCATTGCCAAAAATAATATTGTTGCACAAAAAGCGGAACTAGATCAGCAAATTTCTCTAGTGATTGAAAATGCAAATCTTACAAGTAGTGAAAAAAGCAAACTAGAATCTACTAAAAATAGTCTAGATTCACAAACACAAGCGGTAAGAAATGATATTTCAGCAGAAGAGGAACGAATTGAACAAGAAAGAATTGCTCGTGAACAAGCTGAAAAAGCTGAAAAAGAAAAACAAGAAAAAATCGCTCGAGAGAAAGCGGCGGCGGCAGAAGAAGCAAACAATCTTTATGCTTCTACTACTTCAACACCAAGCCAACAAGTTACAAACACGGGTGGATTTATCCGCCCAGCGAGTGGTTATAACTCTTCACCATTTGGTTTCCGTATTTCACCAGTTGACGGAGCGTATCGTTTGCACGCCGGGATGGACATAGCGGGTAGTGGTTCAATTAACGCTGCACAAAGTGGAACGGTAGAGTATGCTGGTTATAATGATATGTACGGATATCATGTAATCATTAATCATGGAGTAATAAACGGGGTTTCCGTAAAGACTTTATATGGTCATATGATTGCTGGGTTGATGGTTGCTCCGGGACAATCCGTTGGACAGGGGCAACAACTTGGAACGATGGGAACTACAGGCCAATCGACGGGTGTTCATTTGCACTTTGAAGTATTCGAAAATGGTGTAGTGGTTAATCCATTAAATTATATTTCTCTTTAATTGAATAGAGTATTACTGGATGGATTAATTTCTATCCAGTTTTTTGTGGAAGATGTACATAAATGATTATATATGAGAAAATGGAGAAAATTACCATCAAAGCCCTTACATAAGTTGATTCTTCGCTTTTTTTTAGTTAAGATGTTTTGGTGTTCATTTACAAGTTTAACGAAGGGGAATGGATGAGGATATGACAAATCGTTTTGCAGTTGTTCTTGCTGCTGGGCAAGGAACAAGAATGAAGAGTAAACTCTATAAAGTTTTACATCAAGTATGTGGAAAAGCGATGGTAGAACATGTGATTGATCAAGTGGAAACTGCTGGTGTTGATAAAGTAGTTACCGTTGTTGGTCATGGTGCTGATTCAGTAAAAGAAATACTTGATGTGCGATCTGAATATGTATTGCAAGAAGAACAATTAGGGACAGGACATGCTGTTTTACAAGCGGTTGATGTTCTGGGTAAAGAAGTAGGAACAACGTTAGTAATATGCGGAGACACACCACTCTTGACAGCTGAAACTCTAAGTAGTCTTCTTGCTTATCATGAACAACATGATGCAAAAGCAACGGTTTTGACTGCACATGCAGATAATCCATTTGGCTATGGAAGAGTCATCCGTAATACTGAAAAACATGTAAAGAAAATTGTTGAACAAAAAGATGCATCCACTGAGGAAGCTTCTGTTCAAGAAATCAATACGGGTACATATGTATTCGATAATCAATTCCTTTTCGAAGCACTATCATTGGTCAAGAATGACAATGTTCAAGGTGAGTATTATTTACCAGATGTAATTGAAATATTAAAAAACAAAAATGAAATTGTAATGGCCTATCAAATGGAAAATATGGATGAAGCTTTAGGGGTAAATGATCGAATTGCTTTAGCCGAAGCTGCGAATACAATGAAAAAAAGAATCAATAAAAAGCATATGCAAAATGGAGTTACGATTTTAGATCCTGCAAACACGTATATCGAAGCAGATGTTATCATCGGGTCTGATACGATTGTGGAGCCAAATGTGATGATTAAAGGCAAAACGATTATTGGTGAAGAGTGTATGATTGGATCTAGTTCCGTCATTTGTGATTCTAAAATTGGAAATGGTGTTCGAGTTACAAGTTCTCATATCGAACAATCCGAAATGGTAGATGGAAGCAATATAGGGCCGAATAGTCATATTCGTCCTAACAGTATCATCGGTGAAAACGTGCATATTGGAAATTATGTAGAAGTGAAAAATTCTACGATTGCCAAAGATACACGAGTAGGACATCTTACGTACATTGGTGATGCTGACTTAGGTGAAAACATCAATGTTGGTTGTGGCACTGTATTTGTGAATTATGATGGAAAAAATAAACATCGTACAAGTGTAGGTGACAATAGTTTCATTGGTTGTAATGTAAACTTGGTTGCTCCAGTGAATGTAGCAAACAATGCCTTTTTAGCTGCAGGGTCAACGATTACCAAAAATGTTCCTGAGGGTGCAATGGGAATTGCCCGTTCCCGTCAAGAAAATAAAGATGGTTATTGGAAAAAACTTCCACCATCTCAAAACTAACTAATAAAATATTTGTATTATTCTAATAAAAGCTTATGATAATAGGTAGAGATTGATAGGTAATAAAAATCGATTGTGGAGGGAATTATGAGTACAGAACATTATAAAGACCCAAAATTGAAAATCTTTTCATTGAGTTCGAACCGTCCGTTGGCAGAAAAAATTGCAGAAGAAATAGGTGTGGAGCTAGGTGTTGTATCATCCACTCAATTTAGCGATGGGGAAATAAAAGTCAATATTGAAGAAAGTATCCGTGGAGCACACGTTTACGTTATCCAATCTACTAGTTCTCCAGTAAATGATCATTTAATGGAATTGTTAATTATGATCGATGCGTTAAAGAGAGCAAGTGCCAAGACCATTAATGTAGTGATCCCTTATTATGGATATGCCCGTCAAGACCGTAAGGCACAATCTCGCGAGCCAATCACATCGAAACTGGTTGCAAATATGATTACAATGGCTGGAGCAAATCGTGTTTTAGCGTTGGATCTCCATGCACCACAAATCCAAGGGTTCTTTGATATTCCTGTGGATCATTTATTGGGTGCTCCATTACTAGCTAATTACTTCCTAGAAAGTGATGTAATGAAGCAAGATGTTGTAGTTGTTTCTCCAGATCATGGTGGAGTGACTCGTGCTAGAAAGCTAGCAGAATTCATTCAAGCTCCAATTGCCATTATCGACAAAAGAAGACCAAAAGCAAACGTTGCAGAAGTTATGAATATTATTGGAGATGTAAAAGGGAAGAAATGTATCCTGATTGACGATATGATTGATACTGCTGGAACCATTGCATTAGCAGCACAAGCATTAGAAGATGCAGGTGCAGAAGGTGTGTGGGCTTGTTGTACACACGCAGTTCTTTCCGGACCTGCAATAGAGCGACTTGAAAACTCAGTAATTGAAAAAGTAATCGTAACGGACTCTATTAATATTCCAGAAGAGAAATTAACAGGTAAAATCGTTCAAATTAGTGTTTCACAACTAATTGCAGAAGCAATTCGTCGAATCCATGAAAACCGTTCTGTAAGTCCATTATTCCAAGAAAAATTTACTATAATAGAATAAGAAAAACAAAAAATCCCAATTCCTTTTGTAGGAACGGGATTTTTTTCTTAATTATTTTTTTCTTCTTCTTCCAAAGCTGCAAAGGAATCTTTGATTACTCCACGAAGGGTATCAGCTGAATGTTGCATATTTCCAAATTCCACTTCTGTTAGAGGGATTTCGATAGCTTTACGGATTCCAGAACTATTAACAATAGCAGGTACTCCAATGAAAACATCATGTTGACCATATTCTCCATCTAAATAAACGGAAAGTGGTAAAATTGCATCTTCATCGTTCAGGATTGCTCTTGTAATTCGAGCTAAGGAAACAGCAATTCCATAGAATGTTGCCCCTTTCTTTTCGATAATGCGATAGGCTGCATCACGAACAGAAAAGAATACTTTCACTAAAGATTCTTCATCGATTGTTTCGTCATTTTGTTTCAACCATTCATACAATTGTAATCCACCGATGTTTGCATGAGACCAAACTGGAAACTCAGAATCTCCATGTTCTCCCAAAATATAAGCATGAACATTTCGAGGATCCACATGAACTAGTTTTGCTATTTCTTGACGGAAACGAGCACTATCCAAAGAAGTTCCAGAACCAATAATTCTGCTAGCAGGAAGGCCAGAAAATTTCCATGTTGCATAAGTAAGGATATCAACAGGATTCGTAGCAACTAAGAAAATTCCATCGAAACCAGAGTCCATCACTTGTCCAACTATATTTTTAAAAATCTTTAAATTCTTACTGATTAAATCAAGTCTAGTTTCACCTGGTTTTTGGGCTGCACCAGCGGTTAATACAACAATATCTGCATCCTTACAGTCTGAATACTCGGCTGCATAGATTTTTTTGGGACCTGTAAATGCTAATGCGTCTGATAGGTCCATCGCATCGCCTTCTGTTTTGGATACATTCATGTCAATGATTCCTAATTCTCTACCAATATTTTGGGTAACAAGAGCAAAAGCGTAACTTGAACCAACTGCTCCATCACCTACTAGAATAATTTTTTGCCCAGACTTTCTTGCTATTTCAGCCATATTTACTATTCCTCCACATCTTCAGTGCTCTTTTTATATATGCAGTATATCACTTTTTCTTAAAGAGAGTAAGGAAACCCAGGGATGTTTTTTGTTTACTAGAACAAGGAAGTCCTTTTTTAGTATAAGATTTAGACTCATTTAACTTTTAGAAGCGAGAAAATATATGGTATACTTACAACACTACTGGACGAAAAGCGTGCAGCTTTTTTCGTTTTCTGATAGATGTTTCCAGAAATTTTGGAAATGATAAGAGTTATACAGGAAAGTAATTTAAATGGACTCGGGAAAAAGGTGAAATAAATGAAAATGATTATTGGACTAGGGAATCCTGGTCAAAAATATGTAGCTACCAAACATAACATTGGATTTGTAGCCGTAGACGAGTGGGCTTATCAAAATAAGGCTACTTTTAATAAAAATAAATTTGATGCTATGTATTTCGAAGAACGGGTGAATGGGGAAAAGGTTATTTTTGTAAAACCTATGACATTTATGAATGACTCAGGAAGGGCAATTCGCCCTTTAATGGATTATTTTGGAATGAACACAGATGAAATTGTTGTTATTTATGATGATATGGATATGCCGCCTGGAAAAATTAGACTCCGGCAAAAGGGAAGTGCAGGTGGACATAATGGTGTGAAAAGTATCATTCAACATCTCGGGACACAAGATTTTAATCGTATTCGTATTGGAGTTGGTCGGCCTGAACCTTATATGACCGTTGTTCAACACGTACTAAGTCCTTTCCCTAAAACAGATCATGGTGAGATGCTATTCTCTGTGAAGGAGAGTGTTGAGGCAATCGACCACTATTTAAAAGGAGATAATTTTCTTTCTACCATGAATAAATTTAATAAAAAGAGCTAGGTTCAGATAAGCTGAGCCTCTTTTCAATATAAGGAGATAAAAGAAAGCAAAGAGAAGGAAACAAGAGTCGCTAGGTTTAGAGCGACTCTTTTAGAAATAAAATTGGTTTCTAATTTTTGTAAGGAGAATGATATGAAAGACATAGAAAACTTTTTGAGGGATACTCCCAATATAAAAAATATTATTAAACAAGCCGAGCAAGAGGGAAATCAATTAGTGACGGGGATTTCCAGTTCTGCTCGTAATTTACTGACTTCAATGGTGTATGAATCTCAAGAAAAACCTGTTGTAGTATGGGCTTCTAACTTATTGCATGCTACACAGATTTATGAAGACTTAAACCAAATTAATCCGAACATCCCCATCCATCTTTTTCCAGTGGAAGAATCTTTGGCAGTGGAACTTGCCTTTTCTTCTCCAGAATATCGTAGTCAACGAGTGGATGCTCTTCACTTTCTAAGTAGTGGTGAAAAAGGAATCGTAGTCGTTCCTACTGCAGGATTCAAAAAAATATTGGCACCACCTTCTATTTGGAAAGAATATAACTTAGTTTTCCAAGTTGGAAATGAAATGGAATTTGAAACACTTCCTCAAAAGCTAGTAGCCATGGGGTATGTTCGTGAGCAAATGGTGGCTTCGCCAGGAGAATTCAGCGTTCGAGGAGATATCCTTGATATTTATTCTTTAAACGAAGAAAATCCAATTCGTATTGAATTTTTTGGTTCGGAAATTGATGGTCTTCGTTTCTTTGATCCTTCTACACAGAAATCAATAGAAGAACAGGTAGAAGAAGTATTAGTATTACCTGCTCAGGATTCTGTTTTTCCATCCAAAGTACTTAAAGAACGTGCAGAAAACATAGAAAAATTATTTAAAAAAGCTCAAAAAGCATTGAAAAATGAAGAAGTAAAAAAACGAATGAGTGTTTATTTTGAAGACTTTATTGAAAAGCTTCATATAGGTGAACTTCCTACAGTTCCACAAATGTATGCATCTTTATTTTATCCAGAACTTCCTACTATTTTAGATTATATTCCTGAAGAAACATTATTTATTATGGATGAGTACTCCCGTACATTGGAAAATGATCGAACGCAAGAAACAGAAGGAGCAGAATGGCAAGAAGCAAAATTATATGAAGGGGTTATTTTACCCAAACAAGTGATGTTAGCTGAAGTTCGTGATATTGTAAAAAAGAGCAATCATTCTAAAATATTTTATTCTCTTTTTCAAAAAGGCTTAGCAAGCGTTCGTTTCAAAGAGATTCATGCTTTACAATATCGTGGGGTTGTTCAATTCTTTAGCCAGATGCCAATGGTGAAAGTAGAGATGGATCGTTGGTTGAAACAAGGAATGACGATCTTTACGATTGTCGCGGATTCAGAACGTGCTGAAAAAGTACATCGCACCTTTTCTGATTTTGATATTGAAAGTGTTGTAAAAGGACAGGATAAAGTTGTTCCAAAGCATGTGAATATCGTTGTAGGTGGAATGGCGAATGGATTTGAGATGCCTCTTGAAAAAGTAGTCTTTTTAACTGAAAAAGAACTATTTAATAAAGTGAAAAAAAGACAACCTGGTCGACAGAAAATGTCTAATGCAGAACGATTGAAAAGCTATACTGAACTAGTTCCTGGTGATTTTGTTGTTCATGTAAACCATGGGATTGGTCAATATACTGGAATGGAAACCATTGAACGGAATGGGATTCATCAAGATTATATTTCTATTTTATATCAAGATAGTGCCAAACTGTTTATACCAGTTACTCAGTTACACTTGGTACAAAAATACGTCTCTTCTGAATCAAAAACTCCTAAAGTAAATAAATTAGGAGGAACCGAATGGGCAAAAACGAAGAATAAAGTTGCGTCTCGAGTAGAAGATATTGCTGATGAGTTAATTGAACTATATGCAAACCGAGAAGCGGAAAAAGGATATGCTTTTCCACGTGATAATCAAGATCAAGTTGAATTTGAAAATAGTTTTCCGTATACCGAAACCGATGATCAGTTACGAAGTATTGCAGAAGTTAAAAAGGATATGGAAAAAGAAAAGCCGATGGATCGTCTCCTAGTAGGGGATGTTGGTTATGGAAAAACAGAAGTAGCTATGCGAGCTGTTTTTAAAGCGGTACTAGATGGAAAACAAGCAGCTTTTCTGGTGCCTACAACCATTTTGGCGCAGCAACACTATGAAACGTTAATCCAACGTTTTGAAGATTTACCGTTTGAGATAGGGTTGTTAAGTCGCTTTCGCACTAAAAAACAACAAACCGAAACCATCAAAGGAATTCGAAAAGGATCAGTTGATATCGTAATTGGTACTCATCGTATTCTGTCTAAAGATATTGAGTTTTTTGATTTGGGACTGTTAGTTGTTGATGAGGAACAGCGTTTTGGCGTGAAGCATAAAGAGCGATTAAAAGCTTTGAAAGCATCCGTTGATGTTCTTACGTTAACAGCGACTCCAATTCCTCGGACCTTACATATGTCCATGCTCGGAGTACGAGATTTATCGGTTATTGAGACCCCACCTGCAAACCGGTACCCTGTCCAGACGTATGTGATGGAACAGAATATGGGAGCCGTCCGTGATGCAATTGAACGTGAAATGGCTCGTGGTGGTCAAGCCTTTTATGTATATAACCGGGTAGATACCATTGAACGAAAAGCAGATGAACTTCGTTTGATGATTCCAGATTGCCGAGTAGGCGTCGCCCACGGGCAAATGACAGAAATTCAACTAGAAAATATTATGGTTGACTTTGTGGAAGGAAATTATGATGTCCTCGTTACAACGACCATTATTGAAACCGGAGTAGATATTCCTAATGCCAATACGCTCTTTATTGAAAACTCAGATCATATGGGCTTATCACAATTGTATCAACTACGTGGTCGAGTTGGGCGTACAAACCGAATAGCATATGCATATCTCATGTATAATCCTAATAAGATTTTAAGTGAAATTAGTGAAAAACGACTTCAAGCTATTAAAGACTTTACTGAATTAGGTTCTGGATTCAAAATTGCGATGAGAGATTTATCTATTCGTGGTGCAGGAAACTTATTAGGGTCCCAACAACATGGTTTTATAGATTCTGTAGGATTTGATTTATATTCAGAAATGCTCAGCGAAGCTGTGGAAAGAAAACGTGGAAAAGGGAAACGTCCAAAACGAATTAGTGTTGAAATTGACCTAGATGTGAATGCTTATATTCCAGTAACGTATATTGAAGATGAACGTCAGAAAATTGATATGTATAAACGAATCCAACAAATTAGTAGTGAAGAAGAATACTATGAAATTCAAGATGATTTTGTGGATCGGTTTGGAGAGTATCCAGAAGAAGTAGGACACCTTACTCAAATAGGTCTTTTGAAAAACGTTGCAGAGTCAGCCGAGGCCGAAATCTTAAAGAGGTCAGGTGATCGAGTGGATGTAACCTTTACTAAAGAAGGAACCGTTCGTCTTCAAGGAGCAGCTATTTTTGAAGCGCTAAGTACCATTCCACTCCGAGCACAAGTCAATCTACAAAAAGAAAAATTAGTAGTAACCTTACAAATTGATAAACAAACAACAAGTGCATGGATGGATTACTTAAAAGTATTCTTGGAGTCGTGCTCTGTGGAAACAGAAGAAAAAGATACAGAGAGTTGATAGGCTTATGAAAAATGAACAGATGAAAAACATGTTGAAGGGTGCTTTCTTACTTTCCATTGCAAGTTTTATTGCAAAAATATTAAGCGCAGTCTACCGTGTTCCCTTTCAAAATATGGTTGGGAACACTGGTTTTTATGTGTATCAACAAATTTATCCTCTCTATGGAATTGGAATGACCTTTGCATTATCCGGATTTCCTGTGTTTTTTTCAAAAACAATTGCGGAAGCAACGACAAAAATAGAACGTAAAAAACTAATCTATCAAAGTATAGTTATTTTATCTTTTTTTGGAACTAGTATTTTCGCGCTGTTATATGGATTTTCAAGTGGAATTGCCCAGATGATGGGGGATGAACTGCTAGCACCTTTAATTCAATCTGTTTCCTGGATGTTTCTTTTTATGCCCATACTGGCAACCTTACGAGGATATTTTCAAGGGATTTATCGGATGGAACCTACCGCTATTTCTCAAGTAATCGAGCAGTTGGTGCGAGTAGGTGTCATTCTTTTATTTGCCTATTGGTATACACAAGGAATTTTTGACTTGTATGAAATGGGTGCAGGCGCTATGAGTGGAGCAATCTGGGGAGCTGGATCAGCTAGTCTCATTCTTTTGATTGCGTTTTTTAAAAATAAACCCGAAAAGAATATAAATCATGATTTCGTAGAAAGTCAAAAGGTTCACCATTCTTGGAGAAATTTAACAAAGCGTTATGCAACAGAAGGCTTAACTATTTGTTTGTTGACGTCGATTCTTGTTCTTTTTCAATTAGTCGATTCCTTTACCTTATATAAAAACCTAGTTGAAAATGGAGTGGCAGAAGAAGTAGCGAAATCATTAAAAGGAATCTATGATCGTGGACAGCCGTTGGTTCAGTTGGGGATGGTAGTCGGAACTGGTTTTTCTGCTAGTTTTATTCCACTCATGAGTCGTGCGTATGCCTATAATCGAGAGAGTGAATTTAAACGAGCAGCTCAATCCTTGATTCGAATGACGGCTATCTTTTCAGCAGCTTCTGTAGCAGGATTATTGGCCATTCTTCCTCAAGTGAACGACATGCTATTTGGCGACCAAAATGGTAGTGCTGTTTTATCTGTTTATATTATTAGTATTGCTGTAGCTTCGGTTATGATGGCTTACCACTCTATTTTACAAAGTCTAAATAAGTATCGAGTAACCTTACTAGCTTTAGTGATGGGACTTGTAGTTAAAGTACTGATGAATCTTTTATTTGTACGTCTATGGGGAACAATGGGAGCTAGTATCGCCACTCTTTTAGGTCTTTCTATCATGGTTTTCTTTCTGGGAAGTCAAATGCCTTCTCCTTTAAAAGGAGTTTGGCGAAAAGATGCCTTTTTGTATAAGTTGTTAGGCGGGTGTGTTCTTCTCTTTGCTAGTGCATACGCAACGAAGTGGTTGTTGATAACATTTATATTCCAAACCACAGGACGTACTACTTCTTCCCTAACTTCCTTCCTCACAGTCATCATAGGCATTGTATTTTTTGGATGGTATCTTTTACGGGTTCGACTATTAACTACGAGAGAATGGTTATCGATTCCATTAGGTAAAAAACTATTAAAAAAAATATCCAAAAGTAAATAAACGAACGTATTTAAAAAGGAGTAGAATATGGGAAAAATTGAAATAGTCGGTCTGGGTGCAGGAGATTGGAATCAGCTACCTGTAGGTGTGTTTAAACAGTTACAAGAACATACAAATATTTTTTTACGTACAAAAGAACATCCGGTTGTAGAAGAATTAGAAAAAAACGGAATTCACTACCGTGACTTTGACAATTTATATGAACGGGAAAGTAGTTTTGAAAATGTATACCAAGAAATTGCTAAAGAATTGTTGGCACAAGCAAAAGAAAAAGATGTTTTATATGCAGTACCAGGACATCCAATGGTTGCTGAAGACTCTGTAAAACAGTTGCTACATAACACCGAAGAAATCTCTGTTGAAATTTTAGGTGGAAAAAGCTTTTTAGATGATTTCTTTCAAGCGGTAGATGTAGATCCTATTGAAGGGTTTCAGTTGGTGGATGGATTAAGAATGGATTCTGATTATCTAAATTTGAATAATCATCTGATTGTTATGCAAGTATATAATGACCTTGTAGCAGGGGATGTGAAATTAGAGTTGATGGAGAAGTATCCAGACGAACATCGAGTAGCGCTAGTCGATGCAGCAGGGACCTCTCAAGAACGAGTGGAGTGGATGCCTTTATACGAAATGGATCGAATAGAAGGAGTACATAATTTACTTTCTGTTTACGTTCCTCCATTAGTTCGTGATGAACAGACGAAAAGTTTTGCAACTACACAAGCCTATATGGATGCGATTCATGCAGGAGATATCTGGGTTCAAGCACAAAATCACAAAACTCTTTTACCGTATTTAATAGAAGAAACAGATGAGGTTGCACAAGCTATTAAAGAAGAAGATGTGGATAACTTGGTGGAGGAATTAGGAGATGTTCTTCTTCAAATTTTTTACCATGCGGGATATGGGGAAAACCAAGGCACTTTTTCAATGGAGGACATTTTAGAAAACTTAAATCGAAAGTTACGTCGTAGACATCCTCATGTATTCGACAACTATCCTGTAGATAGTATGGAAGATATTGATGAGATGTGGCAAATGATTAAAGCAAAAGAAAAAGAAATGAATAATGAAAAGGAGAATGAAGATGAGATTAGATAAATTTTTAAAAGTTTCTCGATTAATTAAACGGAGATCTGTTGCCAAGGAAGTTGCTGATAAAGGACGTATTCTGATTAATGATAAACAAGCGAAATCTAGTTCAGATGTAAAAGTGGATGATGTATTGACTCTCCAATATGGAACAAAAACATTAATCGTTCGTATCAATAAAATTCTTGATACAACTAAAAAAGATGTAGCACAAGAAATGTATACGATTATAAGTGAAACCATGCTTCCTAGAGATGAAAAAGAAGCGCAATTTTAAGTGAAAAGTAACAAAGGAAATAAAGGAAATAGAACAAAAGATTTCCACTAGAAAGAGAACTTTTAAAATTGCTGGAAGTACCGTGACAATCCCTCTCATTTCTTATATACTTCATATATAAGGTGCAGAACAAGAAGGCTTAGAAATGCATATAATCGTTTTGGAGAGGGGTGTTCACGTGCAAACAAAATGGAATAAAAAACAAGTAGATTCAAGTAGTAAAAATGTGACTAATATTGAAAACGAATTTTTTCAAAAACAAATACAAAAGAAAAAACAACACCATACCATTCGGAAACACGTACGTCGCCGTATGACGCTAATTGCAGCTGTAGGGACCATGATTGTTGTCCCACTCTTCAGTACTCTAATTGGAAATATAACAGAGATACGTAATTTAGATGGCGAAATAGCCATTGCTCAAGAAGAACAAAAAAAGTTACAGAAAAAAATGATGATTTAAAAGTAGAAGTTGGACTGCTGCAAGATAACGAGTACCTTGCTAAATTAGCACGGGGAAAGTATTACTTGAGCAAAGATGGTGAAATTATTTTTAGTCTGCCAGAAGATAATCAGAGCAAAGCAGCAACTGAAAATTCACTAAATTAACAGAAAATAATTAATAACGTAAAGTCCACCTATATTTATAAATGGTTACATGCTATAATAGTTATACAAAACCTAAGGAGGAACTCTTTTTTTATGTCAATTGAAGTTGAAAGTATCGTATCAGGTAAAGTAACTGGTATTACAAATTTTGGTGCATTTATTGATTTGGGAGATAGAAAGACTGGACTTGTTCACATTAGTGAGATTTCCGATAGCTATATTAAAGACATTCACGATGTTTTAAGTGTTGGGGATGAGGTATCCGTTAAGGTACTAACTATTGCAAGTGATGGGAAGATTGGACTGTCCATTAGGAAAGCTCAACCAAAATCTGAAGAAGATTCCCGACCATCACGTGAACCACGTGAGCAAAAACCATATCAAAGGAGCTCCGCACCACGCAGTGATTCTTCTCACTTCAAGGCACGAGAGGAACGTCCTTCACAAAGCAAAGAACCTAAAAAAGAAGGCTTTGATAATTTGATGAGCTCATTTTTGAAAGATAGCGATGATCGCTTGTCTTCTTTGAAACGTAATACAGAAAGCAAACGCGGTGGACGCGGCGGAAGACGCGGATAACATCCGAAGATACAAGAGGTTGGATGAAGGAGTTTTACTCCTGCTCCGCCTCTTTTTCTATTCTAGCTTAAATTAAGAAGCATTCTCAAAGCTTTTTCAAAAAAAGGGGAGTGGAGAGGGAAATGAACTTGTTAACGAAGAAATTATATGACGAAAATAATAGGTTTCATTTTTGGACATCTTCCGATACGGTTCTCCTCGCTGTATCGGGTGGCGTGGACTCGATGGCGTTGTTGGATGCCTTCTCAAAACTTCCTACTGAAAAACGTCCTCACTTTGCTGTACTTCATGTCCAACACCATTTGCGAAATGAAGCCGAAGAGGACTGCAAGCTTGTACAAAAATTTTGCTTTACAAGGGGAATTCCTTTCTATGTAAAACATTGGGAAAAGGAACTACATCCAGATAATAATTTAGAGGCAGCCGCACGAGATTTTCGCTATCAATTTTTTGAAGAGAAAATGAAAGTTCTAATGGCGACTGCACTTTTAACAGCTCATCATGCAGATGATCAAATGGAAACCATTCTCATGAAGTTAACTCGAGGAAGTACGCTAAGTGGGGTTGCTGGTATAAAAAAGGCCCGGATATTTGATTCTGGGAAGTTAGTCCGGCCGTTTTTGGACGTACAAAAAGAAGAATTGTACGAGTACTGCCGAAAATATCAGGTTCCTTACATAGAAGATGCTACGAATGAAGGAAATGACTTTACACGTAATCGATTTCGAAATAATATTACTCCTTTAATCAGGAAAGAAAATGAAAAAGCGGCCCAACATTTTAATGAATTTTCAGAAGAGCTACAGGCCCTATTAGAAATAGCCAGTCCAGTAATTCAGGAAGCTTTTGAGAATTGTTTTATACAAAGAAAGGATGTTTGGTCTTTAGATATCCATCTTTTCCTAAACTATTCTCAATCAATGCGATACCTTCTGCTCAGTTATTTTTTACAAGAGAAATGGTTCCAAGCTGGAGTTTCTTTTCGAAAAAGCCATGTGGATGATATCCTTGAAATGATTGAGGGAGCCACTCCTCAAGCAACATTAAATGTGTCTGGAGGAAATGTAGAAAGACGATATGGAGTTCTTTATTTTAAAAAAAATAAAGTCTCAAAAAGTGAAGAAAACACTGAAAAAAACCTATTTCACACATACTTAGCAGAAATTGACCTAAATGAATGGTTAGAATTACCTTTTAATGGTAAAATAGGCTTGTTTTTATATAGTGAATCCTTTCTCTCTCATTCATCCGTTCTAAGTACTCATTGGGTAAGGCTCGAAGAAGATGTTTCATATCCTTTATTTGTACGTTATTGGCAAGCGGGAGACCGCATTCGTATGAATAAACATGCCCCTTTTACAAAGAAAGTATCTCGAATTTTTATTGATCAAAAAGTTCCTCAAGAAAAGAGGAGAAAAGCGATCGTTATAACGGATGCTCAAGGTGAAATTTTATGGGTCCCAGGGTATGCTCTTTCAATGAAGGTGAGTAAAGGAAATGAAATACTAGAAATAGAAAAAAATAATCAAGAACAGAGTAAAATGATTATACACACAAATTATGAAGAGGTGACGGAATGATACATCCAGATATAAAAGAAATTTTGTACACAGAAGAAGACATTAAGAACACAGTAAAGAAATTAGGCGCAGAGTTGACCGAAGAGTACCGTGGGAAGAATCCACTTGTAATCGGAGTGTTAAAAGGGGCAGTCATGTTTATGACTGATTTATCACGTGCAATGGATTGTGACTTAGAATTAGATTTCATGGATGTTTCTAGCTACGGGTCAGAAATTGAATCAAGTGGAGATGTCAAAATTATTAAAGATTTAGATGCATCCGTTGAAGGTAGAGATTTGCTGATTGTGGAGGATATTATCGATACTGGTCGAACATTGAGTTACTTAATTGATATATTCCGATACCGAAATGCTAAATCAATTAAAATCGTTACCTTATTACATAAAAAAGAGCGTCGTGTAGTTGATTTGGAAGCAGACTACGTAGGGATTCATGTGCCAAATGAATTTGTGGTAGGCTATGGTTTAGACTTTGTCGAAAAATACCGAAACTTGCCTTATATTGGAATTTTAAAGGAAGAAATTTATAAGTAAAATAGATAGTGAAGATTGGTCCAATATGTTATCATGACCAAGATACATAAAATAAAACTAAAATATTAGGAAGATGTAAGATATACGCCAAATCGGTATGCTATCTAACAGGGAGGGTCAAATGAAGAAAAATAAATTTCTAAAAAGCAGTAGCTTTTGGATCCTTATTTTCATTGCAGTCGTCGCAGTAGTAACAATGATGACTAGAGGAATAGGCGATCAAGGAAGCCAAACCATATCCACTACAGAATTTATGCAAGCATTAGACAAAGAAGAAGTAAAAGAATTTACAATGCAACCAGGAGCAGGTGTCTGGGAAGTAGTAGGAGAGTATCGAGAAGAAAAGACTTTAGAAAGTGAATCAAGTACCAATGACTTACTATTGTTTGATGATAAAAACCTTACAACAAAGGCATTTGATACTCGAGTATTACCCAATGATTCTACGTTAGCTGAAATCGGAGAGTTATCTTCAACTACAGATACGGACATAACTATCTTAGAACAAGATCAATCCGGTGCTTGGATCAGTATCCTCTTTACTATTTTACCCCTCGTACTTTTCGTGTTCTTTATGTACATGATGATGGGACAAGCAGGAGGCCAAGGCGGTGGCGGTGGAAATCGTGGAGTAATGAACTTCGGAAAATCCAAATCCGAAGATATTTCTAAAACAGATGTTAAAGTTCGTTTTTCTGATGTCGCTGGTGCGGATGAAGAAAAACAAGAGTTAGTTGAAGTGGTGGAATTCCTAAAAGACCCAAGACGTTTTACAGCACTTGGTGCTCGTATTCCAGCGGGCGTACTGTTAGAAGGACCTCCAGGAACCGGAAAAACCTTGCTAGCTAAAGCAGTAGCAGGAGAAGCAGGAGTACCTTTCTTCTCGATTTCTGGTTCGGAATTCGTTGAGATGTTTGTTGGAGTTGGAGCGAGTCGTGTTCGTGACTTGTTTGAAAATGCGAAGAAAACTGCTCCAGCCATTATCTTTATCGATGAAATTGATGCGGTTGGTCGTCAACGTGGAGCTGGAATGGGTGGCGGACATGATGAACGTGAACAAACATTAAACCAGTTACTAGTTGAAATGGATGGTTTCTCTGGAAATGAAGGAGTCATCGTAATTGCTGCAACAAACCGTTCAGACGTATTGGACCCAGCCTTACTTCGTCCAGGTCGTTTTGACCGTCAAATATTAGTTGGACGTCCTGATGTAAAAGGTCGCGAAGCTATATTGAAAGTTCACTCACGAAATAAGCCACTTCATCCGAATGTGGACTTAAAAGTAATTGCACAACAAACACCTGGATTCTCTGGTGCTGATTTAGAAAACTTATTGAACGAAGCTGCTCTAGTAGCTGCTCGTCGAAATAAGACACGTATTGATGCTTTAGATTTAGATGAAGCACATGATCGAGTAATTGCCGGTCCTGCTAAAAAGGATAAAGCAATTAGTAAGAAAGAAAGAGAAATGGTTGCATTCCATGAATCTGGACATACTATCGTTGGAATGGTACTGAGTGATGCTCGTACTGTTCATAAAGTAACGATTGTTCCTCGTGGACGTGCGGGTGGATATGCGATTATGCTTCCAAAAGAAGATCGTTTCTTGATGACGAAAGAAGAATTGTTCGAACAAGTAGTTGGTTTGCTTGGTGGACGTACAGCTGAAGAAATTGTTTTCAATGTACAAACAACTGGTGCTAGCAATGACTTTGAACAAGCAACTCAATTAGTGCGCAGCATGGTAACAGAATACGGAATGAGTGATAAGCTAGGAACGGTTCAGTATGAACGAAACCAACAAGTCTTTGTAGGCCGTGATTACGGAAATACACGCGCTTATTCTGAAGATATTGCCTACCAAATTGATTCAGAAGTACGTCGAATCATGAGTGAAGCACACGAAAGAGCTCGTCAAATTATCAATGAGCATCGTGAACAGCTGGATCTAATTGCTCAAAAACTTCTTGAAGTAGAAACCTTGGATGCAAGAACCATCAAGAGTCTTTTTGAAACAGGTGAAATGCCTGATGAAAAAAATTCTGAAGAATACCCAAGTGAAAAAGCTGCCTCTTTTGAAGAAGCAAAACGTGCGTTAGAGAAAAAAGAAGCTGAAAAACTTAAAAAAGATGAAGAAGATCATCAAGAGGGCGAAGACTTCTCTTCAAGTGAAGAGAGTACAGAAGAACATTCCGATGAGGAACGTACTGATGGATCTACATCACTAGAAAATGAAGACGAGTTGCCACCTCATTAAATTTATTCAAACAGAAAAATATCAAACAGAGTAAGAAAAGCAGTAGCTTTTCTTACTCTGTTTTTTATTTGTTTACACTCATGAGCAGATTATGTTTAGATTTTAGTGTAGCTATAGTAAAATAGAAATATGAGTGTGGAAAGAGCTATTCCACAAACGTAGACAATATAGTAAAAATGATTTATAAAATATAGATAAAAGGGTAGGAACCAACAGAAGTTCTTATATCTTGGGAGGAAATCATATGAATGATTATTTAGTAAAAGCACTTGCTTATGAAGGACAAATCCGTGCATATGCACTGAATGCAACACAAACAGTCGGAGAAGCTCAAAGAAGACACGATACATGGAGTGCTTCATCTGCTGCGTTAGGTAGAACGATGATTGGGTCCATTTTAGTAGCAACAACTGGCTTACGAGAAGATCAAAAAATGACAGTGATTGTAAGTGGAGACGGTCCTGGAGGTAGAATTGTTGCGGATGCAAATGGAAAAGGAGAAGTAAAGGCTTATATTTCGAATCCACATGTTCACTTACCATTAAATGAACAAGGAAAGATTGATGTTAAAGGAGTTGTAGGTACAGAAGGTTCTCTGACGGTTATTAAAGATCTAGGATTAAAAGAACCTTTTACAGGACAAGTTCCTTTGATCAGTGGAGAACTAGGAGAAGACTTCACCTATTATATGGCTAACTCTGAACAAATTCCTTCAGCAATTGGTCTGAGTGTTTTAGTAGATACAGATAACTCTATTAAAGTGGCAGGTGGATTTATGATTCAAGTTCTTCCTGGTGCGGATGATGCCGTAATTGATATGATTGAAAAAAACATTCTACATCTTCCAATGGTTTCACGTTTGATGGAAGAAGGAGAGACGCCAGAACAAGTCTTAGAAAGAATACTCGGAAAAGAAAATGTTAAATATATCGAAAAAATGCCGCTACGTTTCCACTGTGATTGTTCACGCGAACGCTTTATGGATGGTCTGTCTGCGATAGGTAAAGATGAGTTAGTAGATATGATTAACGAAGATCACGGCGCTGAAGTTGTATGTCATTTTTGTGAAGAGAAATATCAATATTCTGAAGATGATTTAAATAGCCTGATTCAATCTATTGATAAAGCCAAAGAAGAAAAAGAAGTAAATCAAAACAACTAATAAACGATGATTTGAAAAAAGAGCGGAGGAAATCTGATGGCAAAAAAAGTTACCAGTATTTCAGAGCTGATTGGCAATACGCCTCTCATCAAATTAAATAAAGTTGTTCCAGAAGGAGCAGCTGATGTATATGTAAAGTTAGAATCGTATAATTTCGGAGGAAGCATAAAAGATCGAACGGCATTAAATATGCTAGAAGTAGCAGAAGAAGATGGCAGTTTAAAACCCGGTTTCACGATACTAGAAGCAACCGATGGTAATATGGGAATTAGCATTGCTATGTTGGCTGCAGCAAAAGGGTACAAAGCACTTCTCGTACTGCCTCAAGAAGACAATCACTCTGTTCGGCTAATCTTGGAAGCTTATGGAGCTAAAGTCATTGAGACTCCTATAGAAGAAGGGATGTCTGGAGCAATTGCAAAAGCAGAGGAATTGAGTAAACAGGCGGATACGTACTATTTACGTCAATTTCAAAATCCGGCCAATCCAGCAATGCATGAAGCAACGACTGGACCGGAGATTATAGAAGCATTTGCTGGGAAAACTCCAGATGCTTTTGTAGCATCTGTTGGAACAGGGGAACCTTAACCGGTGTAGGTCGTAGTTTGCGTGTGGTGAACCCGAATGTAGAGTTGTATGCTGTTGAGCCAACTGAATCTCAAGTACTGAGTGATGGCCCTCAAGGAATACATCATATTCCTGGTATGGGAGCTGGTTTTATTCCACCTGTTTTAGATGTAGCCTTGTATAATGGAGTAATCCATATTTCTTCAGAAGAAGCAGCTGCTATGGCAATTCGTTTAGCAAAAGAAGAAGGTTTATTATTGAGCTCATCTTCAGGTGCTGCGATAGCTGGAGCAATTGAAATTGCAAAAAGACTAGGTCGAGATAAAACGGTCGTTACTATTTCTGCAGATAATGGATCACGCTATTTAGTAAATAAGTGAGTATATATTTTTTATAAAATTAAAATGAAATGAACCTCGAAAAAATGTAGGTTCATTTCATTTTTCTTGTTTCAATTCACTAAAACCCCGTTTTCAAATGACATAGTAGTCTTATCACGAATAAGGTGCTAAAATAACAAAAGAAAATAGAAGATTGATAGTAAAAGGTAGGGTACTATGTTTAAAATAGGTGATATAGAAATAAAAAATCAAGTTGTTGCTGCTCCAATGGCTGGCATCAGCAACTCGGCATATCGTGTCACAGTAAAAGAAATGGGTGCTGGTCTCGTTGTTTGTGAAATGATTAGTGACATAGGAATTCACTATCGAAATGAAAAGACTTTAAAGATGCTTCATATTGAACCAGACGAGTATCCCCTCAGCATTCAAATTATGGGAGGCAACAAAGATACATTAGTAGAAGCCGCGAAATATGTAGCGGAGAATACTGAATGTTCCATCATCGATATTAATATGGGGTGTCCGGTTAGTAAAGTGATTAAGAATGAAGCAGGAGCGAAATGGCTCCTGGATTCAAATAAAGTATATGAAATGGTCGCAGCAGTTGTGGATGCCGTAGACAAACCGGTTACAGTTAAAATGCGCTTAGGTTGGGATGATAAACACTTATTTGCGGTTGAGAATGCTCTTGCAGCGGAACGTGCAGGAGCCTCTGCTGTAGCAATGCATGGTCGTACGCGAGCTCAGATGTATGAAGGAAAAGCAGATTGGGCTCCTTTTAAAGAAGTGAAACAAGCCTTAACAAGAATTCCTTTTATTGGAAACGGAGATATTCGCACTCCAGAAGATGCGAAACGGATGCTAGATGAAACAGGTGTAGACGGTGTAATGATTGGTCGGGCTGCATTGTCCAATCCGTTTATGATCAAGCAAACGGTCCACTACTTAGATACAGGAGAACGATTACCGCCAGTTACTTCTCGCGAAAAAATGGAAACTGCTAAAATCCATTTGGAACGATTAGTAGAGTTAAAAGGAGAACCTACGGCTATTAAAGAATTTCGGACGATTGCCCCTTATTATTTAAAAGGCATTCCTCGATCTTCTAAAACAAAAGCAGCAATTGTTTTGGCAAATAGACAACAAGAAATAAATGGTTTTCTAGACCGATTTGTTGAAGAGACTGAAAAAAGAGAAGAAGAAAAAGTAGAGCGCAAAGGGAAACTTCATTTATTATCTAAATAAATTTGAAAGAGACCTTGCAATTTTATTTTTTTCTTGGCAAGATAGATAGGATAGAATACTGATAGTAGTAGAACGGAGTGACCGTATTGAGTCAAGAAAAACATTCTGAAGAAATGAATGACCAACTAATCATTCGACGTGAGAAAATGAAACATTTACGAGAAGAGGGCATGGATCCCTTCCACAATGGGTTCAAACGCACCCACTTATCGAAGGAATTGCATGAAGCGTATGATCATTTGTCGAAAGAAGAAATGGAAGGACAAGAAATTATTGCTTCCATTGCAGGACGTATTATTACCAAACGAGGAAAAGGAAAAGTTGGATTCGCCCACTTACAAGATAGTAAGGGACGCATTCAGATTTATGTTCGTAAGGATGAAGTTGGGGAAGATGACTATGCTATTTTCAAGCAAGCAGATTTAGGGGACATCATTGGTGTTACCGGACCTGTCATGAAAACAAATACCGGAGAATTAACGATTAAACCGACCACTCTGGTTCATTTGACGAAGGCATTACGTCCTTTACCTGATAAATACCACGGATTGACAAACGTAGAACAAAAATATCGTCAACGATACTTGGATCTAATTAGTAATCGGGATAGTTTTGATAAATTTGTGCAGCGAAGCCAAATTATTGCTGAGTTACGCAAATACATGAACAGTCATGGCTATTTAGAAGTAGAAACACCCACGCTACATAACATGGCGGGTGGAGCAACTGCTAAACCTTTTGTGACGCATCATAACGCTTTAGACATGGAACTATACATGCGTATTGCGTTAGAGCTTCATTTAAAGCGTCTGATTGTTGGTGGAATGGAAAAAGTTTATGAGATTGGTCGTGTATTCCGAAATGAAGGAATTGATACCACTCATAACCCTGAATTTACGATGATGGAAGCTTATACTGCTTATACCGATTATCATGATGTGATGGAATTAGCAGAAGGAATATTCGAAACCGTTACACAAAATGTAAAAGGAACTACAACCGTTATGTATAATGGAACCGAAGTTAATTTAGCTGGACCGTACCCACGGATTCACATGGTAGATGCTGTAAAAGAAAAAACAGGAGTAGATTTCTGGGAGGATATGACCGATGAACAAGCTCGTGACTTAGCGAAAGCACATCGCGTACCTTTTACGAAGCACATGACTGTTGGACATATCATTAATGAGTTCTTTGAAGAATTTGTAGAAGGTGCGTTGGTACAACCGACCTTTATCTATGGACATCCTACAGCAGTTTCACCACTAGCTCGTAAAAACCAAGAAGATCCTCGTTTTACGGATCGTTTTGAAATATTCATCATGGGTAATGAATACGGGAATGCATTTACGGAGTTAACGGATCCAATCGATCAACGTGAAAGATTCGAAGCGCAATCCCAAGAAAAAGAACAAGGAAATGAAGAAGCACATGGTGTGGATGAAGATTTCCTAGAGGCGTTAGAATATGGAATGCCTCCAACAGGTGGTCTTGGAATTGGAATAGACCGATTCATTATGCTATTAACAGACAGTCAGTCTATTCGAGATGTATTACTATTCCCAACGATGAGAAATATCGAAGAACAGTAAAAATATTAAACAAAAAAACAAGGCGGAGACAGTCTCCGCTCTTTGTTTTTTAAAATAAATAAAAAAATGTAGTTCTATTGTTGACGACTGAGAATTTTCGTGGTATTCTTTCAAAGGTGCTTTTGTTATAAGTTTTCTGAAAGGTATTCCAATCAGTTCAACTAATCAATCAAGAGTATTCCGTGAAAAAATCGAATGTACTTTCGATTTATTATTTTTTAAAAAAGAAGGACCACCTGGATGTGTGGACCTAGAAAAACCTATTTGGGAAGGAGGAAAAAAAATGCCTACAATTAATCAATTAGTTCGCAAACCTCGTAAATCAGCTGTTGAGAAATCTAAATCACCAGCATTGGGAAGAGGATATAACAGTTTCAAGAAAGCTCCAACTTTCAATAACTCACCTCAAAAGCGTGGAGTATGTACACGTGTGGGAACAATGACACCTAAGAAACCTAACTCGGCTTTACGTAAGTATGCTCGTGTTCGCTTGTCTAACCTTTTGGAAGTAACAGCGTACATACCTGGTATCGGTCATAACCTACAAGAACATAGTGTGGTATTAATCCGTGGTGGACGTGTAAAAGATTTACCTGGAGTACGTTATCATATCGTTCGTGGAGCAATGGATACAGCTGGAGTTACCGGTCGTATGCAAAGCCGTTCAAAATACGGTGCTAAGAAACCTAAAGCAGCTAAAAAATAAAACCTAACTTTGTTTAGGAAATAAAATTAAATAATAGATATGGAAGGGGGAGTCAGAATGCCTCGTAAAGGTGCAGTAGCAAAACGCGAAGTTATGCCAGATCCAATTTACAATTCTAAATTGGTAACTCGTTTGATTAACCGCTTGATGGTTGATGGTAAACGTGGAAAAGCAGCAACTATTTTATATAACGCATTTGATATTATTAAAGATACTTCCGGTAATGAACCAATAGAAGTATTTGAACAAGCGATGAAAAACATCATGCCTGTTTTAGAAGTAAAAGCACGTCGTGTAGGAGGTTCTAACTACCAAGTGCCAGTTGAAGTTCGTCCAGAACGTCGTACAGCTTTAGCATTACGTTGGTTAGTAAACTATGCCCGTCTCCGTGGAGAAGATACCATGGAAGAAAGACTTGCAAAAGAACTTATGGATGCTGCTAATAACTCAGGAGCTTCCGTTAAGAAACGCGAAGATATCCACAAAATGGCAGATGCCAACAGAGCTTTCGCTCATTACCGTTGGTAAGAATTATTATAAAATAATGTTTGTTAGATGGGGCAGGTTCGTTTATAGAACCTGTCTTCCATCGATATAAACTAACCATCAAAGCTAGAAAGAGGTGCACGAAACAGATGGCTAAAAGAGAATTTACTCTTGAAAAGACAAGAAATATAGGTATTATGGCTCATATTGACGCTGGTAAAACAACGACAACAGAGCGCGTACTATATTACACCGGTCGAATCCACAAAATTGGCGAAACTCACGAAGGTGCAGCGCAAATGGACTGGATGGCACAGGAACAAGAACGTGGAATCACGATTACTTCCGCTGCTACAACAGCGCAATGGAAAGGATACCGTGTAAACATTATCGATACGCCTGGACACGTGGACTTCACAGTTGAAGTTGAACGTTCTCTACGTGTATTAGATGGAGCAGTAGCTTTGCTAGATGCTCAATCTGGTGTTGAACCACAAACAGAAACAGTATGGCGCCAAGCTACTACTTATGGTGTTCCTCGTATTGTTTTCATTAATAAAATGGATAAAATTGGAGCAGATTTCTTATATTCCGTAGGAACACTCCATGAACGTTTGCAAGCAAACGCTCATCCAATTCAGTTGCCAATGGGAGCCGAAGATAAATTCATAGGAATTATTGATTTGGTAGAAATGAAAGCTGAAATCTATGATTCAGAAGATGGAATTGAGTACCATGAGGAAGATATTCCTGAAGAGTACAAAGAAATCGCTGAAGAGTGGAATACTAAACTGATTGAAGCAGTTGCTGAAACTGATGAAGAAATGATGATGAAGTATCTCGAAGGAGAAGAAATCACCGTTGCAGAATTAAAAGCTGGAATTCGTAAAGCTACATTGAATGTAGAATTTTACCCAGTTCTTTGTGGTTCAGCCTTCAAAAACAAAGGAGTTCAACTAATGTTGGACACAGTAATTGATTACTTGCCTGCACCTACAGATGTAGCACCAATGACTGGTTTGATTCCTGATACAGATGAAGAAATTATCATTCCTTCTAATGATGACGAGCCGTTTTCAGCGTTGGCATTTAAAGTAATGACCGATCCTTTTGTAGGTCGTCTAACATTCTTCCGTGTATACTCTGGCTCATTAGCAGCTGGTTCGTATATCCAGAACACAACAAAAGGAAAACGTGAACGCGTAGGCCGTATTTTGCAGATGCACGCAAACAGCCGTAGTGAGATACCTGAAGTATTCTCCGGTGATATTGCTGCAGCAGTTGGTTTGAAGGATACAGGTACTGGTGATACACTGTGCGATGAAAAACGCCCAGTAATCCTAGAATCTATGGTATTCCCAGAACCAGTTATCGAAGTTGCTATTGAGCCAAAATCAAAAGCAGACCAAGATAAAATGGGTATCGCTTTACAAAAGCTTTCTGAAGAAGATCCAACTTTCCGCGCTTCAACAAACGCTGAAACTGGACAAACCGTTATTGCGGGTATGGGTGAATTACACTTAGATATCATCGTTGATCGTTTGAGACGTGAATTCAAGGTAGACGCAACAGTAGGAGCTCCACAAGTTTCCTACCGTGAAACATTCCGTACTGCTGTTAAATCAGAAGGTAAGTTTGTTCGTCAATCAGGTGGTAAAGGTCAATACGGACACGTATGGATCGAATTTACTCCTAACGAAGAGGGTGCTGGTTTCGAATTCGAAAATGGTATCGTCGGTGGGGTAGTACCTCGTGAGTATGTTCCAGCAGTAGAAGCGGGCTTGAAAGATTCTATGGTAAACGGTGTACTAGCCGGCTATCCATTAGTTGACGTTAAGGCTCGCCTATATGATGGTTCTTACCATGATGTTGACTCATCTGAAACAGCCTTTAAAGTTGCTGCTTCCCTTTCGTTGCGTAATGCAGCTAAGAAAGCAAACCCAGCAATTCTTGAACCAATGATGGCAGTAGAAGTTACTGTTCCTGAAGAATACCTAGGAGACGTAATGGGTCACGTAAGTGCTCGTCGTGGACGTATTGAAGGAACAACAACTCGCGGAAATGCACAAATTGTTAAAGGAACTATTCCTTTATCTGAAATGTTCGGTTACGCGACAACTCTTCGTTCTGCTACTCAAGGACGCGGTACTTTTGCAATGGCATTTGATCATTACGAAGCCGTTCCTAAATCAGTTCAAGAAGATATTATTACAAAGAGCGGTAAAAACGCTGACGCATAATCTTACTTTTTGAACAATTTGAAATATTGCATTTTACTACGGTAATCTGTATAATTCATTACAATAGGCAATTACTGTGAACACAGAAGAAGTCTATAAAAATATAACATTTACTCAAATATGAGGAGGAAAATTAACAATGGGAAAAGAAAAATTTGATCGCTCCAAACCGCACGTAAACATCGGTACTATCGGACACGTTGACCATGGTAAAACTACGTTAACTGCTGCAATTACAACTGTATTATCTAAAAAAGGATTCGGTGGTGCAGCTTCTGACTACGCATCAATCGATAAAGCTCCAGAAGAAAGAGAACGTGGAATTACAATTAACACTTCTCACGTTGAATACGAAACTGCAAACCGACACTATGCACACGTAGACTGCCCAGGTCACGCGGACTATGTTAAAAACATGATCACTGGTGCTGCACAAATGGACGGAGCTATCTTAGTAGTTTCTGCTGCTGATGGCCCAATGCCACAAACACGTGAGCATATTCTATTGTCACGTAACGTTGGTGTTCCTTACATCGTAGTATTCTTGAACAAAATGGATATGGTAGACGACGAAGAATTACTTGAATTAGTAGAAATGGAAGTTCGCGATCTATTAACAGACTACGACTTCCCTGGTGATGACACTCCAGTTATTGCTGGTTCTGCATTGAAAGCTCTTGAAGGCGTTGAAGAGTATGAAGAAAAAATCATGGAATTGATGGCTGCAGTTGATGAGTTTATCCCAACACCAACTCGTGATACTGACAAACCATTCATGATGCCAGTTGAGGATGTATTCTCAATCACTGGTCGTGGAACTGTTGCTACTGGACGTGTTGAGCGTGGAGTAGTAAGAATCGGTGACGAAATTGAAATCGTTGGTATTGAAGAAGATACTAAGAAAACAACTGTAACAGGTGTTGAAATGTTCCGTAAATTGTTGGATTACGCTGAAGCAGGCGACAACATTGGTGCTTTGTTACGTGGTGTAACCCGTGAGCAAATCCAACGTGGTCAAGTTCTAGCTAAACCAGGTACAATCACACCTCATACAAAATTCTCAGCAGAAGTTTATGTTCTTTCCAAAGAAGAAGGCGGACGTCACACTCCATTCTTCTCAAACTACCGTCCACAATTCTACTTCCGTACAACAGACGTTACTGGAGTTGTAGAATTGCCAGAAGGCGTAGAAATGGTTATGCCTGGAGATAACGTTAAAATGGATGTAGAACTAATCCACCCAATCGCTATCGAAGAAGGTACTCGTTTCTCAGTTCGCGAAGGCGGACGTACTGTAGGATCCGGTGTTGTTTCTACAATTAACAAATAATTTTTAAATTTAAAAGTAGGTAAGGAGCGTAAGCTCTTTGCCTACTTTTTTTGTTTAAATATCATTAGATAACTATCTCCCATTAAATGGTATAGAAATTTGTATGATTAAAATAAAATTAAATAAAAATATAAGGCGAGTAATAGTGAAGTGAATAATGTAAAAAAGCTCAATAGCTATTATTTGAAACATCTTTTCATTAAAGATATAATAAACACGATAAGATAGCGCTATCATAGTGATTGATATTTTAAAAGGAGGAGTATAGAATAATGAATAAACGTGTAGAAGGAAGTTATTCAAAAATCGAAGAAGCCATGCAGGCAGTTCAAAAATTAAGAGAAAAAGGCTACCTCAAAGAGGATATTTACGTAGTTGCCAATTCAACCGTTAAAGATTCAATTCCTTTAACGATGGACGCAGAAGTTAGTACGGATACAAATATGAGAGACAATATTGACGATAATGAACGTTCTTTTTGGGATAAAATAAAAGATGCTTTTACGATTGATGATTATGAAGAAGACCAAGTGAATCATCCTAATTACGATACTGAAGAAGACCCTTTACACCCATATCATGAACAAATTAAAAAAGGTAACATTGTTGTACTGACAGATAAAAATGCTAAACCATCCGTAGCTGAAGAAGATACAAATACAGATGTACTGGATAGCGGAATGAAGACACGTAATCCTGTTACGGAACTAGGTTCTGTTGAAACAGATCCTGAGATGGTGGGATATAAAACAGATACACTTTTACGTGATGAAAAAACATTTGTAGATGTTCCAGGAACGAATACAGACATAAAGGAAGAAACAGAGAAAGAGTTGGCTACAGACTCTCACGCTAACGATATAGATGGCCTCTCTCCTGAATTAAATGATCCAATTGACAGAAAAGAGATAAAACGTATAGATAAATGAATATAAGATAAAAGACAAGTATCTTCTGAAAAGAAAATACTTGTCTTTTTTGTTAAAAATTATTAAAAGCTATTGACTTTTATTGAAAAGAAGAATTTAATGAGGGTTTTCATTTTAAGTTATTTGATTCTTCCGTTATACTTATAACATAAGGAAGAAATTCCTGAAAAAAAGAAATTATAAGGAGGAAGCAAAATGAATGAATTTACGGACTCATTACAAGGTTTATGGGCATCATTTCTAGCGTTTTTACCAAATTTACTGGGAGCTATTTTATTATTAGTACTTGCCTGGGTACTTGCTACGCTAGTCAAAAAAGCAATAGTCAAAGGACTTCAAGCCATTCACTTTAATCAAAAGCTTGCATCATGGGGAGTTGTTAATACTGTAGAAGATGGGAACCAAATGATTGTCTCACTTGGTAAGGTCTTTTACTACTTAGTATGGTTGTTCTTTATCCCGGGGATTCTGGAGAGAATAGGATTAGCCAATATTGCAGCACCAATTACGAATATGTTTGATTCGTTCTTAGCGTTTATACCTAAGTTATTCGGAGCAGCTATTATTTTAGCTATCGGATACTTTGTTGCCAAGTTTGTAAAAGAACTAGTACAGAACTTGTTAGAAACAGTTAATGTTGATCGCTATGTAAGAAAATATACTTCAAAGGTAAGTAACACTTCACCTGGACAAGTAGAAAAACAAAAACATACGATTGCAAAAGTATTAGCTAACACAGTATTTGTTGTTATTTTAATACCTATTGTTACAATGGCACTAGACACGCTACAAATTAAATCTATTTCTGAACCAATTGTAAATGTATTGAATCAAATTTTAGCAGCGATCCCAAATATACTAGTAGCAGTTATCTTGCTAATTGCAGGTGGATTGATTGCTAAGATTGTTGGAGATTTACTAGAAGGTTTGTTAGAAACTTCTGGAATTGATCGCTATTCTAAATATCTAAATACAAAAGGAAGCACGCAGATTAGTCTTTCTAATGTAATTGCTAAAATTGTACAAACAGTTATTGTTATCTTCTTCTTAGTTGAAGCTCTAAATACACTGAATTTACAAATATTGAATACAATCGGTGTAGCAATTATCAGCTACTTACCTTCTGTACTATTCGGACTAATCATTTTAGGATTAGGTATCGTTGGAGGAAATGCACTCTCAGCTTTCCTTAAAGACTCAACAGGTAGTGGCATGGTCGGAGCGGTAGTGAAGTACTTGATTTATGTTATGGCAATCTTCATGACACTAGATCAATTACAATTTGCTTCTACTATAGTTAATACAGCGTTCTTGTTTATCATTGGTGGCTTAGCGGTAGCATTTGCTCTAGCCTTTGGATTAGGTGGTAGAGAGTTTGCTAAGAAACAGTTGAATAAACTAGATCACAAGATCAATGAAGAATCTACAAGTATGGGTGGAAGTGCTCAGAAAACAGAAGCAGAAAAGAAAATGGATCCAAATAATCCTAGATAATATTTTTCTTAAATCGAAAAGCTCACCTCCTTATAGGAAGTGAGCTTTTTGAATTTTAAATAAACGATATATACTATAGAAGAAACTAGTCTGCATTTTTAAATAAAATCATGAAATGACTATAATTCATGGCTGATTAGGGATTGAAAAAAGAATTGAGTATTTTATGCAAAACACTTGCGAATTCCACTTGATTCCTTTATTATAAAGCAGTTGGGATTATAAAGCAGTTGGGAAAAAAACAAAGAATTAAAAAAATTTTATCTTATTTCCAGAAAAAACTTGCATTTAGTACACATCCTATGTATACTTATAAAGTGCGAATTTCACGGATAGTGAAAGAGTACATAGCCCCTTAATTGAGGGAACATAGCATTGAAACGAGAGGTTGCGACACGCCAGGGTGCTTTGTCACACCCGGTGATGCCGGGGATTTTCGTGGAGCTAGTCTTATGATTTACATTTGACGAAGGAGGGAAATAACATGGCAAAACAAAAGATTCGTATTCGTTTGAAAGCATATGAACACCGTGCGTTGGATCAATCAGCAGATAAGATTGTGGAAACAGCAAAAAGAACTGGAGCTAGCGTTTCAGGTCCGATTCCATTACCTACTGAAAGACAACTATTCACAGTGATTCGTGCAACTCACAAATACAAAGATTCTCGCGAACAATTTGAAATGTTGACACATAAGCGTTTGATCGACATCATCAACCCAACAAGTAAAACTGTTGATGCATTGATGAAGTTAGACTTACCAAGTGGTGTTGATATCGAAATCAAACTATAATTCTATCTAAAACAAACAATAAAAAAACGGAGGTGTTACCATGACCAAAGGAATCTTAGGCAAAAAAGTAGGAATGACTCAATTCTTCACAGAGAACGGTGAATTGGTGCCAGTAACTGTTATCGAAGCTACTCCAAACGTTGTTTTACAAGTTAAAACAAATGAAACGGATGGTTACGAAGCTGTACAACTAGGTTATCAAGAAATGCGTGAAGTTTTGACAAACAAACCTGCTAAAGGTCATGCAGCAAAAGCAAAAACTGCTCCTAAGCGCTTCATTAGAGAAATCAAAGATGTTGAGCTGGGAGAATATGAAGTAGGACAAGAAGTGAAAGTAGATATATTCGAAGCAGGGGACATCGTTGATGTCACTGGTACATCGAAAGGACACGGTTTCCAAGGTGTTATTAAACGCCACGGCTATTCACGTGGACCTATGTCTCACGGATCACGTTTCCATCGTAGTCCTGGTTCAATGGGTGGAGCATCTGATCCATCACGCGTATTTAAAGGTAAAAAATTACCTGGACAAATGGGTGGAAACAGAACAACTCTTAAAAACCTAGAAATTATGAAGGTTGATACAGAAAGAAACGTACTTCTTGTTAAAGGAAACGTTCCTGGATCGAAGAAATCTCTTATTGAAATCAAAGCAGCGTTTAAAGCTGTTAAATAATAAAACCAGAAAGGAGGAACGAGAAATATGCCTAACGTAGCTCTATTCAAACAAGATGGAACACAAAACGGTGAAGTAACATTAAATGAAGAAATTTTTGGAATTGAACCGAATGATAGTGTTATATTTGAAGCAATCATTATGCAACGTGCTTCTCTAAGACAAGGAACACATGCTGTAAAAAACCGTAGTGCAGTACGCGGTGGTGGACGTAAACCATGGCGTCAAAAAGGTACTGGACGTGCTCGTCAAGGATCTATCCGATCCCCACAATGGGTTGGTGGTGGAGTAGTATTCGGACCAACACCTCGTTCTTACTCATATAAATTAAATAGAAAAGTTCGTCGTTTAGCTCTTAAATCAGTTCTTTCTGAAAAAGTAGCAGAAGGAAACTTGATTGTAGTTGATGGCTTAACTTTCGACACACCAAAAACAAAAGAATTTGCAAAAGTGTTAAATAACTTGAATGTTGACTCCAAAGTATTGGTAGTTATCGAAAATGATAACGATAATTCAGTATTAGCAGCCCGTAATCTTCCTAACGTAACCGTAATCGGAGAAAACGGATTGAATGTACTTGATCTCGTTTCAAATCAAAAAGTAATTGTAACTCAAACTGCACTTTCTAAGGTAGAGGAGGCTCTTCAATAATGGAATATCATGATGTAGTTATTCGTCCAATCATTACCGAAGCTTCCATGCTTGCAATGGATGAAAAAAAATATACCTTTGAAGTGGATGTTCGTGCAAATAAAACTTTAGTAAGACAAGCAATTGAAAAATTGTTTGACGTTGAAGTTAAAAATGTGAACATCATGAACGTGCGCGGTAAGTTAAAACGTATGGGCAAAAACAAAGGCTATACAAAGAAACGCCGTAAAGCAATCGTAACTCTAACCGAAAACTCAAAAACAATTGAATTGTTCGGCGAAGACGAATAAAAAATAGAAATTCAAATTACTAAATAGGAGGGAAAATACGTGGCGATTAAGAAATACAAACCTACCACAAACGGCCGCCGTAATATGACAGGATCCGATTTCGCAGAAATCACAAAAACAACTCCTGAAAAAACATTGCTTGAATCAAAAAGCAAACATGCCGGTCGTAACAACCAAGGTAAAATAACTGTGCGTCACCAAGCTGGTGGACACAAACGCGCGTACCGTTTGATTGACTTCAAACGTAACAAAGATGGCGTAATCGGTACGGTTAATGCAATTGAGTATGATCCAAACCGTTCGGCTAATATCGCTTTGATTCATTACTCTGATGGAGTGAAGACTTACATCATTGCACCAAAGGGAATCCAAGTTGGTCAAAAGATTGAATCTGGAGAAAAGGCTGACATCAAAGTTGGAAATGCATTGCCATTAGTAAACATTCCTGTCGGTACTTTTGTTCATAACATTGAAATGAAACCTGGTAAAGGCGGACAACTAGTTCGTTCAGCTGGTACAAGTGCACAAGTATTAGGTCAAGAAGGAAAATACACATTGGTTCGTTTAACCTCTGGTGAAGTTCGAATGATCCTTGATACTTGTCGTGCAACTGTTGGAACTGTTGGAAATGAACAGCATGAACTGATTAACATCGGTAAAGCTGGACGTAACCGTTGGAAGGGTAAACGCCCTACAGTACGTGGATCTGTAATGAACCCGAACGATCACCCACACGGTGGTGGTGAAGGTAAAGCACCAATCGGATTGAAATCACCTATGACACCATGGGGCAAACCTGCATTGGGCTTGAAAACACGTAACAAAAAAGCGAAATCCAATAAATTGGTTGTTCGTGGTCGTAAGAGATAATTCTTAAAGTAACTTAGAAAACGTAAAAGGAACCGAAGGGAGGCTTCACCATGGGTCGTAGTTTGAAAAAAGGACCTTTTGTCGATGATCATTTGATGAAGAAAGTAGAAGCTGCATCAAAGAGCGAGAAGAAACAAGTTGTAAAAACTTGGTCACGTCGTTCTACTATTTTTCCACAATTCATTGGTCAAACAATCGCAGTTTATGATGGAAGAAAACATGTTCCAGTATACATTCAAGAAGATATGGTAGGACATAAATTAGGGGAGTTCGCTCCTACAAGAACATACCGTGCCACACGGCAGATGACAAGAAAACAGGTCGTCGTTAATTACGAGGGGAGGAATTATCATGGCAGAACAAATTACAGCTGCAACAGCAACTGCTAAAACTGTCCGTATCGCACCTCGTAAGGTTCGTCTAGTAGTGGATCTTATCAGAGGCAAGAGCATTGGAGAAGCAATCTCCATTCTGAAATTCACACCACGCGCTGCATCACCTGCAGTGGAAAAAGTGTTGATGTCAGCTATCGCGAATGCGGAACACAATTATGATTTAGACATTGAAAATTTAATCGTAGCCGAAGCCTATGTGAACGAAGGACAAACAATGAAGCGTTTCCGTCCACGTGCTAAAGGTTCAGCTTCACAAATCTTAAAACGTACAAGCCACATTACAATCGTGGTATCAGAAAAGAAGGAGGGATAATCTGTGGGTCAAAAAATTAATCCAATAGGAATGCGTATAGGTATTATCCGTGATTGGGATGCCAAATGGTATGCCGAAAAAGATTACGCTACTTTCTTACATGAAGACTTGAAAATTCGTAGTTATATTGAAAAAAACCTAAGCGAAGCTTCTGTATCTCGTGTAGAAATTGAACGTGCTGCAAATCGCGTAAATATTTCTATCCATACAGGAAAACCAGGAATGGTAATCGGTAAAGGTGGTTCCGAAGTTGAAAAACTTCGTAAAGCACTAAACAATATGACGAACAAACGTGTTCACATTAACATTGTTGAAATTAAAAAGACTGATTTAGATGCTAAATTAGTTGCTGAGGGTATTACGAAACAACTAGAAGGTCGTGTTGCTTTCCGTCGTGCTCAAAAACAAGCAATTCAACGTACAATGAGATCTGGAGCTTTAGGTATTAAAACCCAAGTTTCCGGACGTTTAAACGGAGCAGATATCGCTCGTGCAGAAACTCATTCAGAAGGAACAGTTCCATTACATACCTTACGTGCAGATATTGACTATGCATGGGAGGAAGCTGATACTACATATGGTAAACTAGGCGTAAAAGTTTGGATCTACCGTGGAGAAGTATTGCCAGCTCGTAAAGTAACAGAGAAAGGAGGGAAATAACCAATGTTAGTACCTAAACGTGTAAAACATCGTCGTGAATTCCGTGGAAAAATGCGCGGTGAAGCAAAAGGTGGTAAAGAAGTTGTTTTTGGTGAATATGGTTTACAAGCAGTTGATTCTAAATGGATCACAAACCGTCAAATCGAAGCAGCTCGTATTGCAATGACTCGTTACATGAAACGTGGTGGGAAAGTTTGGATTAAAATCTTCCCTCATAAATCATATACATCTAAAGCTATTGGTGTTCGTATGGGCTCCGGTAAAGGAGCTCCTGAAGGTTGGGTTTCCCCAGTAAAACGTGGAAAAATCATGTTTGAAGTAGGCGGCGTATCTGAAGAAGTAGCACGTGAAGCTTTGCGTTTGGCATCTCACAAATTGCCTATCAAAACGAAAATAGTAAAACGTACAGAAATTGGTGGTGAATCGAATGAAAGCTAATGAACTTAAAGAATTATCCACTACTGAGATGATTGAAAAAGAGAAAGAATTTAAAGAAGAGCTTTTCAATCTACGATTCCAACTTGCTACAGGGCAGCTTGAAAATACAGCCCGTCTGAAAGAAGTTCGCAAATCAATCGCACGCATCAAAACAGTGTTGCGTCAACAAGAATTGCAAAATCAGTAATCCAGCAAAGGAGGTAACTAAGAAATGACTGAAGAACGTAATAAGCGTAAAGTCTACCAAGGCACTGTTGTTTCCGATAAGATGGAAAAGACAATTGTTGTAGAAGTGTCTACATACAAAAATCATCCAGTATACGGTAAACGTGTTCGTTACTCTAAAAAGTACAAAACACATGATGAAAATAACCAAGCTAAAATGGGTGACGTAGTTAAAATTATGGAAACTCGTCCACTATCTAAAACAAAAAACTTCCGTTTACTAGAAATAGTGGAAGAATCGGTTATCATCTAACCAAATAGAATGAATTCCTAATCCGGAAGGAGGATACTGAAGTGATACAAACAGAATCTCGTTTGAAAGTTGCCGATAACTCAGGTGCAAGAGAAGTCCTAGCTATTAAAGTTTTGGGTGGATCAGGCCGTAAGGTTGCTGGCATTGGTGACGTAATCGTCGCAACAGTTAAACAAGCTACACCCGGTGGTGTTGTCAAAAAGGGTGAAGTTGTAAAAGCTGTAATCGTGCGTACTAAGTCAGGCGCTCACCGTAAAGACGGTTCATATATAAAATTTGACGAAAATGCGTGTGTAATTATCCGTGATGATAAGAGCCCACGTGGAACACGTATCTTTGGACCTGTTGCTCGTGAACTACGTGACAACAATTACATGAAGATTGTTTCCCTTGCTCCAGAAGTACTTTAAGAAATGCAATGATTGTAATGATCGAAGGAGGTGCAACAACTCATGCACGTAAAAACTGGCGATAAAGTTAAAGTAATTACCGGTAAAGATAAAGGCAAAGAAGGAGTAATCCTAAAAACTATGCCTAAGAGAGACCGCGTAATCGTAGAAGGTGTCAACATTGCTAAGAAGCACAAGAAAGCTTCTCAAACCAATGCCACCGGCGGAATCATCGAAGAAGAAGCAGCAATCCACGTTTCGAACGTAATGCTGATTGATGCTAAAACAGGTGAACCTACCAAAGTAAGCTACAAAATAGAAGATGGTAAAAAAGTCCGTGTTTCCAAAAAAACTGGCGAAATCATTGACTAATTTTTAAAGGAAGGAGGAGCTCATCTAATGAACCGTTTGAAAGAAAAATACAAAAATGAAATTACACCATCTTTGATGGAAAAATTTGACTACTCATCCGTAATGCAAGTACCTAAAGTAGATAAAATTGTTATCAACATGGGTGTTGGCGATGCTGTAGCAAATGCAAAAAACCTTGATAAAGCAGTGGAAGAATTGACTTTGATCTCTGGTCAAAAACCAATTATTACATATGCTAAGAAATCAATTGCTGCATTCCGTTTACGTGAAGGTATGGCTATTGGTACGAAAGTTACTCTTCGCGGAGAAAGAATGTATGACTTCTTGGACAAACTTGTGACTGTTTCCTTGCCACGTGTGCGCGATTTCCGCGGCATAAGCAAACGTTCCTTCGACGGACGCGGAAACTACACATTGGGTGTAAAAGAACAATTGATTTTCCCTGAAGTTGACTACGACCGAGTAGACAAAGTTCGTGGAATGGATATCGTTATTGTAACGACTGCAGACACTGATGAAGAGTCAAGAGAACTATTGACACAATTAGGAATGCCATTCCAAAAATAAGCAAAGGAGGCGAAAAGACTTGGCCAAAAAATCCATGATTGCAAAAAACAAACGTCCTGCAAAATTCTCAACACAAGCTTATACACGTTGTGAACGTTGTGGCCGTCCACATTCCGTTTATCGCAAATTCAAGCTCTGCCGCATTTGCTTACGTGAACTGGCTTATAAAGGACAAATCCCAGGCATGAAGAAAGCAAGCTGGTAATCAGCCATTCCCGCATGAAGGAGGTAAAAACTAAATGGTTATGACAGATCCAATCGCAGATTTCCTTACTCGTATTCGTAACGCAAACATGGTTCGCCATGCTAGTTTGGAAGTACCTGCATCAAAAATTAAAATAGATATTGCTAACATCCTTAAAAAAGAAGGATTTATTAAAAACTATGAAGTCATTGAAGATGACAAACAAAACGTTATTCGCGTATTCATGAAATACGGCAAAGAAAAAGAACGTGTCATTACCGGATTGAAGCGCATCTCTAAACCAGGTTTGCGTGTGTATGCAAAAACTGGCGAGGTTCCCCGTGTATTAAACGGTTTGGGAATTGCTATTGTATCCACTTCTGAAGGTTTAGTAACTGACAAAGAAGCAAGATCCAAAAATATTGGTGGAGAAGTATTGGCTTACATTTGGTAATCCAATATTTCCAACCTAAAAAAATAGAAGGAGGTGCAGCCCTGTGAGTCGTATTGGTAATAAACTAGTAGAAATTCCAGCTGGCGTAACCGTTAGTCGAGAAGGAAACACTGTTACTGTAAAAGGACCTAAAGGTGAACTAACACAAACACTTAGTCATTTGATTACGATGAATGTGGAAGATAACATTGTTACTTTTACTCGTCCAAATGAAGAAAAATTCACGAAATCTATCCACGGAACTGTCCGTGCTTTGTTTAACAACATGGTAGTGGGTGTTTCTGAAGGATTCAAAAAGAATTAGATTTAATTGGGGTTGGTTACCGTGCTCAATTACAAGGAAATAAACTTGTATTGAACGTTGGTTACTCTCACCCAGTAGAATTCACTCCAGCAGAGGGTGTAAACGTAGAAGTTACTACAAACACACACTTAGTTATTTCTGGTAGTGATAAAGAAAAAGTTGGCGCATTAGCAGCTAACATCCGTGGAGTACGCCCACCAGAGCCATATAAAGGTAAAGGTATTAAATACTCTAACGAAATCATCCGTCGTAAAGAAGGTAAAACTGGTAAATAATAACCAGAACCTTCTGTACGCGAGTTGACATCCTAATAAAAAAAGAGGTGACCATTGTGATAAATAAACCAGATAAAAACAAAGTGCGTCAATCGAGACATGCACGAGTAAGAAGAAAAATTTCTGGTACTGCTGAGTGCCCACGCTTGAATGTATACCGTTCTAATAAACACATCTACGCTCAATTAATTGATGACGTAGCGGGTGTGACGCTAGCAAGTGCCTCTAGTAAGAAAGATTTAACTGAGAGTGTAACAAAAACAGATAGCGCTACTGCAATTGGTAAAATCATTGCTGAACGTGCTCAAGAAAAAGATATTAAACAAGTCAAATTTGACCGTGGTGGATATCTGTACCATGGCCGTGTACAAGCTTTGGCTGAAGCTGCCCGCGAAAATGGACTAGAATTCTAAGAAAAGGAGGATAACCACACATGGTATATATTGACCCAACTCATTTAGATTTAGAAGATCGCGTTGTTGCGATTAATCGTGTAACAAAAGTTGTAAAAGGTGGACGTAAACTCCGCTTTGCTGCTCTAGTTGTTGTCGGAGACAAGAACGGACATGTTGGATTTGGTACAGGGAAAGCAAATGAAGTTCCAGAAGCGATTCGTAAAGCAATTGAATCTGCTAAAAAGAACTTGATGGAAGTTCCTATGGTAGGATCATCTATTCCTCATGAAGTTATTGGAACATATAGTGGTGGAAACGTAATGTTGAAACCTGCTATTGCCGGTTCTGGAGTTTCTGCTGGTGGACCAGTTCGTGCCGTTATTGAATTGGCAGGAATTGCTGACATCACATCAAAATCTCTTGGATCAAGTACTCCAATTAACACTGTTCGTGCAACAATTGATGGATTACAACAATTGAAAAAAGCAGAAGAAATTGCTGCTTTACGCGGTAAAAGCGTAGAAGAAATTACAGGATAAGGAGGACCTACAATGGCAGAATTTAAAATTACTTTAAAGCGCAGCGTGATTGGACGTCCTCAAAACCAAAAAGATACAGTTAAGGCTTTGGGATTATCCAAAATTGGTAAATCTGTAGTAAAACCTGCTAACGATGCAATCGTTGGTATGATTAACACAGTAAGCCATTTAATAGAAGTAGAAGAAGTTAAATAATTTGATTTTAAATGAAGGAGGTGCCAAGCAACTATGAAACTTCATGAATTACAACCAGCAGAAGGATCTCGTAAAGAACGTAATCGCGTAGGTCGCGGATCGTCATCCGGTAATGGTAAAACTTCAGGACGAGGACATAAAGGTCAAAAAGCTCGTTCAGGTGGAGGAGTAAGACTAGGATTTGAAGGTGGACAAACACCATTATTCCGTCGTATTCCAAAACGTGGTTTTACAAATATTAACCGTAAAGACTATGCAATCGTGAATTTAGAAACTTTGAACCGTTTTGATGAAGGAACGGAAGTAACACCAGCACTACTTGTTGAAAGCGGAGTTGTCCGAGATGAAAAATCCGGCGTCAAAGTTCTAGGCCAAGGTACTGTTGAGAAAAAACTTACAGTCAAAGCACATAAATTCTCCAACGCAGCTAAGGAAGCAATTGAAGCTGCAGGTGGAACTGTTGAGGTGATCTAATGTTTACTCTTCTGAAAAATGCATTTCAGGTGAAAGACATTAGAAACAGAATCCTATTTACATTAAGTATGTTAATTGTATTCCGTATTGGAACACAAATAACAGTTCCTGGTGTAGATGCGAGTGCTATCACAAATTTAGCATCAACAGGCTTGTTTAGTCTTTTGAACACGTTCGGCGGTGGAGCGCTTAGTCAGTACTCCATCTTCGCAATGGGTGTTTCTCCTTATATCACAGCTTCTATTGTTGTCCAACTGTTACAAATGGATATTATTCCACGGTTTACAGAATGGTCTAAACAAGGTGAAGTTGGAAGAAGAAAACTGAACCAAGCAACAAAATACTTAGCAGTTGTTTTAGCTTTTGTTCAGTCGATTGGGATCTCAATTGGTTTTAACCAACTATCCGATTTCGGATTAGTTCGGAATCCAGGAACTACAACTTATCTCATGATTGCTTTAATCATGACAGCCGGTTCTATGTTTGTCATCTTCTTGGGTGACGCCATAACTATGAACGGTATTGGAAATGGTACTTCTTTATTAATCTTTTCCGGTATAGTTGCTCGTATACCTGCTGATTTAACCACTTTTTATAATGATCGATTTGTAGACGCCGGGGACAACCTGACCAGAAATATTCTGTTTAGTGTTGCACTGGCTATTGCTATGCTACTCGTAGTCATTTTTACAATCTATATGCAACAAGCGGAACGTAGGATTCCGATTCAGTATTCCAAACGGGCTGCTGGATCCAATCAAACTGCCCACTTGCCATTGAAGATTAATTCAGCTGGAGTAATTCCAGTAATCTTTGCCAGTTCATTCATGATGACTCCGCAAACAATCTTAGGATTCTTTGCTGCTAATTATGCAAATGCAACTTGGTATCAGGTACTGAATACAGTATTTAACTATCGTGAACCAGTCGGAGCTATTTTTTATACGATTCTGATTGTTGTTTTCACGTATTTCTATGCCCTTATCCAGATTAACCCTGAAAAGATGGCAGAAAACCTTCAAAAATCCGGAGGGTATATTCCAAGTGTACGTCCGGGTAAAAGTACAGAAGACTACATCACCAGTTTGTTGATGCGTCTAAGTACGGTTGGAGCATTATTTCTTGGCCTTATAGCCTTATTGCCGATCATTGCTTCGGCGTTATGGAACTTGCCAGATTCATTGGCACTTGGAGGAACCAGTCTTTTGATTATAGTAGGAACTGCTTTAGAAACTACTCGTCAAATTGAAGGCCGAATGGTGAAACGTAATTATCAAGGTTTTATTCAAAAGTAAGTTGTGTGCGGGGCTTGCCCCCACCACACTCTTGCAAATGAGGAGGCAGAAAATGAAGAACCTGATTATCACAGGACTTCCCGGTGCAGGGAAAGGTACACAAGCAGAGCGCATTGTTGATGTTTACGGTATTCCGCATATCTCAACAGGTGACATGTTTCGTGCCGCAATGCAAAATGGAACAGAATTAGGAAAGCAAGCTAAATCCTATATGGATCAAGGCGAGCTAGTTCCTGACGAAGTAACAAACGGTATTGTGAAGGAAAGACTTCAAGAAGAAGACACAAAAAATGGATTCTTATTGGATGGATTCCCCCGAACATTGGTGCAAGCAAAAGCTTTGGACAAAATCATGTCTGAACTTAGAAAAAACATCGATGCTGTTATCAACATTGAAGTAAATCCCGATGTGTTAAAAGCCCGTTTGACCGGTCGTATTATATGTCGAAATTGTGGTGCCACGTATCATTTAACTAACCATCCAACAAAAGTTGAAGGTGTTTGTGATCGTTGTGGTTCACATGACTTATATCAAAGGGAAGACGACAAGCCAGAAACCGTCGAAAATCGTATTCGTGTGAATTTAGAACAATCAAAACCAATTCTAGAATTTTATTCTGAAAAGGGATTGTTACACACTGTCAACGGCGAAATCGGAATTGAAAATGTTTTTTCAGAAATCCAAAGCCTCATTGGCTAAGCTTGTTTAACTCTTGATTTTATGATATAATCTAACAGTTAGTATAAAATAACCAAGACAAGAGATTAAAACAGCGCAACAGAATGTTAGGAGGTTAGAGGATTGGCGAAAGACGATGTCATTGAAATTGAAGGATTAGTCGTTGAAACGTTGCCCAATGCAATGTTTAAGGTTGAACTTGAGAATGGCCATATTGTGCTAGCGCACGTATCAGGTAAAATTAGAATGCACTATATCCGCATTCTGCCAGGCGATAAAGTAACGGTGGAATTATCCCCGTATGATCTTACTCGCGGTCGTATCACGTATCGATTTAAATAATTGCACTCCATCACTTTAAGGAGGGAAAAGTAATGAAAGTTAGAGCATCAGTAAAACCTATTTGCGAGAAATGTAAGGTTGTTCGCAGAAATGGTCGTGTAATGGTGATTTGTGAAAACCCTAAACACAAACAACGCCAAGGATAATAACAAGGAGGTGCCAATAAATGGCTCGTATAGCTGGAGTAGATATTCCGCGTGACAAACGCATCGTTATATCATTGACTTACATTTACGGAATTGGAAATACAACTGCACAAAAACTTTTGGAAAGAGCAGATGTATCTGAAGAAACCCGTGTACGTGATTTAACAAACGATGAACTAGATCGCATTCGTCAAGAAGTTGACAAGTTGAAAATTGAAGGTGACCTTCGTCGTGAAGTAAACCTAAACATCAAACGTTTGATTGAAATTGGTTCATACAGAGGAATTCGCCACCGTCGTGGATTACCTGTTCGTGGACAAAACACAAAAAACAATGCACGCACTCGTAAAGGTCCTTTGAAATCAGTAGTCAGCAAGAAAAAATAATATAAGTGAAGGAGGTTAACACTTCATGGTTAAAAAAGCAACTCGAAAACGTCGTGTAAGAAAAAATATTGAGTCGGGCGTAGCACATATTCGCTCTACTTTTAACAATACAATCGTAATGATTACAGATGTACACGGAAATGCCGTTTCATGGTCATCCGCTGGTGCGTTAGGTTTTAGAGGGTCTCGTAAATCCACTCCTTTCGCTGCTCAAATGGCTGCTGAAGCCGCAGCAAAAGTATGTATGGAACATGGAATGAAATCAGTAGAAGTTGCTGTTAAAGGTCCTGGTTCAGGACGCGAAGCTGCAATTCGTTCATTACAAGCAACTGGTTTAGAAGTTACTGCCATTCGTGACGTAACTCCAATTCCACATAACGGATGCCGCCCACCAAAACGTCGTCGCGTATAATTGCAGTTTGTATAAAAAATATATTAATTCGCAATGGACTCACTATGATGAACGAACCGTTTTGAAAGGGGTAAATTGACATATGATCGAAATTGAAAAACCAAGAATTGAAACGATTGAGATCAGCGAAGGTGCAACATTTGGCAAATTCGTTGTAGAACCACTTGAACGGGGATATGGGACAACACTTGGCAACTCATTACGTCGTATTTTGCTTTCTTCTTTGCCTGGTACTGCTGTATCGACCATTCAAATCGACGGCGTACTACATGAATTTTCAACCATTGATGGTGTGTTGGAAGACGTAACACAAATCGTCTTGAACATTAAACAATTGGCTTTGAAATTTTATTCGCAAGAAGATAAGACTATCGAAATCGATGTAAAAGGTCCTGCAGTCGTAACGGCAGCGGACATCAATCATGACAGTGATGTAGAAATCTTAAACCCTGATTTATATATATGTACAGTTGCTGAAGGTGCACAATTACATGTGCGTATGGACGCAAAAAATGGCCGTGGATATATTCGTTCCGAACATAATAAAACGGACGATATGCCTATTGGTGTGATTCCGGTAGACTCTATTTTTACACCTGTAAAAAAAGTGAACTATCAAGTGGAAAACACTCGTATTGGTCAAAAGAATGTATATGATAAATTAACTTTAGATGTATGGACAGATGGTTCTGTCAGCCCGGAAGAAGCAGTTAGTTTAGCTGCCAAAATCCTAACCGAGCATTTAAACATCTTCGTCAATCTTACCGATCAAGCTCGTAAAGCGGAAATCATGGTAGAAAAAGAAGAAACTCAAAAAGAGAAAATGCTTGAAATGACGATTGAAGAACTAGACCTTTCTGTACGTTCTTATAACTGTTTGAAACGCGCAGGAATCAATACTATTCAAGAGCTGACTGACAAGTCAGAAGCAGAAATGATTAAAGTGCGTAATCTCGGACGTAAATCACTTGAAGAAGTGAAGAATAAATTGGACGAATTAGAATTGTCCCTACGTCACGAAGACTAGTACTGCAGCAAAGGAGGATTACCCAAAATGGCTTATCGTAAACTAGGACGTACAAGTTCCCAAAGAAAAGCAATGTTACGTGATTTGACAACAGATTTGTTGATTAACGAACGCATTGTTACAACGGAAGCTCGTGCTAAAGAAATCCGTAGAACGACTGAAAAGATGATTACATTGGGCAAGCGTGGCGACTTAGCTGCACGCCGTATGGCAGCGCAGTTTGTTCGTAACGAAGTAGCTGATGTTCGTGAAGAAGGCGAAGATATTGTTATCGAGTCTGCTTTGCAAAAATTATTCAATGGTTTAGCTGATCGTTATGCTGATCGCCAAGGTGGATACACTCGTATCATGAAAACAGAACCCCGTCGTGGAGATTCTGCACCAATGGTTATTATTGAATTAGTTTAATCAAATTGTGCGTCAAGTACTTTTTGTGATTTTCAGATGAAAAGAGCGTTATGATGTTGATCTTTCCCTTTTTAGGTCGAGAGGTTAAAGTCTAGCTCGTGACATTTTACGAGAATGGAATCATTCTCGTAGGGTGCTCACCATTTGTAATAAAGATGCTTTGTGAGTATGAACTAGAAATGTTCAGCTCTATTTTTTTTTCTAATCAGTGGTTACCCATAACCCGTTCAAAAAAATCCCAAGTGATCATAGTCACTTGGGATTTTTTGTGTTCTTTTAGATTTTTTGATTGAGTAAATGATCCATCCATTTTAGAGTAGTTTGAATATGATGATCCCAAAAGGACCAAGAGTGCGTTCCAGCTTCTTCAATAAACTGATGATGGAGGTTTAAATCGGTTCTTTTATTGATTTCATCTCGAAAATGGAGATTCGATTTATACAAAAAATCTTCTGTACCAATGATTTGTAAGAGAGCAGGCATATCTTCGGTATGTGGCATGTTTTTAATCAGATGGACTAAGTCATTCTCTGAATCTTTTAATCGTTCTAGACTACCAAATATAGGCTTCAGTTCTGTATCTCTGTTAGAGTCTTGTTCCCAACGCATGACCACATCCAACGCACCGGAAAGAGAAGCTGCACCAGCAAATCGTTCAGGAAATTGTAATGCAAACTTTATTGCTCCATATCCTCCCATTGAAAAGCCGGCCACAAATGTATCTTTTTTATGAGTAGACAACCGAAATTGATTTTGCATTTTACGAGGAAATTCTTCAGTTAAAAAGGTCCAATAGTTACCACCAACTGCCATGTCTGTATAGTAACTCAGATGTACTTGAGGCATTAAAATAGCTATATTATATTTAGAAGCATAACGAACGAGAGAAGTATTATGGATCCAAGATTTTTCATCTCCGGACTTTCCGTGTAATAAGTATAGAACTGGATACGGCCCCGGAACTTTTTCTGGAAGAATAGCGGAGTAACTTATATTTAACCCTAATGTATCAGAATATAAATCACCATAGATTACACCCATAAATAGAACACCCCTTTTATTTTTTAATTATACAGGAACCCTTTCTAATAATGCATTTTTGCTAACTTTCAAGTATACTATATAAGTGTTAAATATGGGTGCCGACTCTCCATGAAAGTCGAAGAAAGCAAAAAGCTTTATAAAAAGTTGAATGATCGGTAAGAATGATAATGACACCAATGTATTTGGTATGTAAAAGGAAGTAGGGTTAAGGATGGAAGAAATAATCCAATTAAAAAATATATCTTTTACTTATTCAGAAGAAGATCTTCGTCCTGCATTAAATGACGTTTCTTTTTCCATTAATAAAGGGGAATGGATTGCAATAATTGGACCGAACGGCTCTGGTAAGTCGACATTAGCAAAAACAATTAATGGTTTAATAGAAGCAAATTCTGGAGAAGTAGTATTAGGGGGAGTTCCACTTTCTACGGAAACAGTGTGGGACGTTCGTCGCAAGGTGGGAATGGTTTTTCAAAACCCAGATAATCAATTTGTTGGTTCTACAGTTCAAGATGATGTAGCCTTTGGATTAGAAAATATTGGCATTCCTCGCGAGCAAATGATTACTCGAGTAGAAAATGCTGTTGAAGCAGTAAACATGACAGAATTCATTGATAAAGAACCTGCTCGTCTTTCTGGCGGACAAAAACAACGTGTAGCGATTGCTGGGATTATTGCCTTGGCTCCCGACATTATTATTTTAGATGAAGCAACGACCATGCTGGATCCAAAAGGGCGCAATGAAGTAATCGAAACGATTTTACGGATTAAAGAAGAACGTGACCTAACCGTCATTTCTATTACCCATGATATCGATGAAGCTGCTAAAGCAAATCGTATTTTTGTAATGCAAGAAGGACAACTCAAACAAATTGGTACTCCAGAAGAAATATTTGCTGTAGGTGCAGATATTATAGAAATGGGATTAGACATCCCGTTTCCAGAAAAATTAAAATATCAGTTGCAACGTCAAGGAATTAGTGTTCCCGATGAGTACTTAACAGAAGAAGGGATGGTGGATTGGTTATGGAAATTGTTTTCCGTGATGTAGGATTTTCTTATTCAGCAGGAACACCATTTGAGAGTCGTGCTTTGCATGATGTAAACTTAATGATACCGGACCACGGCTATACAGCTTTGATTGGTCATACTGGTAGCGGAAAATCGACCATTACCCAACATTTAAACGCTCTTTTGAAACCAACTGAAGGAACGGTTACCATTGGTGATCTGACTATTGATTCACAAACAAGTAATAAAAATCTGAAATTTTTACGCAAAAAAGTGGGAATTGTGTTCCAATTTCCAGAATCACAACTTTTTGAAGAAACCGTAGCAAAGGATATTGCCTTTGGGCCAAAGAACTTTGGTATATCAGACGAAGAGGCTCTTCGTATTGTGAAAGAAGTATTGCCTCTCGTTGGTTTAGATGAAACATTCATGGAGCGTTCTCCTTTTGATCTTTCAGGAGGTCAAATGCGTCGTGTCGCGATTGCTGGGGTACTAGCGATGCAACCGGAAGTGTTGGTTTTAGATGAACCAACGGCTGGGTTAGATCCAGAAGGACGTCGTGAAATTATGAATATGTTTTATAATTTACATGTAGATAAAGGACTTTCGATTATCTTGGTTACTCATCAAATGGATGATGTAGCTTCCTATGCTGATCATGTCGTTATTATTGAAAAAGGAACCGTTGTAAAAATGGGAACGCCAGATGAAGTTTTTCTAGATGCAGATTGGTTACAAGAAAAACAACTAGGGCTACCGTCTTCCTTACAATTTTTGAAGATGTTTTCCGAAAAAACAGGAATTGATTTTGGTACGCAACGACCATTGGGTACAGAGCGATTAGCCGAAGTGTTACTTTCTAAATTGCAAGAAAAAAATCCGGATGCACAAACAGCTACTCAGAAAGAAGGTGGCTGGAATGCTTGAGAAAATGCTTTTTGGTCGATACATTCAAGGAACCTCTTTTGTTCATAAAATGGATCCACGTGCAAAGCTAATAGGTGCTTTTTATTTTATTATTATCATTTTCTTAGCAAACAACTGGATTACCTATTTAGCAATGGCAATATTCACGTTCCTTTGTGTCTTTTTATCGGATATTCCTATAAAAGTATTTATTAATGGCGTGAAACCGTTGATTTGGTTGATATCTTTTACGGTTATATTACAAATCCTCTTTACAACTGGGGGAGAAAGTTACTTTAGTTGGGGAATCATTCATATTACTTCCTTTGGATTATTAAATGGAGCCTTTATCTTTATGCGTTTTGTGCTCATTATTTTTATGTCTACATTGCTTACGTTAACAACGATGCCTCTATCATTAACGGATGCAATTGAATCCCTACTGAATCCATTAAAAAAATGGAAAGTACCGGTACATGAGATTGCATTGATGCTTTCCATCGCCTTGCGCTTTGTCCCTACATTAATGGATGAAGCAACCAAAATTATGAATGCACAACGAGCTCGAGGTGTGGACTTTGGAGAGGGAAATATTATCCAACAAATGAAGTCTGTAACACCGATTTTGGTACCTCTGTTTGTAAGCTCATTTAATCGTGCAGATGAACTGGCAAATGCTATGGAAGCAAGAGGATACCAAGGAGGAGAAGGGCGTACAAAATTCCGTCTGCTTGATTGGCAAGGACGCGATAATCTAGCAATGGCGGCTTTTCTACTCCTTACGGTCCTGTTAATATTTTTACGAACATAAACGAAATTCAAAAAACCCGGAGAGATTTTGTCCGGGCTTTTCTATTTAAAAAAGAGAAAATGAAAGGAAGGTGAATTATGCCGATCCAACGATACAAATGTACAGTTCAATATGATGGAACCAATTATGTGGGGTATCAAATACAAAAAAATGGGAATAGTGTCCAAGCTGAAATTCAAAAAGCACTAAAAAAGATGTTCAAAGGACACACGATTCCAATACAAGGATCTGGTCGAACGGATTCAGGAGTTCATGCTTGTGGACAAGTGATTCATTTTGATTGTCCAGTTGATATTGAACCAGTTCACCTACAAAGAGCTCTCAATAGCATACTTCCAGCAGATATCTTAATTCTAGAAGCAGAACAAGTCAGTCAAGACTTTCACTCTCGTTTCGGAGCAAAAGGAAAAAAATATGTGTATCGGGTCGATTTAAATCGATTTCCCGATCCATTTAAACGACTCTATACGCTACACCATCCTTATCAAATTAATCTAGAAAATTTACAAGAAGCATTGGCTAAAGTAGTCGGCGAACATGATTTTACTAGTTTTTGTTCGACAAAAACGACGAAAGAAAATAAGGTACGAACGGTTTATGAAGCATCTTGTCGAATCGATAAAGAAAAAAATGAACTAGTTTTTACCTTTGTTGGGAATGGATTTCTTTATAATATGGTCCGGATTTTTGTAGGAACTGGACTCCAAATTGCGGATGGGATGCGACCCGTGGAAGAAATGGATCGACTCTTGAAAGTAAAGGACCGTAACGAAGCGGGACCTACTGCTTCAGGCCAAGGACTCTACTTAATGGAAGTGTATTATGATGACCAATTTAAGGAAAAGTATTGATAATCCTTAAAACCTACTTTTTTCATCTATACATTATGCTATTATGAAAATTAATTGAAATAAAAAGGAGACAGATGAATGGAATCATTTAAAGCTTTATGGGCAACTGCAAAAGGTGAAAGTGACATTCAATTAGAAGTTAAACCAACTAAGAAAACAGAACTGCAAGAAGGTTCGGTGTTAATAAAGGTACATTACTCCAGTGTGAATTATAAAGATGGACTAGCAGCTACAAATTCAAAAAGTGGAGTAGTTCGAAACTATCCATTCATATTAGGAATTGATTTGAGTGGAGAAGTAGCAGAATCCCAAACAGACTTATTAGAAGTTGGCGATCAAGTGATCGTAACAAATTATGGCTTAGGAGTGTCCCAATATGGCGGTTACAGCGAATATGCACGTGTTCCAGCTGAATGGGTGATTCCATTACCAAAAGGCCTTAGCGTGCGAGAATCGATGATTCTAGGGACAGCTGGCTTTACAGCAGGTGAATCGATTGTTGCATTAGAAGAACAAGGGATGGATGTAGCAAATGGTCCGGTCTTGATTCGTGGAGCTTCTGGTGGTTTAGGTGGTATGGCGATAAAAATGTTGAAAAACTTGAATTATACAACCATCGCTGAATCGCGTAAAAAGGACACGGAGAGCGATTATTTACATTCCTTAGGTGCAGACGAGATCATTAGTCCAGATGAAGGACAGCTACCTAAAAAGCGCCCTCTAGCTAAACAAAGATGGCAAGCCATCATTGATCCAGTAGGAGGAGACTCTCTCGCCGATTACTTAGCACAATTACAATACGGTGGCTCTGTAGCATTAAGCGGAAATGCAGGCGGTATAAATTTTCAAGCTACTGTTTTACCATTTATATTAAGAGGGATTAAACTGTTGGGAATTGATTCGGTAGAGTATCCAATGGAAAAACGATTGGCACTTTGGAATCGTTTGGGTAGTGATTTGAAACCGAACGACTTAGAAAAGATGATTGATTATGAAGTTCGTCTAGAAGAATTACCGAATGCTTTCCAGAAAATAATGGCTGGAAACATGAAGGGGAGAATCCTTGTTAAGGTAATTGAAGATTAATATAAATAATGAGATTTTTTTCAAATGATTTAATTGACAAATGGCTTTGGATGTCGTAAGATATTAGACGGTATTGTTTGCCACCACTAATGAGCCCCGGAAACTCAAGATGGTTCAAACATTCAGATTAGAAGATGGAGGAAACAACGTGCGTACAACATATATGGCTAAAGCCAACGAAAACGAAAACAAATGGTTTGTAATCGACGCAACTGATATCCCTTTGGGACGTCTATCAACTGTTGCAGCAACAATCCTACGTGGAAAAAATAAACCAACTTTTACTCCACACGTAGATACAGGTGATTCTGTAATTGTAATTAACGCTGATAAAATAAAACTAACAGGTAAAAAAGCAAGTGACAAGATCTATTCTCGCCACAGTGGTTACATTGGTGGACTAAAACAAGTCTCTGCTGGTGAATTACGTGAAAAGAACTCTAGAAGACTATTGGAATATTCTATCAAAGGAATGCTTCCTAAGAACTCTCTTGGAGCAAAACAATTCACTAAACTACATGTATACGGTGAAGATATTCACCCACATGCTGCACAAAAACCAGAAGTTTTAGACATCACTAACCTAATTTAAGGAGGGAATTCATATGGAACAAGCACAATACACCGGCACTGGCCGTCGTAAAAATTCAACTGCCCGCGTACGTTTGGTACCCGGTACAGGAAAATTCATTTTTAACAAAAAAGAGATGGAAGAATATATTCCATTCCCATACTTGTACGAAGTAATCAAACAACCATTGAACATTACAGATACTCTAGGAAGCTATGACGTATATGTAAACGTAAATGGTGGTGGATTCACTGGACAAGCTGGAGCAGCTCGTCATGGTATCTCTCGCGCATTGTTGCAAGTAGATCCTGACTTCCGCGGACCACTTAAAGAAGCTGGACTTCTAACACGTGACCCACGTATGGTTGAACGTAAAAAACCAGGTCTTAAAAAAGCTCGTAAAGCTAGCCAATTTTCAAAACGCTAATTGCTGGAGCCGTTGCGAATTTATTCGCTACCGGACACAGTATGGGACGGAGGTTTCGCAAGAAACTGAGTACCAATCTATTTTAATGTTCAAGGCACTTTCCAACTTGTTGGAAGGTGTCTTTTTTTGTTGTGACTGAATCCGTGACTGAATATTGATTTGCTAACAGATACGGTATCGTACGGAGCTTTCAAAAGAAACTAAGCATTAACATTTTTAATATTTTGCTTTATCAATTTAAGCTAGGCAAAGTAGCTTCACCTAGTAGGTAATTCAAAAATACTTCTAGTGGCGTCTGGCATGCCAAGGATTTTCGTGGGATATCATCTCGATCTCACTATATGGATACTTCTTGTATGTTCCTTTTCGGAATGATTCGTTTTTATAAAGGACGTCAGCGAGAAAAACCTCGGGTGCCTTTTTGTATGTAAAAAAATAAAATGGTGTCAGTGAATCAAGTTGATTCACTGACACCATTAATTAACGATCCGAAAAAAGAAAGAGAGCCTCGAAACAAACGAAATCTTCCTTTTTTTATATAGCTAGCTCCATTTTTCGAGGCCGTGGGATCATTCCGCAAATAGCGTATCGATTTTCACTCGGATTACGCGATCGATACTTGGATTACCGTGGTCACGATACGGATAGGCCCCGGATTCAAAGAGCAGGTAGAGTTGCTCTCCGTCCACGGCAATCTGTTCAAGATAAGACGGCATCGTGATTTTGGTGCTAATGTTCTTATCGGTGAAATCTTCGTTTTCTTTCAAGCGATTGAAGGAAAGTAGGGTAGAATCTTTTTTGCGTCCAGCAGAACGGGATAACAACAGCTTTTCTTGATAAAAAGCCAGACCTTGAATTTCTTTACTAATCTTGTCTACGTCATCTGGATAAGCTTCTTTCGTACTTTTTCCGGTATCGAGCGTCGTGACTAGTTTTCCATCTGTATTATTTTTCGTAGAGATTAGGTAGCGGTGCATGACGCTCTCACTATCATCATTGAAATAAGCCACATAGAGGTCATTCTCGTGGACTGTAATTGTGGAAGCGCGCTTGATATTTGGTAGATCGATGCTGTCAGTGTAGGCAATAGGTTCTGGGGAGTCTGAAAAATCATAAGACTCGATGTCAGTCAATGATAGCGTAATAACTTGCGCGGTGTCCTCTTTTTCTGAAGTGATCCAAAGTAGATTATGACTATGATCATAGGCGAGTCCGCCGACATGCGGAATACCATCAAGCACGATTTCTTTGATTAAGGAACCACTTCTTTTTTCCATCATGTAGATGACGGAATTGTGTTTCTTGGTTTGACAATAAGCCGAAATGAACAAATAATCGTCATTCACTGCCAGACCTTGTGGAGTCATTGTGGTACAGATATCGACTTTTTTGTGGTTATGCTGCATCGTCGAGGTGGCATCCATTCCCGGGATGATAAAAAAATTCTCTTCCGATTCAATATCGTCCTCTTCAAAAGCTGCCTGATACAGTTCTGGATAAGCAACCAGTGCTTCCTTCAGTTCACTCAATGATCCGAGACTAGCTTCCGTATTCGTTTCTTCGGCAAAAGTTAACCGTTCGATTTTCCCGTTCTTTGTGAGGATAAAGAGCGTGACGATGCTTGAAACGAGGATGACGATTAGTGCAAAGCTGATGTATCTCTTTTTCTTTAGTTTTTCCATGAAATCACTTCTCCAATTAAATATTTCCATAAACGCATTATCTCTATATTTTACTATAGAACTTATCTGGTAACTAACAAAAAGCTTTTGGCGACTATTTCGATTGCTTTCATAATTTCCTTCTTTTCATTATCTTTGAATGATATTGATTTGTGAACCAATACTTGAATAGCTGAAAAACTATGAATGGTATAGGTCATATATATGTTTTTAGATTTTCTTTATAGTTTGGTTAGTTAAAATTTCCATAACTTCACTATTTTTTCCCTATACATTTTTATGTCAGAATAGAGCTTTAAAAATAGTAGTAAATGTCTTGAAATGTTATATTATTTGGTTAGAAAGAAGAGCGAAATATTTAAAGAAGATAATCAACCCTTTTGATCTTATTGCTAATAGAGAAAGATATAAGTATAGGGAGTACTGATGAAATGATCGTACTATCGATTTTCTCTTTGATAGTGAAAGATTTTGTGGAAATTTTTTTACTTTACTTTCTGAGTACCAATTCCTAAGCTATAGACGTACCTAAATTAAAATAAAGTTTAACTCGAACTTAAGTAAGTAAGCTAGTATAGATAATATATACATAAGGAGGTAAGATGATGCGTTTATTACTTTGTGAAGATGAAAAAGAGCTTTCGGATGCTCTTGTAGCTATCTTAAAGTTTCATAATTATTCTGTAGATGCTGTTTATGATGGTGAAGAAGCTTTAAGTTATTTAGAAAGTGAAAATTATGATGGTGTCATACTAGATATCATGATGCCTAAAGTCGATGGAATATCAGTACTTAAAGAAATACGGAGCAAAGGAAATAAAGTACCCGTCCTTCTTTTAACAGCAAAATCTGAAATTGATGATAAAGTTTTGGGACTGGATACTGGTGCAGACGATTACTTAACGAAGCCATTCGTCACAAAAGAGTTGGTTGCACGCGTTCGTGCTATCACAAGAAGACAGGGTGAAATGACAGATTCTCAAATCAGTTTTGCCAATGTGATTTTAGATCGTTTAACCTATGAGTTGAAATCGGACAAAGATACAACGAAACTTTCAAATAAAGAGTTCCAGGTGCTGGAAATGTTAATGGTCAATCCTCAAAATGTGATTCCAACAGATCGTTTTATGGAAAAAATTTGGGGGTATGATAGTGATTCGGAAATAAATGTCGTCTGGGTATGTATATCATCCCTGAGGAAAAAATTAAATACGATTGGATCTTTCGTTGAAATAAAAGCGCGGAGAAATATAGGCTATTCTCTGGAGGAACAATGATGGTAGAAATGTTACGTAGAAAGTTTATTGTCATTTCTGTGAGCGCCGTTTTTGTAGTTATTCTTATGATTGGACTCTTTAGTAATGCATTCAACTATTCACAAATAGGCAAAAATTCTGAAATTATTCTAAGGATACTTGCAGAAAATGATGGTAATTTCCCTGAACCAGAAGTACAGGCTGTCAAACCTGATTTACCGCCTAGAGTATCACCAGAAGTGCCCTTTTACACCCGTTTTTTTACTATAAAAATCGATGACCAGAAACAAGTAATGGAAGTGAATACTGATAAAATTGCCTCTGTCTCTAGAGAAAATGCCATCGCCTATGCGGATAGTATTTTAAAGAGTGGAAAAAAGAGTGGTCTGGCAGATGAATTTAAATATAATGTTGTAACGAAAGACTACGGCTCTTTGCTTATCTTTGTAAGTCTTGATAGAGAATTAGAAATTTTCTACTCCTTTTTGGAAAACAGTATTATTATTGGTAGTATTGCGATTTTTATGGTCTTTTTAATCATACTAATCTTTTCTAAAAAGGCAATCGCACCAATCGCAGAAAGCTATGAAAAACAAAAACAATTTATTACCGATGCCAGCCATGAACTCAAGACCCCCCTGACGATTATTAGTACAAATGCAGAAGTGATTGAGATGAGCTCTGGCGAGAGTCAGTGGACAAAGAGTATTCATAATCAAGTGCATCGATTGTCTAAACTTATCGAAAGTCTGGTGTCACTTACGAGAATGGATGAAGAAAAAAATCAACTCATCAAGAATGACTTTTCCTTATCTCAAGTAGTAGAAGAAACAGCTGAAGCATTCTTAGAAATGGGTCTGATGAAAGGGAAAGAGCTTATAATAAGAGTTGAAAAAGAGATCAACTATGATGGGAATGAAGACTCCATTCGACAGCTTGTATCCATATTACTAGATAATGCATTAAAATATGGATTAAAAAATGAACCTATATTAATAAGTTTAAAGAGACAAGGAAAAAAATATGTTATACAGACAATAAACAAATCAGAAAATTTAAGGATCCAAAATTATGATATGCTTTTTGAGCGGTTTTATAGAGAGGATTTATCTAGAAATAGTCAGTTAGAAGGCTATGGAATTGGTTTATCTATCGCAAAAGCTATCGTACTAAAGCATAAAGGAAAAATAACTGCTGAAAGCTTGGATGGGAAGAGAATGATTTTTACCATTCAACTTTAAGATAAATAAGATAAGAAAATGCTCCCCCTTAGAGAACAGGGGGAGTATTTTTATGTTCTATCAAATATTTTTAAAAGACTTTAAGTTCATTTTAATTAGGGAACCTATACTAGCTTTAACAAGTAGATATATTGATTTGAAAGGAGTAAAGGATATGGGCTATCAAAATGTTTTTAAGCGCTATGAATTAAAATACATTCTGACACAAGAAGAAAAGGAATCCTTGTTACAGGCTATGGAAAAACATATGATTTCTGATCCCTTCGGAAAAAATACAATTTGTAACATCTACTTTGACACGCCTGACAAATTATTAGTCCGAAGATCACTGGAGAAACCAGTTTATAGAGAAAAACTAAGGGTAAGAAGTTATGGTGTTGCAAATCCGGATAGTAAGGTTTTCATAGAAATTAAAAAGAAATATAAAGGTATCGTCTACAAACGTAGAATTAATTTGAAGGAAAAGGTAGCTAGAAGTTATTTAATAGAAGGCAAGCCTCTGAAAAAGCATAATCAAATTTCGGCCGAAATCGATTATTTAATGAATTTCTACAAAAATATTGAACCATCGATATTTTTATCCTATGACCGTGAAGCCTTTTATAGTAAAGAAGATAGAGACTTCAGAATGACATTTGATGAAAAAATTCTGGCTCGAGATTACGATATTAGCCTGAATGCGGGTGTTTACGGTGAATTCGTATTGCCAAAAGACAAAGTTATTTTGGAAGTGAAAACAGTCTTTGGTGTACCTATATGGTTACGCAATTTTCTTAATGAGAATCATTTATATAAAACATCCTTTTCCAAATATGGAAATACCTATTTAAATATGTTGTTACCGAAACGTTTAGAAAATACTCAACTATAAAAAAAGTGAAAAGAAAGAAGAGGTGTGACGAATGTCACTTAATAATTTATTTACTGGTGTTTTGGATAGTACAGAGGTAGCTGCTGTTACCTTATCAAATTTTATAATCTGTATGGGGACGGCGCTAATATTAGGATTGTTTATAGCAATTGCTTATACCTATAAAAATAGATATTCAAAAAGTTTTGTTGTGACCTTAGCGACTTTACCAGCTGTCGTTGCAGTAATCATAATGATGGTAAATGGTAATTTGGGGACAGGTGTGGCAGTTGCGGGGACATTTAGCTTGGTAAGATTCAGATCAATACCAGGAACAGCTAAGGAAATCGGTGCCATATTTTTAGCTATGGGAACAGGTCTTGCAACGGGTATGGGTTATATCGGTTATGCCATTGCCTTTACTATCATTGTAAATGGCGTGGGATTACTCTACACAGCAAGTGACTTTGGGGAAGGTAAAAAAACACAAAGATTGATGAAAATTACCATACCTGAAGATTTAGATTACACAACTGTTTTTAATGATTTATTTGTAGAATATACTGATAATGCTGAGTTAATTAGTATTAAAACAAGCAATATGGGTAGTCTCTTTAAACTTACTTACGATTTGGTACTTATAGATGTAAAAAAAGAGAAAGAGTTTATGGATGCATTAAGATGCCGTAATGCAAATCTTGAAATCACTGTGGCAAAACCATCTAGTTTTGCAAATGAATTGTAAAAAAAGATAGATACATAAATTGAAAAAAAGGGAGTGACAGGTAATGAATAAACGAATGACAGGATTCCTATTAACAGCAATGTTTTTGACAGGATGTCAAACGGCAATAACCGAAGGTGACACAAAAGAGATGGAACAAGTAGAAAGCAGTAGTGAAGAGACTAGCAGTGTAGCAAAAACAACAAATTGGAGTGAGGAAACACATAGTAATCAAGTAGATCCTGATTATGATACTGTTTTTAATCAATCTGATGTCATGGAATTTAATATTACGATTGCTCCGGAAGATTGGGAAGCAATGCAAAATGATTTACAGGAAAATATAGTCGGAAACATTGAAGAACCAGGTGAACAACCAGGTGGCAGGTCCGGATTCCAAGGAGCGCCACCTGCGAATAATCAAATAGAGTTAGAATCGGAAAATGATTATGACCCTATCTGGGTTGAATCGACAATTACAGTAGATGATAACACTTGGGATCATGTAGGAATTCGATTTAAAGGGAACTCCAGTCTCTCTTCGTCAGTCAGTTCGGGAAATAATAAACTTTCTTTTAAATTAGACTTTGATGAATTTGAAGATGAGTATTTGGAAATTGAAAACCAGAGATTTTATGGTTTCAAACAATTAAATCTCAATAATAACTATGCAGATGAATCCTTGATGCGAGAGAAAGTAAGTGCAGATTTATTTGATGAATTTGGAATTCCTGTAGCAAGCACAAGTTTTGCAGCAGTCTATGTGGATTATGGAGAAGGCAGTCAGTTTTATGGTCTCTATACCTTGGTTGAAGAAGTTGATGATACAGTCATCGAAAGCCAATATAGTGATGATTCAGGAAACCTCTATAAACCGGATGGAACAGCTGCTTCTTTTGCTGAGGGAAGCTACAACGATGAAGAAATGGAGAAAAAAGTAATGAAGAAGAAGCCGACTATTCCGATGTTTCAACTCTATATAAAGTGATAAACAGTGAGCTTCGAATAAGTGATTCGGAAGCTTGGAAATCGGAATTAGAAGACATATTGAATGTCGATGAGTTTTTAAAATGGCTAGCAGCTAATACAGTCATACAAAATTGGGATACGTATGGCAACATGACTCACAATTACTATCTCTATAATAATCCAGAAACCGGCACATTTGATTGGATACCTTGGGACAATAATGAAGCGTTGAAAGAAGGCAAGGGAAACCGTGGTGCCTTAAGCTTGTCATTAGAAGAAGTCGATAGTCAATGGTCCCTGATTGCTTATTTAATAGACGTACCTGAATATCAAGAGATTTATAGTACTTATGTGGAACAATTTAGCGAGGAAGTATTTACAGAGGGAAAAATGATTGAAGCGTATGAAACCTATTATGAAATGATTAAAGAATATGCTTATGCTGAAGAAACAGGGTATAGCTATATTCAATCCAATCAATCTTTTGATGCAGCAGTCCAAACTTTGAAAAATCACGTTGTAGAAAGAAATCAAGCTGTTCAAGCTTATTTGGAAGAGACCAATTAGATTCCATCCTCTAATATATTTCTGGAACTGGAAGGTGAATTGTATCGGAAACGCTGGATTATTTCAATATCTCCGAAGATAATAATATAGGCATTCTCTACCAGAGTATAGGAGGGAATAAGTGGTATATGGTGAATGCTAAAAATATAATACTAGCCAGTATAAAGAATTATTCTTTTTGCTCGCTATCATTCTTTCAACACCTGAAGTCAATAAATAATTAAGAATGGTACCACAGAATTTTAATCAAAAGATTGAATTGATATATAAAGACAATCATTTTTTGAGATATGGATATTCATGGGGAAACTGGATGAGTTGACTGTTCTACAACGGTTAGAAGAAAGTACCTTTATCCTTCAAAATATAATTTGAAAAGATGCATTTTTTATAAAAATAGTATATACTATGACCTGACTAAATTTTATAGTATATAGTGCAAGTCAATAAAGGTGGAATGAAAGATGAACAAAAAAGAAAAGATGTTAGAGCTGATCAAAAACAAACAATCTGGTGGTAAATCAAAAAATGTTGATACACCAAAAAATGATGCGAAGTTTATGCGTAAAGGTCCAAAAATTTTTAATAAATAATAGGGAGTATAAAAAACTTCCTATGGTAGTACCCTTTAAAAGTTAGAGTTTTAATCATACAGCGAATAGGCTGGTTTGAGTTCGGTATTTTACTGGACTTAGACTAGCCTTTTTTATTTGGAGATCATTATCACTCATCAATTTTTTCTTCACGATACATTTTCAACTATAAATGCTTTATAATGAAATTATATGGAAAAATAGAAGTGGTAATAAAGGCATCAATCAATTTTTAATGGACCCTTAAGAAGCCTTTAAGTCTAAATTTTTACCAGTGGAGGCGAATAAATGAAAAAAGAGATTTATCCAACAGAAGTATTAGATGTAACTATTGAACACCTGGATTCACGGGGGTATGGCTATGTGGGTCATATTCATCCACCTACTCGAGGTTCGAATGGGAAGACACTAAATATTTTTGTAAAGAATGTCGTACCCGGTGATGAAGTAAGGGTAACGATTGAAAATGCAAAAGGACGTCGTAAAGCAGTGGTTGATTACGACAAACTACTGAAGCCAGGGCCAACACGAAATCTCGAAGTCCCAACCCATACGTCTGTTTCGGGTGGTGTCCCCCTTCAATACATGCATTATACTGACCAGTTAGCTTACAAAATGGACCTGGTAAAAGGGTATCTAAAAGAAGCAGGCTTTGACGACTCACTAGTTAAACCAATTATTGGAATGAATAAGCCTACTCGTTACCGTAATAAAATGGAGCTTACATTTGGGCCAAACGGTGAACTGGGCATGACGAAACAGGGAGATTTTCGTAAAGTCATTGACTTAGAAGATTCGATTTTGGCACCTGAAATAATGGTAGACATGAAACATGTAATCAGCCAGTGGCAGAAGGATTACCAAATACCAGGTTATGACAAAACAACACAGAGTGGTATACTGCGAAACTTGTTGCTACGTACTTCGTTTGCGACTGGGGAACTGATGGTGGTTGTATATGCAAAGAAAACGCCCGAAGTTTTCCCGGAAGCCGTACATGATTTAGTCCAGCGTTTAACTTCACAGTTTGAACAGTTGGTCAGTCTGCAATGGGTGGAGCATGCAGCAGCAGTAGAGCGAATCCAAACAGATGCAACACATATTCTACATGGTCGTGATTATATCCATGATGAATTAAATGGTTTTAAATATCGTATCTGGCCAGATACATTCTTTCAAGCAAATCCTGTCCAAGCAGAGAAACTGGTGGATTTGGCCTTGCAGATGGCAGATGTCAATGCGGATATGAGAGTATTGGATTTATTTTGTGGGGTAGGTACTTTTAGTTTACCTTTTGCCAAACGAAGCAAGGAACTAGCCGGAATTGAACTTGTCGAAAAGTCCATCCTGTCGGCTAGACGTAATGCTACAGACAATCATTTGTATAATACGTACTTTATGGCAAGCGATGCCCGTATCGGCTTAAGAAAGCTGAAAGAAACATGGGGACAACCAGATCTATTGATACTAGATCCACCCAGAAGCGGAGCTGGTGGAAAAGTAATGCGTAGCATTGGTCGTCTGGGTACTAATAAAATTATTTACATTTCCTGTAGTCCCAAAAGTTTAGCTGAAGATCTGAGATGGTTAAATGATTTTGGTTATGAATTGGTAACCGTTCAGCCAGTCGACCAGTTTCCACATACCGCTCATGTTGAGACGGTAGTATTGCTATCAAGGGTAGAGAAGTAAGAGTATAGAAACATGTGTAAATAAGCACTTTCCGTGATTTGAAATCTGGTTGTATGCCAGGAGGATAATCACGGTTTTTTATTATGTGGGAACTTATCCAAGATAGGCAGGTTACAAGGTTGAGCAGATAATTAGGATATTGATGTGGTGAGTTGATAAGAATACTGTCAATAACGTGGTGAGTGGATAGAATGATTGTCAAAAAATTAGAAAACAATTACATTGTATATTGACCCAGTCAATAAAATGAATTATAATAAATATTAGATTGGAACATTGCCCTGCACCAGGAGGTGAGAACTTGATAGGATTAGAATATATTTTAAACCTCTATAATCTTCAACATATAGAACTTGCAGAAAAACTTGGCATAAAAAAACAAAATATAAACATGTGGGTGAAAGGGCGACAGAACATTCCAAAAAAATATCTACCGATTTTAGAAGAACTTTTTGGAATTGATCAGTCCTACTTTGGACGTGAGCTTACAGAAATAGATCAATTGGAGATTCAGAAGGAAAAGCTGAAAAAAGAACTTAAGCCTGTGATCGAAAAACATGAACAGCAGTTTTCTTTGGGAGAGATGAATGATCTTGTTGAAGTTCCCATTTACGATAAAGAAGAAATGAATGCAATAGAGCGAGATATAGCAAAGGCCAAGCTGGTATCAAGATTTAAGGATGCAATGGATATAGTAGATAATAATCCATACTTAGAGACCTATAAACTCATCGTAGAACTACTTGAAAAAGTACAGCATGAATCTGTTCTACACAAAACGGTTGAAGCATTGGCTCACTATTACGAAGTCTTACCTGATTGGGTAAGCAGCGAACCAGAACAAGAAGGCTTTGAAGGTGAAATATTTGAAGTCTTTGATGATCATAACTATTAAACATTTGGAGGTAATATTAATGACTGAGAACACAGGAAACATTGGATTTGAAGAGACACTTTGGAAAGCGGCTGATAAATTAAGAGGCAGTATGGATGCTAGTGAATATAAACACGTGGTACTGGGGCTTATCTTCCTGAAGTACATATCCGATAAATTTGAAACAAAGTTTGATGCTTTGGTTGAGGAAGGTGCAGGTTTTGAAGAGGATCGGGATGAATATGAAGCAGAGAATATCTTCTGGGTTCCAAAGGAAGCAAGATGGTCTTTTATCAAGGATAATGCAAAAGATCCCAAAATTGGGCAGTTTATTGATGATGCCATGATACTGATAGAAAAAGAGAATCCATCCCTAAAGGGTGTACTGGATAAGCGTTATGCAAGACCAGAAATTGATAAAAGAAGGCTGGGAGAACTGATTGACTTAATTTCAACCATCAAGCTTCATCAAAATGGAGAAAAGGACTTACTAGGTAGAGTGTATGAATATTTCCTTGGCCAGTTTGCCAGTGTGGAAGGAAAAGGCGGTGGAGAATTCTATACGCCTACTAGTGTAGTAAAGACTTTAGTTGATATGATTGAACCCTACCAAGGTAGAGTCTATGATCCTTGTTGTGGATCAGGTGGTATGTTTGTACAGAGTGAGAAGTTTGTAGAGGACCATCAGGGAAGGGTTGAAAATCTATCTATCTATGGTCAGGAAATGAACTCAACGACATGGAAACTTTGCAAAATGAACTTGGCGATTAGAGGATTGGATGCCAATCTAGGACCACACCACGATGATACCTTCCATCACGATCTTCATAAGACATTAAAAGCAGACTATATCCTTGCCAATCCACCTTTTAATATTAGTGATTGGGGTGGTAATCAACTGACAGATGATGTGAGATGGAAGTTTGGTATTCCACCACAAGGAAATGCAAACTATGCGTGGCTTCAGCATATGGCTTATCATTTGGCACCAAATGGAGTAGCAGGAATTGTGCTTGCGAATGGTTCACTAAGCACGAACACTTCAAACGAAGGTGAAATTCGAAAGAATTTGTTAGAAGAAGATATGGTCGATGCCATTGTCGCTCTTCCAGATAAACTGTTCTATTCCACAGGTATTCCGGTATCACTATGGATTCTGAACAGAAACAAAAAGGATAATCCGAAGTTCAGATCAAGAGAATATGAAGTCCTTTTTATCGATGCACGACAACTGGGAGAAATGATTGATAGAAGACATAGAGAGCTAACGGAGGAAGATATTGGCAAGATTACGGAAACTTATCATGAATGGCGAAATATCGGTGGAGAATATGAAGACATCAAGGGATTCTGCAAGTCAGCTACCATTGAAGACCTCAGAGAACATGAATATGTCCTAACCCCTGGAAGATATGTAGGAATTGAGGATGTGGAAGATGATGGTATCCCGTTCGATGAAAAAATGGAGAGTATGACAGCAGAGTTAGCGGAACTATTTACTAAATCCCGAAAGCTAGAAGAAGAGATCAGAAAGAATCTAGGAGGGATTGGGTATGAGTTTTAGTGAGTGGAGAGAGCAAAAAATTGGTGACCTTTGTACTGTAAAAGGCGGTAAGAGATTACCTAAAGGAAGAAATTTGACGACAAATAAAACTAACCATCCATATATACGTATAAGAGATATGTATCAGCATAAGTATATTGAAGAAAATGGTGAATTAGAATATGTTGACGATCAAACGTTTGAATTGATAAAAAGATATATTGTAGATTCAGGAGACATAATTTTAGCAATAGTTGGAAATACAATTGGACTAGTTTCTTTAATAGGTAAAAGTTTAAATAAAGCCAGTCTGACAGAAAATTGCGTTAAACTAATAGATTTGAAAAGTGTTAAACCAGAGTTTATTTACTATTATTTGATAACTAAATCAGGTCAAAATGAGATAAAAAGTAAAATTGTTGGTACTTCGCAGCCTAAACTACCAATTTACGGTGTTCAAGATATTAAGATTCCCGTTCCGCCTCTAAATGAGCAAGATGGGATAGTATCAACTTTATCCAGTCTTGACGACAAAATAGAAGTCAACAACCAAATCAACAAAACCCTTGAGAATATGGCGCAGGCAATTTTCAAGCAATGGTTCGTGGATTTTGAATTTCCCAATGAAGATGGCGAACCTTATAAGTCCAGTGGTGGAGAAATGGTTGAAAGCGAGCTTGGGATGATTCCTAAGGGGTGGGAAGTTGTTCAGTTTAGAGATTTATTTAAGTTTATTAAGGGAAAAAAACCAAAAATAATAGAAGAATGTAAATTTGAAAATTCAGAAAAGTATCTAACAATAGATGTGTTAAATCGAAATTCTGTTTTATTTTGTTCAAAAGAAAAAGTTGTTGAGGCCGATAGTGAAGATGTTTTAATGGTAATGGATGGTGCAAGTTCAGGTGCTTTATATTTTGGGCAAAAAGGAGTTGTGGCCTCAACTTTAGCCAAACTTGAGTTAATAAGTAAGAAAATTTCAAAGAAGTTCTTATTTTACGCGCTTAAATATTTTGAAAACGATATAAAAACTCATACTACTGGATCTGCAATACCTCATACAGATAAAGAGTATGCGTATAGGCTAATGATAGCATTACCTAACGATATATCATTACAAAAAAAAATCGACGATCTTTTGAGTGATATAAGTGATACTTTTATTGCTCGAGAACAAGAGAATGCAATTTTAAAAGCGGCTAGAGATTCACTTCTCCCCAAACTCATGTCCGGCGAAATCAGAGTTCCTCTCGATGAACAAGGTGATGCATCATGAAATTTGGATTCCGAAAGCCAAGCTTAAAGAGAAGAATCTCTGCAAGAACCAGTATTAAAAGACAGGTAGCCCACCGAGCAGGGATTAAGATGCCGCGGGGATATGGGTTTCTTAGAAATCCTAAAAAAGCAGTGTACAACAAAGTATATAATCGGACATCTTTTGATGTATTCAAGACGCTTAAAAAGCTGTTCAAATAATTATTTATTCAAAATTAGTTAGATGAATGGAGAAGTGGAGGTGCGGGGTGATCAATAAAACAATAGAAATAAATCAAATGACTGCATTGGAAATGCGAATCGAAATGATAGATTGTCTGGGAGGTGGTAGTGATGAGTAGTGTGAATGGAATTTTTACAGAAGCGATGCTGGAAGAAGCAGCGATTGAAATTTTAGAAAGTCTTGGCTATGAGTATGCCTTTGGTCCAGACATTTCTTTAGGTGGAGATTATGAAGAGCGAAAAGATTATCGTGAGGTAATCCTATCATCTAGAGTGAAAGACGCACTCTTTAAGATTAATCGAGATCTTCCAAGGGAAGCACTGGATGATGCCTATCGTCAACTGATTACATTCAATAGTCCCATGCTGGAAGAAAACAATCGCTATTTTCATCAGTTAATGACAGAAGGGATAGAGGTATCTTTTAATGAAGGTGGAAACATTCGCACCAAAAGAGCCCATATTATAGATTTTGAAAATATTAGTAATAATGAATTTGTGGTTGTCAATCAATTTACTATTATAGAAAATGAAGAAAGAAGACCGGATCTTATCGTCTTTGTGAATGGCCTTCCTCTTGTGGTCATTGAGTTAAAGTCTGCCAGCGATGAAAATGTAGGGATAGAGGGTGCCTATAATCAGATACAGACTTATAAGAGAGATATTCCTTCGCTGTTTAATTACAATGCTTTTTGTGTAATCTCAGATGGAATCAATGCCAAAGCTGGAACCATTACTTCCAATGAAGAGTGGTTTATGAACTGGAGAACCGTTGATGGGGAAAATATCGCACCTTTATCTGAGCCTCAGTATGAAGTGCTGTTGGGTGGCATGTTCCAAAGGGAAAGATTATTAGATATTATTCAAAACTTCATTCTTTTCCAGGAGTCGAAAGAAGCGGAGAAGGATTTTGAAGGCAAGAAAATAGGGGATAAAAAATCCATCATAAAAATCTTGGCAGCCTATCATCAGTACTTTGCTGTTAAGAAAGCCATTGAAAAAACAAAAGAAGCGACAAAAGAAGACGGCGATCGCAAAATCGGTGTTGTTTGGCATACCCAAGGTTCTGGGAAGAGTTTCTCTATGGTGTTCTATACCGGGGGCCTTGTGCGAGAACTGAACAATCCAACCATCGTGGTTATAACCGATAGAAATGACCTGGATGATCAGCTCTTTACAACCTTCACCAAATCAAAAGATATTCTGCGTCAGACACCAAAACAGGCAACGGTACGAAAACTTTCAGATAGCCAGAGAACGAATTATGCTAACGGAAATAGCACTGAAGTAAATGGACTGTATGATCTTTTGAATGATCGAGAGTCCGGTGGAATTATCTTTACGACCATTCAAAAATTCAAACCAGAAGATGGCGAGATGCCAGTACTCTCAGACCGTAAGAATGTCATCATCATTGCTGATGAAGCCCACAGAAGCCAATATGGATTAGAGGCCAAAGTAGATGCTAAAACCGGTGAAGTGAACTATGGCTATGCGAAATACCTCAGAGATGCACTACCCAATGCCTCTTTTATAGGTTTTACAGGGACACCGATTGATCTGGAAGATCGATCGACGGTAGCCATATTTGGGCATACCATTGATACATATGACATGACCCAGGCGGTAGAAGATGAGGCAACGGTTCGAATTTATTATGAAAACCGTATCATTAAACTTGAAACAGATGAAGAAGAGCTGACAAAAATTGATGATGAATTTGAAGAAATCACAGAAGGTCAAGAAGAATTTGAGAAGGATAAAAATAGAGCCAAATGGTCCAGAATGGAATCCATTGTGGGTTCTCCAAACAGAGTCAAAAAGCTTGCCGAAGATATAGTAAATCACTACGAAGAAAAAGCGAAGAGTATCGATGGCAAGGCTATGGTTGTCTGCATGAGTCGCAGAATCTGTGTTGATCTTTATGAGGCGATAACAGCACTGAGACCTGATTGGCATCATGATGATATTGATAAAGGGAAAATCAAAGTTGTTATGACTGGTAGCGCAGCAGATAATGAAAAGATTCAGAAACATTTAGGCGGTAAACAGCGAAGAGACTTGCTTGCGAAACGGATGAAAGATAATAGTGATGAACTTAAAATAGTCATTGTGAGAGATATGTGGCTTACCGGTTTTGATGTTCCCTCTATGCATACTATGTATATCGATAAGCCGATGAAGGGACATAACTTGATGCAAGCCATTGCAAGAGTGAATCGCGTCTTTAAGGAAAAATCTGGCGGTGTTGTAGTTGACTATATCGGGATTTTAGAAAGCTTAAAGAGCGCACTAAAACAATACACCAATACGGATCGTCAAAATACTGGTATTGATACGGACGTCGCTGTTGCTGTTATGCTTGAAAAACTGGAAATTTTAAGTAACATGATGCATGGGTACGACTACTCGAAGTATATGGGTAATTCTCAAGTAGAAAGAATGCGTACCATTGTAGGTGGTATGGACTTTATTCTTGGGAAGAAAGAAGAGGACCAAAAGGAATTTAAAAAGACAGCTCTGGAACTAGGTAAGGCCCATGCTCTATGTGCTGCAACGGATAAGGGGAAAGAAAAGGCTCTTGAAGTCAGCTATTTTAAAGCAGTGAAAGCCAGCCTTGTTAAACTAAAAGAAAAGGACAAAATACCGTTATCAAAAAGAGAAATTGAAGCAAGACTCCATCAAATGTTGGAACGATCTATCATTTCAGAAGATGTGATTGATGTTTTTGATGTAATGGGAATCAAAAGACCGGAGATCTCCATCCTCTCTGAAGAGTTCTTAAAAGAAGTTCAGGAAATGAAGCAGAAAAACTTAGCAGTGGAAATGCTGAAGAAACTATTAGAAGGCAACATCAAAACCATGGAAAAACGAAACCTTGTAAAATCGGAAAAATTCTCTGAAAGGCTGACGAAGGCTCTAAACAAGTATCGAAATCAAGCACTTACAAATGCTGAAGTCATTGAAGAGCTTATACGAATGGCCCATGACATTAAAAAAATGCGTGAGGAAGAGGCAGAACTGGGTCTAAGTGACGATGAAATCGCTTTTTATGATGCACTAACCGCAGATGATATCGTAAAAGAACTCATGGAAGATGAAACGCTTAAGAAAATCGCTCATGAATTAACTTTAGCTATACGAGACAATATCACAATTGATTGGAGTGTTCGTAAAAGCGCACGAGCGAGCATGAGACGGGTGATTAAAAGGCTTCTTAGGAAGTATGATTATCCACCAAATCAAGCATTAAAGGCGATGATGATCGTCATGCGACAAGCGGAGAAAATGGCTGGAAATGTGTATGAAGAAGTTATTTGGTCAGACAGAGTTGCAGAAGAACCTAGGGAATTTACAATTGACTGATGAAAGGATTGATTTTAGATGGCAGATATAAAATACGAAATCAAAGAAACTGTGGGTGCTCTATCCGAAAACAATAAAGGATGGTCAAAGGAACTGAATTTAATCAGCTGGAATGACAGGGAACCCAAATATGACATCAGAGATTGGGCACCAGAACATGAGAAAATGGGCAAGGGTGTAACCTTAAGTGCAGAAGAGCTTAAAAAACTTAGGGAATTACTGAATGAAATGGAACTTTAGGGAGGTTGAGATATGTACAGTATTAAGAGGAAACAAGCTGCAAGGATTGAGCCGGTCACTTTTTCAGAACTGAATATGACTGAAAATGATATAGAGGAAGTTTTAAGAAACAGTATTGATATGATCTGTGATGAAGAAGAATCTATGCTCATTGTCGGTAGACAAGTCAGAAATGAGAAGAATGGAAGAAGTGATTTGACCGCAGTCGATAACAACGGAAATATTGTACTAATTGAAATTAAGAGGGACCGAAAAGATATTGAACATCGCAAAGAAGCTTTTGAATTTCAAGCAATAAGATATGCAGCTAGTTATGCAACAATAGATAAAATCGATAATTTAGTGAAAAAAGTTTACGCTCCATACATTGAAAAATATAGAAGTGAGTTTGAACCGGGAGAGTTAACCTCATTTGAACTTGGTATTCGTAAGTTAAATGAGTTCCTTCGGGTGAATGATGCACAGAAGAACTTTAATGAAAAGCAAAGGATCATCTTGGTGGCGTCTGATTTTGATGAGCAGACATTGTCGGCAGTTGCGTGGCTTAATAGTAATAATGTTGACATGAGTTGCTATAGATTAACTCCGTACAGGCTGAATGAAGATATATTTTTCTATGTAGAAAAGCTACTTCCGGTTACTAATTACGATGATTATTATGTGAACTTGATGGACAAGTCGGCTGTCACAACAGTAACTGGAGATAAGAAAATCACACGGAGATCACTGCCTAAAATTGACTTAATGCTTGAATGGGGCGTTGTTAAAGAAGGAGACGTCATTGTTGCTAAAGGTAGAGAAGATGAAGGAAGGCTTCTATCAAATGGTAATGTAATGGTCAATGGTGAAGAAAAGTCGATGCAGGCATGGTTAAAAGAAATCTATGGATGGTCTAGCGTTCAGACTTATGTTTTTGCTGTGCACAAAGAAACTGGCAAAACTCTGTCTCAAATTCGTGAAGAATATATGATACAAAAGGAGACAGAGAATACTGAAATATAGAAAATAAGCAACTGTAGCGATATTTACAGAAAAGTTTACTGGAATATTCACGGTAGAAAAGAATTCGTCTGGCGATGCTTGACAAGAATCGAACAGGGTCCTGAAACATGTAAGAACAGAACTGTAAAGGAAGAAGAGCTATATGAAGCTGTGATGATCGCAATTAATAAAGTACTTGCTGGCGGCAATAACATGATAAAAACACTGGAAGAGAACATCCATGCAGTAATCGGTGACAGCACAGAGTATCAAATTTCAGAGATTAATACCTTGCTTGAAGAAAAACAAAAAGAACTAATCAAGGTGGCTAATAAGGGTCAAGAATATGAATACCTAGCAGATAAGATTGATGAACTGCGAGACAAGCGTCAGAATCTTTTAGTAGAAGATGCCTCCCTCAGTGGTGAGAATGAACGAATCAATGAGTTGATAGAATTTATCAGAAAGTACAAATTCCGTACTCTAGAATATGATGATAAGCTTGTGAGGAAGTTAATCCAGAACGTGACAGTCTATGAAGACCACTTCATCATAGCCTTTAAATCTGGAATTGAAATGGAAATATAAAAAAGAGATGTAAGTAGCCCACAACTCTACTGTAGAGTTGTGGGTTTTCTTTTTCCTATTGATTATAATATTTTTTTATAACTACCAATATTATCAACCAAATGGTTTATAATATTGGTAGCGTAAACTTGGAGGTGCTGTATGACTACGGCAGAAATGATTAAAGATCTGTGTGAGCGAATGAATATAAGCGTTTCCGAACTTGCTAGACGTATTGGTCAAACTCCACAGAATTTCAACAAGAAATTAAAGCGGGAGACAGTATCCTTGGATAAATTGAAGGCCATCGCTGATGTGTTTGGCGTCAAGTTTGAGCAGGTATTTATTTTACCTGATGGTGATGAAATAAAGACGGGTAACGAGTGAAGAAGGCGGCTTAATATGATGATTAGTCCGGAAAGTTACTATGAAGAGTACCTTAAAGGGAAGACTAGAGAACAGATAATGACCACGATTCGGGGGCTTAAGCAAGAAATAGGCCGCCTCAAAAATACAATGGAAGACCCGGAATATGGCATTAAAGAAATCGTGCATCCGAGTGAAGATACACGACTTCACTGGACTCGTGAATACCTAGAAAGAGCCAGACAAGCCTATGCCGAGGCTGATGGAACTTATACCTTATCAAAATCAGAACAAAAAGCTGCTGACTTTGATGCGAATATAGATGCAATCTGCAAAATTACCTTTAGCATCGGAGGCTTCTTTGGTGGCTACCGGAGCTATGTTGTAGAACTAACAAATGGATTGAAAGCCTATACAAAATTATGGGAGGATGAAGACCCACTTGTATTGTTGAATGATAACAAGGAGCCATTTATAAAGGATACTATCATTGCGGTACTTAAGGAACTTCACATCGGTGAGTGGCGAAGACATTATACAGCTAAGCGATTCGGATACATAGTACTTGATGGAACTCAGTGGGAGCTAGAATTTGAATACAGCAATGGTCATAAAACAGTAAGGTTTGATGGAGATAACTCATACCCATATAACTTCAATAAGTTCCAGAGATTATTTGGTATTAATTATGCTGAGGAGGATGATGAGTATAAGTGGCTTTGATGCGGTAAAACGGTATGCTTTTGGTGACAAATAGTATGACAGCATTATCGGATGAATAACTTAAATTTAATTAACTTAGGGTGGTGTGCTTATGAAAATGAAACAATACATAGATGAAATAAATAAAGCCTCAAGGCAAGGTAAACTTGTATTTTTTGTAGGAGCAGGAGTCTCTACCCTGTCAGGTTATCCGAGATGGGCAGAGCTAGTTGATGTTTTCTATAAAAGACTATATGGAAAAGAACGAGAAGGTGTATTAACATCAGACGATTACTTACGAATACCGCAAATATTCTACGATGTATTGGAAGAACACGAAAAGGATCAGTATGATAAAATTTTAAAGGAAATATTTGATGTACAAAAGAAACCAAATTCAGTCCATTATAAAATATTATCTTTGAATCCAGCTCATATAATAACAACAAACTATGATGATCTATTAGAAAAGACATGTTGGCAAAGAGGAAAGTATTACACAAAAATTAGTGCTGAAAAGGACGTTTCTGGCGCTACTTCATCCCGATATTTAGTAAAGGTACATGGGGATTTTAGTCGTGGTTTTAATGCGGATAATGTGGTTTTAAAGGAAAGCGATTATATGAGCTATGACCAGAACTATCCTTTAATAAGTAATTTGATGAAGACAATAATGGCAACTCATACAATAGTATTTATTGGTTATGGGTTAGGTGACTACAATATAAATTTACTGCTCAACTGGGTAAAACAATTACAGAAAGATGGTTATAACAAACCTTTCTTCATTCGCACTGATCAAGAACCTATCAAAGATAGCGATGCAAAGTATTTTAAGAATAAGGGATTAAGAATAATTGATTCAGCATCTCTGATAAAATCGAAAGGTGATGAATATTTAAAGCGTTACAATGCTGTTATGGATGTTTTAGTTGATTATAGAAATAATACTGTAAGTTTGGAAGATAGTGAAATTATTGAGTTACTTTATAAAAAGGTTCAACCTTTATTTGCTTTAAAAAGCATAAGGAAAACTGATTTGAAATATGTTTTTGATAATGATTATTTCTTTAATGTAGATGGCTCAATTATAAGTAATAGTTCAACTGGTGAAGGTTATATGGAAAGGTTTTATAACATACAGATCAAATCAAATGAAGGGATTAATGAAGACACACGTGAAAAATATAATGCAATTTTAGAATTTTTCTCAAAAAATAATATCTTAGGAATGGCTAATGAAATTGAAACAAAAAGCATTAGCATAATAAATAGCGTAACAAATCCAATTTTCCATGCAAACTTTGATGAGGTGGATCAATCAATAGATTCAGATAAAGATGGTGCTGAATTCCATTACAAGAAAGCTTTTTACTTAGCGTGTTTAGGAGAATGGGAAGAATCATATAAATTATATTCAAAAATAATATCTCGTACTATTGAAAGTAATAATCTATGGATTTACTATTTGTCCCAAATTAATCGATATCACCTGTATCAATCAATAAAACAAACCAAGAGACACATGGATACAATTGGTATATTAACATATGGAGTTCATTATCAACCATTTTCTCAGCAGTTTATAGAGCAGATAGAAAGTGAATTAAAGAATTTTAATCTAAATGATTTATTTTTAAGTATGCCAAATGAATTTCAAGATGACTACAGGATATTGGAGTTTTTAGGTGATAGTAAATTCTTATATGACGATACTGTTAAACTGTTCGAATTAACAAATAAAGTAAGAAACGCAATAAACAAAGGCTCTGTATCATTTGGATTAACATCTGAAAATGAAATAATGTTAAGAGTTTACGAAACTATAAGATTTCTATTTGATAATCATTTATGGAGTACATCTTTTGGTGAATTTAAAAAGTATGTTAAGAGTGCGATAATATTGCAATTTGAAAAAGCGGAATACGATTTAACCCGGGATGTAGATAATTTTGGGTTTTTAGAAATGATTAACCGCTCTGGGTTCTATATTGATTATTTCGATTTTATAATTATTGCAAAAACATTCAATGTGGATGATATTAAATATATTGAAAGAGCATGTGATATTAGTAGAATATCTTTTAAGGAAGTAGATAAAATTGAAGAATACTTATTAAGGCTTGTCCGTGAGATGGAAGATCATTACACAGAAGATACATTACGTATGAATATCCTTTTTTATAATTTCTTTATTAATGAAATTAAATCTGCTGTTTACTTCGCAAAGTATGTATCTTTATCTCCTCAATGCATAACAAAATTGATAAAGGCAATTATTTATTTGATACCTAATAGAGAGCTTGATAACGGGCAGAAATACCTATGGTGTGAGAGATTAACTAGAAACAATAGTTTGCCTGAAGAAGCTATTCAATTAATTGAAAGTTTCTTACTAAAAGAAGCTCGAAATCGCATAGATATTGATTATTCTGAAATGACCTCAAATAATCTCTTTTCACACAATTTTGCTTTGCTAATCCATCAGTATTACCCCAATTATGTTTCAGAGAACTTATCAAAATATGCTATTGCGATAAATAAAGAATCAACAAAGGAGATTGATTATTTATATAAATTATCAAAAATATTAACACCAGAATCAAGAAAGTATTTATTTGACAACAAGAATATATCAAATATAAAAGATGTAATTGATTGTCTAAGAGCAAATGATATTAATAGCATTACAGAATATGATAGCATTGTAGTTAGTTATGTGTCAGATAGAATTTCAGAAATAAAAAGCAATACAGAAAAAGGGGTAACTGTACTCACAACTGGCGATTATTTGGTAGAATTAGCATCACAGTTTTTTATGGGAGAGCTGAAAAACAAAGAACTAGAAGAATACAAAGGTGTAGTAGACGAATACGATATGTTTATTGACCCCGATGGCTTTGACTATGCCAAGTTTGATCCAGTGTGGCTCAAACGCTATTCAGATGATTTGCTTATGAAGATATCTGAAAATAAATATATGCGTAACAACATATTGAAAATACTTAAAGAACGCATAATTAATTCGAAAGACCACACGTATCTTAGCATGTTATTAAAACACTTTGTCTAGACGTCATCTTGGATATGTTCCCACATACCTAAGCCTACAGTGGATATATTCCCGCATATGACTTCTGATAGAAGAATATTTTGGTAAGTTTTATTTGATAGCTATCCCCTCATCTCAAAACATGTGGAGTGTGTGGTATTGATGTATAGGGTGGAAAAGTAAGTATGGTTAAAGTGTGATGAGGTTTTAGAGGATATCTTGGTTACATCTGAAAGGAGTGAATTGGTATGGAAATATTAATTATTTGTTTAACAGTTATTGCACTACTAGCTGCTATATTAATATTTAAAAAGGTGAAAGATCATCTCAAAGCTGCCGAAAGTGAAATGCATGATACTGAAGGTAATAAAATAGTCATTTCATATAATTCATTATCCACACAGCAAATACAATTTGAATTGATTCCCGACACACTGAATGTTGATGATGTAAGACTAGTAGAAATAAAAGATAAAAGGGTAATCAATCATTTTACTAATCTTGTTCCAGAATCACTAAAGGTGTTAACAAATGTAGGCAGTGCAAAACAATATAAAGACGCTGTTAAAACGGGTGGTGAACTTTATCAAGCGATAATTCCAAAAGGGTCAGTACTTAATAAATCACGTGATATGGCTGGAGCAGTTAGAGGTTCACACAGGATTGCTGGGAGAATTAAAGGTAATGCAAATTGGATGCCAGCAAATTCTATTGCTGATAAAATGACGCGAGTTAATGTTACCAATGCTGTGATGAGTGTTGGGGCAATGGTTGTTGGACAATATTATATGGAACAAATTAATGCTGAACTAAAAGAAATAAACAATGGTATTACTAAAATTGTTGATTTTCAAGATAATGAATACAGAAGCAAGGTTTTTGCCCTAGTGACTCAGGTCCAAAAGACGGCTCATTTTCAAGTAGATATACTCGAAAATGAGGAATTGAAAATACGTGAACTGTCCAATCTTGATAATAGGGAGCAGATGTGTATTGAATTGTTGGGACAAGCTAATTTGACCATTGATGGTTTTTCAAAAAACGAAAGCTAAACTTTGAACAGTATGAAAAGGAATTGATAGAATTACAAAAGTGGATTGTTTATCAAAATACACTTTTGGATGTCTTATACAAAATTGCTGACTTGAATCATGCCTTAAACCTTGGTTCTGTATCACGAGAGATATGTAATGCATTGCCTAGTCAATATTCAAAACAGGTAAAAGTAGCCCAAAGGAAATTAAAAGAATGGCATTCTAATCAGATAAATGAATTAGGTATTGATATTGATAGAAATCGTAGAAAACGGGTTAAATTAAATAAAGTTATTTATAATCTACCTGGATTAGTAAATGAAAGCTATAACTTCAAAACAGTTTCAAATGAAACTGTTGGCATTATAACTAATCAAATTGCTCAGGGTGAAAACATGAACAAAATAGAAAAAAATGATTTATTTCAACAAGATGTTAAAGTAATAGTTAAAGAGGGAAAATTATATTATTTACCTGAAGATAGCCTAATCATCTGATTGTAACTTGACTTGACAGAAGGGGTCTCAAACCTATAGTTATAAGCGGTTATCAGTGTATTTTTTTTATTCGAGAAATAGCATAAGTACATCATGTAGAGTGTTTTGAGTTTTAGGGTGGATTAATAAAAAAATTATAAATCACATGGAAAGAAAATTAAAATTGAAGAAATATTTAAAACGGAATTTAACTGGAAGGATTTGATAAGGGGGAAAAAAGTAGAGCGAGCTATTTTTTAAACAATGTAGGTATTTCCAATAAAGAAGATTGAGAAGTAATGTTTAACTTTGCTGTTACTTATATGTCTAAATTAGAATAGGTAATTAAAAAGAATTACAAAGTGTGAAGAAAATTTTGCAGGTAGAAAGTGAATCAGGTGGTGTCATAATGGTTATTAGTTATAAAAAGTGTCTTAATTGCGGTTCACCTGATGTTGAAAAAATAATTTATAGTTCCCCATCAGTTGGAGCTCTAAAGGAACAAGAAGATAGTCCGCAGTATCATTGTAATACATGTGGCCAAAAGTGGACTGCTAAGGAAGCACTCGATGCAGCATATAATGAAATCATAGGATTACGAACATCTGCCGGTGGGTTCTTTGGTGGTTATTGTGAAGTGACAGTCGATTTTCAAGATAGAACGTTAGTGTGGAAACACAGTTTAGAGAATGAATTGATAGAAAAACAATTGTCACAGTCAAACCTTTCACTATTTATAAGCGATTTGAAAATGGTGGATTTGCTTAATTGGAAAAGAAGATATGATGATCCTGATGTGTTAGATGGCACACAATGGGAAGTAGAAATCATCTATAAAAAGTGTAATAAAAGAAAAAATGGCAGTAACATGTTCCCAGCAGAATGGGATGACTTTTGTACGTCTATTAGAACAATTAGTGGTAAAAAATTTCAATGATCATATGAATCAGCAATAAATGATGAAAATGATGTTATCACTATGATGTGCCCTAACAGGCATATTCTCTCTCAACTCAATTTAGATGTTGAAATTGATGAAAGCTATCACCAATCCTCAGAACAAATCTAAAAAGACCGAATTAGTTTTTAGAAAAATAAAGACACTTGGAATTGTGATGGATTTCCATCAACCAAATGATTCATTTTTATAGAATTGACAAGCTAGGAGGAACAAAAATGGCTTTCGATTATGATTTAGATTTTGAGACAATCAATTTTCGTGAACGTCCTGAACTTTATCGAGTGGGTAGAGGAGAACAGGGTGTATTATTAGTGGAACCATATAAAAGCGAAATTCTTCCCCATTGGCGTTTCAAAACACCGGAGATTGCCAAAGAATCATCTGAAAAGATTTACCAGATGTTTTTAGATTATAAAGAAAAGGATGACTTCGTAGGAATGGATATGGCAAGAAAATTTATTCAAATGGGGTATACGCGGTCTCGTCGTTATGCCAATCATAAAAGTGGTAGAAAGTACGATAAAGACGGAAAAGTAAAGGAACGCGAACTTGATCCAGAGAAAGCAGAATCAGCTGCTATTTTCATGATCAAATGGAAAACAGTAAGGGAAGATGAAGATTATTTGAAGCTTAAAAAAGCCCATCAAAAGAAATATGGTTGAGAATTTAAAATTAGAATAGTTAAAAAAAGTTGCAAGTCTGTTGAGCTTATCTGCGGTCACTTTGATAGCTGCTTGTTCTATTAATGACGAATTAAGCGATATTCCGGAAGAATCAAAAATAGCCGAGACTCCTACTTATAAAGTAGGAAATAAAATGGAGGTTTGAACTGATCGTATGGAAGGTGCTACTGATACTATAGAAGCTTCAGAAAAATTCACAGTCTACAAGATGTAAGTTGCTAAAACAGCAGCTTACATCTTGTTTTATTTTGAGAATCTAGTGTTCCTTTGTACATAATTATATTTTTCTTCTGATTACTTTCCATCGAATCTGAGGATTGATTAGTATCTATTACAGCCTGTCCACAGCAAGAAAGATAACCTCTTGTCTGAATGATATATAGTAATTTTTTTGAAATGTTGATTATTTTACGAGAAATCAACTTAAAAGAACGCTAAGTCAATAATCGTTGAGTTTATCCCACACTATATAAAAATGAAGAGTATAACTTATAGATAATTGTTTTAGAAGTATTTTGAAAAAAATGAAATGAAAGGGCTTGCACTTCTGAAGTAGAAATGATAGAGTAATCATTGTATTTGCGTATTTGCAAATCATTTGCGTATTTGCAATGAAATATACATTTATTGTTTGGATACCAACAATAAAAAATTAATGGAGGAGAAAAAATGAGGCAAAAGATTGGAAGGGTTTTACTTGTTTTAATGTTGATGCTGAGTTCATTTAATTTTGCTGCTTTAGTTCATGGGGAAGAAAATAAGAAACGCTATGATATTGTTGATGTTTGGGCAAGTGGCGATGATGGAAACGTTATTGAAAATACACTAGATAATATTAGTAGTACAAGATGGGCTTCTAAAGCAGATAAAGAACCCCAATGGGCTGTTTATGACCTTGGAGAAGAAAAGAATGTGGCAAAGGTCGGTATCTCGTTTAATAATGGAGATGTAAGACGTACCATCTTTGATATTGAAGTATCTAATGATAAAAAAGAATGGGTGAAACTACTCGATCAAACATCTACTCCTGAAGAAAAAGCTACAAACGATTTGGTTGGATTTGATGTTAAAGATACAACTGCTCGTTATGTTAGATTTACAGGATATGGTTATGAATTTTATGATGAATCAAAAGGTTCTGGAGATTGGATTAGTATTTTTGACTTCCATATTTATGGAAATGACAGTGATCCTTTAGATCCAACTTTAAATATTGAACAAGAGCAAAGATCTGCTTTGACTTATACACAACCTGGACTTGTAAATGCAGATGGTTCGGATCATGCAGAGCCAGTAGCTAATGTAGCAACGACAACGATTGATGTTACAAAAAATGGTGTAGATACTTCTGAAAATGATCAAAGTACTGCAATCCAAAAATTGATTGACGAGGCTGAAGTAGGAACAGAACTATATTTTCCTAATGGAACGTATACCATTGTTGAATATTTAAAAATGAAAGATGGAGTAAATCTTCGTGGAGAAAGTCGTGAAGGAACTATTTTTATGGCTACACCATCCGATTCTGGATATAATGATATGCTTATTCTGATGTTGGGTGTAGAAGATGTTGTTATTTCAGATATAACGATTACGGCAGATTTAGTTGTAGACTATGAAGTGGATCATACAGTTAATAATCCAAATGCTGATGGATTGAAAGTTCCCATCCGGATTAGAGATAGGGAAGGGTATCTAGATTTAGATACAGGTATTCAATTAAATAAACCTTCAAAAAATATTTTGATTAAAAATGTACTTATTGAAAAATATCAAACGATGGGGATTCGTGTTGAGAATAGTTCTGATGTTGTTATTGATGCAGCAATTTTCCAGAATGCGATGGACCTTGGTGGCGTTGGAGCTGGATACGGAGTATCGATTCAAGGCGCAGGTAATAACAGAGATCGTACAGGATTTAGCAATGATTCCAAGCATAATGTGGTTAAAAATAGTCAATTCATAGGACCTTACTTACGTCACGGCGTAATTCTACAATATTATACCCACAATAATGCTATTTATAATAATGTGCTAACGGAAACAAAATTGGATGCAATTGATATCCATGGTGAAGATGAGTATTTAAATGAAATTTATGGAAACACGATTAAAGATATAAAGACAGGTGCTGGAATTGCAGCAGGAAATACTGGAGCGACCCATGATAAATCAGGTCCAGGAAATTATATCCATGATAATACGATTTCTAATTCTCGTGAAGGGATAAAAATTCACTTAGGTACAGAAGATACCATTATTGAAAATAATACGATAATAGGATCAACAGTCCCTAATGCAAAAGGAATTTATTTACAGAATGCACCCGGAACGCGTGTAACAGGCAATACAATTAAAGATAATCAATCAGCAGGTTTCTATTCTGTTTATATGGATTACGATAACGGAACAGCTGCTACAGGGCAACAAGCGCGTGGTTTTGGTATTCCATATGACATCATTATAGAAGACAATACATTTGATAATAATACAAATGGTGTTTATATATCTTCTGGTAGAAAGATAGAATATGATAATAATACATTTACAAATATTTCTGATCAGAAAATAGTTGATACGAGAACAAAAGATTATAAAGAAAGCATGCTTCCTACAGAGATTCTTGATTTAACAAATTGGAAAATAAATACTGCAAGATATGATGAGAGCGGTACCAAACCAGTAGAAGTTAAACAACCAGAACTGGAAGAGTTCTTTGATGAAGATTTCTATTATGTGAATGCAGAACAAACGGGAGTTGTCTTTAATGCACCAGTAGATGGAGCTACAACGCCTAACTCTAATTATCCAAGAACGGAACTTCGTGAAATGAAAAACGGAGGAACAGAGCATGCTGATTGGTCAACTGCAGAAGGTAAACATACTATGGTGATTGATCAGATGGTTACCTCTTTACCAGCAGTTAAAAATGAAGTAACGGTTGGACAAATTCATGATGCGGATGATGATGTGGTTATGATTCGTTTGGAAGCTGAAAGATTGTTTGTTCAAGCAGAAGGTGTCGATCTTGGTACATTAGAATCAAACTATCAATTAGGAACTCGCTTCCAAGTTAAAATTGAAGCAATGAACAATATTGTTTACGTTTACTACAACGGTGAGTTAAAGGTCGAATATCCTGTAGAAAAACATGGAAATTATTTCAAAGCAGGTATGTATACGCAATCAAATCTTTCAAAAGGCGACATAAAAGGTGCATATGGTGAAGTAGTTATTTTTGGTGTTACTCTAGAACATGATTATGACAACGTACCGACAGAGCCAGAAAAAGAAATCGAACTTCCTGAAACAGATCCAACAGGAACAATCAATGCGGTAATGGATACGTTTATTGAGTTGACTGAAGAAGAAGATACAGACGGAGTCAAGCAACCCGTTGCGAACTCTGAACCAAAAAATTCAAGCAATCAATTAGAGCTGAAAACAAGTGGTTCACAGAAGTATATTCGTATGCCAATCATTCAATTTAATGTAGCTAATTATGATAAAGACGTAGCTTCAGCAGAACTTGTACTATCTAAAAAAAGTTTAGATAAACAAGATACAACCATTAGTGTATATGCAACAACTGAAGTATTACCTGAAGATATTACATGGGCGAACACAGAAGGATTAGGTGTAGATTCAAGAATAAATAAAGGAAATACTGATGTTTTAGACTGGCTAAAATCCATCCAGGCAGAAAAAGTTGGAGAAATGGAATTTGCATTAGATGAAAATATTATGGAACATAAAATGAATGTTTCCAAATTTGTAAACAAAGATTTGGAAGAAGAAAATATTACTTTTATTCTGTTAGATGAAGCAGGAGTAAATACATATTTAAAACTTTATTCGATGGAAGAAGAATACGCACCTACGTTAAACATTTGGGATACGGTAGGTGGAAGTGACGAAGATGAAAGTGAAGAAGGAAATCTTGGTGTAGCTGATGAAGAAGTGGATGCAACTCAAGATACATATATTGAATTATCATCAAAAGTTGGAAATTCAGAAACCTATAATGCAAAGAAAACGTTAGACTTAAAAACTAGTGGTGGGCAAACAACAATTAGAATGCCTATTATTGAATTTGACTTAATGAATTCTGAGTCTATCAAAGCAGGAAAGCTAGGACTATCCTTGGCAAGTTTAGATCAAGATATATCAGTAGCAGTGTATGCCACCAATCAATCATTACCAGCAGATATTACTTGGGAAAGTATAGAAGGGTTGAATAATGATTCAAGAGTAACGGAAAACAAAGGAAATACCGATGTTTTAGATTGGATTACTTCAGTTGGAGGAACAAAGGTTGGTAATATCGACTTTTTAGCGGCAGGAGCAACAGAATATACATTGGATGCTTCAGAAGTGCTGAACGAAGAGTTTAATGGGGATCAAGTAACCTTCATTTTAATTGATGAAGAAGCATCAAATGGTTACTTAAAACTTAACTCGATAGAGTCTGGTAATAGTGCAAAACTTAGCATATGGAATGCTGATCCTTCAGAAGAACCAGGAGAAGGAACACCAGAAGCAAAAAACTATACGCTAACATTCAAAGTAAAAGACGAAAATGATACCTACAATGAATTCCATACAGCTGACTATGAAGGTAGTGAAGAGGCAGCTTTAGAGCATGGAGAAGGTCTAGCAGCCAAATTTGCTGATAAATATGGGGAATATACCTATGAAGCAGTAGATAATGGTTTTGTATTTAACTTTGAAGGTTTAGAAATAGAAGTACCTGAAGTGGAAGTTTATACACTTACATTCAAAGTAAAGGATGAGGATGGAGTTTATAATGAATTCCACACGACAGACTATGAAAGTAATGAAGAAACAGCTTTAGAGTACGGTGAAAGTCTAGCAACTGAATTTGTTGCACTCTATGGAGAATATACGTATAAAGCAGTAGAGAATGGTTTTGTATTCAATTTTGAAGGATTAGAAATAGAAACCCCTGAAGTGGAACTCTATACGTTAACGTTCAAAGTAAAAGATGAGAGTGATGTTTACAATGAATTCTATGTAGTAAATTATGAAGGTAATGAAGAAACAGCACTTGATTATGGAGAAAAATTAGCAGTTAAATTTGCTGAAATTTATGGGGATTATATCTATGAAACAGCAGATAATGGCTTCGTATTCAATTTCGAAGCATTAGAAAATCAAGTACCTGAAGTAGAATATTCTACACTAACATTTAGAGTAAAAGACAAAAATGGAATTTATAATGAATTTTATGTAGTAGATTACGAAGCTAAGGAAGAGACAGCTTTAGCATATGGAGAAAAACTGGCCGTTTTATTTGCTGAAACAAATGGGGAGTATATGTATGAGGAAGTAGAGAATGGGTATGTGTTTAACTTTGAAGGACTAGAAGTTGAAAAATACACTCTAACTTTTAAAGTAAAAGACGAAAATGAAGATTACAATGAATTTTACACAGCAATTTATGAAGGTAGTGAGGAAGCAGCTTTAGAGTATGGAGAATCGCTAGCAATTCTGTTTGCAGAAGTAAATGGAGATTACAATTATGAACGAGTTGAGAATGGTTATATCTTTAATTTTGAAGGGTTAGAAATAGAAATACCAGAAGTGGAAATCTATACATTAACGTTCAAAGTAAAAAACAAAGATGGAATTTATAACGAATTCTATGTGTTTGATTACGAAGGAAGTGTAGAAAAAGCTTTAGAGTATGGAGAAACACTTGCAGATCTATTTGCTGAAACAAATGGAAAATATACGTCTGAAAAAGTAGAGAATGGGTATGTGTTTAACTTTGAAGGACAAAGTGCAGAAATTCCTTTAATACCACTAGAGCCAAGTATACCAGTTGACCCAGAAGATGATGTAGACCCAGATGGCGATACAGATCCAGAAGATGAAACAGACGCAGATGCAGATGACGAATCAAATATAGGTGGCGGAGCAGATATAGATGACGAATCAAATATAGGTGGCGGAGCAGATGCAGATGACAAATCAAATACAGGTGGCGAAGCAGATCTAGATGACGAGTCAGATACAAACGCAAGCTCTAATAAGAAACCAGAATCATCAGAGAAGCCTGGTAAAATAGAGGACAAAGAAAAACCAAGCAACTCTAAAGAGGAGTCATTACCTGAAACTGGAACAAAAAGAAATATCTATTCATTACTAGGAATGATGGTATTAGTTATTGGAGCAGCTATAGTTGTGTACAATAAAAAATCCTCAAAAGAATAAAGATTAAAATATTAGGCAGATGGTCTTGATGACGATCTGCCTTTTTTTATTTAAATTTTAATTACTAATTTGTTCTTCAAAAAATTCTTTTTTAATTTGGATGAACCGTGTGAAATCATTCAATAAAATAAATAGTGTTGCTCGATTTTCAAATTCTCGTCTTGTTTTAGGTAAGTCACTATTTCTAAAATCATTTAACAAATCTTGAATGTCTTTCCTTAAGTCGACTACGGGATTACTCTCATGTAGTTGATTTGCCGTTTGATGAAATAAATTTGCTAAGATCATATTTTGCTTTGTAGGTAAATAACAAACACTTAAATCAACCGACATCTCGGAAAGTATTTTTACTTGCTGTTGGCGCATGTGAATATAGTGAATCATATAATCTTCTTCTCGACTGAATAATTGGTTGTTGTGTTCCGTATAAGCTACTTTCTCTGCTTTTTTCAAATCATAATCCAGTTCTTTTATTAAAAGAGCTGCTCTTTCATTTGCAAATCCTTCTTTTAGAATAAGGCTGAACTCTGTTAAAATATTTTTCATTTTTTCTTCAATTTGATCTCTTGCATGTAGTAATTCAGTTTCTTTTGAAGGCATATATAAATTAAATATAATAGCAATTCCTGCACCAATAATCATTAAGGACAACTCATTTGCTAGCCATCCCACAGAAGTACTTTGTTCTAAGAGTAAGTGGGAGACAAGTACCGAACAAGGAGCAATACCTACTTCTACTTTCAGTTGATAGGCGAGTGGAATATAAATCAAAAGGTAGAGTCCAAAAACAAGGATCGTAAATCCGATTAATTGAAAAAGAATAGTTGCTAAAGTTAGAGCAAGAATAGTGGAACCAATCCTTTGTAGAGCAATTGTAACGGATGATTTTTTTGTATCTAGCACACTTAAAATAGCTATAATTCCTGCGGAGACACTATATTCTAGTTGGAAGGTTTGTGCTAGTAAAATAGCAATCGTCGTTGCAAAAGCTATTTTTATTGCACGTAAAGAAATAGTCATTTCTATCGCTCCTTCCTTTTTTAATTATAGATTTGTTTTGAAACAACGAGCATCCGATTAGATGCGTATTCCTTATTTAAATAGTCAAAATAAGTTCCTGGAGAAATAATTCCATTCATTTTATCAATCCCCGCTCCACCAATTACAAAATCAGCTAGTTTTACGCAGTTAGAACCTAGAACAAAATAAGTCTTAAATGTTCCTTTTTTAAATTTAAAGAATCGGGTGGGAGCAGCATGATTTAATTTTGCTGAATAGCTATCATCTTTTCCAGTATAAGCTGGAGGATTCCATGGTACTAGATCTTCTTTTATCAAATCTAAACGACTACGAACGGCTTCTTTTTGAGCATCCGTTAGACGAAGGCCAAATCCAAACAACGTTTTTTGACCTTGTTCAATAGCAAAAGGAATGTACTTCTCACGTTCAGTAACAAATAAAACCCCATCACCAATCGTATCAAATAATCGTAAACTATCTGCATCGTAATTTCCAAAAGCGATACAGACACCTTCAAAAAATAAATCAATATGACCAATTGCACCGAATCCTTTTTCTGTAATATGTACAAAAATTTCTAAGTCATATTCGTTGTTATCTTTCTTTTCTTGATAATCAGGTACATCATCTGTTTTCTGTTCCGGATCTACTTGCAGGAATGAGTTTACATCATTTAGCACGATTCGAGGAAGGAGTGCCTCAATAAATATAGGTAAAGTAATCCGTATTCTTCGTTTTAGTTTTTGTTTTTCTGAAGGAGGAGTCAGTTCTCTTGCTACATCGCTCAATAAACTTAATCCGTAAAAAATAAAATAAATAGCAATAACATTCATCACGAAACTAGAATATAAATAAGGAGAAAAAACTAAAAGGACGCCGATTATCAAATAAGCGATGGTGAGAAATAACGTTCGATAACGAGATAATACTTTGTTTCGACGTTCGATCGTATAGGTTACAAAATGAATAACGGCAAGAATCATAAAGTAAATCCCGCAAATAAATCCAAAGATGGAGATAGGTAAGTTTGGATAAAAAAGAATGAGCAAACCCACTGTGATTTCTACAATCGCACGAGAAAGTGGAAGTTGACTTTCTTTTTTTGTTAGTTTCTTAATGAAAATCCGAAGCAAACTTAAAATTCCTGTAGCAGTCATACTGATCCCAACAAAATTAAAAAGAAGTTGAAGCGCCATACTACCGTGTTGGAAAAGTAGAATACCTGAAAAGAGTAAAAAAAGACTCATTAAAAATTCATAAGTTATATTAATTTGTTTGTTGTACATATAGATGCCTCCTGTTAAGTGTTTCTTATAAGTAGTATACCATTTAGGAAAGATAATATTGAGTGGAATGCTATGTTTGATCTTTGGAAATGGTATCCTTTCTATATAAAAGAAAGTAGGGAGATGAAAAATGAAAATTGCAGTAGTAACAGGAGCCAATACCGGTATTGGGTACGAAACAGCATTACAGTTATCAAAAGAAAATTTTCAAGTCATTATGCTTTGTCGTTCAAAAGAAAGAGGTGAACAAGCACAAAAAGAGATTATTAAAAAGACCAAAAATAAGCAAGTAGAATTAATCGTAGTTGATCTTGCTTCTTTAAAAAGTATTCAACAAGCAGCAGAAGAACTGATTAATAAATATTCTGTGATTGATGTGTTAGTAAATAATGCGGGTGTATTTTCTTTAAAAAAGGAATATACAATAGATGGTTTTGAAAAAATGGTAGGTGTAAACTATATCGGGCATTTTTATTTGACGAAATTATTATTACCTCTTTTAAAAAAAGCAGAGCAAGCACGTATTGTCGTTGTTTCATCTAATGCATATAAGATGGTTCGTTTTGATTTATCAGATCTTTATCCAGAAAGCCGTTTCTCTATTGCTGGGAACTATGGACGATCGAAATTGATGACCCTTTTATTTGCGAAAGAACTATCGAAAAGATTAGTAGATACAAGTATTACAGTGAATGTCCTTCATCCAGGAGCAGTTGCAACAAGTATGGGAGTTAATCGAGAAACGGGGTTTGGGAAAATAGTTTATAAATTTTTAAGGCCTTTTTTTAAAACACCAGAAGAAGGAGCCCAAACGTCTATATACTTAGCAACAAGCCAAGAAGTAAAGGGAATAACAGGGAAATTTTTTATTGATAGGAAACCAGCTTCAGTAAAAGGACTTGGAAAAGATGAAGGATTAGCACATCAACTCTTTAAAGAAACCGATCAGTTAATTGTCGGAAATATAAAATAATTGGAATACAATAAAGTCTTAGCGGGAAGTAAAGAAGCGTTGTATCTCCATCCCAAATTGATTATACTTAGTTGAACGATAGAAGTATAATCAAAGGAGAACATTTTTTATGAATGATTATGAAACCTACACAAAAGAAAAGTTAATAAAAGAATTAGAATCATTAAAGAGGCTCCATAGAGAATTACTACTTACCTTTCAAGAAACTGAAAAATTAGAATTTGGATGGACGGGAAACTTAGGACAGTGGTTTTGGGATTTCACAACAAATGAAGTAACCTTTAACCCCTTAAAAGCAACCACACTTGGATATTTAAAAGAAGACTTACCAGAAAAAGTGCCGTTCCAATTTTTTACTGAAAAAATCCATGAAGATGAATATGAATCAGTGATGGATCAAATGCAAAAACATCTCTCTGGTGAAACCCCTGTATGGGAAGTGAAATATCGTATTCAAGCAATTGATGGCTCTTGGAAGGTTTATCGAGACCGCGGAAAAGTAACAGAACGTGATGAGAAAGGCAATCCACTCTTCTTAAAAGGAATTGTCTTTGACGTTACCGAAGAAGAAGCAGAACGAGATCAATTAATGCTTAAAAATACAACGTTAAAAATAAAAATAAAAATCGATTCTTTAACTTCTTTATATACTCGACCAGCTATTTTATTGGAATTAGGGAAACGAATAAATAAATCAAAAGAAACCAACCAAAGATTTTCTTTAATGTTTTTAAGAGTGGATACAATCTCTCAATATGAAGAAGGTTTTAGTTCCATAATGAATGATGAAAACCTAAAAGAAATGGGAGATTTGATAGCTTCATCAATTAATAAAGAGTCTGCTGCAGGACGTTACCGAGATAATATTTTTATGCTCGTGTTGGAACATATATCCCTAGAAGAAGCTGAAGTGTTGTCAGAGACCCTACGTAAAAAAGCACAGCACTCATTCTTATCAATTTCTAAAAAGTTAGTTGTAAGTGCTGGAATTTCTACTTATTGTCCCACAAAAACAGCAAGTGAACTAATTGAAGAAACGGCAGAAAAGCTATTAGCCGCGCAACGACAAGGTGGAAATAAAACAGTAATTTGAAAGTAGGAAAAGTAGGAAAAGTAGGAAAAGTAGGATAAAGCCTATTTTTTCTGCTTTTTTTATAGAATTAGAATACAGGTAAATAAACATTTTCAATTCTCCAAATCGGTCTGCTTTCCTATCATATTTTGAAGTGCTATGATGAAGATGAATGTAAAGGTTTACTTTGTAAAAATAAAAAGAAGGATCTGATATAGATGTTATTAAAAGATAAAGTAGTAATTATAACGGGTGGTGCAGGAGGAATTGGAGCGGGAATATCTCGTGCGATGGCTACAGCAGGAGCGAATATAGCGATTGTAGATATAAATGAAGAAAGTGGTCAGGCTCTTGTTAAAGAATTAGAGGATACAGGAGTAAAGGCTATTTTCATGAAAAAAGATATTTCTATAGAAAAAAGTGCCGAAGAAATCAAAGAAATAGTCGTAGAAAAGTTTGGAAAAATTGATGTTTTAATCAATAATGCCCATGCATCTCGTCAAGCGAATTTCATGGATACAACTAAGGAAATGTTTGAATTATCCTTTCATACAGGATTTGCAGCAACAACTTATTTGATGAGAGCCTGTTATGAAGAATTAAAGAAATCTAAAGGTTCGGTAATTAATTTTGCTTCTGGTTCAGCAATGAAGGGCATGGCCAAACAAGCCTCTTATGCAGCAGCTAAAGAAGCAATTCGTGGACTTTCTCGTGTTGTTGCAAATGAATGGGCACCGGATGGTATTCGAGTAAATATCATCTCTCCTATAGCTGAGACAGAAGGAGTAGAAAACTGGAAACAAGACCATCCAGAAGCTTATCAAAGTATGGTGAATGAGATTCCTTTACAACGTTTAGGAGATCCACAAAAAGATATTGGACAAGTAGCTGCATTTTTAGCCAGTGATATGAGTAGTTATGTAACCGGACAAACAATTATGGTTGATGGCGGATCTATTCAGCTTTACTAATTGAAACAAAATTTAAAAGAAGAAGTTGTTGAGAGTTAGTAGGCCTACCTATGAAAAGGTGATTCTTCTCGTATACAAGAGAATAGCTTCCAGAAAGTAGATCCATAAGATCTACTTTTCTGGAGTTTTTTATTTTAAATAATATGAGCAAAGTTCTTTACAAAATAAGTAGACCGTTGTATGATTGACCAATCAACCATTGACTCATCAAGTGTGTGAAAGGAAGCCGAATATGAACTTAAGAGAGATAAGTAATTTGCTATATCAAATTAAATTAACCAATCAAAAAGCAAATACATTATTTGAACAAGAAACAGGGTTTAGTTTAACACGCTATGAAATGTTGATGTTTTTGAAAGAAAAAGGAATTTGTTCTCAAAACCAAATTCAAGTAGAAATGAAAATTGATGGAGCCGCTATTACTCGTCATTTAAAAATTTTAGAGGAAAACGACTTTGTTCATCGAAATCGGAATGTAGACAATAATAGAGAAATTTTTGTTGAATTGTCCGATAAAGCAAAGAATGGACTGGATGCCTGTGAGAAAGAGCATAGGTTGAAAAAAACATTGTTACACCCTTCAATTAGCGATGAAGAGGCTCATCAATTATTAAATCTACTGAAAAAATTATACTAATTATTTAAAAAGAAAGAGGATGTTACAATGACTAGCAAAATAATAAATAATGATTTCTCAGATATTACATTTGGGAGAAGATCTGTACGTGCGTACGATGAAAATTATAAGATTAGTAAGGAAGAAATGTTAGAAATGATTGCGGAAGCTACAAAAGCACCTTCTTCAGTAAACTTACAACCATGGCGTTTTGTAATTGCTGAAAGTGATGAAGTAAAAGCAAAACTAAAACCTTTGATCCGTTTTAATACGGTTCAAAATGATACTTCATCTGCAATGATTTTAATCTTTGGAGATATGCACTGTTATGAATACACAGAAGAAATTTTTGACTCTGCAGTAGAGCAAGGGAAAATGCCAGTAGAAGTGAGAGATGCACAAGTATCAGCTATTGTTCCTTATTACAAGAGCTTCACGGAAAAAGAAATGAGTGACATTGTAAAAATTGATTCTAGTTTAGCTGCGATGCAATTAATGCTAGTAGCCCGTGCACATGGTTATGATACAAATCCAATTGGTGGTTTTGAAGCAGATCAGATAGCTGATGCGGTTGGAATTGATAAAGAAAGATACGTACCTGTTATGATTCTATCTATTGGGAAAGCAGCTGGGGAAACGTTCGAATCCGTTCGTTTTGCTCCTGAAAAAATAACTGAATTCAAATAGATTAATAGAAAAACTAGTATGAATATGGTAGTTTTACTGGTAGTAAAAAAATCATCTTGATGAAAGGTGGAATAGCAATTTTAGCGATGCTATCCTTTCTATTTTAGTTAGTCTTAACCACTCCTATTTAAAGGGAGTGGTTATTTTTTTGAGATGAATAAATTTTAAAAGAGATATCCAAATCAAAATTTAAATGTTACTATTTTCACGAGGAGATGAAATAGCTATGCAACAACAGAAAAGTTATTATACATGGAGTGAACATTTAAAAGAAACGTTTGGAGAAAAAGTTTTTAAAGTAGCGATAGATGGAGGGTTTGATTGTCCAAATCGAGATGGAACGGTGGCACATGGTGGCTGCACATTTTGTAGTGTCTCTGGATCGGGCGATTTTGCTCAAAGTAGAGTGGACCCTTTACCTATTCAATTAAGAAAAGGTATAGAGATGATGCATAAAAAATGGCCTAAGAGCACGAAATATATTGCTTATTTTCAAAACTTTACAAATACACATGCACCAGTAGATGTTCTTCGACACCGCTTTGAACAAGTAGTAAATGAAGAAGGGGTAGTTGGAATCATGATTGCAACTAGACCGGATTGTTTGCCCGATGAAACCATTGAATACCTCAGTGAGTTAAATAAAAGAATGTATGTATGGATTGAGTTGGGTTTACAGACGATACATGAAGAAACGAGTGAAAAAATTAATCGTGCTCATTCTTATGAAACGTATTTGAAGGCAGTTGAAAAACTGAGAGCTCACAACATCAAGGTCTGTACTCACTTAATTAATGGCTTACCGGGAGAAACTCATGAAATGATGTTAGAAAATGTAGAGAGAATGATCGTAGATTCTGATATTCAAGGTGTAAAATTACATTTACTACATCTAATGAAAAACACAAAAATGGTTCGTGATTATGCGCAAGGTAGATTAGAGTTACTTGAAAAAGACCATTATGTAGAATTAATTTGTGATCAACTAGAAATGATTCCAAAAGAAATTGTGATTCATCGGCTAACAGGCGATGCTCCGCGAGACACATTGATTGGTCCCGAGTGGAGTTTGAAAAAGTGGGAAGTTTTAAATGCGATCGATGCTGAAATGGAACGAAGAGGCAGTGTACAAGGAATTCATGATATTCGACTCGCTACATTATAGGGAGTAACCCTCAACAATAAGACTGTACGTGTCTGTTTGTTGAGGGTTATTTCATGTGATAGATTTTAAGTAATCATATCGGATATCGCTCTATAAAAAGACATTATTTGTCATAATACAGTACAAATACGATATACTATAGATAACATATTGATTTTTTTAAAAGTTAGCGGGCAAATTTTACAGTTATTCTAAATTTGAAAGGAGTAAATAAAATGGGGTTACTAGTAGATGGAGAATGGCATGACCAATGGTATGACACCAAAAGTAGTGGAGGACATTTTATCAGGCAAGAGTCACAGTTTCGTAATTGGATTACAAAAGATGGAAGTGCGGGTCCCACTGGAAAAGGTGGTTTCAAAGCAGAGCCGAATCGGTATCATCTTTATGTTGCATTCGCATGTCCCTGGGCACATCGAGCACTCCTTATGCGTAAAATAAAGGGTTTAGAAAACATTATTTCTGTTTCTGTTGTCCATCCTCTCATGGCAGAGAACGGGTGGACGTTTGAACCAGGTGAAGGAGTGATTGCTGACCCTGTTATCGATGCAAAATACTTATATCAACTATATACACATGTCGAGCCAGAATATAGTGGGCGAGTAACGGTACCTGTTTTATATGATTTACAACAAAATCAAATTGTGAATAATGAGTCTTCTGAAATATTAAGAATGTTAAATACAGCATTTGATTCTGTAGGAGCAAAAAAAGAGATTATTATCCTCAAGCACTTCGCCCAGAAATTGATGCGATCAATGAAAAAATATATCATACCGTCAATAATGGTGTTTATAAAGCTGGCTTTGCAACCGAACAAAGTGTTTATGAAGAAGAAGTATCTAAATTATTTAAGACCTTAGATGAATTGGAAAGCATCCTAAATGAAAATCGCTTCCTACTAGGAGAAGAAATTACGGAAGCAGATTGGCGTTTATTTACAACGTTAATCCGTTTTGATAGTGTTTACTATAGTCATTTCAAATGTAATTTAAAGCGCATCGTTGACTATAAAAATCTCTGGAGGTATACAAGAGAACTATACAACGAAGTAGGAGTTCCGGAAACTGTGAATTTTAAACATATAAAAGAACATTATTTCGGCAGTCATTTGAATATTAATCCAACTGGAATTGTTCCAATAGGTCCAGAACTGGATTTTAGGTTGGATGAAACATAAATAAGCGAAAGGTTGTGCAGGATGAGAGTAAAACATTGGTTTGAAACCATAAAGAAAAGCATTTGGTTATATCCAGTTTTGTATAGTTTAATGGCAGCTCTACTTGCAGCGGTAGTGGTTCTTTTAGATAATGGTTATATTTTTGACCTTCAACCATACCTTCCAGAATTATTTTTAACGAGTGGTAGTTTAGCAAAATCAGTTTTGGGTATTATTTCAAGTGCCTTTATTAATATTACGACGTTCACCTTTTCAACAACGATGGTCGTTTTAACAATTTATATGAGTGAATTTTCACCACGCGTAGTGGAAAATTTTTTGTCAGATGAACGGACGATGAAGTCATTTGGAATTTTTGTAAGTGGTTTTATTTATAGTATTCTTTGTATGTTATTTATTCGAGAAGAGTTTTTAACGAAGCCTATTCTTGCAGGGACTATTGGGGTTATCTACATTATTTTTGGGTTATTTAACTTTATTTTATTTATTAATAGTGTAGGGAAGCATATCCAAGCAAGTAATTTAATCGATCGTCTCTACGATCGAGCTGCTGAAGATATTACCGTTTATAAAGAAGAGATTGCTCAGTACAAGAATATTACTAAAAAAGAACTCAAACAACATATGCCTGGGCAACCAATTAAAAGTAGTGAAAATGGGTATATTCAGCAAATTGATTATAATCAAATGTTGAGAACGGCTAAAAAGTATGGTGTGATTATTCGGTTTAATAATGTGATGGGGCATTTCGTAACAAACCAAGTAGTAATCGGAGAGCTTCTCTTTGTTCCAGATGATGTAGATCATAACGAAGTAATGGAAGACATCCAAAATAGTATTTTAGTAGGAACGCGAAGAACTGAAGAACAAGATTTTCGGTTTTCTATTCAAAAAATAGTCGAAGTAGCAGTAAAATCTTTGTCACCAGGAATTAATGATCCAAATACGGCTATTTTTTGTATCAATAATTTAGGACTTCTTTTAGGTGATTTATCTAATCTGAAAGAAGGATATGTGGTGATGGAAGAGGAAGCCGAAGCCGGTAAAATATATAGGGAAAGTTATGATATGGACCGAATATTACGTGAAACATTTCTGCAAATTATTCATTATGGAGAAGTGGATGTATACGTGATGATTGCAGTTATAAAAGCATACCGTCATATAATCAGTGAATCAGATCATATAAGTAATGAGATTATAAAAAAACATGCAAAATATTTATTTGATCGTTTGATGGACGGCACATCGGACCCAATGGAAAAAGAGATGTTTCTGGATGCCTATCAAGAAATCATCCAAATAAAGAATTAAAAAAAGACTGTGGGATTTTCCACAGTCTTTTTTTGTTAAATAGATGTATCAAGTTTTTACTTTTAGTCCCAGTAAAGAAGCAAATCCAATTGCCTGTTCAGATGAAACTTCACATCCCTCTAAATCTTCTAAGGATACAGTAATTCTTTCAAAGGTCGAATCACTAAGGTCCATTCCTTTGAGGGCAGTTCCAGAAAGATTCATTCCATCGATATCACATTGTTTGAATCGAAGCTTATGAAACGTACATTCATAGAAATCAGCATTTTTAATGGAACAACTTTCAAATCGTACTTGTTTAAAACGACTGTATCCATATGAACTAAGATCTAAAATAGAATCTTTAAAGAGAACATGTGCCATGCTAGATTCTGAAAGGTTAACACCTAACAACTTGCATTCCTTAAACTCAACCCGATGGAGGTTTCCTTCCATGAAGTTAGTGTTAGACAAATCACAATTTTCAAAAACAACATCTGTTAGTTCAATTTTTTCAAAAGATACCTGATGAAAAATGATGTTTTTAAAAACTACTTGAGAAAATTCAGCTTTATCAATGACCTCTCCATCGATTGTACTGTTGGAGAGGGTGCAATTATGAAGATAGGGATCTTCTTCATCATATATTTCTTGAAAATGTACCGGTCGTAAATTGATGGGGATTTTTGGATGGTGTACGTTTATTTTAGCCATAAAAACTCCTTATAAAATATAATTAATAAACCTTTTCACATTTCTCTGCTGTCATAAGCCCAGTGAAGAAGGGTCTGTCTTTGCTTTTTACGACAACTCAAGTCTCCTGGTTCACAATTCTTTCGGATAGCTCCTGCGTGTCTAGTAATAGCTTTCCAGCGTTTAATTTGACGCTGATCTTCTTGTGGAAGCCTTCGACCGTAATAGTACCGGCAATACCACTGAAACCAACCACGCGGGTCTTCTTCATGAATCCATCCCTTTTCTTGCCAATGTTTTAAAGGGAGCGAGGCATCCACTTTATAGTAGTTAAGAGAAATATCCTTTTTCTTAGGGGATAGCTTTGCATTTTCAAACCAATCTGCTGGAAATTCATCTGTGCAGTCAGTCATATATTTACCTGCAAATACTCCTAATTCTAATAGTTCTTTTGGAGATAATTCTGGTTTAAATTCTGGGTCAAAATTTTCCCCCATTTTTTCAGTTAACTCATACTGTCCTTTTTGCATTTGGTCGTCAATTTTTATTGTTTTTCCCATGCTTATTTCCCTCCAGTATATGTTCATTGAGTTTACCTTGAATGAATGATAATTGCCAGAAATGAAAAAGATAAACTTGTAGGGAATGAATTAGACGTACATTCTGTAGCAGAAGGTACGTATGTTTCTGTACGTTTAAATGACACCTTCCAATAAATCGGAGGTGTCATTTGCTTTGGATAGAAATTTTATTATAAATAACTAAAAGGATTCAAAAAAGTGAACAGGAGAGATAACATAGAACTACGAAAAGTTTTAAAAAAAGGTACCTTAAATCTTATTTTACGATAACTTGCCAGTATGAAGGATAGCAAAAAACAGATGATTGTTAAAATAATTATTAAAAAGATAATAGTAGCAAAGAAATCTTTCATTCTAGACATTGTCTGGATCACCCTTCTTTATCATAAATCTTTTACATACCAAGCATCCATTGCAGAATGTTCACTTCCATCGATGGGTTTATCTAACAATCTGAAATCATACTTTTCATATAACCGACAAGCGGCTTCTAAAGAAGAATGAGTTTCTAAATAGCATTGTTCATAATAATTTGAAGCATATTCTAGAGCGGTATTCATCAGCGTGTTTGATAGACCCAATCCACGGAAATCACTGGCTACATAAATTTTTTGTAACTCACAAATTTTATGGTCAGAAGAGAAGGGAGCAATTCCAACACCACCAATAATTTTATGATTTTTTTCGATTACCCAATAGTTTGCATTTTTATTTGTTGCATAATAATCATAAAGAGTATCAATGTGTGGATCAAAATAGGCAGTTCCCGGAATAGCTAGACCTACTTCTTCTAGAGAAGTTTGGATTAGCTCTTTTACTAAAAAATTATCTTTTTTTTCTATAAATCGTATATTCATAAGGACCTCTTTTTCTCTACAATTTCTTTTTATTGTAAAGGAATTTCATAAAAAAAACAATTGAGGAAGCAGAGCCAAAAAGATAAAATCCCTCCAGAAGTTAGAGTGCCAATCTAATTTCTGAAAGGATTATGTAGTTGGTATTTTAAAAAATATATTTATTGAAAGTTTTCAACATATTTATCTACAGAATCTAAATATAGTTTTTTATTGTCATCCGTGGTCCAAGCAATATCAAATGCATTTTTAACCAGTTGAATAACTTGGCTTGAGGTAAGCTCGTATTTTTGACTTAAAGCAAATAAATCATCGGATACATAGCTTTGGAAGTAAGCAGGATCATCGGAATGGATGGTTACTTTAACACCTTGATCTAAAAGTTCAATAATTTCTTTCCCTTTCATATCATCCACTACAAAACTGTTTGAAACGGGGCAACAGGTCAAACCGATTCCTTTTTCTTTTACATAATCAACTAATTTTTGATCTTCTACAATATTTGTACCATGATCTAATCTGTCGACACCAATATCCATAAGTGCTTGACGGATGTTTTCAATCGATTGCTCTTGGTCGATATCACAATGCATAGTGATATTGAATCCAGCATCTTCTGCTTTCTTAAATACTTCAGCAAATTTTTCTGGAGGATTCCCTCTTTCGTCTGAATCCAATCCAATACCTAAGATTTTATCTTGATAAGGAAGAGCTTGTTCGAAAGTTTCTGCTGCAGATTCTGCAGACATGTCACGTAAGAAACACATGATAAGAGAAGAATGGATTCCTAATGTATGACTGTTTTCAATTGCACGGTAATACCCATTGATAACTGTTTCGAAGGATATGCCTCTACTTGTATGTGCTTGTGGATCGAAAAACAACTCAGCATAGACTACATGATGTTCTTTTGCTTTTGCCAGATACGCCATTGCTAGTTCATAAAAGTCTTCTTCCTTTTGTAGTACATTCATAGCAGGATAATATACATTCAAAAAGGAAGTAAGCGAATCAAATTCATATGCAGCTTTTACTTCTTCAATCGTATTTTGACCAATATCGATATGATTTCGTTTTGCAAGTTTCAATTTCAAATCTGGCTCAAGTGTTCCTTCTAAATGTAAATGAAGTTCTGCTTTGGGCATATTCTTAATAAATTCTAAAGTTGGTTGTTCTGATAACAAAATAATCATTCCTTTAATCATATTTCCTTAAGTTTACCACAAAAAGAAACGAAAACAACGATAAAAATAGTGATTACCGAACTTATAATGTAATACATTTATTTAATGTTCGTAAAAAGGGTTAATTCATTGTTTTTTTAGGATGTCGATCGATAATCTCTGAATATTTTTCTAGTAGTTTTGTTCCTTCAGCTGTAATGCGATACCCTCTAATATCAAATTGATCAGCTAACTGATTTTCTGATACCTGTTCTCTAGTCAATTGTAACAAATCTTCTTTTTTCATTTTAGAATAACCAGTAATAGCAAATTCCTTTAAGATTGTTTTTAGTTGGGGGGCATTCAAATGAGTTAAAGAGCCAGATGCAGAAACTTTACGAGCGTAACCTTTTTCTTGAAGTTCTTGGAGCGCATCATTGGCATTGATGCCATAAGTGTATTCAAAGTATTTAGGGAAGATACTTTTAGTTGTAAAGGTTTCAAAATTAATTCGCCATAATAAGATAATTGAACCAGGAAGAATCCCTTCTTCCAAGCGATTCATATTTCGCAAAGGAACCAGGCTTCTAGAACCAGTTTGAATAGAATGAAGCCATTCCTTTAAATCACGTTGTGATGAAATATAAGGCATCTCAGGATAGTTTGCGTACAATTCTTGAATAGTATTTTGACTGTTATCAAGTGGTTTCATAATTAAACTCCTCCATATATACTTTTATAATACAACTTTCTTCTTGATAAAAAAAGTGGAATAGATTCACATAAATAAGAGAAGGAGTGTTTTTTCTTACCAAAATAAATAGTTCGAACATTCTAATTGCCCCAAATGATAAAAAAGGTATAATGAAGTATAGATGATATTTATATTATGAAAATGAAGGAGCAGCTATGAGAACTTTTAAAGTGTTGACAGACTCAACTGTACACCTAACCCAAGAAGAAATAGACATGTACGGGATTACGATTGTTCCTTTATCCACGATGTTGAACGGTGAAATTCATGAAGATGGATCAGATGCAGAAAAAGCACTATTTTTAGAAAAAATGATGGCTAGCGAAGAACTTCCTAAAAGCTCTCAACCATCCATTGGTCGATATATGGATTTATATAACCAATTGACAGCAGATGGTAGTGAAGTGTTAGCAATCATGGTAACGCACACTCTAAGTGGAACAGTAGAATGTGCAAGACAAGCAGCTGCTTTAGCAGATGGGAAAATAACCGTAATTGATTCAGAGTTTTGTGCACGCGCGATGGCATTTCAAGTACTGGAAGCTGCTAGATGTGCAGAAGAGGGATTATCAGTAGAAGAAACCTTGCCGCGGATTGATGCAACTCGGAGCAAAACGATTCTATATATTTCGATTGTTGATTTAACGAATATGATTAAAGGTGGCCGAATTGGTAGAACATTAGGAGCGGTATCACAAATGCTTAATTTGAAAGTAAATTTAAGTATGATTAACGGAGCTTTGGAAACTGATTCAAAAGGCCGTGGGAAAAAATCAATCATTAAGCGTTATGAAAAAATTATACAAGAGATGAAGCAAGCAAAGGTAGAAATTCTTGAAGTAGGGATTACTCATGATGGGTTATCTGAATACTCTGAAAAAATTATTCAAATGCTCCGCGATGCATTACCTCATGCACATTTTGAAACCGCGTATGCTAGCGCCAGTGTTATGACTCATGCAGGTGCAGAAGCAGTTTCTTTTCAATTTTTAACAAAGTAAACAAAAAAGATTTCTAATCCTATTTTGGGGATTAGAAATCTTTTTTTAATTATACTGTAGAAAAATATCTAAGTCATACGGAATATAGCCTTCAGTAACTGTTTGAGCTTCAGCTGAGTATTCTTTATAAAAACCGCCGGTAATAAATGCATAAGCTGTTAGTGTACTTTTACGATAATAGGGTTTCATTTCCGTAGCAATTTCTTCTGGTAGGACTCCTAATTCAATTCCTTCTATTAATATCTTTAAATCAGTATCCTTATCTGCTAGTAATCCTACATTCATTGTAGAAATCTCTGCATATTTATAGACTCTTCTAGAAGCAGGTGTAAAGCTTTCATCAGTTTTTCCACCATAAAAATTTTTAAATGGATCTTCCTCGACCATTTTCATAACAATTTTTTTAATAAGATCAGACTGGTCGGTTATACTTTTTCCAGTAATTTTTGTTTCGTATTGGATTTTTTCTTCCTGACCTGGATCAACATTTGATGAAGCAACAGTGTTTTTTTTCTTACGTTTAAAAAAATCAAATAATCCCATGTATATTTCTCCTTAAAAACTATTTTTATTTCTTTTCAATTCCAATTATTCCAAAAGCACCAGGCCCGCCATGACTCGAAATAACAGCTCCAGCATGAAACCAACTAGGATCATAAAAACCATTTTCATTTACTGTTTTTTCAGCTAACTGTTTTAATTCGTTAGTTAATCCCGCTGTACCACCAATGGTTAGTGTCGAAGAGTCAATCTCGTACTGCTTAAAGAAATCGTTGATTGTATTTTTTAAACAACGTTCATATGAACCACGATATTTTTTGGATGCAACTAAATAGCCGTCCTTTAAAACGATGGTTGGTCGTAAACTCAATAAAGACGCGCCGAGATAAGCCGCATTCGAAACTCTCCCCCCAGCTTTTAAATACAAAAGAGATTGTGGTAAAAAGACAAAACGAGTCCGTTCACGAACATCTTCAACAAAAGCAATAATTTCATTAGGAGTTACTTCTGGATTTTCTTCTATAAATTTTGCAGTTGCAACTACAACGGCAGTTAATCCGCTTGAAACATTTTTACTATCAACGATGTGAATGTTTTCAAAATCTTGTGCAGCTACTTGGCAAGAATTATAAGATACGGTTGTTACTGCTGAATAAGCAATGTGAATAATATGGACATCTGGATATTGCGTGAAAATCTTTTTAAAAATAACGCTATTATCATGAGGAGTAGAACCAGAAGTCTTTGGTAAGCCACCTGTCTCATCATAAAAACGATATACTTTTTCTACTTCGAAACTTCCATCATCTAAAGTTTCAGAACCCATGGTAACGTGCATGGGAACAACAAAAATATTATAGCGCTCGATGAGCTCCTGAGAAATATCAGAGCCACTTTCTGTAGTGAGTATGTACTTAGGCATGTTGCTCCTCCAATCATATGTGTGAATCCTTCTTATAAATAATCATATCACAAGTAGAGAGTAGATTATATACAAATGAAAACGATTGAAGCAAATCAATTTTGATTGCTTCAATCGTTTTTATATTTAATAGATGTACGTTCTTAGCTGATATGAAAAGAGGACCTATAAAAATGATTTAATAGATAATTGTTTTTTCCTTTTTTTCAATGGTTTTTTATTTTCTTTAATCGTTTCACTAATAATAATATTAAAATGTTGGATATCAAGCTTCCCATTCACACGTTTTAAATAAATAACGGGTTGTTTAATATCAAATAAAAGAGTTCGCGTGCTAAATAGAATATCAAATGTATAATCTTTTAAAGAATATTGATTAAGTGTAGACTCTTTATAGATTTCGATAGTTATAGAGTCATTTAATTCTGAGCTTAATTCTGTTGAAATATTAAAGGCATGAATTGAATGATAGTGACTAAATACTAAAATTTTTAAACGATCAAAAATAGAATACATATTTGGAATTAAATGTTCCCAGTTTGAAAGTAGAGTATACGTTAGTTCAATCAGTTGTCCTCTTTTTAATGAGAGCCCTCTTTTTTTACAAATATTTAAAATATTTTGCTGAACTAATGAATAGAAAACAGGATATTCTTCTTTAAACTTTCTATTTAAAAAAAAGTCAGTAGGATTGAATAAAATGTAATCGTTCCCAATAATTGTCGAAGGGAATAATAAATAATTTGTAATTACATTGTTAAGCTTATAAATCAGGTGAATATGATCAGCTTTAGGTAAACTAAATATGGAGGAAAGCTTTTCGATCATTTTTTTTATTTGTTTCAATTCAGTTTGCATAGATTTGTATTCAAGAGTTAATTCATATTCAGGGGTTGGATCATCTAGAAAAAATGTGGAAAAATAAAATTTCCAATTCATAAGTTGATTTAAGTATGCTTGAGATTCTTGTAAGGAAAGATTGAAAGGTTGCATCATTCGAGTGATTTCAGAGACGGTTTCCTTATACAACAGATTTCGATGTTCAAAAATGATAGAGTAGGGAAGGATTGTGGGGAAACTTTGTCTTTCGCGAGTAATATTGACTGCCAGTTGGATTTTTAGAAAATGATAATCAACGTTATCAGAGGATGTTTTAAAATAATGATGTAGATAATCATTCAAAGCATCTATTAATAGAAGATGAATATTTGGAAAAGACCATTCTTCCAAACTATATCGTTCATTGAAGTAAGCAGAGAAAAAGCTTCTAATCAGCCTTTCATCACCGTGAATTTGAAAAGGATTTGTAGAGAGTACAAGTCCATAGGGGGCTAAAGCATCTTTTACTTTAACAACAAGTCGCTTTAGAGAGGAAGAACTAATAAAAAGTAATTCTTCTGCTTCGTGATCAGATATTTCCTTGTTGAAAAAAATATATTCTAATAATTTAAATGCTGGTATGTTCTTATAAAGGTTCCGTTGGAAATAATCTATTCCAATATTAGGTGGAAGGGTAAGTCTTATTCCTTTCGAAGAAGTAATGACTTCTCCATTTAAATATTCAATATAATTCTCGAGTTCTTTAAGGTCATACTTAATACTTCTTTCAGATGAAGAAGTTTTTTTAGCAAGAGTGCTTATCGTCATCCAGTCATTTGAATAATAAATTGCATCGAGTATCTTATACTTTCGAAGTTCATTTGAAGGCACGAGATCCCACATAATAATCCTCCTATCCACAACCATTCAATGTTAAATTGAATGACTTGTTTCTGATAATATAATTATAGCACAAATGATTTCTCACATAATAATTTAATGCACTACAGAGTGCAAAAGTTGAATAATAATAAACAGTTGTTTGGTGTTATAATTAGTTAAACATAAGTTCATTAAAAACGTTATAAAAATAATTAAGGGAAAGCGAAATTATTATTATCAACACTAGGGAGGTGTCTCTGTTGGACGGAAGAAAAGCATGGATCACAGGAGGTGTTTTAATGTGGATACACGAGAGGGGAAAAAGAGGGAAACACTAGACCATAACAAGTATATATTAAACAAAAGAAAAATGTTTAGTATTGTAATGGTATTCATGTTTCTCTTACAATTATTTTTACCAGTCGGACTTGCCTTTGCTACAAGTGGAACAAGTGAATCGCAAGAGTCTTCTATCGTTGAAATCGAAAAAGAAAAAGATGTAGAAGAAAAGGCAAATGTACATAGTAAAGCAACGAAATCTTCGATGGAAGAAACAAAGAAACCAGAGGAGAAAAGTAGTTTAGAAAGTAGTAATTTAAAAGAACAAGAGAGCTCCAGCGCTGAATCTAAAGAGGCAGACTCATCAAAACCAGTTGAAAAACCGGCGGAAGAATCTTCCAGTCAAGAATCAGTGCCAACACAACCAGAAGAATCCTCAAGCCAAGAGTCAGTGCCAACACAACCAGAAGAATCCTCGAGCCAAGAGTCAGTGCCATCACAACCAGAAGAATCTTCGAGTCAAGAGTCAACACCACCAAAATCAGAAGTTGTAGAGGAAGACGATGTTGATTTAAGCGAAGAGTCTTCAGAAGAGGTTGCTGAGTCTAAGGAATCTAAGGAAGAATCCAAAGAAGAAGAGTCTAAGGAAGAATCTAAAGAAGAAGATATTGAAGATCCGGAAGAAAGTTTTATTGGTTTTGATGGAGTAGATCCATCTCTAGCAATCGGATCAACAAATCTACTTTATTTTACTAAAGGAAGTTCAAATTCAGCTAACTCCAAAAATAGAATGGGAGTAATTGAAACTCAAATCGATGGATTGTTGCCTGGAGAAATTCGAACTAATAAAACTGCTGAGCGTGTACCTGGAACTGTAAATACATGGGATATTGAAGTACTTATTGAAGGACGTGATGATGAAAAAACTGAAACAACTGATGTAGTTTTAGTCATTGACCGTTCTGGAAGTATGAAGGGACAACGATTGATAGATGCCAAAACCGCAGCAAATAATTTTATAGAAACTATGCTTACTAGAGATCCGAATTTACGGATTGCTCTTGTATCATTTGCTGGTCCTAATCCACCTACACAAGCAGTTACCGTTGAGAGTGGATTTTCACAAAATAAGTCGTTTCTAAAAGGAAAAGTTAATGGTTTAGTAGCAAATGGAGGTACTCATACCCAAGCTGGAATCATACAAGGTAGAATTTTACTCAATGGCCCTGCTTCTACTGCAGATAATAAGTTTATGGTTCTATTATCAGATGGAGAGCCCACCTATAGTTATGAACCTCAAAATTGGGAAAATAATGTAGGCACTTACAAAAATGGGATATATAATGGTAACTTTAATGTAAATAAAACGGTAGGTACTGGTAATAGTATAGATCGATACTATGATAATGGAAGTGGTACTCCTAGATATCGATACATCAATAATGGTTTTGCAGCAATTAAACAAGGACAAATTGCAAGAGTAGGGATAGATAGCCTTTATACGATAGCTACAAATACTACCACTCTAGGAGAACAAGTATTAACAGATATTGCTTCTCCAGGAAAAGCGTATCGAACACAAAATTCTGGGGATTTGACTCAAATCTATGATCAAATTGCTGGTGAAATCAGTACCCAGTTTGCACTTAGAGAAGCAACTGTGATCGATGAAATGGGTGATGGATTTACTTTAATTGATGGATCCATCGTAACAACAGAAGGAACGACAACAGTTGCGGGTGCAAGTGATCCGAATAATCAAACCATTAATTGGGATTTATCTGCTGGAGTTACAAAAGTAAAACTAGGATTCCCTAAAATTAAATATGCAAAGATGACTTACCGAGTAGAGATAAATGAAAGTATGGCTAGTATAGGAACAGCTGATGGAACGACTGACCATACAAAATTTAAAACAAACAAAGTAACTGAGTTGACTTATAAGGATTCAGATGGTGGAGCCCAGGAGAAATCAATTACTTCGCCAGAAGTAGATCCAGTATTACTGAAGATTAAAAAGATACTACTGGACGAGGCAGGAAATGAAGTTAATGATGATGCTAGAAAATTCAATGTACAAATTACAAATGGTGGATCTGGATTTGATACTACCACGAACTTAGTTGGTGGAGAGGGTTATCAAATTCTTACAACTCTCCGTAAAGAAGGAACTTACAATATTGAAGAAATTGGCATTGATGGTAGTGCAACTGATTTAAATAAATTTAATATCAGCTACGACATCAATGAAAATGCAACTACAAGTTTTGAAGTTAATCATGAAGGTGAAATACCTCGTGGTGATGTAATTATAGAAGTTACGAACGCAGCAATTACACAAGCAATTGATTTCACGTTTACAAAAATGGATGGTTCAGATAATACATTAGAAGGCTCAGAATTTACTTTAGAAAAACAAAATGGTGAAGGAGAACCGATTCTAATTGAAAATACTGGAACGGATCCAATCTTTACATTTGCAGGATTAAATGAAGGCGTTTACATCTTAACTGAAATAAAAGCATCATTAGGATATAAACTACCCACCGGTACGTGGACCATTACTGTAGTCAGAAATATAGAAACTGGTCTACTAGAACTTCAAATACCAGATAACTCATTCATAACAGGTGATAAAGATACTGGATATGAGGTCGAAAACGAACAACAAAGCGAATTTCCACAAACAGGTGGAATAGGCTCCCTAACGTATATCATGATTGGTTTAATAATAGTAATGAGCAGTTTAACTCTTTCTAGTAATATAAAACAAAAAATTGAAAGGTAGAGGTGGAAAAAATGAATAACAAGAGATTATTAAGATGGATGACAACACTACTAATAGCTGTTATGACCGTATTAGGATTAGTCGGTCAAACAGTGGCACACGCAACCGAGACTGCACCTGCAGGACCTTTGACAGACGTTATCATCACTAAAGTTGACACACCAGATCAAGTTAAAGATATGACCCTTGAACAGTTAAGGGATGGAGTAGATGTAGGATTTTACTTTACAAATGGGAAGGTTTTACCAGGAGTTTCATTTACGTACTTCTCAGTAACAGCTCAACAGCTAATGGATATGAAAGCAAATCCAGGAGCATTCGATACAGCTGCTGAAGTAGCTGCTGAAGTAGGAAACAATGGAACTGCTACTGCAGAAACTGATTCAAATGGACAAGTAACACTTCCAAACTTACCAGAAGGAAACTACTGGATTGTTGAGAACACTAAAGGAACCATTGTAAGTTCAAGAGCAGTTCCTTTTGGATTAACGTTACCGTTTACTAATACTGATGGTAATGGATATTTAGAAAACATTTATGTTTATCCAAAAAACACATTAGAAGACTTACCAGATCTTCCTGAAAAAACAGTTTATGAATCCAACGTTGCAATTGGTCAATTAAATACTTGGACGATTTCAATGAACATTCCAGAAGGTATCGAAGACTATGATAAGTTCACATTTATTGATGAAATTGACTCACGTCTTGACTTTGAAGGCACACAATTCGTATTTGTTACAGCTACTGGTGCTGGTTTAGTTGAAGGCGAAGACTATATAATTAGTTTTAACGATGCAGCTGGACAAGTTGGAAACTATGGGCCTTTAGATGGTAAAACATTGACTGGTACACTAACTGTTGAATTCACAGAAGCTGGTCGCAAAAAGTTAGCAAACGTTGATCCTAAGAAAGTAGAAATTAAATTTAATACAAAAGTAAACAAAACAGCGATTATGGGACAAGATATCTTCAACAACGTAGTAATAGATTTTGATAATGGTAATGGTGATACAGGTGAATATGAACCTACCACTCCTCCTTATGTAAATACAGGCGGTAAAGCATTCTTGAAGAAAGACGGAAGTACTGATGCAGCCCTTAATGGAGCAGAATTCAAAATTACAAATGCTCAAGGACAGTACGTAATTCTTGGAGATGAAGGTGCTATTACTTTTGGTACTGAAGCTGATGCAACTGTATTTACATCAGATGCTGATGGTAAGTTCGAAGTTAGAGGACTACCATATGCTACTTATACATTAGTTGAAACAAAAGCTCCAGCAGGATATGCACTACCAACAAATCCTGAAACAACGTTTGAAATTGATGCAGGTTCATACTACACAAATGCAACAGAGGTAACGATGTGGGATACTGAATCAAATAATCCACAAATGATTGTTAACAAAAAAGTAACCATTCCACAAACAGGTGGTATCGGTACAATGGCATTCACACTTATTGGTGCAGCATTAATTCTATTCTCCATTGTATTTTACAAAAGATCAAGTAAGGCATAATTAAACGATATTCCTCCATTGGAATATGTACTCAGAAATGGAGAGAGTTAAAACTACTGAAAAAATAGTTTTAACTCTTTTTTATATGAAAGGATAGGAGGATATCAACGATGGCTAAAAATCAAAATAAAAAAAGGATGCCCGTTATCATTATCTTTTTGTTTTTGATTGGAGTATTGGTAATGATTTATCCGTTGATATCACGTTCCTATTATGATTACCGCGGAAATGAAGAAGTAAATCAATACCAAGAAGAATTAATACAACTCCCGTCAGCTGAGGTAATGGAACGATTGCAATTGGGATATGCATATAACAATGCATTACTATCTAATGAAAATATTTCGCTGGGAGACCCTTTTAATGAAGAAGAAAAAGAAGAAGGAGTTTCTGCATACGGAAAATCTTTAGAAATTAGCGAAAAAATAGGGACCTTAACGATTCCAAAGATTCATATGAAATTTCCCGTGTATGCGGGGACAGCCGAGGCCATCCTACAAAAGGGAGTCGGCCATATGGAAGGAACCTCTCTTCCTATTGGAGGCTTAAGCACTCACTCAGTTTTAACAGCACATCGTGGACTGCCTGAAAATAAATTATTTACGGATTTAGATCAAGTAGAAATAGGTGACCTATTTTTCATCGAAACGATTGCTGGCGAATTAGCTTATAAGGTGATTGAAATAAAGGTGATCGATCCCACAGAAATTGGCGCATTAAGCATAGAAAAAGATAAAGATTTAGTAACCCTGCTTACTTGTACACCATATATGATTAACTCACATCGATTACTCGCTGTGGGGGAGCGAACAGAAGTACCAAAAGAAGCTCAGGAAGAAGCAACAGATATTAGCTGGTGGGATCATGTAACCAGTTTATTAAGTGAATATCTATTTATTATTGCTATTGCTTTACTGGCTATTATACTTTTCATTGTAAGACAGATATGGAAAAGAAAAGGGAGGGATTAAGATGAAAACGAAGAAGATAGTCGGTATTCTATTATTTTTAATAGGCTTCGGACTAATCTTATACCCAATGATTTCAAGAGCCTACTATGATATCTATTCCCGACAAGAAATCAAACAAATTAATGAAAATATAGGAAATGGTGAGCGTTCAGAAAGCCTATATAATCAACAACTCGCTTATAACCAATCGGAAATTTCTAATCCAGAAAATATTGAAGTTCCAGAGGTTACTTTCATAGAAGAACCCGTTACATCCAGCACTGATGATCATACAGCTAACAACGCTAATACAGCAAGTAACAATCCTAATTTCCTAGTAGATGAAAGTGTACTTGGAACGATTTCTATCCCAAAGATTGACATTGTTTATCCTATTTATGATGGAGCGACTCATGAAAACTTATTGAATGGAGTCGCTAGAATAGAAGGAACTAGTTATCCTGTAGGTGGAATGGATACGAATAGTGTCATAGCCGGTCATAATGGTTTGGTGGGGAAAACTTATTTTTCATTTATTAAGGATATGGATTCAGGAGATATCATTGAAATCAAAAATAGAAAAGAATTGCTTACTTATGAAGTGTATAAAACAGCAGTGATTGAACCAGATGATTCAGCTGCCTTAGCCGTAATACCGGGTCAAGATACTCTTACTTTACTAACTTGTACGTGGCTAGCTCCAGGAACTCATCGGTACTTAGTTTTTGCAAGACGAATTCGAATGGTACTGGTACTAAGGCGGTTAGAAATACAAGTGATCAAGCAGATGCTGAAGAATCCATATTGGGAAATACCGAAATTGTAGAAAATATTGTAGATGATATCGCAACAGAAGAAACTAATATAGAAAATACTGTAATTGAAAATTTAGATAGAAATGAATCCACGAATCAAATGAAGAAGTCAGATAAAAAATTTGTAGTAACAGCAGTGGAAGAAACCTTCGAAAAGATTCATCTTGTAACAACTCGCTATGGAACGATTATCATAATGATTCTATTAGGGATTATTTCATTTTATTTTATTTTTATTAGATAAAAAAGAAAGAAAGAAGGGAAGTAGATGAAAAAGAATAAAAAGAAATCATCTCATAAGATAAGTGTTATCTTAATGGGCTTAGGCATTGTTTTAGGATTAGCTTTTGTGCTTTATCCCTTCTTTTCTCAACTTTATTACGATTATTCTTTTAATTCTGAAGTAGATAATTTCCAACAAGAATTAAAAGCAATTGATCCACCAGAGTTAAAAAAAGAAAATGTAAAAAAAGCAGAAGCATATAATGAGGCATTAGAGCCTAATTTACGTTGGATCGATCCTTATTCAGAGAAAGAACGTGAAGAAGGGGTGGAGATTTATGCTGAAATGTTACAAGTACGTGAGAAAATTGGCGTTTTAAATTTCTCAAAACTTAATCTTATTTTACCTATTTACGCTGGAACTAACGAAAACATTCTACAAAAAGGCGTAGGGCACTTAGAAGGAACTTCTTTACCGGTAGGAGGTAAAAATACACATAGTGTTTTGACAGCTCATAGAGGGCTGCCTGAAGCACGTCTATTTACTGATTTGGATCAAGTAGAGATTGGAGATATTTTCTCTGCTGAAACGATGGCCGGAGAGTTGTTTTATGAAGTAGATCAAATACAAGTTGTAGAGCCTACTCAAACAGACACCGTGAAAATAGTCGAAGGCGAAGATTATTTAACCTTGCTGACGTGCACTCCTTATATGATTAATTCACATCGATTATTAGTAAGGGGGAAACGTATACCCACACCTCCTAAAGAAGTTGTAGAAAAAATAAAAGTAGAACAAGAAAAAGACTTTATGTATTATTTGAATATGTATGGGCATTACTTCTTAATCATTATCATTACGTTTCTTTTAGTTTTTGTTGTTCTTGTATTACAAAAGAAAAAAATGGGTAAGTCTTCTATATAGAAATATAGAGGATCTAAAGACAATAAAAAAGACTCACTCGAAACTTAACTTTCGAGTGAGTCTTTGCTTTCTTGAGCCATTTGTTTAGGTGTAATCGCATATATTTTTTTAAAGTTTCTAATAAATGTATTCACATCCCTAAAACCGACGAGTAGTGCAACTTCTTGAACAGGAAGTTGAAAAGAAAGCAGGAACGTCTTTCCAATCTGAACTCTAAAAAAATTCAATAGTTCTTGGAATGATTTTTGGAATGTATCTTTCAGCAAGCTATTAATCTTTTTCTTAGTTATACTAAGAGCCACCGCTACCTCTTCTAAATAAAGTTCTTCTCGACAATGTTCTAGTAAGTAAATAGCAATTTGCCATGAATCATCAGAATTACCATATGGGAGATGTGAATCCATTCTGGAACGATACTGAAGTGGAGTAATTCCTTGTATATTTTTGAAAGATTTATAAAAGTAAGCATCCGTTTGATACCCACAGATTTTGCCAATTTGATTAATAGATAAGTCCTCAAATTGTAAAAGGGCACTTGCATTCCGAATTCGTACTTGATTTAATAATTTAGAAAAAGAAAAACCAGTAAGTTGTTTTAAGTATGTTTGAACGTTCTCTGAATCTATTTTAAAAATAGCACTGACTGAAGAAAGAGTAATCTGTTCTTGATGATGAAAATGAATGTACTCTAGTAGTTTCCACGATAACGTTCGCTCAAAAGAGGACATCTTTTTATTTTTTTGATAGTAATAGATTAAAAATGAAATAAGGGAAACATGTAGCGAGTCCATGTACTGATTATCGTTTTGTTTTTCCTTAAAAACAATTTGACAAAGGGTGCATACTTCTGTGAATGAATCAGCATCTAATGAAAGAATAGGAGCATTTTGCCCTATCTGTTCGATTGCTTTTAAATATCTACTTTTATCGATATTAATTAATAGAAGAAGACCGATTGAAAAACGAATTCGATAACATTCAATGAATTGTTTTGAAAGAACATTTATTTTATATACATGATAAGGCATTAATTGAATGAACATCCCTTTTTGAATAGAGAAAAGTTGATTATTAATTTCCAGCTGTCCGTTTCCATCTATAATAATAATAAATTCAATTTCATTGCTAAAATGCTTTTTTTCAGAAATGTTTATCATTTCTTTTTTAATGGATAATTCAGTAGGTTTAAAATTATGAAAGTTATAATCGCCAGCTATGTAGGGATAATTATGAGTAGTCATTTAAAACTCCTTTCTTCTAATTATACAGTAGAGTTAGTGTTTAGTCTTTATTTGATGATTATTTAATTTTGATTTCCGGTATACTTATATGTGAAGTTATAAACAAAGGAGAGGTTTACATGTCAAAAGTATTTGTTTTGGGTGGTACAGGTTTCCTAGGTTATTATACAATTAAAGAATTGCTATCAAGAGGATATGACGTAAAGACAATGTCATTACCACCTATGCCGGATGAAAATTTATTTCCTTCAGAAGTAGAAAATAAATTAGGAAATATGAACGAGTTGAGCGATGAAGAAATAAAAGAACTCCTAAAAGATTGTGAAGGGTTTATATATGCAGCAGGTGCAGATGAAAGAACTGTTCCACCAGCTCCAGCGTTAAAATTTTTCTATAATGCAAATGTAATTCCTACGCAACGAATAGCTCGTTTAGCTAGAGAATCAGGAGTAAAGAAATTTGTAATATTTGGTTCTTATTTTGCGGAATTCGCAGAACGATTGCCAGATTCAGGCCTAAAGACACAAGGATATCCGAATACTCGACTTCTTCAAGAACAAGTTGCATTCGCAGAAGGAGAAGGTAGTATGGTTGTTACCTCTTTACGTTTACCTTATATCTTCGGCACTATGCCAGGAAGAATGCCTTTATGGTCCATGTTTGTAGAACAAATTAGAGGCAAGGAAGTTTTCCCAGCATTAAAAGGTGGAACAGCTATGGTTACAGTAGAACAAGTTGCAGAAGCGGCTGTAGGTGCTATGGAAAAAGGTGAACATCGTCACACGTATGCTCTTTCAGGGAAAAATATGAAATTCCAAGAATTTTATCAGATGATGGTTGACGCATTAGGACAAACAGAAACAACACAAGTCCCAGTGGTAGACTATGAAAAAATGAAACCAATGTATGAAGAATTAGATAGACAATCAGCAGAAAAAGGGGTAGAGCACGGAATCCACATGGCGACCAGCTCTAAATTACAAACTCAAGATTTATATATCGATCCGGAAGACACTAAAACAGCATTAGGGATTAGAGAGCATGATGTTATTCAATCAATAAAAGAAACACTAGCAAAATGTGTTAAGTAAGTAATAAAATAAAAATGAAAGGCTACACGAACTTAACGTGTAGCCTTTTTTGGCTAAATAATAAATGTAATGGTATTATTATAATGTTTACTATAGAATAAGAAACAACTTAAGAATAAAAATCAACTTAAATTCTAAATAGGCAAGGTGAAAAATGCGTACTATTCTAAAAAAAAATAAAAAGAAACGATTGACAGTTATCTTGATTGTTCTCTTTTTAACATTTATTATACACTCCCCTGAAATGAATGCAGAAGGACCTGATCCAAATAAAGGACCTTTAAAAAGTGAATTACTTTCACTCAGTGAAGAAGAGCAACAATATATTATCGAAAATCCACATATATCTGTATACGTGGTTGATGGTATGGCTCCAATTCAATACCAAGATGAGAATGGACAACTACAAGGAATTACTAGAAAAATTTTTCATGAATTAGAAATAAAAACCGGATTTACTTTTGAGTATATTTTTATAGAAGATATCCGCTCAGCTTTAAAAGAAAGACAAGCAAAGATCATGGCTGCGATTCCTTTTACTTTTGAAGATACAGAATTCTATGAAGATATTCAGTTGTCCCCTGAATACCTGACTACCAATCAAATTTTGATTTTACATGAGGGAGAAGAAGCCACCCACTTAAAAAACAAAATTTATGGTGCAGTTATTGGTTCGCCGATTCCTAGTTCAGTAGATCGTAGAACAACTGTTTTTTTTCATACGAGAGAGGAAATCTTAGACGCAGTAGATAAAGGGGATGTTGATTTTTCTTTTATTAATGGTTTTTCAGCATCTTACTATTTACTTCAAAACAGCTATGATCATATAGTTTCGATCCCTTCTGCAATCCAAAATACAGAATTATCATTTGGATATTTGGATAAGGATGATCCTTTTCTATCAAAAATTCTAAATAAAGCATTAGGAACGATTGATCCAGATCAAATCCAGAACTATATTGTTGAAGAGGCTACAAAAATTGATCGAAAAGTTTCTCTTCAAGTAGTCTTTAATAATTTTTTCACTGAAATTACAACGATTGTTTTTCTTTTTATTATAGGCTTGGGTTATTTGACCTTTCGATCTCGAAAGGACGAAAAGAAAATTCAGTTGCAAAATAACCGCTTATTAGCATTGTCAGAATTATCAGAAGAATATTTTTATGAGTATGATGTAATCCAAGATCATATTAGTATTTCTGACGAGTTAAAAGTACTACTAAATAACTATGGATATAAAGAATCTTTATTAGTTTTACAAAGAGGACTTAAAAAAACATTTTCTGAACATAGTCATCATCCAAAAATGATAGCAGGACACAATCATTCAGTGGAAAATATTGTTTTAAAAGGTGGTTTTGAAAAGAAAGGAACCTATAAAATGGTTAATCTGATCATACGAAATAATCAACATGATGTTTCAATGATTATAGGTAAGTTAATGGATATCAGTATTTTTGAACGAGAAAAAGAAACTTTAAAAATAAAAGCAGAGCGAGATGGGCTTACTAAATTATATAATTATGAATCTAGTAGGGAATTAATCAAAGAAAGATTACTGCAATTTGACTCTAGTTTTCTAGCTGCTTTTATTGTTTTAGATATTGATTATTTTAAATCAGTTAATGATACATTGGGACACCAAGAAGGAAATCGAATCCTCCAAAAGATGGGGAAATTACTCTTGAATAATTTTCGGAAAAGTGATATTCCTGCACGTATTGGTGGAGATGAGTTTTGTATATTCGTAGATAAATTTACAGATAGAGAACAAGTTATAGAAAAATGTCACGAGCTAATAGAAAGTATGAGTGAAACCATTCATGATGTTCCTATTTCGATTAGTATTGGGATTGCATTTATAAAAGAAGAGGATAATTATCAAACCGCATTCAAACATGCAGACGAAGCACTATACAAAGCAAAGGGATCTGGACGGGCTCGAATAGCTATTTATGAAGAATAAAAAAAGTGCGATTAATGTTTCTATAATTAGAACCGATACTGTATAATAGCAAGATACAAACTTGGAAATAAGTTTGTTTTTGTTCAAACAAAAGTTTGAAAACTTAATTATGAAATGAGGATTTTTCATAGATGAATAATAAAGCATTCTCTTCTATTATTCCAGCCGCATATGCTGAATGTAACTTACTTTCTAATCAACTTGGTACTAAAGCATTTCAGATTAAAAAAGCAAATGAGTCATTTATGCAACTACTTGCATCACCCAATAATGATTCAAAAGCATTTACTGATTGCTTAAAAAAGAAAATACTAGAGAAATCTGTAACCTTACAGCCTCTAGACTTGTCCATTATGGAAGTTCCTTTTCAAGATAGTCAATTTTATATATTTATTGTTCTTTTAAAAAATCAAGTATCTAAAGATATTTGTCAGCGTCTTGCTCTTGCTGTAATGAATAATAATGATTTTATAGATTTTTTTCAAAAAAATGAAAATGAAAACGAACAAAGTTGGCAAAATCGACAATTGTCGAATAGTTTATTTACAAGTGATCATGCTCTGCGTATTAAAAAAGTAGCAAAGGAATTTGGTGAATATGCTAAGCTCTCGAACGATGAGATTAATGAATTGATGATTTTATCAACCATGCATGATATTGGGAAAATTCATATTAGTCCTGAGCTTTTAAACTATCCTGGATCTTTCAATCAAAAAGAAAAAGAAGAAATGGAAAATCATACATTGTATGGATATCTTTTACTTCATAATACGCCTTCAATGAGTAATATTGCTCCATTAGTATTGACTCATCATGAGCGTTGGGACGGAAGCGGTTATCCAATTGGTTTAAAAGGGATGGAAATCCCACTTGCATCTCGAGTGATTTGTCTGCTAGATTCGTATGACGCAATGGTAAACGATAGACCTTATCGAAAAGCATTAAGTAAAGCAGCAGCTATTCAAGAAATCAAGGTTCATTTAGGGAGTCAATTTGATCCTATTCTTGGACAGGTCTTTATAGACTTTTTAAATAGTCAAAAAGAGGGATGAAAATTATTTGAAAGAAGCTGGGACATTTGTCCCAGCTTTTTTTCTACTCCTTAACCATTTTCTTAAACGCCTTTTGTTCCTCTCTTTTTTTAGTTGTGATCAGGCTAATTTGCCAAAAGGTTGATTTTTCAGTATAATTAAAAACGTTGTTCTTTATAAGAACCTTAGTAAATCAACAGAAAGAGGTAAATAAGTAATGAAAAAAAGAATTGATTTAACCGGAAGACAGTTCGGAGACTTAACTGTAAAAGGAAAAGCTGAGACAAATAAAAAAGGTCGTTATTGGGTATGTACTTGTGTATGCGGAAATGAAGTAATCGTGAAACAATCTGACCTAAAGAATCGTATCGTAACAAGCTGTGGCCACTCTGAAGAAGCAACTACTCCATCTGTTAAAAAGACGAAAGCTCCTAAAAATAAAAAAACGGCAGCAAAAAAATCTTCAAATGGAACGGGTTATGTTGGAGTATCTCAAGTAGAACTAAAAAGTGGCACTCGTTTTAAAGCTAACATTAGTGTTGATGGTAAGAATAAGCATCTTGGAACATTTGACACATTGGAAGAAGCAGTAGAAGCTCGAAAAGAAGCAGAAGAAGAATATCGTTCATAAAAAAGACCTCCTGTATGGTCTTTTTTATTTGTACTAATAAAGTAAAAAAATAGAGTGCATATGACATAATGGTCATTGCACTCTATTTAAAATGTTTTTATCTTGTTTTGACTAATAAATGAATCGCTTCTTGAACGGCTTCTTCTGAAGTTAATCCACTATTCTCATCAGAAATACATTGAACAAGGTTTTCTGCAACAATCAAACCAATGGCTTTATCAATACTAGAACGGATAGCAGTTAATTGAGTGACTACTTCTTTACAGTCTTTCTCCGTATCCATCATATTCAAAACACCACGCATTTGTCCTTCTGATTTCTTTAGACGATTCACTATTTTTTTATCGTAACGAATCTTCATTCAATGTCACCTCTCCAAACGGACATTCCTCCGATTACGTTTGTTGTTTGAAATCCAGAATTTCCTAAATGTTGACAAGCCATACTCGAACGACTTCCGGAGTAACAGATAACATGATAATGTTGTGCTCGCTCAAGTTCATTCATTTGATCGGCAAAAGAGCTCAGTGGCATAGAAATAGCTCCTGGAACATGACCAGCCGCATACTCATCTGGCTCTCGCACATCTAAAATTTTAATATTTGATTTTTTTCGGTATAGTTGATCCATTTCGTTTGCAGAGATTGAGTTATACATAATTATAAGGATGTCCTTTCTAATTGAACAATTTTTTCAGGATAAATGGTGGAGTAAAGTGAGAAAGCTCCATCCAAGTTTTTAACGTCAAAGCCATGTTGTTTTAAAATACGTTCCGCAATATAACTACGTTGGCCACTATGACAGCTAATAATATACGGTTTATTTTTATCTAATTCATTCACTCGATCCCGTAATTCATCGAGAGAAATGTTAACCGTATCTTTCAGAAAACCATTTTTCTTCAATTCAGCTGGACTGCGCACATCTAAGAGGATCGCTCCTTTTTTTCGTTGCTCTTCCAATTCATGCCATTGAACAGAATCTGAAATTCCTTCTAATAAGTTTAGAGCAGCATATCCAGCCATATTAACAGGATCTTTTGCGGAACCAAATGGAGGAGCGTAAGAGAATTCTAGTTCAGGTAAATCTTCTACAGTTAGTCCACCTTTAATTGCGGTAGCAATGATATCAATTCGTTTATCTACTCCATCAGCACCGATAGCTTGTGCTCCAAATATTTTTCCATTTTCAGGATCAAATAGTAATTTCAAATCAATCATTTCCGCACCAGGATAATATCCAGCATGACTTTTTCCTTGAACGTGAACAACTTTATATTCTATATCGGACATTTTTAATTGTCTTTCATTTAATCCAGTAGATCCAGCAGCTAAATCAAATACTCTAACAATAGCAGTACCGATACTTCCTTTGTTTTTACGTTTATTTCCACTAATGACATCGGCAACCTGTCGACCTTGTCGATTTGCCGGTGAGGCTAAGGCAATCATGGTATCTTCGCCTGTAATTTGTTGTTTTACGATGATGGCATCTCCAACAGCGTAAATATTTTTTATATTTGTTTCATAATTTTCATCAACAAGGATACCCTCACGCATACCGGTCTGAATGCCTGCTTTTTTAGCTAAATCAGATGCAGGAACAACACCAACAGAAAGTAGTGTTAAGTCACTATCTAAGGATGTGCCATCTTCTAAAATAACAGTTTTCCCATCATTTTCAAAAGAAGCTGCAGCGATACCTGTATATAATGTAACACCTTTTCTTTCCAATTCGCGAGTAATAAATGTAGCCATTTCTTCATCCATAGGTGGAAGAACATGGGGTGCCTTTTCAATTAAAGTAACATCCATGCCACGATGAGCCAAGCTCTCAACCATTTCTAAACCAATAAAACCTGCTCCAATAACGATTGCTTTTTTAGGTTGATGCTCATCGATATACGTAGAGATTGCATCTACATCTACAACATTACGTAAAGTAAAAAGATTTGTTGCTTCTTTCAATCCTTTTGAAGCTGGAATAATTGGTTTTGCTCCAGGCGATAGAATTAATTTGTCATAGTGAAGTGGGTAGGATTCTTCGTTGTTTTGAACAACAACAATTTGTTGCTCTCCGTCAATATCGATCGCTTCACTATTTGTACGAACATCAAGTTTGAAGCGAGCATGTAAGCTTTTTGGTGTTTGCACAAGAAGTTGACTACGTTCTTCAATTTCCTCTGAAACATAGTAAGGAAGACCACAGTTTGCAAAAGATACATGAGGTCCTTTTTCTAAAATAATAATTTCCATTTGTTCATTTAATCTTCTTAATCGAGTTGCTGCGGACATACCACCAGCAACTCCTCCTACGATAACAACACGCATTATAATGTTCCTCCTCTTCTTGAGCCCGTCCAAGCAGACATTCCACGATTGACATTTACAGCATCATATCCCTGTGAAAGGAGTTGTTTCGTAGCTCTTTTACTACGCATTCCTGTTGCACAAACGAGATAGATTCGTTCTTTGGACTTTACGTTTCCTATTTTTGATAAAGGAATATTTTTGGAACCAGGTATATGACCACCTTTAAATTCATTAGGTTCGCGAACATCTATAATAAACGGCTTATTTGGTAAATCCTTTTCCAATTCTTTAGTGGAAATGGAAGGTACTTTTTAAAAAACATGGTATTCTCCTTTACTTGTTAAAGTATTCTGTCTTTATGCTTTTACAGTATACCCCCAGGGGTATGATTAGTAAAGAGAAAGAGCTTGAATATAAAAAAATGAAGAACAGATCCTTATGGAATTGTTCTTCAGTACGTTTAAATGGTTAATTGAATTCTGTCGTTGAAATAGCTCTTATAAGATAAATAGCTTGAAATCATCGTTGAGAATCCTGTCACTGCAATGAGCATAAACATGACTACAATTTGGTAACGAATTGCTTCAACCGGGTTGATACCTGCAAACATTAAACCAGACATCATACCAGGAAGGCTCACTAAACCAACTGTTTTTGTTCGATCAACTGTAGGAGCCATTGCAGACTTGATACTTTCTCGAATAATCGTTTTAGAAGCTTGGTTAGGAGTTGCTCCTAAAGCAAGGCGTTCTAGAACTTGTTGTTGTTGATCAGTAAATTTTGTATGCATCGTTCGATATCCTACACCCACAGCCGTCATGGCATTAGCAGCGATCATACCAGTGATAGGAACGATTTGAGAAGGAGTCCATACCAATGCTCCAGATAAAAGTAAAACAGCTAATGATACACCTGTACCAACCCCTATAGCTATTAATGAGTTACGGAATGCATGTGGAAGATTGTTTGCCCGTTTCCCTGCATTATAAGCAGCATTCAAGACGATAAATAGAACCATCGCTAAGGTAACAATGATATGATCTAGTTCAAAAATATATCCTAATAGGTATCCGACAAGAAATAACTGAATAACTGCACGGATGGATGCAATAAAGATATCTTTACCTAGTCCAAGTTGTTCTTTGTGGTCGATTGCTAACGCGATGAAAATCAGAATACTAGACCAAATTAAAGAAGAATTTGATATGTTCAAACTATTCATTTGTAATTCCCCCTATTTCTCCATTTATAATTTCAATTTTATAGTCAGATTCTTGAATTTCCTCTTCGTTATGTGTAACCCATAAAACAGTTATTCCTTTTTCTTTGTTAAGCTGACGAATGGCCTGACCAATAATTCGGCGGTTTTCAGTATCTAAAGCACTGGTTACTTCATCCAGTAGTAAAATTTCTGGCAAAAAGATAATATTTCGAATCAGAGCGATCCGTTGTTTTTCTCCACCGGATAATGTAGTTACTTTTTTATCTAAATAAGATTCAGGAAGCTGTACCATTTTTAAAGCTTCCATAACATGTTGCTGATTAAACTCTTCACCTCTAATTTCAAATGGAAAAGCTAAATTTTCTTTTACGGTTTCTCCAAATAAAGATGCATTTTGAAAACTATAACTTACTTCTTTTCGATAATCAGTCATTTGATAGTCATCAATGAGCTTATCTTTGTAAGAAATAGTACCTGAAGTTGGAGAAGCCATGGAAGCAATTATTTTAAGCAATGTACTTTTACCACTTCCAGAAGGGCCACTAATCGTTAAGAAACTACCTTTCTTAATAGAAAGAGAGATATTCTTTAAAATATCCTTTCCCTTTATCGAATAGGTGATATTTTTTAATTCTAGTATGTCATTCATCCGTTAACCTCCTGTTAGTTATATTGATTTGAATAGTGTTGTAAGTGCTTTCGCTATACAAATCACTTTGTCTATATTATAATTAATATTAGATAACAATAAGTATTATATAGTTTGGAAGAAAAATCAACTAAAAAATGGAGGAATATGAAATGGCAATTGAAGAAAAGGATTATGGCAAGAAACCTTATGTCGTTAATATTGAGAAACAAACGAAAGATAATGATAATTATCGGACGACCATTTGGACGGGAGAAAAACTTCAAGTAACGGTTATGAGTATCCAACCCAATGATGATATTGGATTAGAAGTTCATCACGGGATTGACCAATTCATTCGGATTGAAGAAGGAAAAGGCATATGTAAAATGGGACCAACGGAAGATCAACTTGATTTTGAACAAAAAGTTGAGGATGACGATGCTATCTTTGTACCAGCTGATATGTGGCATAATATTACCAATACGGGTGACAGGCCATTGAAGCTTTACACAATATACGCAGGACCAGACCACCTTCCAAGTACCGTTCATCCAACACATGAAGATGCAGAAAATGATCCCAACGAACAATAAAATAATTCGAAAAAAGCGATCTCTCAATTAAATTTGAAGATCGCTTTTTTTTATTGAATTCAGAAAGGAGTGCATACCAAGAAGAATTCGTATGGTAAAATAGAAACAAATAAAGTGGAGGTGGAAAATGGTGTTTCAATCTTTTGATGAGATTGCATCGGTTTACGATGAAGATATTTACCCTTTGAATGAAAAAGAATTTGTAAATCCAACGGTAGAAGTATTAGCAGGATTAGCATCAGGAACAGATATTTTAGAATTAGCTGCTGGGACAGGTCGAATAACGATTCCACTAGCAAAGCGCGGATTTCAGGTGTCTGCTGTAGATATATCACCAGCTATGATTCAAATTTTAGAAGAAAAACACTCAGAAGAAAATATAAAAACATTTATAGGTGATATGAAAAATATCCAATTAGATCAAACCTTTGATCTGATTTATTTAGTTTTTAATGGAATTACTTATTTGAAAGATTTGAATGAGCAAGTTGACTGTTTTAAGAATGCAGCTCGTCATTTGAAACCAGGAGGTCTTTTTTTAATCGAAACTTTTCTTCCCAAACTTGATAAAATAATAATGGACCAAACGGCTCCTTATGCTTTAGAAGAAGAGTATATTGGTTTTGATAAGTATGATCTAATTAATCAGACGTTAACTTCCTACCAATTTGATTTGTCCGGAGAAAGAATAAATAAATTTCAAACCAAGCATCGATATGTGTGGCCATCTGAAATGGAACTAATGGGAAATCTGGCAGGATTAAAACTTATTAAAAAATGGGGGAATTGGGAAAAAGATGAACTTTCTTCGGAGCATGATGAATGCATTTTGGTGTGGCAAAAACCAGAAAATTGATGAATAGAATATTAAATTTAAAGCAAGAGGAGATTAGATCACTTTGATAGATCATTTTAAATATCAAGTTTTATTAGTGGATGATGAAGAGGAAATCAGAGAAGGGATGGCATATAAAGTACCTTGGGAAGAATTAGGCTATCAAATTGTTGGCACGGCCGAAAATGGAATGGATGCTCTGGAAATTGTTGAAAAAGAAATGCCTGATATTATTATTACAGATATACAGATGCCCTATATGGATGGCTTACATTTAATCGAAAAAGCAATGAAAATTGTTCCAAATGCAAAGTTTATTGTTTTCTCTGGCTATGATCGCTTCGAATATGCACAAAGAGCAGTAACATTACAGGTAACTCAATATTTATTGAAACCGTTTTCTTTGGTGCAATTTAAAGAAAGTTTGACTAATCTTAAAAGAAAGATGGATGAAGAACGAGAAAATAACCGAAATTTAGATATTTTGAATCAACGGTTTGAAGAAAATCTTCCCATATTGAGTGCTAATTTTATTGTCAGCTGTTTAAATGGAAGTCTTTCACGTGAAATAACGGAACAGCAGGCTCATAATTTAAGTATCAAGTTTATAAATAATCGAATTGTTGTCTTGTTTCAAACATCAACCAATCAATATGAATCTTATTTTTCCGAAAATCAATCCTTATTTGTTATGGCGTTGAAAAATACGATGGAGAAAACTTTTGAAGAAAATTATCCCAATATTAGTTTTTTGATAGGCGATCAATTTGCCGTAGTGATTCATATTGAACATACAGAATCTATTGGTCAACTAGTGCTGGCTGTAAATGAGATTTGTCGATCAGTGAAGCGTCTTAGTAATCAGGATATAGTAGCTGGGATAGGTGGATTAGCTGGTACACTTCATGATTTAAAGGATTCATATCGAGAAGCACAGAATGCGTTGGCATATAGCTATTTGCTTGATCAAACAGAATTATTTGCAACCTACATTCGAGATGTGGAAAAGGATTCTTCTGGAGGGATTACTTTATCTGAAAATGATGAAAGACAATTTATTAATATTCTGAAATATGGTACGACAGAAAAAATAAATTATTTATTAGATAAACAATTCCAATTGTTGCGTGAATACAAATTATCAGCTAGTCAGTATGAACTATATTTAATGGAACACATTACGCTCCTATTACGAATTACTAATATGTATCATTTAAATGGAGAGGTAGTATTTGGAGAACACTTAATGGATTTTTCTATTAAATCAAAAAATATTTCCTTAGAAAAAAATGAAGAATGGTTTCGAATAAAGTGCCACCAAATAAATAAAAAAATCCGTACGGAGACCAAGAATTCTGGTAAATCAGTTATTGAGAAAGCAAAATCATATATGAAAGAACAATTTCATAATCAAGAATTATCAGTAGAAAAGATTGCCTCAGAACTTTATTTATCTCCAGCTTACTTTTCTTCTCTTTTTAAAAAAGAGCAAGGCCAAAGTGTTGTTTCCTATTTGACTGAGCAGCGCCTGAATGAAGCTGTTCAGCTATTAAAAACAACAGATGAAAAAACGTACATCATAGCAGAAAGAGTTGGTTATGCGGAAGCAAACTATTTCAGTTATGTTTTTAAAAAGAAGTTTGGAATCTCACCAAACAATTACCGAAGACAAATTCAGAGTCACTAAAATAGGCGGGTAGAAAATGAAGAAGAAACCAAAATTTTTTCAAAAAGTAACAGCTACCTTACAACGAAAAGGCCTTCAGTTTACTTTGTCTTTCACATTTACTTTAGTAGCTGTGTTTGCTGTTTTTGTAGTTACAGTAGCATTTGCAAATCAATTTTCTGTAACAACGGAACAACTCATCAAAACTAATAATCAAAATATTGTGGACCAAGTGAATGTCCACTTAGATAACTATATTCATAATTTAATGCAGATTTCGAATACAGCTTATTATAATATCATCAAGGAAACAGACATTAAAAAAGATGAAGAAACCATTGCAGATCAACTTCAATTTTTATATAAAACGAATGCATCGAACATCTTAAATATCGCTCTATTTGAGGAAAATGGTGATTTGATTACGGTACAACCCCCGGTACGTTTAAAAGAAGACATCAATCCTGCTTCTCAAGGATGGTTTCAAAAAGCGAGTAGTGAAATTGAAAATGTTCATTTTACAAAACCATATGTTGAAAATGTTTTTAAACCGATTGATCATTTATATCATTGGGTTGTCTCATTCAGTAGATCTGTTGAATTAAGTGAAGGTGGCAGTGTAAAACCAGGAGTGTTGTTAGTCAATATGAATTTTGCTGGAATTGAAAAAATCGCTAATCAGACGGGTTTAAGTAATGAAGGCTATCTTTATATTATGACTCAAGAAGGAGAGCTAATTTACCATCCACAATTACAAAAAATCTATGCGGGTCTATCAAAGGAAGATAATCATAGGACTGTTACTTTAACAGATGGAACACACCAAGAAACCTTTGGGAATGAAGAGAAATTAGTAACTGTTAAAACAATGGGGTATACAGGTTGGAAAATTATAGCAGTTGCTCCTGTAGGAAACTTAGGAGCATCGGTAATTGATAATCGTTTATTGTTATGGATGTTGACAGTTGCCGTCATAATTGCATTAATAGGAATTAATATTTTTATTTCGTCTAAAATTACTACTCCATTAAGACGATTAGAAAGAGCGGTCTCTAGAATTGAGCAGGATATAAATTATGTGGATATCCCACAAGAAGGTACATACGAAATCCGTCATCTAGCCACGACTTTAATGAATATGACCAATACAATGAGAGTGTTGATGGATGATATAGTAAAACAACAGGAAAGCATAAGAGAAACTGAAATGTTAGCATTACAATCACAAATAAACCCTCACTTCCTATATAACACTTTGGATTCTACCGTTTGGATGATTGAAAGTGGCAGATATGAAGGTGCTGTAACGATGATTACAGCTTTAGCACGTTTTTTTCGTATCAGTTTAAGTAGAGGGAAAAATGTTATTTCTTTAGAGCAAGAATTGGAGCAAGTTCGTAATTATTTAATGATTCAGGAAATTCGTTATAAAAATAAATTTATGTATTCAATTACTTTAGATTCAACAATTAAAAATGTTGCAACTATTAAATTAATTATCCAGCCGGTGGTAGAAAATGCAATTTACCATGCAATGGACTATATGTACGAAGAAGGAGAAATCCAAATTCGAGCCTATCCAGTAGAAAATGGAATTTACATAGATATTGAAGATAATGGACCTGGAATGACTAAAGAACAGGTCACTGCACTAGTCGATGGAGAACTCGTCAATCATAATAGTCGAGGTTCTGGATTAGGATTTAAGAATGTAGTCAAACGGATTAAACTTTTTTATGGAGATAGATATGGATTGACCGTTATTAGTGAGCCTGACGAAGGAACAACTATTCGAATCTATATCCCAAATAGAAAAATGGAGGAACATCAGTTATGATAAAAAAACATAAAAAAATATTTTTTTAATATTTAGTTTACTGATGTTTATTGCCTCTCTCATTTACTATATACCTTCTGGAAAAAATTCCGAACAAGTTCAAGTAACTGCATTTCTAACTGATTACTCAGAGGGTATTGAACACACGATGTTAAAACAAGGAATGGAACAAGCAGCTATTGATTATCATGCTGAGTTAACTTTTCGAACCATTAGGAATGAAGATACTACTGCTGAGCTTTTGAGGACTATTGATAAAGAAATTGAAAGTCAAACACAAGCAATTATTTTACAACCTAAAAACATATTAATTCTAGGAGAAAAATTACAAAAGTTAAATGATTCAATCTCCATTTACTTAGTGAATTCAATTATTGATATGGAAAATCCGTTTCCTGTAGTAGCTACGGATACTTATATATTAGGACAAAAATTAGCAGATAAAATTTTATCGACTCGTTTAAAGAATAATCCAATCCTAATATTAAAAGAAAATTTCAACTATACAGAAACGTTTCATTACTACCAAGGAATTACATCGATACTTGACACTGCATTCGTTCCTTATGAAATTAGAGAAGTAAAAGGAAAGAATCAAGAACATCAACTCAAGCAGTTATTAAAAAAACAAGAATATGACGGAGTCATCGCCTTCACTCCTTCTATGCTAGAGCTCGTGGGAAAAATAAAAACGAATGAAAATAAAAGTGGACTACGGATTTTTGGATTTCAAAAAACAAATGCTACGTTAGCATTAATTGATGAGGGGACTGTGGAAGCGATTGGTCTTAGTAATCAATTTACGGTTGGTTATCAAGCTGTTCAGCAAATTTTTACAGATAAAATAAGTCAGCTAGATAAAAATGAAATCCAGCAAATTATTGTTGATAAAACCAATCTTTTTAGTGAAGAAAATCAAAAACTATTGTTTCCAGTAGTGCAATAAGGAGGGTACCTATGAAAAAATGGAAAATTTATCTAGCTTGGTTATTTTTAACTAGTTCAGGAGTTTTATTTTTATTAGGGTTTTCTCAGAGACAATATACAAATCAGTTAGAACGACCGTATAAAATTGGTGTAGTTATTTATCGAGGTGACGACCAGTTTATTTCTGGACTCAGTATGGATATGGAAAAAGAAATTAGAAAACTAGAGGAGTGTTTCGAAGGAAAAATTATTTTAAAAATAGTAGATTCTAAAAACAGTCAAGCTACACAAAATATTCAAGTTGATGACTTTATTCGTAGTGGATATGACGCGATAGTTGTAAACATGGTTGATCGTACAGTTGCTAGTGGGATCATTAATAAAGCCAAACAAGCGAATATTCCTGTAATTTTCTTTAATCGTGAGCCGGTTCGCAATGACTTACTTCAGTGGGATAAAGCCTTTTATGTGGGAAGTAGTGCCAAGGAATCAGGACAAATGGAAGGACAAATTGTAGTAGATGCTTATCTAGAAACACCGGAACTCTTTGATAAGAATCAAGATGGAAAAATACAATATACTATGTTAGAAGGAGAAGAGGTCCATCAAGACTCCTTGATTAGAAGTGAGACATCAATCAATCAAATTGTTAGCTCTCAAATTGAAGTACAAAGATTGGCTCGTGCTGTAGGTGACTGGATGAGACCAAATGCTTTTGAACTAACAAAAAAATGGATGGATATATTTGGAGATGAAATTGAATTAATCATTAGTAATAATGATGAAATGGCTTTAGGAGCTATTCAAGCTTATCAAGAATCAAATCAGAAAATTCCCCCTATAGTAGGGATTGATGGAACTAAAGAAGCTATTTCCGCTGTGGATGATGGGAAATTATTAGGAACAGTGATGAATGATAACGTTACTCAAGCCTATGCTATTTTAGATATTGCGTATAGATCGGGAAAGAACCTTCCGCTAGATGAAGTAATCCCTTCGTTAGATGGACCGTACGCATGGATCCCTTATAAAATTTACAGACAATAATTAGAAAACAATGAAATATTACATAGTATTGGTTCATGAGCAATCTTATAAGCTGATGAACTTTTTTGTGCTCAAAAAAAGTTATTTGAAAGCGCTACCTAAAAAAATCGATAGAACATATAAAAAAATCACATGTTTTTATTGTATGCGCTTTCGTATAATAAGGTTATCAAAAGAATTTGAGGAGGAAAAAAGATATGAAGAAAAAAGTATGGTTTAGAGGGTTTTTAGGTGCAGCCGTATTATTGACACTTGCTGGTTGTGGAGAGCGTGGAGGCGACACGGCAGGAACAGATACCGGAGACGCAGGAGACAAAATGATTGGATCAGCAATTTATAAATTTGATGATACATTTATGACAGGTGTACGAACAGCGATGAGCAGCCAAGCAGAGTCTGAAGGGATTACGTTAGAACTAGTAGACTCTCAAAATAAACAGCCAACACAAAATGAGCAAGTAGATACCTTTATTACAAAAGGTGTACATTCTCTAGCAATAAATGCAGTTGACCGTACTGCTGCAGGTCCAATTATTGAAAAAGCAAAAGCAAAAGATTTACCAATTGTATTCTTGAATCGAGAGCCAGAAGAAAATGATATGAATAGTTACGATAAAGTATGGTATGTAGGTGCAAAAGCAGAGCAATCTGGAATGTTATCTGGAGAAATATTGTCAGATTATTTCACAGCTAACCCTGATGCAGATAAAAATAATGATGGCACGATCCAATATGTAATGTTGCAAGGTGAGCCAGGTCATCAGGATGCAACACTTCGTACTGAATATTCTATTTCATCAATTGAAGAAAATGGTTTTAAAACTGAGAAACTGGCTGTTGACACTGCAATGTGGGACAAAGCAAAGGCTACCGACTTAATGAAATCATTTATTACTGGTCAAGGACTAGACAAAATTGAAGCAGTTATTGCAAATAATGATGATATGGCTTTGGGTGCAGTAGAAGCATTAAAAGCTGAAGGATATAACACAGGAGATTCTTCTAAATATATTCCTGTAGTTGGTGTGGATGCGACAGCGCCAGCTTTAGAAGCTATGAAAGATGGCTCTCTATTGGGGACTGTACTAAATGATGCAGAAGGCCAAGGAAAAGCAACCATTAATGTAGCCAAAGCAGCAATGGCAGGAGAAGAAGTAAACGAAGAAAGTGTTGGTTATCCTGTAACAGATGGAAAATATGTATGGATTGACTATGTAAAGGTAACAGCTGATAATTACGAAGAATTTATGAACTAAGATAGCTGTATAGGGGAAGGCAGCTTCCCCTATATCCATTTTTAGAAAGGGAATGAAGTCATGAGCGATGTAATTTTAGAAATGAAAAACATCATAAAAGAATTTCCCGGTGTAAAAGCATTAGACAACGTCAGTTTAACTGTGAAAAAAGGTAGTGTTCATGCTCTGATGGGGGAAAATGGTGCAGGAAAGTCAACACTAATGAAATGCTTGTTTGGGATTTATCATGAAGATGGCGGGGAAATAATTTTAGATGGTACTAAAGAGGAAATCATGAATTCGAAACAAGCACTTGAACTTGGCGTTTCCATGATTCATCAAGAACTTCATCCGATTCCATTTCGACCGGTTATGGAAAACATTTGGCTCGGTCGCTTTCCAATGAAATGGATAGCGGTTGACAGAAGTGCGATGATTCGAAAAACAGAAGAACTATTTAAAGAAATAGGACTAGATATTGATCCAGAAATAGAGGCAGGAAGATTATCAGCCTCCACTCTGCAGCTCGTCGAAATTGCAAAGGCAGTCAGCTACAACTCAAAAATTATTATTATGGATGAACCAACTTCATCGTTAACTGAAAATGAAACCAAACATTTATTTAAAATTATCAAGCAATTACAAGCAAAAGGTGTAGCGATTATTTATATTTCTCATAAAATGGAAGAAATTTTACAAATTTCTGATGAAGTGACTATTATGCGAGATGGGCAATACGTAGGAACTTGGGATGCTGAAGACTTAACGACCGACTTAATTATTAAAAGAATGGTTGGACGTGATATGACGAATCGTTTTCCAGATAAAACCTATACACCTTCTGATAAAACGATTCTTAAAGTTGATAAATTAACTTCTCCAGAGTTCCATTCATTTAAAAATATCAGTTTTGAGTTAAAAAAGGGTGAGGTTTTAGGAATTGGTGGATTAGTTGGAGCACAACGAACAGAATTGGTAGAAGCTATATTTGGTTTACGTGCTATTCAATCAGGAACTATTGAGAAAGATGGGAAATCCTTAGTAATCAAATCTCCTCGAGATGCAATTGCGAATAAGATTGCCTTACTGACAGAAGAAAGAAGAGCAACAGGAATTTTTGGGATTTTATCGGTTGTAGATAATACAGTTATTGTTAATCAAAAAGATTATTCTCATTTTGGGATGTTAAATGATCATGAACGTTGGAAAGATGCTGAACGACTTAATAAAAGTTTACGTACAAAAACTCCAAATATGATGGAATTAATTAAGAATTTATCTGGTGGGAATCAGCAAAAAGTTCTTCTAGCTCGTTGGTTATTAACAGATCCAGACATTTTGATTCTTGATGAGCCAACTCGTGGAATTGATGTAGGTGCGAAATATGAGATTTATACAATTATTCAAAAATTAGCAGAAGAAGGAAAATCAATTATTATGATCTCTTCAGAAATGCCTGAACTATTAGGAATGTCCGACAGAGTGATGGTTATGGCTACTGGACGCATAACGGGCGTTTTAAATGCTGTAGATGCTGACTCAGTTTCAGTAATGAATTACGCAACACGTTTTATTGAAGAAGCAGAAGATCAAATTGATGAGAGTATTAATGAAAGTGAGGTTTTTTAGATGGAAGATGTTGGATACACAATTCCCAGAAAAAATTCGGACTCGGTTTTATTTCAGTTGGTTTAATTATTACCATAACAGCATACGTATTGTGGTGGACGTTAAATCCTGCGGTTTTTTATGATCTAGCTTTATATATAGGAATTGTAGGAGTAGGAGCTCTTTTTTATGGAATAAACCAGATTTTTGCTCGTAGGAACAAAGGAGAAGATGTAGAGCTTTCAAAAAAAACCGCAAATAATTTCTTATTGAATAATGCGATTATTTTAGCGCTATTAGCACTCGTAATTGTGATAATGATTATTCAACCACGTTTTATGCAATTAAATGTATTATTAGACATCTTAACGATGTCATCTACACGAATGATTGTAGCACTAGGGATTAGTTTTACATTGTTAATCGCTGGAACGGATTTGTCTGCTGGACGTATGGTGGGATTGGCAGCTGTTGTCTCTACATCGATGTTACAAAATCCAGATTACTCCAATCGGTTTTTTCCAGACCTACCTTTGATGCCTATCATCTTACCAATCTTTATAGCAATCATTGCAACTTCAGTTTTTGGATTATTAAACGGATTTTTAGTAGCTCGTTTCGAAATGCATCCCTTTATTGCTACCTTAGCTGTTCAAGTTATGGTGTATGGTGTTGCTTCCCTTTATTTCGACTTACCACCTAATAGATCTCAACCTATCGGAGGAATTCGACCAGACTTTGTAGTATTAGGTCAAAAGAAAGTGTTAATAATTGGAAATTTCCCAGGTATATCAGTTTTAGTACCGATTGCCATTCTATTTATTATTCTTATCTGGTTTATCTTAAATAAAACAGTTTTTGGTAAAAATGTTTATGCAATCGGTGGAAACCGTGATGCAGCAATAGTCTCAGGAGTAAATGTATTTGGTACAATCATGGGAATATTTGTTTTAGCAAGTATCATGTATGGTGTAGCAGGTGTGTTAGAAGCCGCTCGTACGGCCGGAGCTACTAACAATTACGGAAATGGATACGAACTGGATGCCATCGCAGCCTGTGTAGTAGGAGGCGTTTCTTTAAATGGTGGTGTTGGGAAAGTTAGTGGAATTGTTAGTGGAGTATTAATTTTTACCGTTATTCAATATGGATTACAATTTATCGCAATAAGTCCGATGTGGCAACAGGTTATTAAAGGACTCATTATTGCAATTGCGGTTGCAATTGACTTAATGAAGTATCGTAAAAAATAAAAATAGTTTAAAAAAGGAGTTACGACAAAAAGTCGTAACTCCTTTTTTCATAGCAATCCTTCTACTTCCATTTTTGTAAGCATATGGAAGATCCCTTCCTCATCATTATTTTTAGTGTGATAATTCGCATGGTTTTTGGCAAGAGGTAATGAATTTTCCATAGCAACTGAATATTTTTTACCTTTAAACATAGAAATATCATTTTCACTATCACCGAAAACGATAATCTCATCTTCTTTTATTCCTTGCTCTTTCATAATTAAATTCAAAGCATTGCCTTTTGTAATTCCCTTGCTTGTTATTTCTAACTTACGTTCATCTGAAAAAACATATTCATATTGGTCATGAAAAGGGTGGTTCAATAAAATATCACGGACAAAAGTCATATAGCTTGGTTCTTGAACAATAGACATCTTATTGCAAAAATCTGGAGTTTCTTCTAAAGTTCGTACCATATATTGATTGGGATAACCGTCTCGTGTATCGCAAAGCCATCCGTACATTCCACCGGTCCATGGATAATCTTCCGGTAGTTTCATTTCACCACGGATATTACGTTTTAATCTAAAAATTGAATCTGGTAAATATGTATAAATAGTGTCGTCTTGGCTATATTGAAGTTCAACATTAAAGAGTGAGAAGAATTGATTGAGTTCATTTATTTTATCGCGTTCTAATAAACCAATACGTGTTCGTTCCTTTTTGGATACGTGGTAAAGGGATGTTCCATTTACATCGATTAAGATTCCGTCATGTTGATCCATCTGGAGTTTTAGTGCATCAGGTAATAAGCGAATATAACTTCGACCACTCGCTAAAATCAACTGAATTCCTTTTTCTTGTAGTTCAATTAATTTCTGTAAAGTTTTTGGCATAATTTGATGATCAGCCGCCAGTAAAGTTCCATCCATATCACAAACGATTACTTTTATAGTCAAACGATTACCCTCCTGTTTTTGTAATAGATAGTGCATCCCGAATATGTTCCAGTGAATTTTTATTTTGTTCTTCGTTATGATACATCGTATTTACGTATAAAATATCAATAATGGTTAAATATAAAATGCGAGAGGTAAGGGTCTCAGAACGAAAAGCAGATTCTTCTGAATAAACTACGAAAGATACATCTGCAAGACTGACAATTTCCGATGAAGGATTACCAGTTAAAAAAATAATTTTAACATCATGTGCTTTTAAAATTTTGGCAATTTCTATCGTTTCAATTGTTTCGCCTGAGTGTGAAAATAAAAACACACAGTCTTCTTTCCCCAATTTAGTCGCATAACTCAATTGCATATGATAATCCATTATATAATTACACTGAAATGTAGACCTCATAAATTTGTGGTATCCATCTAAGGCGATGACAGATGAGGCACCTTGTCCAAAGAAATGAAGAAATCTGGCTGGATAGATAAGTTCAAGAGCTTTGTTTAATAATGTTTCATCTAATGACTGAATCATATTCTCTAATAATTCTTTACTAGAATGAACCACTTTTTGTGCGATTACATAGGAAGAATCATTTTTAGTGATATCAGAGAAGACGGTCAAGTCATGTCGACGATCATCTTTTTGATTATAATTAGAAGCGACAGAAATTTTAAAACTTTGAAATCCGTCAAAGCCAATTTTTTTAACAAATTTAAAAATAGTAGCTTCAGAAAACCCAATATCCTGAGAAAGGGTACTTAATGTTTTATTTGCTACTTCAATTCCAAGTTTGACAAAATGTTTTGCAATAATCTTTTCTGTATCACTAAAAGCTTTCATACGTGGATTTAAGAGCGTTTTCATGTAATTAGTAGACATAGGCGAACCTCCTTATAAGAACAGTATACTATAAAAAGAACTGAATAAAAAATATTTTTTATTGGTAGCCTTTACAAAAAGTATTTTTTTGTTAAAATAGAGTTAAGAAGTTCCTAAAGGAGGAATAAAGATTGAAATTAGCAATGATTGGCCTAGGGAAAATGGGATTAAATCTTTCATTGAATTTGAAAGATCACGAAGTTGATGTTGTTGGCTTTGATGTCTCTGAAGAAGCCCGTATGAATGCGAATAGAAAAGGAATGCAGACGGAAGATTCATTAGAAAAGCTACTACGTGTATTCGATAAACAGAAAGTGGTTATGTTAAGTACTCCGGCAGGCGAAATAACAAACACATTAGTAAAAGAGCTTTGTGAAAAATTAAATCCAGGAGATATCTTAATAGATAGTGGAAATTCTTACTTTAAAGATAGCCTGGAAAATTATGAAAGAGCAAAGAAAAAAGAAATTGGTTTCTTAGATTGTGGAACCTCTGGAGGAATGGACGGAGCTCGCAATGGTGCCTGTCTCATGATTGGAGGAGATAAAGAAATATTTCAACAAGTAGAGGGGGTATTTGAAAAACTTGGTTGTGAAAAAGGATATTTGTACACAGGACGTGCTGGCAGCGGTCATTATTTGAAAATGGTTCATAATGGGATTGAGTATGGAATGATGCAGGCGATTGGAGAGGGTTTCGATATTTTACAAGCTAGTGATTTCGAATTTGATTTTGAAGAAGTAGCTTCTATCTGGAATCATGGATCGGTAATTCGTTCTTGGCTAATGGAATTGGCAGAAGAAAGTTTTGTGAAAGATCCTAAACTCGATAATATCAAGGGTGTTGTGGATGCAAGTGGAGAAGGGAAATGGACCATTGAAGAAGCACTTCGTTTGAATATTCCAGTACCTGCAATTGCAAGCGCTTTATTCGCAAGGAATACGACAAAAATTGATGATAGTTTCTCAGCAAAAGTGGTAGCAACGATGCGGCATGGTTTTGGTGGACATGATGTTAGTGAGAAGTAAGGAGTAAAAATATGAATAAAACGAATAAGATTGCAATCGTAAATTCTAGTAGCTTTGGAAGAATCTTCCCAGAACATATGGAACGATTACTCCGAGTAGGTGAAGTGGATCGCTTTACATTTGATAGTAAAATAGATGGAAAAACGTTAGCTGAAAAATTACACGGCTACAATATGATTGTTGCAAGTGTAACACCATTCTTTACGGAAGAATTCTTTAAACATAAAGATGAGCTGAAAATAATCAGTCGTCATGGGATTGGGTTTAATAATATCGATTTAGAAGCAGCCAAAAAACATCAGACCATTGTTAGTATTGTTCCACCTTTAGTAGAACGTGATGCAGTTGCCGATAATAACATTACGAATTTATTGACGGTGATGCGTCGTACAGATGAGGCTGCTAAAAAAGTCAAAGAAGATGGCTGGGAAGAACGTGCAACTTTTATTGGTCGTGGATTGAGTGGGAAAACGGCAGGTGTGATTGGGGTCGGAAATATTGGGAGTCGAGTTTCAGAAATTCTTCGTTATGGATTTCGTTGTGACGTTCTAGGTTATGACCCTTATAAAACAAAATTAGAATTAGATGTATTTGGAGCTAAAAAAGTTGATTTGGATGAGTTACTGGAAAAATCAGATGTAATTTGTTTATGTGCCAGCCTCAACGAAGACAACTACCACATGATTTCTAAAGAACAATTCCTTAAAATGAAGGATCATGTATATGTATCTAATACAGCTCGCGGAGCTCTAATTGATGAAGAAGCGATGGTTCAATCCTTAGCATCAGGTAAAGTTGCAGGGTTTGCAACAGATGTATTAGAAGTAGAACCTGGACGTTCCAATCATCCTTATCTTTCATTTGAGAATGTGATTATGACTCCACATACCTCTGCTTACACAATGGAATGTCTAGAGGGAATGGGAGAAAAATGTGTGACAGATTGCGAAGAAATTGTAAAAGGGACACTACCAAGGAATGCAGTTCAATCTACTAGCCACTTTATCAAATAGGGGGGATAACCACGATGGAAGGGTTAAATGTAAAAGTTGGACCACAATTTTATCGCTACAGCAAGGATGCGATTTTACTTATTCCGGATATTCTTCATGAATACCATGCCAAAAGAATTTTGGTTGTCCACGGCACAGTTTCTTGGAAAAAAGCAAAGCCATTTTTAGATAAAGCATTGAAAAAAGAATGGGAGATGGTCTATGAACCGTACAATGGTGAATGTAGCTATAACGAGGGAAATCGAATAGCGGAAGTTATTAGAGTAAATCAAATTGATTTTGTCATTGGAGTAGGTGGTGGGAAATTAGCAGATTTAGTATTGTATGCTTGTCACTTAGCGAATGTTCAATTCGGTATGGTACCCACACTTGCAAGTAATTGTGCTCCTTGGACCCCTTTATCGGTTATGTATAAAGATAATGGTTTAGCAGAGGGAAAGACGGAACATGTAAATCGTCAGGCTGCATTTTTAATAACAGATCCAGCCTTAGTCATTGATGCACCGATTCAATATTTTGTAGCTGGAATTGCTGATACACTAGCAAAATGGTATGAATCAGATTTAATCTTAGAGCAAGAATTTTTTTAAAAGAACCTTTTCTACAAATGGCTAGGTTTGCAGCTCGTATGTGTAAAGATACGATTTTAAATGAATCAACCAAGGCAATTGAAGATATGAAGGCAGGAGTTATTTCTGATGAGTTCGTGCATGTTTCTGAAATTATTATTGCAATTGCCGGTTTAGTAGGTGGATTAGGTGACAAATTTGCTCGTAATACAGCAGCGCATTCCATGCATGATGCTATTTCTGCCTATTTACCAGAAGTTCACACGTATTTACATGGTGAAAAGGTTGCCTATGGAATTCTTTATCAGCTTGCATTAGAAGAGAAGTGGTCGATCATAGATGAATTACTTCCTTTTTATGAAAAGTTAAATCTACCTAAGTCATTAACAGAAATGGGCGTTTATCCCATGTCAGAAAGTACGATGAAAGATATTGTTCGATTAATTAATGGGAAGTCAAAAGTTCATTTACTTCCTTTAGAAATAAATGAAGAGACACTCACACAAGCACTAATTCGATTAGAAAATTATATTAATAAATGAGGAGACTGTAGATTATGGAAACTTTATCAGTATGGCAAAGTCTAATTATTGCCCTCTGGGTAGCGGCAGTAATGTCCCGAGCATTTTTAGGAGGAGCAACACTAACCCTTCGTTTTTCACCATTGATGACCGGTTTAGTAGTAGGGGTTGTAATGGGAGATGTAGCAGGCGCAATGATTGTTACTGCAGCCATTCAATTGATTTATATGGGAGTATTTTCTCCAGGTGGAACGATGCCTTCAGAACCATCCATCGCAGCAGCGATAGCTGTTCCAGTTGCCCTACTAGGTAACTTAGCACCAGAAGCAGCGATTGCGATAGCTGTACCAGTAGGATTATTGGGAGCGTATTTGTATCAATTCCGCTTCTTCCTAAATACTTTTATTGGGAAAGCAACAGACCGAGCCGTTGCAAACCTTGATCATGGTGGAATTACACGTTCCGTTATTATTTATCCAACGATTGCCTCTTTCCTTCTTTTCGTACCACTAGTATTTATTGCTTTATATTGGGGAGCACCTGTAATTGCAGATGTCATTGTGGCACTTGAAGGAACGGTATTTATTCATATCCTAGAAGTTGTCGGTGGCGGATTGGCTGCAATTGGGATTGCAACTACTATTTTTGTAATTGGACGTAAAGAATATATTGTATTCTTCTTATTGGCATATTTTATGAGTGTCGTTTTGCAAAGCTTGGGAGTAACGATGGTTACATATGCAATTGTTGGAACATTGATTGCAGCAATATTCGTACTAAGCAAAGGAAGTACACAAACGAGAGCCGCTTCCGCAAGTTCTTCTTCAATGGATGAATTTGATGAAGATGATGATGATTTCTAAAATTGCCATAAGAAAGGATATCATAAAATGACTGATACAAGAAAATTTGAATCGAATGATAAAAGTACAGATTTGGAAGGGATAGACATGGAAACTAACTCAGAAAGACTTTCGACTTTAGATCCACATAAAGCTCCGGAAGAACTCACACAAAAAGATGTCTCAAAAGCTTATCTAAGATGGCACTTTGCAAATGAAATTCCTCACTCTTTTGAACGTTACTTAGCACCATCTTTGTTATATGCAATGATGCCCGTGCTTCGTAAACTGTATAAAGATGACGACCTTTTACGAGCAGCCTATGAAAGACAGCTCTTATTCTTTAACACTCAGTTGACATGGGGTGGAGGAATTATCACAGGATTAATGTCTTCCATGGAGCAAGATCGTGCAAAACAAGAATACAATCATGAAGAAATAACGATGACCGATGATTTAATGTACAATACGAAAGCTGGTTTAATGGGAGCGTTAGCTGGAATCGGTGACTCCATTGATTCTGGAACGATTCAGTATATTTTTATCGCGATAGCCATTCCTTGGGCTCAAAATGGTAGTGCTTTGGGAGCGTTGTTCCCATTTATCGCATTTGCTTTGTACCAAGTTCTTGTAGGATTATTCTTTGCTCGTCAAGGGTTCTCTACTGGACGAAGTGCGACAGGAATGATGCAAAGTGCTGGAGTTCAGAATGCAATTGAACTACTATCCATTCTCGGTTTGTTTATGATGGGAATCCTAGCAGGGAACTACGTTAAAGTATCTTCCTCTTTGGAGTTTTCTATATCTGGGCGGCCCTTCGTTCTCCAAGAAACACTGGATACGATCTTACCAGGTTTGCTACCGTTAGCTGTTGTTTTAGGAGTTTATTATTATTACACTAAGAAGGGTCTCAAAGTTACTCGAGCTCTACTATGGTTAACACTAATCCTAATTGTACTGGCAGCCATTGGTATTTTGTAATAAGATGAAGATAGAATCAAAATAAAGTAAAAAGGGTGTTGAGGTTAATGGGAGTAGTAAATTTGGCACGTGTAGACGAACGTTTGATTCATGGACAAGTAATGGTGACATTATCTAAACGTAATAATGTAAACTCAATTTTTGTTGTGGACGATGTAGTAGCAAAAGATAAATTTATGAAAGATCTTTATAAAAGTGCAGGAAGTCGAACCGGCCAAAAAACAATTGTTATGACATTGGATAAATGTAAATATTACTGGGATGAATTTGAGTTTAAGGAGTATAGCGCAATCCTTATTGCTAAAACAGTAAGTACCATGTATGAATTAGTGAAGTATGGTGTTCCAATGAAAGAGCTAAATGTAGGTGGAATTGCTCAAAAAAATGCTGAGAATGATATATTCGTTACTAAATCTGTTTATTTAAATAAAGAAGATGCGTTAAAATTAAAAGAATTAAATGAAGACTATGGTGTGGAAGATATTTATTTCCAAGCAACTCCTTCTTCAACTAAAACAAGTTTAAAAGATGTGTTAGCTAAGTTTGATTTATAATAGTGAGGTAGGGATGATAGCAAATGAGTCGAGATGAATTGTTAAAGGATTGGTATATTCGTTATCATTTAATTTTAGGACGTCGATACACTGGAAAACAAAAAAAGAGTTTTCTACAAAGTGTATTTACAGATATCAATCAATTTAGAAAAGATATTGAGATAGACTCCTTCAAATTAGGTGAGCAAAATAAACAGGAATATCGGAATCTCTATATTGGTGACGTAAAAACGGCAGATAAAGTTATTTGTACGTATTATGATACTCCAGCAATCCAACTCGATTCTTATCATTTCTTTAATTTGGCACATCGTAAACGAGTTACGATGAAGTGGATTGGGATCTTTTCACTATTGTTTATTTTGTTAGGAGTAGCGTATACCTTATTTATTGGAATACCGACCTTTCAAGCGGAGGGTCTATGGAGTATTCCTTCTGTTTTAAGTATTTTATTCTATATCGTTTATTTTTATCTTTTGAATAAAATCACTAGAGGATGGCCTCGTAAAAAGAATTTAATTCGTAATACCTCATCTATATTGTTAATTTTAAATTTGATTTATTCTTTTAAAAATAAAAAAATTGCCTATGCATTTTTGGATGCAGGTTGTACAAATAATGCTGGATTGGATCAATTGCAGGAACAGACGAATGCTGCAATTTATATGGTAGATAGTATTGGTTCTTCTCAACCACTTTATCAAGTGGCAAAGGATCCAAAATTATTTGTCAAAGAGGATTCAGTAAAACAAGTGCAATCACCTGCTCAAGAAAAGCGACAAATTCTGTATTTAATCAGTGCAAAAGAAGATCAAGATTCATTTGTTTTATCAAGAGAAAATATCCGTGAAAATCAATTAAATGATGTGAATATGAATATTGCTTATGATTTTTTGGAAAAGGTAATAGGGAGGAATTTTTAATGATTGGATTAATTGTTGCTACTCATGGAAAAATGAGTGATGGGATTGTAGATGCTGCTCATTTAATTATAGGGAGTACCGAAAACATTGAAACACTCAACCTGATCCATGGAGATGATGTACAAGTATTAAAAGAAAAAATGTTGGATGCAATTGAAGCTGTCAATCAAAATGAGGGTGTAATTATTTTTACAGACTTATTTGGTGCAAGTCCGTACAATCAAGCAACACTTGCCATTCATTCACTTCCACAAGAACTAAAAGAAAAAATATTTGTTCTTACGGGTGTCAACCTACCTATGCTTCTGGAAGCAATTAGCCAGCGAATGATAGGCTCTTCCGTAGAAGCTGCTGTTTCTTCGATTATGAGTGAAGCGCAACAAAGTATGGTTGTATGGCCAAACAAAGAAGACGCGAATGTTGATGACGATGAGGATGATGATTTTTAGTATGATGTTAGAAATAGGAATCAAAAGTCAGATAGAAATATCTGGCTTTTTTCTATACAAAAATTAGGAGGAGGTCAAACGATTGGAAACAGCATATGAAAAATTTAATCTAAAAGAAGTTATTAATGCGAGTGGGAAAATGACTGCATTAGGAGTTTCAAAGTATTCTAATGCGGCAATTAAAGCTCAACAATTCGGAGGGAAACATTTTTTTGAAATGGACCAATTATCTGAGCACGTCGGAAGCTATTTAGCTAACTTGCTCGAAGTAGAAGATGCCTGTGTGGTTTCATCGGCTTCTGCCGGAATTGCTCAATCGGTTGCGGCGGTTATTGGTCAAGGAAGTTCGTACCACTTACACCATCCTTATTCGAAAAAAATAAATAAACGTGAAATTATTATTCCGAAAGGGCATCATGTAGATTACGGAGCTTCTGTTGGTACCATGATTGAATTAGGTGGTGGAAAAATAGTGGAAGCTGGTTATGCTAACAAATGTGATGTTGGTCTAATGGAAGAGATGATAACTGAACAGACTGCAGCAATCCTTTACGTAAAAAGTCATCATACTGTTCAAAAAAGTATGTTGAGTATAAAAGAAACCATCAAAATAGCTCATACTTATCAATTGCCGGTAATCGTAGATGCAGCAGCGGAAGAAGATTTATACTTGTATAATCGAATGGGGGCCGATCTAGTGATTTACAGTGGATCATAGGCCATTTCTGCTCCCACTTCTGGCTTAGTTATTGGAAATGGGAAACTAGTTGAATGGGTGAGAATGCAATCAAATGGAATAGGAAGAGCTATGAAAATTGGAAAAGAAAATATTCTTGGTTTAGCCGCGGCAGTAGAGTGTTATTTGGAATCGAAATCTACTGAGACTGGAGAGCAAATGAAAGCTCGGCTACATCCCTTTATCGAACAACTTCAAAGTATTCCTATGATGAAAGCATCTATGAGTCAAGATATTGCTGGTAGAGATATTTTTCGTGCAAAGGTTGAAGTGGAGTCAAATTCTTCATGTGAAGCAAGAGAATTATTTAAAAAGTTGAAAGATGGGAATCCAGCTATTTATAGTCGAGATCATCAATTAAATAATGGAATCCTTGAGTTCGATATTCGCTCTGTTAATAAAGATGAAATGAATACCATTATCCACCGAATACAAGAAATCATGTATCAATAGTGGTTTTGTACAGACAAAGGTTGCGAAATAAACTTAAAAATTTCTTCTTATCGAATACATAATCATTTGGATTTGTGTAATAATGAACACAACCTTTTTAGTGCAAGAATAGATTGTGTACACAGTTAATTAATTTGGAGGACTGATTATTATCAAAAATTTAAATGTGAAAGTAGGACCACAATTTTATCGGTATAGCAAAGATGCTATTCTACTTGTTCCAGAAATTCTTAAAGAGTACCAGGTAAAGCGAATTTTAGTAATTCACGGTACAATTTCTTGGAAAAAAGCAAAACCATTTCTAGATCAAGCATTAAATCAAGAATGGGAAATAATCTATGAACAATATAATGGAGAGTGTAGCTACAACGAAGGAAATCGAATTGCAAAAATTATTGCAGAAAATGAGATTGATTTTACTATTGGAGTAGGTGGAGGGAAACTAGCGGATCTAGTATTATATGCATCTCACTTGGCCAATATTCCATTCGGTATCATCCCTACTCTTGCAAGTAATTGTGCTCCTTTTACATCCCTTTCGGTTATGTATAAAGATAATGGATTATCAGAAGGCAGATTAGAGTTTGTAAACCGGCAAGCAGCTTTTTTAATAACAGATCCGGCTTTAATAATGGATGCTCCTGTTCGATATTTCATTGCTGGAATAGCTGATACATTAGCAAAATGGTACGAATCCGATTTGATTTTGGAACAAGAAAAATTTCAGCAGGAACCTTTTTTACAAATGAAAAGATTTGCAGCACGCATGTGTAAAGAGACTATTTTGAATGAATCAAAGAAAGCTATTGAAGATATGAAAGCAGGAGTGATTTCTGAAGAATTTCTACATGTCTCTGAAATTATTATTGCGATTGCAGGTTTAGTTGGTGGCTTTGGAGAACAATATTCCAATACAGCTGCGCATGCGATGCATGATGCTATCTCCGCCACTTTAAAAGAAGTTCATCCTTATCTTCACGGTGAAAAAGTGGCTTATGGTATTTTTTACCAGCTTGCTTTGGAAGGGAAATGGTCTACTATAGAGGAGTTAATTCCTCTATATAAAGAACTAAATTTACCTAAATCACTAACAGAAATAGGAGTGTACCCTATGTCTGAACATACAATGAAGTCTATTATTCAATTCATTAATGATAATCCTGAAGTGCATCTACTTCCTTTGGAGATAAACGAAGAAATTCTTACCCAAACGCTTATTCAATTAGAACAGTATATCAGCAGATAAAGAAAAAGCATAAGAAATGGAAGAAATCCATTTCTTATGCTTTTTGAATATATTTGATTCCTGTTTATAGTAAACCAGCCAGTTGTGGTAACCACATAGACAAAGCAGGAACATAAGTTACTAGTAGTAAGCCTAATAGAATGGCTACATAATACCCAACCATATAAGGAACCACTTTCGCTAAACTGGTCTTCCCGACCTTGATAGCGACAAAAAGTGTATTTCCTACAGGAGGAGTAATGTTCCCAATACATAGGTTATAGACGAGCATGATACCAAAATGAATCGGGCTCATTCCAAAAGAAATAGCGATAGGTAAGAAAATAGGTGTGAAAATCAGGATAGCTGGAGTTACGTCCATGAACGTTCCCGCTACTAACAGAATAACGTTAATAATGAGCATGATAATCAAAGGATTATCTGTAACTCCTAAAAGTCCTGCTGCAATTGCTTGTGGGATTCCTGTAAAGGCCATTACCCAACTTAGAATATTACTTACTCCAATTAAGAATACGACCATTCCACTAGTTTCTGCACTATCAATCAAAATTCTATATAGATCCTTAAAGTTAATCGAACGATAGACAACCATTGATAAAAATAATGCATAAACAACAGCAATTGCCGATCCTTCCGTTGCAGTAAACACTCCAATAACAATTCCACCAATAACAATCACAATTAAGGATAAAGGTAAAATGGCTTCAAGAGATGATTTACCTAAGCGTTTCCAGTCAAAAGGACCTGTGTCTCCTGTGTAACCTTTTCTTTTTGCAAAGATGAACGCAACAAACATACACATAGCTGCCCATAATATCCCTGGAAGATATCCAGCTAAGAATAAAGCAGCTACTGACGTCCCACCAGATACAAGAGAATATGTAATCAGTGCGTTACTGGGTGGAATTAAGAGTCCACTAGGAGCAGAAGCTGCATTAGTAGCCGCAGCCAAATCCATATCATATCCAGCTTCTTCTTCACCTTCTCGAACCATACCACCAACTGCGGCAGCCGCAGCTGATGCTGATCCAGATATGGCTCCAAAGAGTGCGTTTGCTCCTACGTTCGTTAGCAAGAGAGAACCTGGGATTTTACCGACAAGAGCCTGAACAAATCCAACGAGTCGTTTTGCAATTCCTCCTTGGTTCATAATATTCCCCGCCAGAATAAAGAAAGGGATGGCAACGAGAGTGAAGGTAGACGTTCCACTAAATATTCTTTGAGCGGACGTAATAACAGTTGTATCTAACGACATCGTCGGCATAATTGCTGTAACTGCTGCAATTCCAATAGAAACTGCGATTGGGATGCCGAGAACTAGCAATAGTGCAAGAACAACTAGCATGATAATTAACGATTGAATAGCCATTTAATTATTTCTCTCCTTTTCTTAGGCCTGACGTTCGTCAACAGGCAATTTAGTTTCTACAGATTTCGTTTCAATAGGATTTCCTTTAATCAAGTCATAAATATTTAAAATACTATAAGTAGCCGTGAATAGACCACTAATTGGAATTGCCGCATAAAAAACTCCCATTTGGACGGGTAAAGAAGACGTTGCTTGTCCCATAGTGAGGAGTGTAATGCTGATTCCTCCATAAATCAAAACAACTGCCGCAAAGATAAAGATAATAATTTCTGAAAGGATGGCGAGATAATGTTGTACTTTAGGAGAAAGCATATCAACTACAACCGGGATATTCATATGCTCGCGCTTTCCGAACACATAGGCTGCACCTAACAAGGTAACCCATGCAAAGAGATAAGAAGCTAATTCCTCTGACCATGTACTAGGATTATTCAACACATAGCGAGTTAGTACTTGCCAAACAGTGAGAAGGGTGAGTAGGGCAAACACTGCGGCATTAAAGATACGCATCATTTGATCTAAAATGGATCTTAGTTTTTTCATTCTTCATTTTCTCCTTCCATTTGTTTATTTATTTCATCTACTTTTTGTTGAATTGCTTGATATACAGGTTTTAGTGTAGGATTTCTTTCTAAAGTTTCTTCATGAAGCGGTAAAACTGCATCTTTAAAAGGTTTAATTTCAGGATAATTAAAGGTAACGCCCATTTTATCTTGTGCTGTTTCTTTGGCTACTTCCACTTTTTCTTTCCAAGAAGCATGTTGGGTATCTTGCATAATTTGGAATGCTTCTTCAAAAATTGCTTCCTCTTCTTCGTCTAAACTATCTAGGAAAGCTACATTGACGATTACTTCATCGGGAATCATTTGGTGCATGGTATATGAATAATAATTAACCACATCCCCATGCCCGTTTTCTGTAAGAGCTAATTCGTTGTTTTCAGCGCCGTCAATAACTCCTGATTGGATAGCTGTGTAAACATCACCAAACCCCATAGGAGTGGCAGAACCACCAAGTAATTGCATCATACGCACGTTTGTTGGTGATTGTTGTACACGGATTTTTAATCCTTGTAAATCACTCGGCTCTTCAATCATCTTATCGGTTACATAAAAATTCCGAATACCGGCATCCAACCAAGCTTTTGTAACAAATCCTGATTCGCGTGTTCCTTCAAAGATTTCACCAACAATTTCTGGATCATCCATCGCTGCACGATAAGCTTCTTGACTATCAAATAAATAGGGTAAGTTGAAAATTTCAAATTGGTCATTAAATGTTTCTAAAATGGAGTTACTGGCAACCGTAATTTCAACAGCTCCCGTCTGAGTTAATTGAACCATATTTGTTTGTGTTCCTAACAGTTCACTAGGAAATAATTGAATATCATATTTATCTCCTAAGTTATCTTCTATAAAACTCTCGAATTCTAACATTCCGATATGAGTAGGATGATTTTGAGATTGATTATGGCCAATACGAATGATTCTCTTCGCTGTAGATTCATCTTGCGAAGGGGAACATGCTGATAACAAGAATAATAAGGAAAGTATGCCCAATAGAATGATAAGCTCCCTTCAAAGTAGACACTGTAAAAAGCAAACTACTTTGAAAGGGGCTTTTTTCTATGGCTAGAAAACATACCGAGGCAGAACTGTTACATTTCATTGGTTTACACCTGAAGGGTGTTCCTTATCAAACGCTTGTCGATCAGCACCATCTAAAACTATCTAACACCACTTTTATGAATTATGTCCATCGGTACCAGGACCATGGCATGGAAGGGATCCGCTACCAAAAGAATTACCGCAGTTATTCGAAAGAATTCAAGCAGAAAATTGTGGCTGAATATCTACAGACGGGTTACGGCTTTTCATACTTAGCCATTAAATATAACATTCCGTCGAAAATAACGGTAAATAAATGGGTAAACCGGTATACTGAAGGAAAAGAGAATGAGACGTATTCTCCGAAATCTGAGGTGTACCACATGACGGGTATCAAAAAAACATATGAAGAAAAATTAAAAATTGTAGAAGACTACATCGACAATCGCCTGACTTATCAGGAAGCAGCGGAGAAAAACCAGGTAAGTTACAATAACATTTATTCCTGGGTGAACAAATACAAAAAGCATGGACCGAAAGGTCTGGAAGACAACCGGGGCCGCGGGAAGCCCACAGAAATTCAAACAGCGGAAGAACGTTTGAAAGCAGAAGTAGAGACACTCAAAGCTAGAAACAAATGGCTGGAGATGGAGAACGATGCTTTAAAAAAGCGCCGAAAGATCGCTGGGAGTCTCAAATCTCAGGAGTCAGACAAGAAGCGGAATATCTGACTATTGAAGAATTAAAGCATAAATATCCGATTACCCATCTTTGCGATATACTGGGCATTGCCAGATCGAGCTATTACAAATGGCTGAAACGTGAGCCTTCAGAAGCCGAATTGAAGCGCCTAAAATTAATGCGAGCGATTAAAGAGATCCATGAGGCTTTTGGAGGAATTTACGGCTACCGGAGAATGACCATCTTTCTAAACTTCTTTAGAAGAGCAGAAGTGAATCACAAATGTATCCATCGCTTAATGAAAATCATGGGGATAGCAGCAGTCATCCGTCGGAAGAGAAAGAACTATGTGCCACACAAGGCCGTACATGTAGCGGAGAATCTGTTAAACCGTCAGTTCCACGCAGAGCATCCCATGGAGAAGTTACTGACTGATGTCACGGAGTTTCGGTTGACCAACGGGACGAAACGTTACCTGAGCGCCATTTATGACCTTGGGTCAAAGAAAATCGTGGCTTATAAAACCAGTCACCGCAATGACAACCCGTTAGTACTGGATACACTAAAGCAGATTTTGGGTGATATAAAGCCTGAAACCACCCTGATCCATAGCGACCGCGGTTCCCAGTATACCTCCCATGCTTTTAACCAGACGATTAAAAATCACGAGATCATCCATAGTATGTCCCGCGTCTCGAAATGTATTGACAACGGCCCTATGGAAGGCTTTTGGGGTACGCTCAAGGTGGAGATGTTTAACCTGGATACGTTTGACACATCAGCGTACTTAGACCAGAAAATCAAGGCATACATCGCGTTCTTCAATAATGAACGCGTCACTTTGAATATGGGGTTAACGATTCCTACGGAAGAGAAGATTCTACAAATGATTGCATAAACGCTACAAAAAAGACCACACATTTTTACATGCATGGTCTAAAACAATTTGTTTTTTTACCTGTCTACTTGACAGGGGGCAGTTCAGAAGGGGACTACGTAATTTTTTTGTCATGTTTTTCTTTCTCCTTTTTTTAATATTTAGATAGGTAAATCATGGTGTGACAAACAGATGGCATAGGGATGGATCTTCTTTTTTTAAAATACGGATACATCCCATTGAAACCGCTTATATGGTCATCATCGAATATCGTAACCTTATTCACAAGGGAAGTCAATTTATATCTTACATATAAATTAAACAAAAAATTGTAGGTTTTAGTTAGGAAAAAAATTTGAATTTTCATATGAAGAAGAGTTCGGTATACTATAAATAAATAGAAAAGTAGAGTATAAGTTAGGACAAATGGTATAATCTACTTTATGATAGAAATGAGGAGAAATATGAATAAAGAATTTTTAGTAATTGGACTAGGTAGATTTGGTGGAAGTGTCTGTAAAGAATTATATGAATTAGGACACCAAGTTTTAGCAGTTGATATTGATGAAATGAAAGTAGAAGAATTTTCTAAGTTTAGTTCACAAGCAATTGTTGCGGATGCTTCGAATGAAAATGTTCTGCAATCAATTGGCGTAGAGAATTTTGATTACGTAGTTGTAGCAATCGGTGATAATCTTCAAGCAAGCATTCTTTGCACGTTACTTTTAAAAGAATTGGGAGTCAAAAATGTTCTTGCGAAAGCACAGGATGAAAATCATAAAAAATTGTTAGCAAAAATTGGAGCAGATCGAATCATTCAACCCGAATTGGACATGGGAATACGAATTGCAAACCAAATCCGATCCGATAAATTAGAAGATTATATAGAATTATCGGATGAGTACAGTATCTCAGAATTAAATGTTTCCGAAAAATTATCCGGTAGATCTATTAGTGAATTAGATATTCGCGCTAACTATAATTGTACGATCTTAGCTATTAAACGTAATGGAGATATGAATATTGCTCCAGCACCAAAAGATCAATTGTGGGCAGGAGACATTATACTAGTGATTGGAAGCAATGAAGATATTTTAATTTTCGAAGAGAAAGGTCTTTAATTATGAGAAAAACTTCGAAAGTAGAACGAACACAGACACTTTTTCTAAAATTGAATCCATCTGCACGAATCGCTTCTGGTTTCTTTTTATTAATTATCATAGGAACCTTCCTATTAAAGCTGCCTTTTGCCACTACGCAACCGATATCATGGTTTGACACCCTATTTACGGCAACTTCAGCTGTAACCGTTACAGGATTGATTGTTGTGAATACCGGTACTGCTTTTACTATTTTTGGACAGTCCGTCATCATGGTTTTAATGCAGCTAGGTGGATTAGGACTCATGACTTTTGCGGTATCTATTTTTTTATTATTAAAACGAAAAGTGGGAATGCAGCAAAGAATGCTAATACAAGAGTCCTTCAATCAAAATACGACTGGTGGACTCGTTCAGTTAGTTCGCGGTTTAATTGTTTTTGCATTAGGAATAGAAGGAATTGGTTTTATTCTATTATCATTGCGATGGATTCCTGAATTTGGATGGAAAAGAGGAGCATTTGTAAGTCTGTTTCATACCATTGCTGCATTTAATAATGCTGGTTTTTCCATATGGTCGGATAACCTATCTGCTTATCAATCAGATCCGATTGTAACCCTTACAATCACGAGCTTATTTCTATTAGGAGGAATTGGATTTACTGTATTACTAGACGTTTGGCATCATCGAAAGTTTAAGGTATTATCACTCCATTCTAAAATAATGATTGTTGGTACATTCGTAGTGAACACGATTGCTCTTCTTTTAATTTTTTCTATGGAGTATTCCAATCCAGAAACAATAGGCAATCTATCAGTAGGAGGAAAGCTGTTAGCTTCCTATTTCCAAGCGCTAACTCCACGTACCGCAGGATTTAATTCTGTTAACATCTCGGGACTTTATCCCGCAACCTTATTGTTGACGACGTTGTTAATGTTTATTGGGGCAGGCAGTGCTTCCACAGGGAGTGGAATCAAGTTAAGTACGTTTATCGTATTATTACTAACGCCTTTAACTGTATTGAGTGGTAAAAAAGAAACATCCATATTTGGAAGAACGATTAAAGATACAGCTATCTTACGTGCGCTAACAATCACAATCATTAGTATGTCACTTGTTTTTGTAGGTACTTTTATATTAATGCTAACGGAACAAGCTTCTTTTATGGAAATTCTATTTGAGGTAGTTTCTGCTTTTGGAACAGTTGGATTAACGATGGGATTGACGCCATATTTATCTACAACTGGAAAAATAGTCATTATGATGATTATGTTTACGGGAAGAATTGGTAGTCTTACCATTGCATCCATTTTAGCGCGTAAAAAAGAAACGTTTATTCGTTATCCAAAAGAAGATGTATTTATCGGGTAAAGGATAGGAGATGGACAGTATAAAAGAGGAGCTCTATAATGAGAGGAGCTTCACAAAATAGGAGGAATAAAAATGATTACTCTTGAAAATGAATATTTGAAGATTGAAATTGCGACAATGGGTGCAGAAATTCAACGTATCTTTAATAAGAACGCTGAGTTAGACTACCTTTGGGATGGAAATCCTGAATTTTGGAACGGACGATCTCCTGTTCTTTTTCCTATTGTAGGACGTTTGAATAATAATCAGTATACACATAACGGTACAACTTTTGATATGATGCAACACGGTTTTGCAAGAAAAGAAGATTGGAAAATAGAGGAAACAACTGATTCAAAGGCAGTTTTGGTGTTAAAGGAAAATGAAAATACAAAAAAACAATATCCTTTTGATTTTGTTTTGAAAGCTACCTATACGCTTTCGGAACATTCGATAACGATTGATTATTCTGTAGAGAATACTTCTGAGACAAGAATGCCATATTCTTTAGGAGCACATCCGGCATTTAATGTTCCACTAGGAGGAAAAGGATCGTTCGAAGACTATTCTCTATCCATTGAACCGGCGCTTTCTCTGGAAATGATGGAAGTAGATCCAGGACCTTATCGTAGTGGGAAAAAACAAGCAGTAGAAGAACTTGAAAATGGGAAATTAGCATTGAAGCGTGAATTGTTTCAAGGTAGTATGCTACTTGATACGCAATCAGCAGTTGATACAGTAACCTTATCTTCAGAGAAAACAAAACATGGGGTTCGTTTACATATGTCAGAGTTTCCTTACCTTTGTCTGTGGACAAAAGAAGAAACAGAAGCTCCATTCTTATGTATCGAACCATTTGATGGAATTGCGGATGTTTTTGGAGAAGTTGGGGAACTTTCGGATAAAGAAGGAATTCATCTTTTAAATCCAACTGAAAAGAAACATCATTCCTACGTGATTGAATTATTTTAAATTCTTAAAAAGCATTGCTATCTAAAGATAGTGATGTTTTTTTTATTTAAAAAAATGGTTCTTTAGACTGATTGATTCTATTAAGACATCCTGTAAAATAAAGGTTATACAAATAGAATTTCTTTTATGAATGAAAGGAAGTTAAAAAAATGGAAACCACAAAAAAAGGAAGTAAACATTCGAATTATAAAATAAAAAATCTTTTTATTTCTCTTTTTGATTCTAAAGCAGATCGAAAAACGAAATGGGTTGTACTAGGTATCTTACTTTATATTGTCAGTCCAATCGATCTTATTCCTGACTTTATTCCTGCAATCGGCTATGCTGATGATATTATTTTACCAATTTTACTTTTCATTGCGGAAAGAATGCTGAATTCAAAGAATGATAAACAAGAAGAAATTACAACAAAACAAAAAAATCTTTAATAGATCCAGCTGCAATTTTTTTGTAGCTGGATTTGTTATTATAAAAATAAATGATAAGAAAGGAAATCTGACATGAACAAATTTCGTTATTACTTTCAAGAAATCATACATTCGGTTACGAAAGGATTGTTCGCTTATTTAAAAGCAACGCTTAAATTAGCATTTTTAAGTCTCATCATTTTATCAATCGGTTTATTTATGATTGGGGTAGATTTTTGGTTTTTAAAAGCTTTAGGGATTGCAATCGTAGATATTTTTCCTGTGCTAGGAAGTGGAATGGTAATGATACCTTGGGCAGTGATTCATTTACTCATGGGACACACAACGATTGCATGGAAAATAGGACTACTTTATATTGTGATGGTGGTGGTTCGTCAAGTAGCTGAACCAATAATCACTGGTAAATCAATTGGTGTTCGTCCTATCTATACATTTCTTGCTACCGTGATAAGTATGCTCATTTTTGGTCCAATCGGTGCAGTTCTAGGTGCAGTCATAACAATCGTACTAAAGGCAGTCTTGGAAGTGAAGTCATTTCAAAGTAGTCCTCCTACCGACCGAAATCCTTTTTATAATGAATAATAAATAGTTTGATTGCCCACAGAAGGATTTCTGTGGGTTTGTTTTATCTGCAAAAGAATGAAAAAAATGATCGGATTAATTGACTAAGAAAAGAAAGAGACATAAAGTAGTAGTAAGTTTATGAGAGCGTTTTAAATACGATGAATAGGAGAGATACTATGAAAATTTTAACATTATTAGGTGACTACTATCATTCACATGATCAACTTCTAGCGTTTATTCAAAGCACAACAAAAAAGATAGACGGAGCTGAGGTCAATGATACATCCATTGAGAATTTAAAAGAGCATTTAGAAGAGCAACCTGATGTACTCATTATAAGTAAAGAAAATCGAAGAGAGCCTGAGGAAGAAGACCAGCAGAAATGGTTAACGGATGAGTTGGACCAATCTATCGCTACTTATGTAGAAAAAGGTGGAAACTTATTTGTACTACACTCTGGGTTATCGTCCTACCCAGAAAATTCTCGCTATCAGAATTTGATCAAAGGGAAATTTCTCCATCATCCTGAGCATCATACAATGATTTCATTCGACGGGTATGCTCCTGACTTTGGTACTCTTTCTTTTAGATATTCTGATGAACACTATTTTGTTGAAGTAAAAGAAAAGGAAACAGAAATATTCCTTAAAAGTAGTTCTTCAGAAGGAGAATCAATTGCCGGTTGGCGCCATCAAGCAGGAGAGGGTAGAATAATCTGCTTGACTCCTACTCACTCGGAAGAAGGCTACGTGAATGGAGATCTACAAAAATTGTTCCTCCAAGCATTGGAGTGGGTAACAAGTAAATAAAATAGGAATGAAGAGATAGATTAAAGATGATAGATAAAGAAAAGGACATCCTTCTTTATTAGATTACTTTTCTACAAAAGGTGTGATACTAACTTTTATACGTTCGTTATCTCATAACCAAAAGTTTTTTGATAAAAAATTCATGGTTATGGTTAAGCGATAAAACTATTTAAATGAATAAAAAACAGGACTAAGAAAGTTTCTTAGTCCTGTTTTTATATTGTGAACAAAATCAAATTTAATTAGCGAATAGAAAAGACTTCTTCGCCTTCCGTGACAGTTCCTTCTTTCAACAAGTTGAAAGTTGAATAATTAGTAGTATTCGTTACTACAACTGGGGTTACTGTTTCATAACCAGCTTCTTTAATAGCATCTAAATCTACATCCACTAAAGGATCTCCGATTTTCACTTGGTCACCGGCTTCAACGTGGACAGTAAATCCTTGTCCTTTCATATTCACTGTATCAAGTCCAATATGAATTAAAATTTCTGCACCGTCTTCAGTAGTTAGTCCAATTGCATGTTTTGTATCAAATATCATAACAATTTTTCCATCAACTGGAGAGTAAACATGACCATCCGTTGGTTCAATTGCGAACCCTTTTCCTAGCGCTTCACTAGAAAATGCAACATCAGATACAGCACTTAATGGAACAATTTTCCCTGACATTGGAGAAACAATATGTGTTTCAACTTGATTGGTTTCTACTGTTTCTTTCGTATCAGCAGGAACTTCTTCTTTAGGCTGAGGATTTTGTTTTGTTTGAGTGTAGTAGTCTTCTTTAGTAGGTAAGCGGTCTGCTTTACCACTTTCTAAAAACTCTTCTAGATTAGATTTAATTACGGAAACTCTAGGTCCGAAAATAATTTGAACTCCGGTTCCTTTATGAACAACCCCGGAAGCACCGATTGATTTCAGTAGATCAAGGTCTACCTTTGAACCTTCAGAAACGGTTGTTCTCAAGCGAGTTGCACAACTGTCTAAATCAACGATGTTATCTTTTCCACCTAAACCATAGATAATGGATGCCGATAAAGCATCTTCTTCTGTTTCAATAACCGTATCAGATTCAGATGATTTTCCTTTTTTATCGTTCATATCAGCACGTGTATATAATTTAACTTCACTTGTTTGATCTTCACGACCTGGAGTTTTATAATTGAATTTTTTGATTAGGAAAGTAAATAAGAAATAGTACAAGAAGAAGTAAGCTATTCCAACGAAAACAACCCAAATCCAATTCGTTTTTGCATTCCCTTGTAAGATTCCATATAAGAACAAGTCAATGAATCCACCAGAGAAAGTCATTCCTACACCAACATTGAAAATATGCATCAACATATAAGCAAGTCCGGCGAGCATAGAGTGCACTGCATAAAGAGGAGTTGCAACAAATAAGAATGTAAATTCAAGTGGTTCTGTTATCCCAGTTAACATGGAAGTCAAAGCTGCAGATGTAAGTAGTCCACCAACTGCTTTACGGTTTTCAGGTTTAGCCAAACGGTACATTGCTAAAGCAGCACCAGGTAAACCAAAAATCATCAACGGGAATTTCCCAGACATGAAGCGTGTTGCTTCAACACTGAATACAGTTGTTGTTGGATCAGATAATTGAGCAAAGAAGATATTTTGAGCTCCTTCTATCAATTGTCCTCCAACCATCATGGTTCCCCCAACAGCTGTTTGCCAGAAAGGTAAGTAGAAAACATGATGTAAACCAAATGGAATTAAGAGCCGTTCCATAAATCCATAGAGCCATGTCCCTGCATAACCAGAATTTTGTACTAGATTTCCAATTGCATAAATTCCACTTTGAACAGGTGGCCAAGCAAAACTCATTAAAATTCCAACAAATAAAAATACAATGGAAGAAATAATAGGTATAAAACGTGTTCCTTCAAAGAATGAAAGAGCGGATGGTAACTGTATTTTATAAAAGCGATTATGAAGTGCAGCAACACCTAAACCAACGATCATACCACCGAATACACCCATTTGAAGTGATTCGATACCTAAAACCGTTGTTACAGAACCTTCTAAAAATAAATCAGCGCCTCCGCGGATTTGAATCATAGCACCAATAGAAGAATGCATAATCAAAAACGCAATTCCTGCCGCTAAAGCTGCAGTAGCCTTTTTCAGACCGAGCCATACCGATGGCACATCCAATGGCAAAAATTAAGGGCAAGTTTGCAAAAACAATATCCCCTGCATCGTTCATTACGGTCAAGACATTGTTTAGAATCGTTCCTTCACCCATAATGTTAGTCAGTCCATATGTTTCAAGCGTAGTAGGATTTGTAAACGAACCACCAATCCCTAAAAATAAACCAGCAACAGGTAAAATAGCTATCGGTAACATAAAGGAACGTCCGACTCGTTGCATGACACCAAAAATCTTATCTTTCACTTTCTCCACCTCTTTTATATTTTTTTGAGCTTTTATACCCTCATTTTTTCCGACAAAAAAACCCAAACCACTTAAAATGGATATAAAAATCCCATAAAAGTTGATTTGGGTTTTGCCGAATGAACGTAACAAGCCCGTTTTTCAATTGATATCATACTATCATATTACTAAAATGATTGCAATCCCTTCCACCGATAATCTAAGAACTTGATAGTGTCTTAGTGATATGATAGGATTTAAATCAATAAATAGAGTCATGGACGATGTAAATAATACTAGATAGGAGTACCAGATCATGCTTGCAATCAAAATTATGAATAATAATATTGTAAGTTCAACTGATGAAACGGGACATGAAATCATTGTGATGGGAAAGGGGATAGGATGGCAACTAAAACCTGGAAGTGTGATTGATCCCACTAAAGTTGATAAAATATTTCGGATGGACACGGCAACTTCTTCGGCTAAATTGAAAAAACTTTTTCTGGAAGTGAATGTAGAATCTATATCGATCAGTTCTCAAGTAGTTGACTATGCATACCAACAAATTTCTAAAAAGTTCAACAAAAATCTGATTATTTCACTAACAGACCATATTGACTTTGCGATTGAACGTTTCGAAAAGAATATTCCTTTACGTAATGACTTAACATTTTGGATAAAAAAAATGTTTCCGGAAGAATTTGATGTTGGTCAATATGCAATTAATCTAATAAAAGAAGAATTGCACTTAGAAATGCCAATTGATGAAGCAGCACATATTGCCATGCACATTATCAATGCGGAGATGGATGGAAATATGGTGCACACGAATGAAATTACTTCTTTAATTAGTACAAGTCTACAAATTATACACGTCAAGACAGGGAAAGCGATTGATGAGACTTCTTTTGCTTATGAACGTTTTTTGCGACATCTACTAGCTCTTGCTCAAAGGATTATTGTGAAAAAAATGAATGTTGATCAAAATGTAGAATTGAATCAGGCCATTCAAAGACAGTTTTCTAAAGAATATAAAATTGCGACTGCTATTCAGCAGTTTATCCAAAAAGACTTCCAGTTTGAAGTAAACGATGATGAAGTTACTTTTTTAACGATCCATATTCATCGTCTTTTAAATGATGATTAACTTTTTTAATAATAGAATAGATAAAAAAAGGGACAGAGAATTATTCTCTGTCCTAATTTTTTTAAAAAACAACCTTACTCAAAAGGATATTTTAATCCCCATTCTTTACGAACTACATCCATAATCTCCACTACATCTAGAGTATATTGTAAAAACTTATTTTCAGATTGGGTTATAATCATGTTTGTAAAATCATCAACTTCATAATTTAAAGCATGGTCATGATTTTCAGCATGTATGGTTTCTTCCTTGCCATGGTCATGGGTAAATACCGCCGTTGAGGCACGTGGATAATTCATGATGGTCAAGTATCCTTTTTCAAACGCAACCACTCCCATTTTAGGCATACGGGCTCGGAATGTTAAAGAAATGGTGGCTAGTTCTTGTTGATTATTTTTCAGAACAATTCCAGAAGTCTCATCCACACCGGATTCATGTAAACTTCCAATTGTTTTAATTTCAGTTGGTTTCTTAGTAAGGAACATGCGAGCAAAGGAAAGAGCATAGGTGCCAATATCAAATAAAGCTCCCCCAGCTAATTCTTTTTTGAAAAAGTATGAATCAGAATCAAGCTCTTTTTTACTGCCAAACATTACTTGTATCATTTTCAGTGAGCCAACGTCATTAGATTTGATCCACTGAGAGATGGTTGAGTAGAGAGGCATATGATAAATAGTCATAGCTTCAGCAAGATACAAATCTTTTGAATGAGCAATTTCGATTACTTCATCCAATTGTTCCTTATTAATGGTGATTACTTTTTCACATAGTACATGTTTACCAGCCAGTAGAGCTGCCTTGATCCACTGGTAATGGTGACTATGTGGAGTAGCAATATAAATAATATCAATAGATGGATCGTTCAACATCTGATGATAGTCACCATATGAGTGAGGAATAGAATTTTTTGTAGCAAATTGTTTGGCTTTTTCACTGTTTCGAGAGGCGACTGCATATAGTTCAGCGACTTCTGACGAAAAATTTTCAGCAAGGCTTTGAGCAATCTGACCAGTACCCAATATTCCCCATTTTAATTTTGACAAAAAACATTCTCCTTTAGCTTTTGAGATTTAATAAAGTACGATCCAATTGGATAGCGCTTTTATTTATAGGTGTAGAAAAGAAAGGTCACACCGATTTTTTACAGAAATCTGAAGAATACTGGACGAGACCAGAAATGTGTTGAATGGTATTTGGTAACAATTCAACTGCTAAAAAATCTTCTGATGAAACTTTAAAAGGTGATTTTATTCCAAATTCACTAGCTGGAATATAACCAAAACGCGGATAATACTCAGCGTGACCCATCACTACAGAAACGGGATAACCTAATTTTTTTGCAAGAAGATGTCCTTCTTTAATTAAACTACCACCTATTTTATGGTTTTGATAGTCAGGTAAGATGGCTAGTGGAGCAAGAGCTAAGCAGACTTGTTCCCCAATCGTGATTTCAGTAAATAAAATATATCCGATAATTTCCTGATTAAATTCAGCTACTAAAGATAATTCTGGAACGAATGAGGAACTTTCACGCAATCGTCTAACTAGAAGATGTTCACAATGATCACTGAATTCTTCATTTAAGAAACTCTGCTGTACAATATTTTCAACTGTTGAATAATCTTCAGGCGTTTCTTGCCTTATTTCTATTTCTGTCATATCCGCAGTTCTCCTATTCTTTTCCTATTATAGTAAGTATACGAATATTCAGAATTTCTGTAAAGTTTTTTTAAGAAAAGAACCAAAAAGATAAAAGCTATATTTTTTAAAAGATATAAAGGATTAACCTTGTAATTTGAAGAGGGTTGATTGATAATTTCATTGCAGCCTTTTTCAAGAAGAAATATATTTTGTTGTATATAAATAGAGAGTTTTCCTTTGCTTGCAGAAATTCTAAGCATGTGACAAGATGAAATAGAATCTTTACTCATAATAGATATCTATTTGAAAAAATAAAGAAATTAGAAAGGAGTAACACACAAATATGAAAATTGTAATTGCTGGAGGAGGCAAGGTCGGTTCGGTCCTTTGTACGGAACTATCCTCTGAAACAAATGATATTATTTTAATTGAAAAGAACCCTAAAAAACTGGATGACCTGATTAGTAAAAATGATATTTCTGGTATTGCAGGAAACGGTGCAAGTTATGATATTCAGGTAGAAGCTGGCGTAAAGACTTGCGATATTTTTATTGCAGTTACTCCACAAGATGAAGTAAATATTATGGCAGCTATTCTAGCAAAAAAACTGGGAGCAAAATATACGATTGCTCGAGTTCGTAACCCTGAATATTCCTATCATCTGGACTTTGTGCGAGAAAGTCTAGGAATTAATTTAATGATTAATCCAGAACTGGAAGCAGCTAGAAATATGGTTAGCATTATTAAATTTCCCACTATATTAAGTTTACAGTCTTTTGCTCGTAATAAAGTAGATTTGATTGAAATAGAGGTAGCTCCGAATAGTGGTTTGGAAAATCAATCGCTGAGTAATTTTAGGACAATCTATGGCGACATTTTAGTTTGTGCGATTAAAAGAGGGGATGATACAATTATTCCTTCTGGTACGAACACTCTTCAAAGAGGCGATCATATTTATGTACTTGGAAATAAACGCGTTATTCGTAAGTTTTACAAAAAAGTAAGCCCAGATAAAAGTAATATCCAATCAGTATTGATTATCGGTGGTGGAAGAATTACCTACTATTTAATTGATCTGCTAAAGGGTCATAAAATGGATATCAAAGTCATCGAGCGAAGATTAGATGTGGCAGAAAACTTAAGTGATGTATTTCCTGAAGTTGAAGTTATTCTAGGGGACGGAACAGATCAGGAAGTACTAGAGAGCGAAGGAATAGAGAATTATCAAGCTTTTCTTTCATTAACAGGGGTCGATGAAGAGAATATCATCACATCTATGTTTGCTTCTCAAAAGAAAGTGAAAAAAGTCATTACAAAAGTAAATCGTGAATTATTATTGAAAATTTTTAATACACTAGGTATGGAGTCCATCATTACTCCAAAACGAGTGATTGCTAATATTATTTTACGTTTCGTACGATCCCTATCTGCTAGTTCTGTTTCAGATGTAGAGGCATTATATCGAATTGCAGATAATCAAGCAGAAGCCATTCAATTTAAAATAAAGAAAAATAGTAAAGCAACAGATATTCCCTTAGAGAAATTAGAAACCAAACCTAATTTGTTGATTGGATATATCGTAAGAGATCAAAAATTAATATTCCCAGGTGGTCAAGATGTGGTGAAAGAAAATGACCGAGTCATTGTTATTACGAAGGATAAAACCATCAGTAGTATTGATGACATCTTGAAGTAAAGGGGGAGTAACATGAATTTTTCAATGGTAAGGTATGTATTGGGGCGTCTTCTCCAAGTACAAGCATATCTTTTAGGGATTCCTTTAATAGTTAGTTTTATTTATCGTGAGCCCATTCAATATAAAACTAGTTTTTTAATAGTTATCATTTTGTTAACCGTTATTGCTTTGATTTCTAATGGGAAGAAACCGGAGAATAAAAGAATGACCGCAAAAGATGGTTTTGTGATTGTTGCTTTATCTTGGATTCTTTTTTCCTTTTTTGGGTCTCTTCCATTTTTTATTAGTGGAGATATTCCCTCTTTAGTAGATGCATTTTTTGAAACGAGTAGTGGATTTAGTACAACTGGTTCGAGTATTTTAACAGATGTAGAAGCATTATCTCATTCCATGCTTTTCTGGCGAAGCTTCACTCACTTAATAGGCGGAATGGGGATTCTAGTATTTGCTTTAGCTGTCTTACCTCAAATGGACTCTGAATCTGTATATATTATGAAAGCTGAAGTTCCTGGACCTACTTTTGGTAAACTAGTTTCTAAACTATCTTCTACAGCTAGGATTTTGTATATTATTTATATATCGATGACTGTTATGGTAATTATCTTACTTTTATTTGGAGGAATGAACCTATTTGATGCTGTATTGCATGGGTTTGGGGTTGCAGGTACGGGAGGATTTGGTGTACGAAATGGAAGTTTAGCTTCGTATGATAGTGCCTATATTGATTACGTTATTGGAATTGGCATGTTAGTATTTGGAGTGAACTTCAACTTATATTACATGGTGTTGATTGGACAAGCAAAAGATGCTTTCAAAAGTGAAGAATTTAGATGGTACCTTGGAATTATTTTTGCTGCAATTAGCATGATTTGTCTGAATCTTTTTTCAACCTATGATTCCGTAAGTGTTTTATTCCGAGATGTATTCTTTACTGTTTCTTCTGTAATTACAACTACAGGATTTTCCACAGCAGATTTTGGAACGTGGCCTTTGTTTTCGCAAATGATTTTACTTTTATTAATGTTTTTTGGTGGAAGTGCAGGATCAACTGCAGGGGGACTGAAAATCTCTAGAATTGTTTTGATGGGGAAAATAGTAGGCTCAGAAGTAAAACGAATCGCTCAACCGAACCGTGTAGTATCGATTCGATATGATAATAAACCTTTAGATAAACAAATTAAACATACCGTTGCAAATTATATTGTAGTCTACTTTATTCTCTTTACGGGACTCTTGTTGGTGATAGGATTGGATACCCCAGACTTCTTATCCGCATTTAGTTCTGTAACAGCAACTTTTAACAATATTGGACCGGGGTTAGGTGCATTTGGTCCTACTTCTAGTTATGTAGATTTGAGTGACCCTTCTAAGATTTTACTCTCATTCACTATGCTAGCGGGAAGATTGGAGATTTTTCCAATGATTATCCTATTTTTACCTCAAACATGGAAAAGATGATGAGCTTTTAATAATACCTTCTACTCTGTAAAGGAAGAGTAGAGGGTATTATTTTGTCTATTAGAAAAAAACTATGATAATATAGAATAGATATTGATTTTATTTTTTTAAGATAAAGGAGTGCTCGAAATTAATAGATTATTAGATAAAGTAGCAATTATTACAGGTAGTGGTGCAGGTATTGGAAAGACCATTGCAAAATCTTTTGCAAAAGAAGGAGCAAAAGTAGTTATTGTTGATTTCGATGAAGAAGCATTGAATACTACTGTAAAAGAAATTCAAGATACAGGGCGAGAAGCTCTAGGCTTAAAAGTAAATGTAACCAGTGAAGAAGATGTTAAAAAAATGGTTTCAGAAACCTTGAGCCATTTTGGAACAATAGATATTTTAGTTAATAATGCTGGTGTCAGCGATAATATGCAAGCGGCTGGAAATGTTGAAGATAATGTATGGAATCGTGTGATGGATATTAATGTAATGGGTGTTATGCGTTGTGTTCGTCAAGTACTTCCTTATTTTGAAAAGAATCAAGCCGGTATTATTTTGAATATGTCTTCTGTGGCCGGTGTGACAGGTGGGCGTGGTGGATTAACTTATACAGCTGCCAAGCATGCAGTTGTTGGGATGACGAAAAATATTGGGTCTCAATATGGTCCTCTAGGAATTCGTTGTAATGCGGTAGCTCCAGGAAATATTCAAACTGATTTTAGTTCTAGAATGCAAAATATTGATCAATTTGGTATGAAGCAAGCGATTCGTGCTACAAACTTAATTCCACGTGCAGGACAAGTCGAAGAAATTGCTTCTATTTGTGTGTTTCTTGCTTCAGAGGACTCTAGTTATATTAATGGTCAAACCATCGTTGCAGATGGCGGATGGAGTGCGTATTGATTTTATGCTAAAAAGAGCGGGACATAGGGTTTGCCTTTTATTCTGCATTTAAGAAAATGGTGAAGAAATAGGAAGGGGACTGGGACTTTTGTTCCAGCCCCTTCTTTTTATTAATAGAGGTTATCTTGCAGCAGACCTTTAAAATGATTATGATAAAGGTAATTCTAATAGATTAAAAATTTTAAAAGGAGGGATAGAAATGAAAAAGAAACGAAAAGAAGATGGCAGAGAAGAGGTACTCCCTTCTAAACAAAAAAAGATGTTCTCTTTCAGCAAGCAGAATCTATTAGGTGTAATTGGCGGTTCAGGATTTCTTCTGATTATCAAAGGGGTTGGAGGACTCATCGAAAGTATCTTTGAACGTCCTTCTGCACAGTGGCGAACAGATATCACTTTTGGTAATTTATTTTTATATCTGCTAATCGTATTTATAACACTCGTAGCTATAAAAAAAGTACCTTCTAAAAAAATTCAAAAGAAAAATATCTATCAAATTTTAAGCGTCGCTATAGTTATAATTACCTTTGCGTTCATCCTTACGTTTACTATTCCTATCCTCCAAGTCACTATGATAAGGATCCATCCAGTTATTTTAGTTTTAGCTGGAGCAGTCTTACTACCGGCATCCGGAAATTTATCATTTAGAAAAAATAAATATTGAGTATAGAAAAGCCCCGATAAAAAATATCGGGGCTTTTCTATAAAATTAACGGTTCTTCGGACCTGGTGTGGATGCCATACATGTCAAGTTTCCAGTTATACTCCAACTTTCAACAGTTGCTGGAAGAATAAAGTGTCTTCCTTTAGTTAAAGGATATTCACGGCTATCAACAGTAAGTTTACCATCACCTTCTAATACACTAACCAAAACATAAGGAGCTACTTTATCGAAATCAAGAGTGGAATGAACATCCCAAAGATAAACGTTAAAATAATCACTTTGGATATAGGTAGTGATTTTGTTGTCATCAATCTCTTGTGTATGACCTACGTTTTTCGGATCTACGTGAGGAATGGTAGAAACATCTAAAGTCTGCTGGATATGCAACTCTCTTTGTTTGCCCATGTCATCAATACGATCATAGTCGTAGAGACGATACGTTGTATTACTACTTTGTTGTGTTTCCAAAATCATAATTCCAGCACCAATTGCATGAATGGTACCACTTGGAACAAAGAAGAAATCTCCTGCTTTTACTTTTATGGATCGCAGCAAGGTATCCCATTCGCCTTTTTCAATTAAATCTGCGAATTCTTCTTTGGATTTTGCATGATGTCCGTAGACAATTTCTGCTCCTTCGTCAGCATCAATTACATACCAACATTCTGTTTTACCTTGTTCTCCCTCGTGTTCAAAAGCATACACATCGTCAGGATGTACTTGAACGGAGAGGTCATCTGTAGCATCAATAATTTTTGTTAGTAATGGAAAGACAGATACAGTTGGATTTCCGAATAATTCTGGATGAGTTTGGAATAATACATCTAATCCTATATCTACATACTCACCATTTTCAATTGTTGCTACGCCATCTGGATGCGCACTAATTGCCCAACATTCGCCAGTATGTTTAGATGGAATGTCGTAATGGTAGATATCACGTAATTTAGTACCACCCCAAATTTTTGGTTGTAACACTGGGTTCATAAATAATGGTTCACTCATAATATCCTCCTCTTGAATGTAATAGAAAGTAATGTTTGAAAGGGTTACTTAATTCTTATTATACAATACATTGTTTTAAATTTCATAGGATGAAAGACAGGAAGCACTACTTTTTAATTTATTGATTGGTTTCAAACGAAACAAGACGTATAATAGTGGAAGTACCTATTTTTAGAATCTATTTTATATAAAATGTAACTAGATAGAATTGAAAAGGAGTCGTTCAGTTTGCAAGAGGTAAAAGATTCTCGGATGGGAACAGAATATATCCCTAAATTAATGTTTTCGTTGGCAATGCCTTCTATTATTGCTCAAGTAATTAATATTCTTTATAACATTGTAGACCGGATGTATATCGGTCACATACCCGAAGTTGGCGCGTTAGCTTTAACTGGTTTAGGAGTTAGTGCACCATTGCTAATTATTGTTTCGGGATTTAGTATGCTTGTTGGAGGTGGTGGGGCTCCGCTAGCAGCTATTGCGATGGGAAGGAAAGATAATGAAGAGGCAGAGCGAATCTTAGGTGCGGGAACTTATTTGTTAACGATTCTAGGAATTGTTTTGACTATTCTAATCTTTATTTTTAAAGAACCAATCTTATATATTTTTGGAGCAAGTGATGTAACCTTCCCTTATGCAAATAGATACACGAGTATTTACTTAATAGGAACTATTTTTGTACAATATGCATTAGGATTAAATACGTTTATTACGAGTCAAGGTCAATCCAAAATCGCAATGTTTTCTGTATTAATTGGTGCAGTAACGAATATTATTTTGGATCCAATTTTTATATTTGGATTTAGTATGGGGGTTGAAGGAGCAGCATTAGCTACAGTGATTTCTCAAGCGTTAAGTGGTTTTTATGTGATTCATTTCTTACGTTCAAAACGCTCTGCTATTCGAATAAAAAAAGAGTATGTTCATTTTGATAAAGGAATATTGAAAAAAACAATTGCATTGGGGATTTCACCTTTCATTATGGCAGCTACTCAAAGTGCTGTTGTGATTGTATTTAATAGTGGACTTCTTCGATATGGAGGAGATTTACATGTAGGTGCGATGACGATCATGCAAAGTGTGATGCAACTGATGATTGTGCCTATTCAAGGATTCACTCAGGGAGTTCAGCCAATTGTCTCGTATAATTTTGGTGCTCAAAAAATGGATCGTGTAAAAGAAACGGTCAAAAAAGTTTGTTCCTTACGGTAGCAACAACGGTAATTTTTTATGGAATTATTCTGATTGTGCCACAGCTATTTGCCCGTATCTTTACAACAGACCCTGAATTAACTAACGTAATTATTGATTTACTGCCTATATTTATGGGGGGAATGTGGTTGTTTGGTGTTCAGATGACTGCACAAATGTTCTTTGTCGGAACTGGAGAGGCAAAAAAATCGTTGTTCTTAGCTCTTTTACGTAAGGTAATTATTTTGATTCCTTTAGCTTTGATCTTACCAAATTGGTTTGAAGTAAGGGGGATTTACTATTCGGAGCCGATAGCTGATATTATCTCAGCTTCCACCGCAGGGATTTTACTATGGGCTACCGCAAAGAAAACTCTTTCTGCGGAAAATGTTGCTTTGCATGCAACTAAAAAAGCTTCTTAAAAATTAAACAAAGCAAAAATATAATATTTTTTACTTTTTTTTGGTAAAATAATGAAAAGGGAGTGAAGTAAAATGAATATACAAGAGAAAGTAAGTAAGGATTTTATCCAAGCTAGAAAAAATCGGGATACATTGAAAATAAATGTCTTGCGAATTATAAAATCTCACTTTGATACCTATAAAATAGATCATCAAAAAGAAATGACAGAAGAAGAGACGATCAATTATCTTTTAAAAGAACAAAAACAAACGAATGAAGCAATCGAATTTGCAGAAAAAGCAAATCGTGAAGATTTAGTAAAAGAAAATCGTGAGAAACTAGCAATCATCACTTCTTATCTACCCAAAATGATGACCAAAGAAGAAATTCAAGATTATTTAATATTGAAAGACGTTCCTTCTCTTTCAATGAAAGATGCGATGAAACTAGCCATAGGCGAACTAAATGGTAAAGCGGAGAAAAAAATGATCTCTCAAGTAGTGAAAGAGCTTCTAGGGAAATAAATTTAGAAGAAAACACTTCCCATACAGACTAACGAATGTATCTGTGTAGGGAGTGTTTTTTAACGTATAAATAAGGTAGGAGGAAGAACGTTGACCAATAAAAATCATGAGTACCGCATTCAGCTAGCAACTCGTAATGACTTACCTATTATTATGAAAATGATTGAGGATGGAAAAGAACGTCTTAAAAACATGAGAGTAGACCAATGGCAAAATGGATATCCGAATGAAGAAGTTATTTTAAAAGATATGAAGGTAGGAAATAGTTATCTTTTTTTTGAAGGAGATACCCCTGTGGCGACTTTTGCTCTATTTTTTGACAACGATCCAACATATTCTTCCATAAAAGAAGGAGAATGGCTGACGAAGAACCCCTATACGGTTATTCATCGAATAGCAGTATCAGAAAATCATCTAGGCAAAGGAATAATGGGCCAACTTTTACAAAAAGTTGGAGAAAAATCACTAGCAAAAGGGTTTGGAAGTATGCGGATGGATACCCATCCTGAAAATAAAACGATGCAACGAGCTTTATTGAAAAATAAATTTGAATTTTGCGGTCATATTTATTTAGAAAATAATGATCTCCGCTTTGCATATGAAAGAATATGGAATGAGAAGTGGTAGGAGTAAAATTGATGAATATGGTATAATGACGAGAAGTTAAAAAATAAGGATGCTGATACTAGAAATGAATTTTGAAATCATACCTAAAAATGAAATCATGGAAGAGACCTTCAGTGAAGCAACCTATCAAAAGGGCGAAAATTTGTTTCGTGGTAATCGAGTAGGTTCTTTAAAACTGACGCACCAAGAAAATAGCGTAATGATTAAGACGATTGTAAAAGGTTCCAAAAGCTATGAAGTTGCATGTATAAATGATCAAATCCATCATTCACTTTCTTATGAATGTACATGTCCTGCTTTTGAAAAGTATATGGGAGCATGCAAGCACATCGTAGCAACGATGCTTCAATATAATGAACTAGTAGAAAATAACCCTCAGGAAACTCAAAAACTAACAGAAGCTAGTAGTGAAAGCCAAGTGTCTGTTCCTAAAAACGAAGAATATCGAGGTGCACGTTACCTTTTAAATAAAATGTCAGATTATCTTGATTCTCATACAGGGTATACCGGTCGTAAAAAAGTGAATTTTGAGTATCAATTTTCGTTTGAAGCATTAGAAAATGAAGAAGAAAGTTCCTTACGAATCAAAGTAGGAACGGAAAAACTTTATCAAGTAAAAGACATTGAACAAAATGCCCGTTACTTTTTAGAAGAAAAATCAATTGCCTTTGGTAAGAACTTTGATTATGATCCAGCAGAACATTATATTGCAGCTAAGGATAGAGAGATGCTTCATCTTTTATTAGAATTAAAAGATTATCGTTTTCAATCTTACTACTATTACTCCTATCGCAGTGGCAACAAGAGTGAGATGGAAATCCCAGCTATTTTTGTAAAAAGTATGCTGCTAAAAGTATTACAAATGGAGTATTATAAAGTGAAATTACGTCATCGAGCTGATGGTACCAATAATCAAAATTTTGAAAATCCAATCATCCATATGGAAGGGGAAGCTGTTTTACCTATTCCTCTTCAATTAACACAGGATAGTGGAAGTGAAGGGGACGATTATCATTTCTCTATTAAAGATGCTAATGAACATACCTTTTTATTATATCCTAGTCAAAAAATCCTTATAAAAGAAAATGAATTTTACTACTTAACAGACGAAGAGATTTTAATGTTGGAAGCTGTTTTAACTGCTTTTGCGGAAAATGATGAAAAGGAACTGAAAATTCCACGAAAAATGATTCGTGATTATATGACTCAAACCATTCCATCTTTGCAACAAAAATTCCCAGTTGAAATTACTGAAGAAATTCAGGAACAGTTTCAAAAGAGACCGCTCCTAGCGAAGATGCTTCTTGACTGGCAAGATGATGCACTATATATGGATATTGAATTTCATTATGGAGATCAGTTCTACAGGCCAATGGCTTCTCAAGTAGATAAACAGGAGCTACCCGATACATTATTATTGGATGTGGAGAAAGAAGGGAAAATTCTCAACGCCATTTATGATTTTGAATTTGACTTTGAAATGGAAGACTCTAGTATTGTTTTATCTCAACCAGATGAAATTTATCGTTTTCTGTTTGAAGCAATTCCAGTTTTAAAGGAATGGATGGAAGTATATACCTCTTCGAACGTAGAACATATGCTTTATTCACCTGCTTGGGAACCTAAACTAGTAGTAGATTTAGATAAGAAGAGTAATCTCCTTCAAATCACGTTTGATATGGAGGGGATAGAAGAAGAAGATTTACAAGGGATCATGCATGATCTGATGGCAAAAAGGAAATATAGAAAACTAACAAACGGGAAATTAGTCAATCTACAAGATCGGGCTTTTCAAGAGTACAAAGGTACATTAGAGCAAATGGATATTGCTGTAAAAGATGTGAAAAGAGAAATGAATGTCCCCCTTCATAAAGTTTTTTCATTAAATGAAGAAACGATGGAGCGGGCAGAGCTCAAGAATCCTATTCGCGAGTTTCTTATGCAACTAGATTCTGTAGAAGAAACCCATTATCCGTTACCTGAAAAATTACAAGCAAACCTACGGCCGTATCAAGTCGAAGGCTTTCAATGGCTAAAAACGTTGGATAAATATGGCTTTGGCGGGATTTTGGCAGATGATATGGGACTTGGAAAAACAGTCCAAGCGCTGACCTTTATTGCTTCTTCTCTAGAAGAGCAAACCAAACCAATTCTAGTCGTTTGCCCGTCCAGTGTACTTTATAATTGGCAAAAAGAAAGTACACAATTTATTCCAGGTGTAGAAAGTATTTTGATTGCGGGCACAAAGACTGAAAGAGAAGAGTCAGTAGCAAAAGCATTAGAAGAAAATATTCCTTTATGGATTACCTCGTACCCGGTCTTAATCCGTGACATGGAATTATATGAAGAGGTTCACTTCAAAAGTATTTTCTTTGATGAGGCTCAAATTGTTAAAAACAATACTGCAAAAACAACAAAGGCAGCTCGACTCCTTCATGCACAAAATAAATTTGCATTAAGTGGAACGCCGCTTGAAAATCAATTAGGAGAAATTTATTCCATTTATTCTATTGTTGTACCAGGATTATTCGGTACTCAAAAGGCCTTTAAACAAATGGATATGGAGCAAATTATCCGTAAAATACGTCCGTTCTTATTGCGTAGATTGAAAAAAGAAGTACTAACTGAATTGCCAGATAAAGTTGAATCCGTAGAATATATTAGTTTGTCGGATGAACAAAGGAATTTATACTTATCACAATGGAAATTGGTTAAAAATGAAACGGCTGAACTGGTGGAAAAAGGTACACTCAATGAGAATCGTATCAAAGTCTTGGCAGGATTAACTCGCTTACGACAGATTTGTTGTGATCCAAGATTGGTAAATTCTGATTATAAAGGAAACTCTGCCAAATTGGAGCGATTATTGGAATACTTGAAAACTGCCAGAGAAAATGGGAAAAGAGTTGTTCTATTTTCTCAATTTACTCAAATGCTTGCATTGATTCAGAATGAACTAAAAAAAGAGGGACGAGATTATTTTTATTTGGATGGGAGTACTCCTAACCTAGAACGTTTAGAATTAACGAGTCGCTTCAATGAAGGAGAAAAAGATTTGTTCCTTATTTCCTTGCGAGCTGGGGGAACGGGATTAAACTTGACTGGTGGAGATACGGTTATTCTATATGACTCTTGGTGGAATCCAGCTGTTGAAAGTCAAGCAACTGATCGTGTCCATCGTTATGGGCAAAAGAAAATGGTGCAAGTTATTCGAATGATTTGTACAGGAACCATTGAAGAAAGAATCAATGAGTTGCAAGAACAAAAAAGAGAATTAATCGATCAGGTTATTACAGATGGAAAGCAATCCATCACAAGCCTGACAAAAGAGGAATTAATGGATATTCTATCTGATTAAAGCTCACCTACCTATGTCACATTATGTGATAAAGGTAGGTTTTTTTTGTTTAAATGAGTTTTATGTTAGATTACATTACAATTCAATGAGATATTCATGTTGACCAACTCATTATTCGTTCGGTACTATATTTGCATACATCACGGAGACTATCTCTTTCTTATTTACTTTCCTGGCACAAGGAAAGTTGATTGGAGAAGAAGTAGGACTTTATGCAAAGGAGCTGATTAGGCGTTGATCAAACTAAAAAATGTCAACAAATACTTTGGTGCGAATCATGTGTTAAAAGACATCAATTTGGAGGTGGCTGAAGGCGAGAAAATAGTAATTATCGGTCCCTCTGGCTCAGGAAAGAGTACTACGGTACGATGCATGAACTTTTTGGAGCAGCCAACCAGCGGAGAAGTTTACGTAGACGGTGAACAGTTGACTGAAAAAAATAAGTTAACAATGGCTCGAAGTACTTCTGCAATGGTATTTCAGCAATTTAACTTATATCCTCATATGACGGTATTAGGGAATTTGACTCTAGGTTTAATGAAACTGCAGAAAAAATCCAAAAAAGAAGCAGATGAAATTGCCTTTAAATTTTTAGATACAGTTGGCTTGAGAGAAAAGGCCGATGCTTATCCAGCCATGTTATCTGGAGGACAACAGCAACGTGTAGCAATTGCTCGTGCACTCTGTAGCCAAAAGAAAGTAATTTTATTTGATGAACCAACATCTGCACTTGATCCTGAAACGGTGCAAGAAGTACTGGATGTCATGATTAAGCTTTCAGAAATGAATATTACAATGGTTGTGGTAACCCATGAAATGGGATTTGCAAAAAAAGTAGCAGATCGTGTTATTTTTATGGATGAGGGAATGATTGTGGAAGAAGGAACACCACAACATTTCTTTGAAAATCCAACCAATGAACGAACGAAAAGTTTCTTGAGTAAAATACTTAGATAAAACATATAGAAAATTGAATTCAATTAGAAAAGGAGAATGAAAATGAAAAAGCGTTCATTATGGTTGAGTGTTGTTGCATCTACAATGTTATTTTTGGGGGCTTGTGGAGGAAGTAGTGATGGGGATACTGCAGATAGCACAACAGCAGGAGGTACTACTAATCAAGTTACGGTAGCGGATATTAAGGAAGCAGGAGTTCTAAAAGTAGGCGTAAAAGAAGATGTTCCTGGATTTGGTTTACGCAATACAGACTCAAATGAAATAGAAGGATATGAGATTGATCTAGCTAAAAATATTGCCAAAGAAATTTTAGGCGATGAAAATGCGATTGAATTGACTCCAGTTACCGCAAAAACTCGCGGACCTTTATTGGACAATGGCGAAGTAAATATGATTATTGCTACTTTTACGATTACGGAAGAGCGAAAAGAAACATATAATTTTACCGATCGCTACTATGAAGATGCTGTTGGATTACTTGTGAAGAAGTCTGAAGGATATGCAGGTTTGAAAGATATGGATGGAGCAACCATCGGAGTATCACAAAGTTCTACTACAAAAGAAGCAATTTTAGCGGAAGCAGAACAATACGGAATCGAATTAGAATTCTCAGAGTATGCTACGTATCCAGAAATCAAAGCAGCATTGGATGCAGGTAGACTTCAAGCCTTTAGTGTAGACCGTTCTATTTTGGCAGGATATCTAGATGATGCAAGTGAAATTTTACCGGATCGTTTTGCTACTCAAGATTATGGGGTTGCGATTAAGAAACAAAATACTGAACTAGCAGATTATGTAAATGATTTGATTAATGAGTGGGAAAAAGATGGTATGTTGGCTGACAAACAGGCAGAATGGGGCATTGGCGAGTGATGAGAAGCACAAACCCATTTGCGTTTTGGCGGTGGGAAAGTCTGTTTAGCGAATTTGGTGCCATTGCGAAAGGGTTTGGAAGAACACTCCAAATTTCCGTACTGGCACTCCTTCTTGCTTTAACAGTGGGCATCATCATTGGAGTGCTCTCCACTTCCAAAAACAAACCAGTTGTCGTTCTGTCACGTATTTATGTGGAATTTTTCCAAAACATTCCTTTAGTCATCCAGATTTTCTTTCTATATAATGGACTAGCAATAGCTGGTTTGTTGCTTTCTGAGTTTACAATTGGAGTGGTAGGAGTAGGATTATATCATGGAGCCTACATTGGAGAAGTTGTTCGAGCAGGAATTTTAGCGGTCCCAAATGGGCAGCATGAAGCTTCCTATTCAGAAGGGTTCACCTATGTACAAACGATGCGTTATATCATACTTCCACAAATTGTAAAAACTATTTTACCACCGCTGACCAATCAAGCGGTGAATTTAATTAAAAACACTTCGGTATTAGCTATCATTGCTGGAGCAGATTTAATGTATGCTGCTGATTCTTATGCAAGTTACTCGTTAAATTATGGCCCAGCGTATATTGTAGCGGGACTTTTGTACTTTGCACTCTGTTTTCCATTGGCTACTTTTGCAAGGAAATATGAAGAGAAATTGAAGCGAGAAGACTGGATCACGATTGACACAGGAATTGATTTGCCGGAGGTGATGGAATGATTGAATCCATACAAAATATTTTCACAGGTTCCAATCTAAACTTTTTAATGAGTGGATTGCAGACTTCCTTATTAATTTCTGTTTTTGTTGTTCTTGCTTCCATTCTTTTTGGATCATTTCTAGGTTTATTGCGGAATTACGAGAGAATATTTTTTGGTAGAATTGCTGGATTTTATATTGAATTATTCCGAAATACACCACTTTTACTTTGGATGCTTTTTTGTGCCTTTTTAATTCCAGGTTTAAACTTAGTTATTAAAGGTTCCATCGCTCTCTTTTTATATACTTCAGCGGTAGTAGCTGAAATTGTTCGTGGTGGGTTAAACGCTATTCCTAAAGGACAATTTGAAGCTGCAAATTCACAAGGATTTTCTTTTACACAAACCTTATGGTATATCATTCTTCCACAAACGTTTAAAATGATTATTCCTTCTTTGTTATCTCAAGTTATAACTACCTTTAAAGATACATCATTTTTAGCCGGCTTAGGTATTTTAGAATTTACTAGAAGTGGACAAATTGTATTGGCAAAAGTAACAAAAACTTCAGAGGTATTTCTTATCTTTGGATTTTTAGCACTGGTTTACTTTTTGATTTCCTTTACACTTTCTTCTATCGTAAGGCGTTGGCACAAAAAGAATGCAACATTAACTTAGATTCGATATGAAAAATAGACTTGCTTGGCTGGATATGAAAAAAGCCATTCAGAGTCTATTTTTTTGAGTAGATATAGAAGATTAATAAAAATTAATCATTTCAGCTGCAAGATGGGGTCAAACACTTGACATAAAAGCTGTTTATACAGCATGCTAGGTTAAATAGATTAAAATAATAAGGAAGCAAGAGGAACCAAGTATGAATCCACTTTTCAGAATGTTTTTAAAATTAATATCTTCGCCAAAAATAGATATGCGAGAAGATTATTTAAAAATCAGAAAAATACAAGAAATTTTATCAATAAAGCCAAGTAAAAGATATAACATTATGGATCATCAAATTTATGCCGAAGGGAATACACACAATATTCCTGTGCGTGTCTTTCATCCTCAGGAAAAGAAACATGATGATATCTTATTATTTTTTCATGGTGGTGGATGGGTATTAGGAAATATTGATACGTACACAAACGATTGCATTCGCATGGCGGAACAAACAGGAAGAATTGTGTTGTCCGTAGATTACCGAAAAGCTCCGGAATATCCTTTCCCAGCTGGATTTGATGATTGTTATCGAGTGGCAGATGTCCTCCTTCATCAATTGGAATTAACAGGAATTCCAAATATTTCGTATATAAATTTAATTGGAGATTCTGCTGGAGGAAATCTAGTAGCTGCAGTTTCATTGAGATTGCGAAATGAAGGAAAAAGCTTCCTAAGAAACAAATCCTAATCAATCCTGTTACTTATTGGGATCATAAAGAAACGGCTTATTTTGATAGTATTTGTGAGAATGGATATGATTACGGCTTAACTTCTAAAAAGATGCAGGCCTATATGGAAATGTATGAGCCGGATGAAGAAATACGGAAGATTTCCTATATATCGCCATTGATGGAGAATGATCTTACAAATCAACCCGATACCTTTCTTCTTACTGCAGAATTTGATCCCCTTCGAGATGAAGGAGAAGCGTATGGTAAGAAATTAGCCGACGCTGGAAATAGAGTTAAAGTCTACCGTATGTATGATACCGTTCATAATTTTATAACGGGACCGATGACGTTGGCACCTGTTCAAAAAGCTTATCAACTAATCAATGAGTTTTTAAATGAAGGGATAGATTTGGAAAGGAAGTGAAGAAATTGGAAAGCAGAATGAACAGGCACCGCAAAAAATGGGTGCGTTTGGATAATGCTTCTAATATCTTCTTGGCTGCAATGTCTCCGAGAGACACAAAAGTTTTTCGAATTAGTGCGGAGGTTACAGAAACAGTAGATCCGGAATTATTACAAGAAGCCCTGAATCGAACATTTGATAAATATTTACTTTATCACAGTGTTTTGAGAAGAGGATTCTTTTGGTATTATTTGGAAGAAAGTGGTCTAAGACCGACCGTTCAACTAGATAACCGACCTACTTGTGAGGCCTTGTATCACTTTGATCGCAAGGAACTTCTCTTTCGTGTAGTTCATTGGAAAAAAAGAATCAGTTTAGAAGTGTTTCATATTTTATCTGATGGTACCGGAGCCATGTGGTTTTTTGAAGATTTACTAAAGGAATATATTTTGTTGCGACACCCAGAAATCGATGCCAATGAAGAAGAACTTCCACAAATTAATCGCTCCGAAGATAGTTTTATCCGTTATTTTCATAAAAATGAACAACGAAATTTTACTGAATCTGCACAATCGGCTATTCAATCTTTGACGGAAGCAGGAAAGGTAGCTGGTAAGTATGCCACTGCTTATGGAAAAAAAGCTAAAAGCCTTTTGATGCCGGTAGCTGATCGTGATAAAAGTGGTAAAAAAGTATATCAAGTAAAAGGAACGTATACCCCAGATAGTCGGCCACGAATTGTAGAGATGGAATTTCCAGTAAAAGAAGTTATTCAATTAGCCAAAAAAGAAAATATCTCTTTAACAATTTATTTAACCGCACTATTTATAGAAGCGACTCGTCTTTCTGCAAAAGAGTTTAAAGGCACCGAAACGATTGCTGTTTCTGTGCCAGTGAATCTTCGTCAATTTTTCCCATCTCATTCCGCTCGTAATTTTTTTAGTGTGACCCGATTGGAATATACGTACGAATTAGAAAAGGAAAACTCGATTAGAGAGATTTCTCAGGAATTAAAGCGTCAGTTTGAGCCGCAGCTAACTAAAGAAAGCTTAGAAGGATGGCTAACTAAATTAATTGCTTTTGAATACAATCCTTTTGCTCGAATAGCTATTCGTCCGATAAAAGATTTGATGCTCAAATGGATCAATCATCAAAACAATCGAAATCTTACCTTAGCCATTTCCAATTTAGGTCGAGTTAAATTTAACGAGTATGTTGATCCTTTTATAGAGCAAGTATATTTTCATACGGTTGCTGTTCGTCCTCAATTTTGTGCGATTAGTCATGGTGAGGTTTTGACCGTTACGTTTTCTAGTCCCTATATTGAAACCGACATTGAACAAGAATTTGCTTTAATGCTTACTGAAAAAGAAATTCCAATTACCATTGCTGTTAATAAAGTTACGCAAGAGGAATTAGGAGGCGAATCTAAATGAACTACTGTCCTCACTGTCGTGTTTCTGTAAAAGGCGATTGGGAAAGGTGTCCTCTTTGTGATACTAAATTAGAACAAAGAGAAGGAGAAAGACTAGCTAGTCCCTATCCTAATACTCCTTTACGATTTGATAAACAAAAAGCAACGAAGTACCTGCTAGCCGTTTCTTTTTTAATAATCATCGCAACCTACTTGCTAGGACTTTTATGGAAAGGGCAAGTACAAGGATTACAAGGAGCTTTATTTGGGATTATGACGATGTGGTTAGTAGTATTAATTATTATTCGAAAACGACGGAATTTAATTAAAAGTATTTTCTACTTATTAGTATCTCTTTCTTTCGTTTGTGCGTACTTTGATTACGTCATTGGCTGGACAGGTTGGTCAACCACATACGCTGTGCCAATCATTTGTGGTGCTTCCATAATAGCCATGTTCTTAACCATCCGATTTATAAAAATAAAAACGGGGGATTATATTCTGTATTTAATGGCTGCAGCTTTAGTAGGGCTGGTTCCGATTCTCTTTTTATTTTTAGATTGGGTTACAAAAGCATGGCTAGCGTGGATTTCTTTTGGTTTAAGTCTAATTATGTTAATCCTCATTTTTATTTTTCAAGGAAAAGAAATTAAAAAAGAGTTTCAGAAAAGAATGTTTATTTGAAAATAAATTTATTTTATATCATTATATTATTTCAATCATATCGCTTATGTTATGATAAAATCAAAAGAATGATAGGAGTGAAGATTTATGAAGAGAATAATAAGTGCTTCTCTCATACTTTTACTGGCCGGATGTTCAACGGGTAGTAAGGATAACGAGTCTACTAGCTCCATAGGTTCTGATACTGTCGCACAATCATCGGTAGTTGAATCCAATACTTCCATGGAGTCTACGAGTTCTCTTCCAGTAGAGTCATCAAAAAGTGAAGAGAGTAATAAAAATAATGTAGAAGGACTAGAAACTGATGAATCTTCATCGATCCGTTTGTATGTCCCTGACACCTTACGAGAAGACGAAGAATCTGATCTATTTGGTGAAGTAATAGAGGTTGCGGAACAATTTACTACCGAAAGTGCACCCTTAAGCGAAGAAGGTTTGTTTACTCTTAGTTATACAGGATATTATATTGAGAACGAAGAGGGGAATATTCAAGCTTACTTTATCGGAGTAAACCGTGTAGGAGAACCATTAAGTAATCTCAGTTTTACACTAAATTTTTTAGTGGGAGAAACTGCTGTTTGGGATCACGTTACTTTTACTTTAGATGAAAGTGAATTTGGAGTTCAACCAAATCAATCAGCAATGCCTATTTTCTTGGATATTCCAGTTGGTAAAGAACAGATTTTAATGGATGCTAAACCAGAAGAAACTTTTATTGAAATAAAAGATTTAGCCATGGAATAAATGATATAAAAGACGCTGATTAAAGCGTCTTTTTTTATTAAGAAATATTTAGGAATTGAAATGGTAGATGTTAAAAGCAAGCTTCCTGTATACTGAAAGAAGTAAAAAATGAGAAAGAACTTTTAGTAGGGGGAAAGAGACATGCAAAAAGAAGTTGCAATGATAACGGGAGCCAGCTCTGGTATCGGTCGAGAAATGGCTAAACAATTGAGCAAACAAGGTTATGAATTAATCTTGATGGCTCGTCGTGAAGACCGTTTAAAACAAATACGAGCAGAAGTGAATACCGCTTGTGAGATTCTCAGTGTAGATTTATCAATTCCAGAAGAATGCATGAATGTATATGAAAAAACAAAAGAAAAAAATATAACGGTTCTTATTAACTGTGCTGGATTTGGTGCTTTTGGAACTTTTACCGATATCCCTCTAGAAAAAGAATTACAAATGATTGATGTAAATATTAAAGCCGTTCATATTCTTACAAATCTTTTTTTGAAAGATTTTCGAAGAAAGAATAAAGGTTCTATTTTGAATGTTTCATCCGTAGCCGGATTACTTCCAGCTGGACCTTATATGGCGGCTTATTACGCGTCTAAGTCCTATGTAACCAGTCTTACATTAGCAATCGCTCAAGAGTTAGCAGATGATAAAAGTGACGTATACATAGGAGCATTGTGTCCTGGACCAGTTGCTACTGAATTTAATGACGTAGCAGAAGTCTCTTTTGGACTTTCTAGCATTTCAGCAAAGGACTGTGCATCATACGGATTAAAAAAAATGTTCCAAAAGAAAACGATTATTGTACCGAGTACACTTGTTCGTTTATCAAGCTCCGCATCCCGTTTGATTCCTAGAAAATGGGTAGTCGCCGTTACTGGCAATCAGCAAAAGAAAAAAAATAAAAATAACAAATAAAAAAATAGGGAAGGGCGTTATTATAAATGCAGAAAGTATATATCGTTGGTGCAAAACGAACGCCAATCGGATCTTTTTTAGGCTCCTTAAAGGATGCCTCTGCAGCTCATTTAGGAAGTACAGCTGTTAAAGGTATTTTGAAAGAAAGTGGAGTAGCTGTTGAAGATATTAATGAAGTAATGATCGGGAATGTCTTACCAGCAGGACAAGGACAAGGAGTTGCTCGTCAAGTTTCTATCCATTCAGGAATACCTGTCACCGTACCCGCTTATGGAGTGAACATGGTTTGTGGGAGTGGTATGAAAACAGTTATGAATGCATACATGAGTATTGTAGCAGGGGAGAATCAAGTGGTGATTGCTGGCGGTGTGGAATCCATGAGTCAAGCACCTTACATGGTTCCAGGGAAATCTCGAACTGGATTAAGATTAGGAAATGTTGAAATGGAAGATCATATGGTAAAAGATGGTTTAACCGATGTTTTTAATGATTATCATATGGGAATGACTGCTGAAAATATTGTAAAACAATATGGAATTGGTAGGGAAGAACAAGATGAATTTGCCTATCAATCTCAACAAAAAGCAATTCAAGCAGTAGATGCAGGAGAATTTCAAGCAGAAATTACCCCTGTAGAAATGATTACTCGTAAAGGAACTAATCTCATTGATACAGATGAATATCCGAATCGGCATACAAATCTAGATAAATTAGCTAGTTTACGACCGGCATTTACAAAAAGTGGGACCGTAACGGCTGGAAATGCTTCTGGAATAAATGATGGTGCTAGTGCTACGTTACTCGTTGGAGAAACGTATCTCCGTGAACATCATTTAAAACCACTAGCAGAAATTATTTCTGTAGGACAAGGAGGAGTTGACCCTTCTGTCATGGGGTTAGGACCTACACCTGCAATTAAAAAAGCTTTGAAACGTGCTGGTTTGACGCTAGAACAAATTGATATCTTGGAGTTAAATGAAGCATTCGCTGCTCAAAGCCTTGGAGTCATTCATGAACTTACAAAAGAATTCGATATCGACAAGAAAACACTTATGAATCGTACGAATATCAATGGAGGTGCGATAGCATTAGGGCATCCTATCGGAGCAAGTGGGAATAGAATCTTAGTGACTTTGATTCATCTTTTAAAGAAAAAAATCTCGAATATGGATTAGCAAGTTTATGCATCGGTGGCGGTATGGGTACCGCAATTATTATTCGCAATCCTAATTTTGAATCAAAAAAATAATAAAATAATTATCTCGTTTGTAGGTAGCAATGGATACCTATCAGCGAGATTCTTTTTGTTAAAAAAACGTAAAAAAGATCAATCATAAACATAAGGGCAGTAGATGGAATATATCGCAAATAAATGGTATAATTTCATGTGTTCATTTCATAATGAAAAGAAATCGTACATGATAGATAGAGTGTGTTTTCGAAAGGAGATCACCATTGGTAGAAAACATAAAAGATATAGATAAAGAAAAAAAACGAATGGAACACGTTATAAATGTAATGTCAAATGAAGCAGAACGTTTAGAAAGTGAATATGCCACGAAGTTAGATCGTCAAAAGAAACTGTTGAAAGAGTCTGTTTATATTAAAATTAATAATAGTTCCTCAGAGGCAATGTGGGAATCATCAGGAGAACTACGAAATTTTGAACAGGACTTAGCTATAAAAAGTAATGAATTGAATCAAGTACAAAATCGTAGAGCTGTTTTAGAAAAAATGAAAGAAGAACCTTACTTTGGTAGAATTGACTATCGAGAAGTCGTTGAAAATGAAGATGAACAAATCTATATCGGGATAGGATCTCTTTTTGAAGAGGGAGAGAATTTGATTGTAGATTGGCGTGCACCGATTGCTTCGCTTTATTATGAAGGAAATGTAGGAGACACTGTTCGGTTGCGTTTTGGAGATAGAACGGAAGCGTTTGAAGTAGATTTGAAGAGACAATTCCGCGTAAAAGATGGTGAAATTCTTGGAATGATTGATACGGACAATGTTATGGGAGATCCTTATTTATTAGAAGTGTTAGAGTCTGGGTCTTCCCATCAGATGGGGGCTGTAGTCGCTACACTACAAAAGGAACAAAACCAAATTGTGCGACAAACAAATTTCAGAAATGTCTTAATTCAAGGAATAGCAGGTTCTGGAAAAACAGTAGTCATGATGCAGAAAATTGCCTACTTGCTCTATACGTTTAAAAATTCTTTAAAACCAAATGAAATTTTACTTTTTTCACCAAATCGTATATTTCAAGAGTATATTTCTCAAGTGCTTCCTTCCTTGGGTGAATGGGATGTGGAAGGAAATACCTTCTCACAATTTATAAAAAAGAGAATGCCAAGCTTCCGTTTGAAACAAATAGAAGTGGGAGAACAAACTGCTTTTGCAGTATTAAAAGGAAGTTCGGAATTTTATGAAGCCATTCATCGCTATGGAAGAGTGTTAAAAAAGAAATATCTTCGTTTTACTGATATTATTTTTCGAGAAGAAGTTTTGATTTCTAAAAATGAAATGCAAGAAATGTTTACTAGGATTGAGAGTAAGGGTTCTCTTTCTGCAAAACTTGATATTTTAAATTCTCTCCTTTTACAGAGAATGGAAGAGCTAAAAGCAGAAGCATTGAGTGAGGACTGGGTAGAGGAAGAAATTCAAAACCTTTCAACCGATGCCATTCATCAATTTGAAACACATTCTCACACGATAGTAAATATAGAAGGTAGAATGCGAAAAGAGATTGTAGAAAAAGCGTTTCGACCAATTGAAAAACGAATTATGAATCAAGGATATTTCCTGTATAAGAATCAATACCTTCATTTTCTCCGTGCGATTCCTCAGCTAGTTGATTTAAATAAATTCCAAATTAGTAGAGAAGAATGGCAAGAACATATTCAAGAAGTAGCTGATATGCTCCGTGAGAATAAGCTAACTACAGAAGATATGACTAGTTTTTATGCACTGTTGTTGCAAATGAAAGGTCTCGTAAAACAAAAAAGTTATCAGTATATTTGTATAGATGAGGTACAAGATTTCACTCCATTCCAACTACAAGTGTTGCGTGACTTGTATCCAGGAGCTCGTTATGTGATGGCAGGAGATCTTAATCAAAACATTTGGCAAAATCGTTTAGCTTTTGAAGATTTGAAAATAATTTTTGGAACAGAAATCAATCAGCAAAAATTATGGACTAGTTATCGTTCCACAAAAGAAATCATGGATTTTGCGGATCAATTTGCTAGTTTAACAGATGGAAAAGCAAATCCGATTCGGTCTCGTAAGAAGCCAGAAGTACTATTTGCAAATGAGGATGCTTATTTACAACAAATTAAAGTACGTTTGGAAGAACGTTTAAAAAATGAAGAAAGAGTTGCTTTCTTAGCTCCCAATATTCAAGTAGCTGAAACATTTACTAAAATATTGGATCAATTAGAAGTTTCTTTTAAAAAAGTATATACGGATAACGATACGTTAAATCATCCTGTTATTGTAATGCCGATTGGACTTGCGAAAGGATTGGAATTCGATACAGTCTTTGCATTAGGTATGGATGAAAAAAATTCCCCTCAAAAACAAGTGTGGTATACCATTTTCAGTAGAGCGATGCATCAATTGTATATTCTTGTTGAAGACGAGCAATCGCCACTGCTTAAGGGAGTAGCCAAAGAAACGTACGATCGAGCAGAATAAAAAACAGGAATGAGATTAAATCTCATTCCTGTTTTTATATTCAGATTACAAGTTAAAGGATTACAGATGAAACTTATTTCGGAAAATAGGGCCCAGAATACGAAAAAGAATAATGGCTACCCCTGCACCTACGATTCCTTGAAGAAGGTTCATAGGAAAAGCTGCTATTGCTGCAGGTAGTCCAAATAAAAACCATTCTGCTAAAATGTAACCGGTAGCCATCCATACCCCAGATAAAAGGACGGACAACCAAATGTTTTTCGTTTTAAAATATAACCATCCAGCAAGAAAACCTTCTGCTCCTTTTATCAAAAAGGTAAAAGGAATATAGATTGCATAGCCAGCAATTAGATCAGCTAAGGCACTACCAATGCTACCTACCCAAAAACCAGCCATAGGTCCCATAATTAAGGCAGCAAGTAAAACGACACCATCTCCCATATTAAGATAACCTTGCGCATATGGAATGGGTAGTCTAAACAACAGAGTAGAAACTACCGTTAAGGAAGCGAACAAAGAAAAGAGTACGATCCGATGCGTTTTTCGCTCATTATTCATATTATTCAGGAAGATTACCACCTTTTTGTATTTCCATATAGTATAGCATGGAGTGGGAAAAATTCGAATTGAAATTTAAAATCTCTCACAAAAGTAAAACGTTTGATATAATAAGAAAGGAATGAAATAAAAAAAGAAAGGCAGGAGGACAAAGATGCGTCAACCAAGAATTTTAGTTATCCAAGATATATCCGCGAGTTGTCGAATTTCGATGAATGTAGCTTTACCTGTGTTGAGTTGTTTGAATAATGGTGTGAATATCTTGCCGACTGCTTTACTTTCCACACATACGGGATCCAGCTTTCCAGACTATACCTTTTTAGATCTTACTGGCGAACTAAAAAAAATAGTAGCTCATTGGCGTGAATTAGACTTGAAATTTGATGGTATTTTAATAGGATACTTAGGATCTCTGGAACAGATTAGTTTAGTAGAAGAAATCATTGAACATTTTTTAAAGGACGAAGGGATAAGTGTTCTTGATCCAGTTATGGGAGATCATGGAATTCTTTATTCTGGTTTTGATGATGAATATATTTCAGAGATGAGACAACTTTGTGGGATGGTATCTGTACTAATCCCTAATATGACCGAAGCTAGTTTTCTTTTGCAAAAGGAATATTCGACCATTCCTTATACAGAAGAAATGATTCACGAATACTTGCAAGAACTTTCTCATCTACATAATGGGAAATCAGTTTTAACAGGTATTTCTTATGATGGAGAAAATATTGGTGCTGCTTGTTTTGATCAAGAGAAACATGAGTATGCATCGGCTCTAGCTCCTATTCAACCAGCCCATTTTGATGGAACGGGAGACTTGTTTAGTAGTGTGGTAGCCGGTTATCTCTTCCAAGGGAAATCTTTAGCATTTGCTACGAAAACGGCAGTGGAATATATAAATCGGGTCATTGTGCGAACACTAGAAAGTGGAATGGATTTGAAATATGGAATCCAATTTGAAACGGATCTACCTTATTTGATCGAACGATTGTATCAATAAACAAATGAAATCAATTAGTACCGCTTGTTCTGAAAGAATGGTAAAATTGAATAATAGTTATTTAAAATAATAAAGAATGATAAAATTTGTCGAAATGAGGAGATTAATAATATGGCAACAGAAGAAATGAAAAAACGTTCTGAAGTTCCAGTAGAACTTACTTGGGATCTTGGAGCAATATTTGAATCAGAAGAAGCATTTGAAAAAGAAGTTGATTCCTTAAAAGAAAAAGTAGAAAATTTTGTAGAAAAATATACAGGAAATCTGAAAAATCAAGAAACGGTTATGGACTCCTTTCACGACTATGAAAAGATTTTGGTATCTGCTTCCTTAGTAAACCACTATGCTTTTTTACCAGAGTCTACTGATCTAACAAATCCTAAAAATACAATTCAATCACGTAAAATGGAAAATTTATTGGCAAATGTTTTTGCTTCCTTGTCTTTCTTTATGTCTGAACTCACTCAATTGGATGATGAGCTGTTAGATGAAGTAGCAAAAACTGAACCGAAATTCCAATCTTTTATTCGTCATACAAAAAAAGATAAAAAAGTACAACTAGATCCTACTGTAGAAAAGGCTTTAGCTCAACTATCTCCAACCTTAAATGCTCCTATTAATATCTATGAACAAGCTCGCTTAGCTGACATGGATTTTGGTAGCTTTACGGTTGATGGGACAGAATATCCATTAAGTTTTGTTTCCTATGAAGAATTTTATATGTATCATAATGACACGAAGATTCGACGAGCGGCATTTGATAAATTTTCTAGTGTTTTAAAACAATATGAAAATGTAACAGCTGCAGCTTATTACACGAAAGTACAAACAGAAAAAACAATTGCTACCATGCGTGGTTTTGATTCGGTCTTTGATTATCTTTTATATGATCAAGAAGTTGATCGTGAAATGTACAACCGTCAAATTGATGTAATCATGTCCGATTTAGCTCCGGTTATGCAAAAATATATAACACATTTAAAAGAGGTAAAAGGACTTGATAAAGTTACTTATGCCGATTTAAAGATTGACTTAGATCCAGAATATTCACCAAAAGTTACTGTAGAAACTTCTAAAGAATTAGTTAAAGATGCTATTTCCATCCTAGGAGAAGAGTATACCGAAATGATTTTGAAAGCTTATCCAGAGCGTTGGGTAGACTTTGCTCAAAATGTTGGGAAATCTACTGGAGGATTCTGTACAATCGTGCCAGGAGTTCATCCGTATGTTTTAATGAACTGGAATGATCAACTAAGTAATGTCTATACATTAATTCATGAATTTGGTCATGCAGGGCAAATGATGTTAGCAGAAGAAAATAATTCTGTACTAGGAGATAGTCCTTCTTTATATTTGATTGAAGCGCCATCTACATTTAATGAATTACTATTAACGGACTCGCTCACACATAAAACAGATGATCCACGCATGGAACGATTTGCCTTAACAAAAATGCTAACGGATACTTACTTCCATAATTATGTAACTCATTTATTGGAAGCAGCCTACCAAAGAGAAGTATATAAAATGGTGGATGAAGGAATTAGTTTTGATGCAGCTAAATTAAGCGAAATTAAACGCAATGTATTGGAACAATTCTGGGGCGATGCAGTTGAAATTAATCCAGGAGCAGAACTAACATGGATGCGACAATCACATTATTATATGGGATTATATTCGTACACGTATTCTGCAGGATTGACGATTGCGACTCAAGCATTTCTACATGTGAAAGAAGAAGGTCAACCAGCTGTTGAAAATTGGTTGAAGTTCTTGAAGAGTGGAGATCAATTCCGTTCTGCAGAAGCAGCAGCTGTTGCTGGAGTAGACATTAAAACAGATAAACCATTGAAGGATACCATCCAATATTTAGATGATTCTGTAGAACGTATTATTCAACTAACCAAAGAACTATCCAATTAAGCAATTTAAAGAAGCAGGATGAAAATCCTGTTTTTTTTATAGATTTTTATAATCAAATGAGTGAAGTGATAAAACTATTTAAATAATTAATTAAAAATAAATGAGAAAACAGTTGACAAGGAACTCAATATCTAATAGAATACATAAATAACAAGACAACTAAATAAACAACATCAATGATGAAGAGAGTAAATCAGAATATTTTTCTAAAGCGAGCTAGGACAGAGTGGAAGCCTAGTAGAAAAAGTTTGATTGAAACGCACTTCATGGATGGAGAAGTGAACGTTAAGTAGCTTCTTCCGCATTTCAGGCGTTACTAAAATGAGGTGGATTTGTCATATGGACAGATCAACTAGAGTGGTACCGCGGAATCATATAAATTGACCCGTCTCTTGCGATAGCAGGGGACGGTTTTTTGTTATCTAAAATAACAAGAATGCTTCTACATAAGTGATTAAGTAAAATATAAAAGGAGAGATTTGGAAACTATGTCGATAGAATTTTTACGAACCTATTTACCACTTTATTTTCAAGGTGCAGGATACACTGTAGCCTTATCATTAATCGCAATTGTAATAGGGGTTCTTCTAGGATCTTTATTAGCGATTATGAAAATGTCTGACAACCGATTTATTTACCATCTCTCTAATGCATATATTCAAGTAGTTCGCGGAACACCATTACTAGTTCAATTATTTATAATCTATTATGGTTTATTTATGATTATTGAATTGCCTGATTTTGTTTCTGGAGTGATAACCGTAGCATTGAATTCAGCCGCCTATATTGCTGAAATTATCCGTGCGGGAATTCAAGCGGTAGATAAAGGACAAATGGAAGCTGCTCGTTCTATTGGAATGAGTCACAATCTAGCGATGAAAAAAATCATTTATCCACAAGCATTAAAAAATATTCTTCCAGCATTAGGAAATGAGTTTATTACCTTGATGAAAGAATCAGCAATCATCTCGGTAATAGGGATGAGAGAACTTATGTTTAATGCACAAATCGTTTATGGAGCTACTTATAAACCATTCTTACCTTATATAATTGCAGCTGTATTCTACTTCGTCTTGACAACCATTGCTTCAACATTACTAGGAATTTTTGAAAGAAGGTTAAAACAAAGTGATTAAAACAACTGATTTAAGAAAATCGTTTGGAGATAAGGAAGTACTTAAAGGAATTAATGAAGAAGTGAAAGATGGAGAAGTGGTCGTTGTAATAGGACCTTCAGGATCTGGTAAGAGTACTTTCCTTCGTTGCCTTAACTTATTAGAAGACCCTACATCCGGTCAAATAATTTTTGAAGACCAAGTAATCAATGAGAAGAACGTAAATATTGATCAAATTCGTACTAAAATGGGAATGGTTTTCCAGGGTTTTAATCTCTTTCCTCATTTAACAGTCATGCAAAATATTACGATTGGACCTCATCAAATAAAGAAACTAAGTCAAGAAGATGCTAAAAAAGTTGGAATGAAGTTATTGGAAAGCATGGGATTAGCAGATAAAGCAGATGCGTATCCAAGCTCACTATCAGGAGGACAAAAACAAAGGATTGCGATTGCTAGAGCATTAGCAATGGAACCTCAAATGATGTTGTTTGATGAACCAACTTCTGCTCTGGATCCCGAAATGGTTGGAGAAGTTCTACAAGTAATGAAAAGACTTGCTGAACAAGGAATGACCATGATTGTGGTGACACATGAAATGGGATTTGCTAGAGAGGTTGGAGATCGTATTATTTTTATGGATGATGGGATGGTTGTAGAGAGAGGAAAACCGAATGATATCTTTGATCACCCACAACATGCACGAACAATCGATTTTCTTTCTAAAATATTGTAATATGTTTTACTAAAAATGAAATGAATTAGGGGGAAGTAATATGAAAAAGAATTGGTTAAAAGGAATACTCGGAACAATGTCAATACTTGCTTTAGCAGCCTGTGGAGGAGAAACTGGAACAAGTGATTCTTCAGAAGGAATGGGTTCAGCGAACTCTGAATCAGAAGTAGTCCTTACTGATGATAGTAAATTAGCAGATATTCAAGAGAAGGGCGAATTAGTAATGGCAACAACTGCTGATTATCCGCCTTATGAGTGGCATTTAGTAAAAGATGGAAAAGATGAAATTGTTGGATTCGAGATTGATATCGCAAAAGCAATTGCGGAAGAAATTGGAGTAGAGTTAGTTATAAAAGATATGGACTTTGATGGTCTGATCCCTGCTTTGACTACTGGGAAAGTGGATATTGTTCTAGCAGGAATGAATCCAACTCCAAAACGTGCAGAGAGTGTTGATTTTACGGACGTTTACATTTCTCAAAAAGATGTAGTATTGATTAGAAAAGAAGATGCTGATAAATACACTTCTAAAGAATCATTGACAGACGCTAAATGGGCAACACAAAAATCAACCATCCAAGAAGATTTTATTAAAGAAGAATTTGCTGATTCTTATCTACAATCGGTTGGTAAGTGGGGAACGGCAATCCTATCATTAAATACTAAAAAAGTGGATGCAATCTTGATGGTAGATAATACAGCTGGTCGTTATGCAGATGAAAATGAAAACTTAATGATTGCAGAATTGGATATTGAAAGTTCACCAAATGAAGCAGCTGTTGCTGTTGCAAAAGATAATGGTAGCTTACTAGCAAAAGTAAATGAAATCATTGATGAAATGAAAGCCTCTGGGGACATTGATCAATTAATATCAGACAATGTTCAATTAATGGAAGAAAATACAATAGAATAAAAACAAAAAAGATACTCCATAAAATTGGAGTATCTTTTTTGTTTTTATTGTAGACGCTCATCGTAATGGGCACGTTCACCACCAATAGATTTAGGACGAGTTCGAGCAGCAGAAATGATTGCTCCTCCAATATTTTTAACGGATAAGCGTACGGGTACTACAACTGGAATCATGTGCATACCGATAAAGGTCTGCCCGATATCAAGACCTGCTTTGGCTTCTACTTCTTCAACTAAAACCGGATTTTCAATACCATGATATGCAGCTGTTGCGAAACTTCCTCCACCTTTCAACCAAGGGATTGCATTGACAATTGTATAACGTTCTTTTTTTGCTATTCTTTTATCAATCACGAGAGAACGATTTAGATGTTCACAACATTGAGCTGCTAATATGAGTTGATGTTGTCGTAATACTTTCTTAACGGTATCAAAAATTACTTTACCTACCTCTTCACTAGAAGAGGTACCAATTGTTTCACTTAAAACTTCACTAGAAGAACAACCTACTACTACAATATCTCCTTCTTCTAACTTTGAAACGGAAATGAGTTCTCGCAATGCGTTTTCTGTTTGCATTCTAATTTCTTCTAACATCATAAAACTCCTTTTTTTCTAGACCTAGTCCTCGTCTCTTCCTTTCTATTATCTAACAAAAACACTATTTTGTCATCTTATTAAAGGAAAGAGAACCCCTTCATCTTTTAAAGCAAGATGAAGGGGAGGGGATTATCTGTAGTCTCTTCTATTAGTAATCACTTCAGTTATGGCAGCAAAAACAGCAAATAAAATTCCAACAATAGGAAAAACAATCCATGCAACACCCCAATTGTTATTGAAGAATCCTTGGTATAGGTAATATAGGGTTGCAATAGGGAAAATAATATTTGCAACGGAATCAGTGAGTGTATTTACTTTTACTTGAGCGCGTGTGTGTGACCCAATCGTAAGTAATTTCTGAAAGGTATTCTTTTGAATTCCGTAATAAATAAATAGAAAAACACCGATAGCTACAAAGCCTAGTAGAAATACAATAGAAAGAGGATATTGATCCCCTAATAATGTAACAGTCAGTAAGAGACTAATGGGACCTAGAATACAAAGAACAACTCCAATTGCTATTGCATAAGCAAAACGTGGGTTAAATGAATCATATTCTACTTTTATACGTGAGTAGGTTCGTGGATCAAGATTCAATATCTTTTTTTCGAAAGGATAGTTTGCTTCTTTTAGTCCAAAAATAATAAAGAGTCCAATACTTATAGCTACAATCAGAAGTAGGGTTGCAATTGCGATTACTCCACTTACATTTTCAGAAATGGATGGAAAGAGAAATTGGAAAAATGAAATGACAGAAAAAAATAGAGCTACTGCAATAATACAAAGAAATACACCTAGTGCAATAGCAAAAGCGAATTTATGACGATGCTCTAAATAATCTTCTGCATCATCATCGCTTAAATAAATTTCATTTTTATTTTCTGTAAAAGAGTCATCTTCAGGTGAAATATTATATTCATCGATTATTTCATCAATATTTCCAAATTCTGTTAATACAGTTCCAATTGCTTCATTTTCATTTACACCATCTGCTTTTAAATCTTGATATTTATCCTCCATGTTACGGAGCATATCTTCCTTTAGACGGATCATTTCTGCTGTCTGCGGAAGATTAATAAATACAGATTCGACATAATTGTATATCGTATTCATTTTTTCTCCTCCTAAATAGTTTCTCTATTACGATTGGTAAAACGATCGATTAATAATTTAGTTTCTTGCCATTCTAAAACCTTCTCTTGATAAACTGCTTTTCCTAAAGGAGTAATGGTGTAATAGGTTCGTGGCTTTCCAAAAGATTCACTGCTAGCATAGGAGCGAATAAGTTCTTTTTTTCAAGCCGAGCAAAAGCAGAATAGAGTGTTGTTTCTTTCATTACATATGTATTTTTAGAAATAGTTTTAATGGTACTAGAAATTTGGTATCCATAAGAATCTTCTTCTAATAATACAGACAAAATAATCAAATCATTAAACCCTCGCATAACATCACTTGTAATCATAAAATCACCTCTTTACTCCACCTGTCGTAGTAACAAAAGTATACCATGATTACTACGACAGGTAAAGTAAAATAGCTAGATAAGTTCTTATTGAATAGATAAATATTTACCTTAGCAAAAAATGAAAGCACTTTATGAGATAAATCTAATGAATAATGACCTATCGTTCGTGTATAAGCTATTTACTTTTTTAAAAAGAAACATATAATGACTTCAACAGATATAAACGAATGAAAAATTAATACGAACGTTAAAGGTTCGTAAATAGGAGGGTTTAATTTTGGAAGGTGAACTAACAAAACCGATTGGATTGGCAAATGAAAGACCTATCGAAGCTAATCAACGGAAAGATGATGAATTGTATTATGGAGTAGAAGATAGTCCTAATTTTGTGACTACAACTGTTCTGGGTTTCCAAAATGTCATTACAGCTTTTGGAGGTTTAGTTGCCGTTCCACTTATTATTGCAGGTATGGCTGGATTTGGAGTTACGGACACTGCTTATTTAGTCAGTGCAGCATTACTTGCATCAGGGATTGTTTCGATTATCCAATCAAAAGGTGTTGGGCCAAAAGCTTTCCGTGTTGGTGGAGGCTTACCAACTATTATGGGGACTGATTTTGCTTTTGTTGGTCCTGCTGCTTCTGTTATTGCAGTTGGAGGAATTGGTGCTTACTTCGGTGGAACCATGATGGCGTCTGTTTTGGAAATTGGTATGAGTTACTTTGTAAAACCTCTAATGAAATTCTTCCCTCCAGTTGTTACAGGTTCTGTTATTTCTTTAATGGGGATGACCTTGATGTCTGTAGCGATGGAATGGGCTGCTGGTGGAGTAGGAGCTGCTACTTATGGAGATCCTCGTAACATTCTTATTGCAGTATTTGTCTTTTTGGTTATTGCTCTAATCAATCATTATGCTGGACAGAAAATTGGACCAATGGCTGTACTAATTGGTGCAGTAATCGGTTATATCGTTTGTATTCCTTTAGGAATGGTAAATTTTTCTTTAATATCAGATGCAGCTTGGTTTGCTTGGCCACAAATATTTAAATATGGTGTTACTTTTAAATTACAATATGCAATTCCTTTTATTACTGGCTATTTAGTAACCGTTATTGAAACCGTTGGAGTTATGCAAACGTTAGGTCAAGTTACTAAAACAGAATTAAGTGATGAACGAATTGCAGCTGGTGTAAGAGCAGACGGGGTAGGGAGTTTCTTATCTCCCATTATTGGATCCGGACCTGCAGCAACTTTTAGTCAAAATGCTGGATTAATTCCTTTAACTAAAAATGCTTCTCGTAAAGTTGCTGTTGCAGCAGGGTATATTATGATTTTAATGAGTTTTTTCCCTAAGTTTTCCACATTAGTTTCTATCATGCCTATGCCTGTATTAGGTGGAGCAGGAATCTTAATGTTTGGGACTGTAGCAGCTGCTGGAATCCAATCTTTATCACGTGTTCATTTTAATAACCGAAATATGATTATTGTAGCATCAGCTATTGGAGTAGGGCTTGGAGTAGCTTTCCGTCCGGAAGTAACTGCTTCTTTACCTGGATTTTTAAGTGGATTATTCTCTTCGGGAATTTCTGCTGGTACGATTGTAGCACTTGTGTTAAATATTATTTTAAAAGAAAAACCTGAGGAAGCAGTAAACTAAATTTTGAAAACTAGAAAAGGTTGAGACGAAAAATGTCTCAACCTTTTTTTGCGGATTTATTTGTAATTACTTAGGTCGTTTGATCTAAAATCTGGACGAAAAGGTGGCGGAATTTCTCAGAGTCTTGAAGAGTAAAAGGTTTAGGACCTTTTGTTCTTTTACCACTTTTACGAATTTGTGCACTTAAATAACGATCATGTAAAAGTTTTTCAATATTGCTAGTTGTATATTCAAAACCTTTATGATGTAAAATGGTACATCCTTTTCCTAAAGCGAGGGATGCTAAACCATAATCTTGTGTAATTAAGATATCGCCACGACGAGCAACTTGCATGATTTTGTAATCAGCAGCTTCTGCAGAAGAATCAACATAAATAACTTCTACATGTGGAGGCTGTTCTTTGGTAGAATAATGGGCAAAACTACTTACTAAGACAATCGGTATGTTTCTTTTTTTGTTTCTTCTATAGCCACATTTTTAACTGGACTGGCATCCCCATCAATCATTACTTTCATTTGTGTCACTTCCTTTGTATTCATTTTAGCAAAGGAATAGCATAAATCATATGAAAAATACGAAGAAGTATAAATTATCATTAAATTAGATTGGCTATTCTTGTAATTTCTGCATAAACCATTTATGATAAAAAGAACGAGATCCTACAATAATAGAAATGAGTAGAACAGATAAGGAGCATGTTATGAATATCGGAATAGATAAAATAGGGTTTTATACTCCTCCCTTTTACGTAGATATGAATGAGCTCGCTGAAGTACGTGGCGACGAACCGGCAAAGTATACAATTGGGATTGGTCAAGATGAGATGTCTGTTGCACCGCTTAGTCAGGATATTGTATCAATGGCTGCAAATGCTGCTTTACAGATTTTGGATAAAGAAGATCGAGAAAACATCGATTTAGTTATTGTTGGCACAGAGAGTGGATTTGATGCATCCAAATCGGCTGCAGTTTATGTGCTTGATTTATTAGGCTTACCTTCCCAAACGCGCTGTATGGAGATTAAACACGCTTGTTATGGAGCTACGGCAGGAATTCAAATGGCTAAAGGGCATATTGCTTTAAATCCTGAAAAAAAGCACTTGTTATCGGAAGTGATATCGCTCGTTATGGTCTAGCAACTGGGGGAGAGGTAACACAAGGATCTGGTGCGGTTGCAATGATTATCAGTGCAGAACCACGGATTCTTTCATTAGATAAAGAATCTGCTTATTCATCTAAAGATATCATGGATTTTTGGAGACCTGCCTATGCAGAGTATGCAATGGTAGATGGTCAATATTCCAATGAGCAGTATGTAGCTTTTTTCCTAACTGTTTGGAATCAGTATAAAGAAATTACAGGTCGGACCTTGGATGACTTGGATGCGATTTGTTTCCATCTACCTTTTACAAAAATGGGGCTAAAAGCACTTCGTGAAATTTTGTCAGAAGTAGATGAAGAAAAACAAAATCAATTAACTGCCGAGTACAAAGCGAGTACCTTACTCAACCGAAATGTTGGGAATATTTATACCGGATCTCTTTATCTTAGCTTCTTATCCTTATTAGTTAAATCAACGGAACAAAAAGCTGGAAATCGTATTGGAATGTATAGTTATGGATCCGGTGCCGTTGGGGAATTTTTCTCAGGAACATTGGTTGAAAACTATTCAGATATGCTTCCTCAAAAAGCAATAAGGTGTATATTTGAAGACAGGGAAAAAGTAAGTGTTGCTAAATATGAACAACTATTTTCTCAAGCACTTCCTCAGGATGGCTCTTCTTTTAAAGTAGATAGCAATGGCGATGATTCACCTATTTGTCTGGGTGGCATTAAAGATCATAAACGATACTACATTATGAATAGATCAACAAAATAAGAAGAAATGGACTTCCACCAGTTAGAGTTAACGATCTAATTTGTGGGAGTTTTTTATAAAAATGAAGATAGAATTGGAAGGTAGCTGATGATATTGAATTATGGATGGTTAAATATAGGAAGCTTTATTTTGGGGTTGATTGCTTGGATGATTCCTATTTATAGTATGATTCAGCCTAGGAAAACAAGAAGGAATCATTCCATCTTGATTTTATTAAGTATTTCGGCTTGTGCAATTTCTTTATGGTTCCAAATTGCATACAATACTTATTTAGTTGAGATTCAAGATTGGACTGTGTTACTAGATACAAGCAATACTTTAAATTGGGTTGCCGCTATACTTCTTATCGTAACCATTTTCCTAAATATAATTAGTCTGATTGTTTATAGGAATACGGTATTCGATTAATATGTATAGAAAGAATTTTAAATAAACCACCTTCAATTATTCGGAGTTTTAAAGTCTGATGATTGAAGATGGTTTATTTTATTTTATCTGTTGTCGAATCATTTCCAAGATTCTCTGAGCAGTTGCTAAGTTTTTATTTGTTTCCAGTTTTAATTGGGAAGCTACTTTTTCAATTTCATCCCCACTAGCTCCAGCACTGATCGCTAAAGAACGAGAATGTAGTCCCATATGGCCTTTTTGAATCCCTTCTGTAACCAAAGCACGAACAGCTGAAAAGTTTTGTGCCAGTCCTACGGATACAATAATGGCTTCTAATGTTTCAGCATCTGGGTTTCCTAATAACTGATGGGTCATTTTGGCACCGGGATGGAAAGAAATGGATCCACCTACTGTACCAATAGGTAAAGGAAGAGTTAGTTTACCAATCAAATCTCCATTTTCTGCCTTTTTCCAAATAGAAAGCCCTCGATACTGTCCACTTTTAGATGCGTAGGCATGAGCACCTGCTTCAATAGCTCGCCAATCATTTCCACTTGCCAAGACTACGGCATCAATTCCATTCATAATACCTTTGTTATGGGTAACCGCACGATAAGGGTCCGCAATGGCTAGCTGTGAGGCTAATATAATACGGTCACGAACTTCCTCACCACTAAATGAATCTTTGGCTAGCGCGTGTGCGGGAACTCGACAAGTAGCTGTTGCCAGACATTCGGTAGCATAGTTTGATAAAATCCCCATCAAAGCTTGTCCACCTGAATATTTTTCCAGAGAGGGAGAACAGCTTCCATCATCGTATTGATAATATTTGCTCCCATAGCTTCTAATGTTTCTACATATAGATGAACAATAAGAAAGTCTGGATAGTCTAGTTCTCTATTGGCATTAATTTCTTTAATTTGTATGGAGACAGCACCACCTCCTCTTTTTACAATAGAAGGATGAGCATTATCTGCCATTTGAACAATGTTTTCTTCGTTTTTTTCCAAGGATTGTATAGCTTTTTTCATATCCGGTACACCAGTAAGAACGGCTTGACCAATCATCATTCGTTCCGTAACAGCAGTTTGAAATCCACCATATTGACTAAAAAACTTCGCAGCAGAGCTGGCGGCTGCGATAACCGACGGCTCTTCAATAGCCATTGGAACTACAAATTTCTCATCGTTAATTAAAAAATTTAGAGCAACTCCATAGGGTAATTGGTAGGTAGCAAGTTGATTTTCAATCATACTATCTGCTGTATCTTCCTCTAAAGGGAGCCCCTCTAATAAGTTACGGACTTGATTCGATGTTAAAGACAAAGCTTTTTGGAGTGCATCCACACGTTCTATCCTTTTTTTCTTATAAAGTTTTTCTAAAAAATGATTTTCAATGTCCATATAAACTCCTTCTATTAATAATCGTTCTTATAATCTATTTAAATCCCTAATATTCTTTTTACCTCATCGGGCATTTCTTCAGTAGTGATTACCGTATTATGAAGGACTGGAGAGTAGAGTGCTTCTTCGATAGCAGGCGGATAAGGAATGTTAGAGTTTCTTTTTAGCTCAGCCAGAGAGTCTTCTAATGAGTCAGCTTTAAAATTTGGAACAATTGCATCCAAAACTGCCGTAGGAAATTTATAAGGACTTGCTGTTGAGGCTACGAGCATTGGAATTTTATCTCCGGAAGTGTCTTGATATTTATTAGCAACAACAGTAGCAACTGCCGTGTGAGGATCTATGATATAGTTTGTATCTTTGTACGTTTTTTTAATCTGTTCTAGAACTTCTTTTTCAGTTGCGAAGTCAGCATAAAAATCAGTTGCTTCACTCATTACTTGTTTTGCTACTTGATACCGGCCCTCTGTTGATAGTTCGTTCATATATTTTTTAACTTTCTGTGTGTCTTCTCCAAGAAGCATGTAAAGAAGCCTTTCTAAGTTACTGGATACTAAAATATCCATGGAAGGAGAGGAAGTGAGTGTAAAGTCACGATTTCGATCATACGTACCTGTTTGGAAGAAATCAGTTAGTACGTTATTTTCATTAGAAGCTACAATACATTTATGAATGGGTAAACCCATTTGTTTAGCATAATAAGCTGCTAGCATATTCCCAAAATTACCAGTAGGAACGGTTACGTTAATCAAATCGCCAGATTGGATGGCTTCTGATTGGATCATTTGTCCATAAGCATAAAAGTAGTAAATAATTTGTGGAATTAAGCGACCAATATTGATTGAATTTGCTGATGAAAATTGCATTCCGTTTGCTTCTAGTTCATCTGCTATTGTTTTGTCAGCAAACATCTCTTTTACTTTACTTTGAGCATCATCAAAATTACCATCTATAGCGACTACTGAAATGTTATCTCCTTGCTGAGTAAGCATCTGTTTTTCTTGGATTTCACTCACACCATTTTTGGGATAAAATACGATGATTTTAGTTTGAGGAACATCTGCAAAACCTACCATTGCAGCTTTCCCAGTGTCCCCAGATGTTGCAGTTAAAATAACGATTTCATTTTTTACATTATTTTTGGATGCAGCAGTTGTCATTAAACGTGGGAGAATGGAAAGAGCCATGTCTTTGAAAGCAATCGTAGGACCGTGAAAGAGTTCTAAAAAATAAATAGAATCTTTATAGACCAATGGAGTAATTTTACGATCATCAAACCGAGTATCATAAACAGAAGCACAATCTTGTAGTTCGTTGTCTGTAAAATCAGGTAAAAAATCTTTCATGATTAGAAAAGCTAACTCTTGATAGGTCATTTGTGCAGTTCTTTCTAAAGGAAAAGACAATTTTGGAATTGTAGATGGAACGAATAGACCACCATCCGGAGATATTCCACGTAAGATGGCCTCTGAAGCAGTGTACTGTAAAAGAGAATTCCTAGTGCTATGATAAGTAATCGCCATGTGATTCACTCCTTCTTTCTTAAATGAGGATTTTCTAATCAAAAGTATCTCATAATTAGATGGATATCTCAATCCTGATTTTAATTAATTTAGAAAAGAAAGAAATCATTTTCAGTATGTTTTTTTAAAAGCATAATAAAAAAACCTCCTTGTCTCAGATTTAACTGAGATAAGGAGGTTTTGTTGAATGATTATTCTTTGTCTTCGCCAATTACTTCTGGTTGAGGCATTTCTGCATCAACATCAGAACCTTCTTCAGGCTCTTCTTCAAGTTGTGGAGCAGCGACTACTACAACAGTAGTATCATCTTCTGTTACAACTGTTAAGTTAGAAGGTGTAACTAGATCAGCAACGGTTACTACGTCACCAATTTCTAGTGTTTCTACATTTACTTTGATTTCATTTGGAATATCGGCAGGAGCTACTTCAACTTCTAATTCATTCAAAGCTTGAGTAACAATTCCTTCTTTGACTTCTTCTGCGCCTTCAATAGTGATGCTAACAGAAACGGTAACTTTTTGACCTTTAGTGATTGCTTGCATTTCTACATTGTAGAATTCAGGCTTCAAAGCAGAGCGGTCGATGTTTTTGATTAATACTTGAGTTTCTTTACCATCGATATCTACATTAAATACAGCATTACGACCAAGTTCACGAACAAGATCTTCTAATTCTTTTCTGTCAATTAGTACCGGAGTTGATCCAAACTCTTTTCCGAATACCACTGCAGGTATTTTCTTATCGGCTCTTGCTTTTTTTGATGAAGAAGTTCCGACTGTTTCTCTTTTTTCAGCATGTAATTTCATAAAAAATTTCCTCCAATAGGACATATTAATTATTTGAATCCTTATAAATAAGGATATATTAATCATATGAACATAATATAGACTATCATACCAAATAAAAATGAAATAATCCACTTTGTAGTCAAGTTTTAATAAATGAATTCCTAATCTGTCTCATCCATTCGTTTAAGAAGAGGAATTTTTATTAGCTTCATTTCTAACTTCTTCATTAAATAATTGTAAAAAATTTTCTCTTAGTTTATTGGGAGGTGTATTTTTGTTAAAGACTAAATAAAATGATTGGGAAAATGATAAGTCAGAAATAGGAATTATTTGAAGTGTTTGGTCGATAATTTCATCTGTTACGGAAATATAATAGAAGAAACCAATTCCTTCATCTTTTTTTATTAATTCTTTCATTAAATGAATATTACCGATTATAGTTCGTTTAGAAAAAATATCCAAAGATAAACCTTTTTCAGAGAGAGTTTCCTGTAAGGAGCTATTAATGCCGGATCCTTTTTCACGTAACAATAATTTTTCGTTCTCTAAATCAGAAAACAAAATGTTTTTCGATTGTGCAATGGGGTTATCGGGTGAGCAAACCGCTACAATAAGTCCTTCAAAAAAAATTTGTGTTTCATAAAGTTCTTTATTAAATGGTCCAGAAATAAGTGCGACATCTAAGTCTCCGTTATTGAGTAGTACGAGTAAATTCTTTGTGTTGTCAATAACAAGGTCGATCTCTGAATCATTTTCTTGAAGTGTAAATTGCTGAAGTTTATCGGTAATAAAGTATTCTCCAATAGTGCGACTTGCACCAACTAATAGAGATTTTTGGATTGGATTTTCTGCTAAATGTTCTTTTAAAAACTCAGTTTCTTGGATGAACCGATCCATTTCAGTTTTTAAATATTGACCCTTTTTAGTCAAGGTTAACTTTCGATTTTCAAAAGAGACGAGTTCCGTGTTTAAATGAGATTCTAAATACTGAATATGTTTTGTTACAGCAGGCTGGGATAAGTTTAACAATTTTGCTGTCTTCGTATAATTTAATGTATCAGCCAAAACAGAAAATGTTTTGTATCTATAATCAATCATCTTTAACCATCCTCTTTGTTGGGCAATAGAATATTATTATGGATATACGAGATGTATTTATGTATTCCTTTTTATTATAGTAGTATAGCATTTCGTTATTTCTAAAACAATCAAATAGCCGGTATACTGATGAATGAAAGCACGTGAAGAAAAACACAAGGAAGTGAAAAAATGCAAACTATAGCAAGAAAAGATGTAGAAGCGTCATTTGATAAGAAGCAGCCCATTATTGGTTTTATTTTAATTGTATTATTATTTATTTTTGGGGTATATCTAAATTCATTAAACGCTATTCTCCCTATCCAATTGATAGCGGGAGTCACGTTGGGGTTTGTTCTATCAAGAGCTCGTTTTGGGTTTGCTGGTGGAGTGAAAAGAATATTCATAAGAGGAGAAGGTAGCCTAACAAAAGCTCTTTTATTAATGCTCGTTGTTACGATGTTCTTATTTTTGGAATTCAGTGGCTTTCTGCGCAACAAGGTGCGGTTCCAGCATTTATGGCTTCAGAAGGACAAGCCATTATTCCGGGTACACAAAATGTTCGTTTTACAAATATTGGAATTATTGTTGGAGGATTCCTATTCGGAATGGGAATGATGATATCTGGAGGATGTGCATCGGGTACCTTAACTGATATGGGAGAAGGGGAAGGTCGAGCAATGGTTTCGTTGATTTTCTTCGTTTTAGCTGCTGCACCAGGAGAGTGGGCTCGCTATGCTATCGACCAAACTAGCTTTGGAAAAATTGGATTTCGAATGTATTTACCAGACACGTTCGGTTATTTTGGAGCACTACTTATTTCATTGGCAGCTGTAGGTTTAATCTATTGGTACACTATTTATTATGAGAATAAAAGAAAAGTAGAAGGAACCTATATGGATCCTGAAGGTGACTGGGAAGATTTTGAAAAACCACTAAAGGATGAAGAAAAAACGTCTTTCTTCAGTTACCATACCTATCATAAACTATTCATTGAACGTTTTACTTTTAAGACAGGTGCATTATTGATTGCGATTATTGCTACATTTATCGTGATTACAACTGGTAAAGCATGGGGAGTTACTAGTTCATTTACATTGTGGGAAGTAGCTTTATTAAAACCTTTAGGAGTTAATTTTAGTTCTCCAGTTTTTACAAGTATTGTTGAAAAAGCTAATGCTGGATTATTAAGTGACGGTGGTACGATCAGAAATATAGGATTAGTACTAGGTGGAACAGTAGCATTTTTAATGGCAGGAAGAATGTCATTTAAAATTAATCTAGCAAAAAAAGATATCTTATTTTTGCACTAGGCGGAGCCTTGATGGGATTCGGTGCACGTTTTGCTAAAGGTTGTAATGCTGGAGCTCTTTATTCAGCAATGAGTACATTCTCTGTTTCGGGTTGGGTTTTCTTAATAACCATGACTCTTGGTGGGTTAGCAGGAATGAAATTATTTGCAGGAAAAGTAAGTAGTGTTCCAGACTTAAGAAAAAAGAAATAATATAAAAAATATGAATCAATCATATAGGGGGAATTTTTAAATGAGTAAAAGAATATTAATTATCGGTGGAGTTGCTGGTGGAGCTTCAGTAGCAGCAAGAGTTCGTAGAATTGATGAGTCAGCAGTAATTGTTATGTTTGAAAGAGGACCTTTCGTTTCCTTTTCCAACTGTGCCTTACCTTTCCACTTAAGCGGAATTATTGAAGATGCACAGGACTTAGTTCTTATGACGCCAGATGGTTTTTCTAAACAATATAATATCGATGCACGTGTGAATCATGAAGTAGTATCTATAAATAAAAAAGAAAAAACTATTGTTGTTAAAAACGTTCTAACTAATGAAGAAAAAACAGAGAAGTATGACGAGCTAGTCTTATCACCGGGTGCAAACGCAATTCTACCAAAAAGTATTAAAGGAATTGATCAAAAACACGTTTTCACTGTTCGTAATGTTCCCGATATTGATGGTATAAAAAAATATATTACTGAAAATAATATTGAAGATACAGTAGTTATTGGTGGAGGCTACATTGGATTAGAAGTAGCTGAAAATTTAAAACTTGATAATAAAAATGTTACGTTAGTGGAAGCAGCTAAACAAATTATGGCTCCATTTGACTATGATATGGTTCAAATTCTACAAAAAACAGTGATTGATAATGGAGTAGACTTGTTTGTAGAAGATGGACTTGCTGAGATCCAAGAAGACAAAGTTATCTTGCAATCTGGTAAAGAAGTTAAAGCTGGGATTGTCATCATGGCAATTGGAGTTGTACCGGAAACTACGCTAGCTAAACAAGCTGACCTTGAAATAGGTACAACAGGTGGTATAAAAGTTAATCAACATTATCAAACTTCAGATCATCATATTTATGCAGTAGGAGATGCAATTGAAGTTACAAATCTAATTACTATGAAACCAACACGCTTAACATTAGCTGGACCAGCTCAACGTCAAGCACGTGCAGCAGCAGATAATATGTATGGCAAATCGCATCGTAATACTGGTGTTATCGGTTCTTCTGTTGTTCAATGCTTTGAAATGAATGCAGCTGCAACTGGATTAACTGAAAAAGATTGTATAGCAGAAGGAATTGACTACTTAACTTCTTATGTTATTCCTAAAGATAAAGTAGGATTGATGCCAGATGCGAAACCACTTTTCTTCAAATTAATTTTTGCAAATCCTTCTGGCTGTATTTTAGGAGCACAAGCAGTTGGACAAGGAAATGTCGACAAACGTGTTGATGTCATTGCAACCATGATTACGATGCATGGTGAATTAGAAGACTTGAAAGAGTTAGAGTTATGTTACTCACCAATGTTTGGTACCGCAAAAGATGTTGTGAACATGGCTGCATTAGTAGGATTAAATGTATTGAATGGTGACTTTAAACAAGTTCCAGTTACAGAAATTAGATCATTGGTAGAAAATGATGCCTTTATCATTGATGCTCGTGAGGAACGTGAATATGCAGAAGGTCATTTGAATAACGCTGTAAACATTCCTTTGAGTCAATTCCGTAATCGTTTAGATGAAATACCAAAAGATCAACCAGTTTATATCCATTGTCTATCTAGCCAACGTAGCTATAATATGGTTAAAGCGCTAAACTTAATGGGATATGAAAATATTCATAACTTGATGGGTTCATTCTTAGGAATTAGCATGTATGAATATTACAATGATAAAATGCATAATCGTCAACCAATTATGACTAATTACCGTTTCGACTTACTATAAGCTTGCCGTTTGTTCTTTAAAAAGACTAGATGAATAAGTGAACTGGAAATCAGTTCGCTTATTCTATTTTTAATGACAAATGTAAAAGAGCAACTACTAAATAATAAAGTAGGGAAATAATGAAAAAAACAAAAAGAAAAGAAAATCTGCGTTTGTATACCTATGCCACTTGGGGAATTATTTTACTAGCGTGGTTCTTAATTACTGAATTTGGTTTGGTTACTTCACGATTGGTGCCTTCTCCTTTACAAGTTGTTCAGTCTTTTATTGAAATGATGCAAAAAGGATACAATGGAATTCCATTATGGTCACACATTGGGATTAGCCTTTACAGACTGTTTGTTTCCTCATTTTTAGCGATCCTTACGGCTATTCCGTTAGGCTTAATGAGTGGATATTTTAAACGATTTCGTGCCATTATAGATTCTGTTGTCCAATTTTATCGTCCACTTCCTCCATTAGCTTATTATACCTTCTTAATTTTATGGCTTGGAATTGATGAGTCATCTAAAATCACTTTGCTATATTTAGCAGCATTTGCCCCTATCTATCTAGCGTGTGTTTCTGCAGTATCGAACATTGATCCTAATTATTTATTGAGTGCAGAATCTTTAGGTGCATCAAAAAAAGATATCTTTTTCACTGTAGTTTTACCAGCAAGCTTACCAGAAGTATTTACTGGATTGAGAACGGCAATTGGTATTGCTTATACGACTCTTGTTTCTGCAGAAATGGTTGCTGCTAGATCAGGTGTCGGTTGGATGGTTATTGATGCTTCTCGCTACTTAAAGAGTGACGTTATGTTTGTTGGAATTATTATGATGGGAATCACAGGAGTTCTTTTAGACTGGGTATTAAGAAAACTAGAGAATAAACTTGTTTTTTGGAAAGGAATGCAATAGTATGAAAAAAAATAGAAAGATTTATAGACTGGTGTCTCTTTTTGTAGTTACTATTATGATCGTTTTACTAGCAAGCTGTAGTTCTTCAAATGATGAAACAGCTGATGGATTACCCAAAGAAGTAACGATTGGAATTATACGAGTACCAAACGATAAACAAGTTGCTATTTCAAAAGGATATTTTCAAAAATATTTTGAAGATAAAGGAATAAAGACAACCTTTTTATTCTTTGATTCAGGTGTTGCTGCAAATCAGGCCCTCTCATCTGGAAGTATAGACTTTGCTGAGATGGGCTATACAAATTCGGTTGTTGCACTAGCTACAGGGATTCCTGTTGAGTTAATTTGGATTCATGAAGTAATTGGATCTAATGAAGCACTGATTGCAAACCAAAATTCTGGAATCAATGAAGTAAAAGATTTAGCTGGAAAAAAGTAGCAACACCTTTTAGTTCAACTTCTCATTACAGTTTATTAAAAGCTGCTCAAGATGCAGGAATTGAATCGGATATTCAATTTCTAGATATGGAAACGAGTGATATCGTTGCTGCTTGGGAAAGAGGAGATATTGACGCTGCTTATACATGGGAACCTACTTTATCGGAATTGAAAAAAACTGGTACGGTTGTGTTGGATAGTAAAGAATTAGCAGACAGAGGATATATGACAGCAAACGTAGACGTTGTACATAAAGATTTTTCTGAAAAATATCCTGATTTAGTTTCGGACTACTTACAGGCGCTAGACGAAGCTGTTTATTTTTACAATGAATTCCCTAAAGAGGCAGCAGAAGCAGCAGCAAAAGAACTAGATATCACTCTGGAAGAAGCGGTCACTCAAATGAAGGCAACAGAGTGGTTAACAAAAGAAGAGCAAATATCCGCAATGTATCTTGGGACAAAGTCTGCTCCGGGTGAATTTTCGCAAGTGTTTTTAGATACAGCTGAATTTCTAAAGCAACAAAGTTCCATCAAAACGGTTCCAGAGAAAAAAATGATTGATGAATTTATTGAAACTAAATATATTGAAAATATAATAACGGAATAAAAGTAGAACGGAGCGATGTGGGAAATGACAGAGACACGTAACAACGAAACCGTGGTTGATCTAAAAAATGTCAATTATGAATATACGACAAAAAATACGATCGTTCAAGCTATACAAAATATAGATTTGACGATCAATCATGGTGAATTTGTTTGTTTGGTAGGTCCTTCGGGGTGTGGAAAGAGTACATTACTAAAAACAATCGCTGGTTATCTTGATCCAACAAGTGGAGAATGCCTGATGGAAAATGAGCCTATCAAAGGTCCTCATTGGAAAAGAGGAGTTGTTTTCCAGTCCTCAACTTTATATCCGTGGTTAACGGTTCGGAAGAATATCGAATATGGCCCGCGTACTCGTAAAAAAGATAAAGAAGAGATACGAAAAACGAGTGATTATTACTTAGATCAAATTGAATTAACTGATTTTGCTGAGAATTATCCATTTGAACTTTCTGGTGGAATGAAGCAACGTGTTTCTTTGGCGAGGGTTTTGGCTAACAAACCAAAATTAGTCTTAATGGACGAACCGTTTAGTGCCCTTGATGCGATTACTAGACTAAAAATGCAAGATTTTCTACGGATTTTGTGGAAAAAAATGATCAGACTATTTTATTAATTACACATGATATAGAAGAAGCATTGTCACTCGGAACGAAAGTTGCTGTGATGACTAAAAATCCTGGAACGATTCAAAGTGTTTTTTCAGTTCCGTACTCTGAAAGAATTCTAGCAGATAAAGACTACCATATTGAAGAAGATAATGAATTTATGAAAAAAAATATGAAATTCTTAAGGCAATATCTTAAAAAAACTTTCGTTGTTTTCTTCTATATGAAGACAATGAAGGTTTTTTTATACAAAAATTAGCAAAGCAAGGTGTTTTCTCTTACACTAAAAGTAAGAAGAATAGAAAAAGAGGGGGAATAAAAATGAAGGCGTATGTGAGAGTAAGTGCAGAATCTAGAGAAATAGAATTAGCAGAAGTAGCAGTTCCTACCCCTAGCAAGGATGAAGTACTAATAGCGGTGAGGGCTTTTGGTGTGGGAGTACATGATCGTTATTTTATACCTCCCCATGCAACGTTTCCTTTTCCAATTGGTTCAGAAGGTTCAGGTGTCATTGAAAAAATAGGTAGTGAGATTACTGAATTTAAAAAAGGGGATCGGGTTATATTTTCTAGTAGCATGCAAATAAAAGGAGGAAGCTGGGCAGAATATGCTGTAGTATCTGAGAAATCTATACAAATGATGCCAGATAATATGGAATTTGAAGTGGGGGCTACCCTTCCAGTTGCAGGGAAAACTGCGATGGAAAGTATTCGTGCTTTGAATCTTGATAAGGGTGACACCCTCTTTGTAGCAGGAGCATCTGGTGCGATTGGATCTTTCGTTGTCCAGTTAGCAAATAAGCAAGGGAATTCATGTGGTTGGCTCTGCATCTGCAAAAAATCAAGACTATCTTCTATCTCTAGGAGCAAAAAAAGCAGTAGATTATATGAATCCAAATTGGAAAAAAGAAATATTAGAATGGAAAACAGATGGAGTAGATGCAGCATTAGCTATTCAATCAGGGACTGCAAAAGATAGTATGGATGTTGTAAAAAAAGATGGAAAAGTTATTACGGTTTCTGGAGATCATATTTATCCTGAAAGAAATATTTTAGTTAAACAATTCCAACATCAGTTACAATTAAAAGAAATAATAAAAACATTAGCTCAGGAAGTTATGACTGGCGAAATAAAGGTAATGATTGAACATATTTATCCATTTGAAGAGGCAAATCAAGCGCTAGAAAAAAATGAGACTCGACATGCAAGAGGAAAATTAGTTGTTTCTTTGTAAAAAATAAAAAAGTGTTGTTTAAAAAGGTCATCTTCGAGTATACTTTATAAGTATGTAAAAAAGTAATAAAGGAGATGACAAAGTATGTGGTGGTTCATTCCAGCGATGATTGCAACAGTTGCTTGGGGTACAGCAGATTTATTCTATAAGAAAGGTGCAGACCCAGCTGATAAATATAGTTTCTTAAAAACAGTAATCCTGGTTGGTACAATTATGGGGCTACATGGCATAGCAGTCATTTTCATTCAGGGAATCGATTACGATCCGAGCTATATGATTAAGTATTTACCGGTATCATTCTTTTATGTAACTTCGATGGCTGTAGGATATGCAGGATTGCGTTTCTTGGAGTTATCCGTTTCCTCACCCGTTCAAAATTCTTCGGGTGCAATTGTTAGTGTTATGACATTTCTATTTTTAGGGCAAACGATGGCAAAGATTCAAGTTTTTGCAATTGTACTTATAACGATAGGTGTAGTGATGCTAGGAGTATTTGAACAGCGTTTAGCAGAAAAAGAAGAAGTTGAAAATAAAAAGATGGTGGATCGAAAATATAAGTATGGTGCAATTGCCTTACTCTTTCCACTGATGTATGCTTTTCTTGATTCGATAGGTACTTTTGCTGATGCATGGTTTTTTGATGCTTATGCAACAGTTGATGAAGCAACATTGGAAATGCAAGCAAATATTTCTTATGAGTTTACTTGGTTACTAGTTGCAATCGTTGCCTTCATTTATCTCGTCGTTATCAAAAAAGAATCTTTCCGTCCGAAAGATCAGGTCGATAGAGGACTAGCAGCCATATTCGAAACATTGGGTCAGTTTTTCTATGTATATGCCATTAGTTCAAATGCTATTGTGGTAGCACCAATGATTTCTGCTTATTCAGTAGTATCAATTATTTTATCTAGAATTTTTCTAAAAGAAAAACTTACACGTAATCAATATTCAGTTATTATTCTTATTATTATTGGAATTGTTCTTTTAAGTATAGAATAGGTATAAAAAAGTGGTCTCCTTTTTAAAAGGAGACCACTTTTGATTTACTTAGCAAATTTTGGCAAAAGTTTAGAAAGGGAGTGAAGTGGATACGGAAAGAAAGGTTTCTTTTCATCCACTGTTTGTGTAGGAATATCTTTAGTAAGTGCTCTTTTGGTTAAATAATAAGAACCCATCAAAGGAATCAGCGCACCTAACCAAGCTAGAGGACCAGCTAAACTGACACCTAAATAACCAAACGATTGACTCAATACAATCGCTGCAATAATACGGGATAGAAGTTCCATAATACCAGCAGCAGTAGGGGCAGTACTTTTTCCAAGACCTTGTAAAGTATATCGGTAAATGAAAAGCATCGCTAATAGGAAATAAAAGGTTGCATTCGTAAGGAAATAAGTTTCAACATGATCCAAAATAGCTTGATTTTCTGATCCTACAAAAATAGTAGCGAACTTTCTACCAAAGAAAATAAGAACCGTACCCATTACAAAACTGTAAATCAGAACAACACGAGTAATTTTCTGTACGCCGTCCCAAATTCGATCTAGTTTACCAGCACCAAAATTTTGAGCGGTGTAAGTAGCCATCGTGATACCAAATGATTGTAATGGCATCGTTGCAATCCCATTTATTTTTTCAGCAGCAGTAGTAGCGGCAACAGCAGTTGCTCCTAATCCGTTTAAAGTTACTTGGATGGACATGGTTCCGATAGCGATAATGGAACTTTGAAATCCCATTGGTAAACCAATCTGTAAATGATGGGCAATTTCTTTACGAGTCAACTTCCAATCTTCTTTATGAATACGAAGAATGGGAATTTTTTTATAAATATAAATCAAACAAAAAATAGTGGCAATCATTTGTGAAAAAACAGTGGCGTATCCTGCACCTTCCACTCCGGTGTGAAAGACTAAAATGAAAACGTAATCCAATATGATATTAACAACGGAGGCTACGGCAAGAAAAAGTAGCGGTGTTTTGCTATCACCAATCGCACGCATCATATTCGAAAGTAGGTTATAAAAAACAGAGGCAGCTGTTCCAGAAAAAACAACAGATAAATATGCATGAGCATTGTCAATTAGACTCGCTGGTGTTTTCATAAACACTAATATTTCTCGAGTATATCGTGTTGCAAAAATAGTTAGTAAAAGTGCAACAACTGCTGAAATAATCGTACCTGCTGCGAGACTTCGACGTAATCCTTGATGATCTTTTTTACCAAAGTATTGCGCTGTTACCACTGATAAACCTGCAGTTAGTCCTGCAGCTAAGCCAAGAATAAGAAAAGTGATACTGCCAGTAGCACCTACAGCAGTGAACGCTTCGACACCTAGAGTTTGGCTGACAATGTATGTATCTGCCATACTGTAAAATTGCTGGAAAATGTTACCTAAAAGCATTGGAATAGTGAATTGAATGATTAATTGAAGTGGGTTACCTTTTGTCATATCTTGTCCCAAATTAAATTTCCTCCTATATATACTGAAACATGCCTAATAAATGAAAATTTATAAGTGCAGCAAATGTGTTATTTCTTAAGACTTGAATAGTATAGCCCGATTTTCAGAAAATACAAGGGTATAATGGAATAATCTTGCTTTTATATATTAAGTAAAAAATGGCGTTTTCATTCGTATTAGGTCAAGAGTTTAGACGGATAAAGGTAGCTCTAATCACACTTTTAGCTAGTATTGAAATCTAATTGAAATAACTGTAATGTCAGATTGCTAACAAAAACACAAAAAAGAACACATTTCATCAAGAAGGAGTTAACTCCTAATGGAATCGATATGTTCTTTTACTTTTTCCTTATTTAAAAATTAGCAAGAAACCCAATGGTTGGGCTTTACTTCTTTAAATTCAGTTCCATGATACGTTTGAAGTTGTTCTTCTGTTTCTTCTTCGTTCTTTTTCATGGCTTCTATTGATGGATCAGGGACAGGAATAGCAGATAGTAATTTTTTGGTATAAGGATGAATTGGATTCTCAAAAAGTTCTTCTGCATCTGCTAATTCAACAATTTGACCATTATACATCACAGCAACTCGATCAGAAATTTGTTTCACCATAGCTAAATCATGAGCGATAAATAAATAGGTTAGCTTTAGTTTTTCTTGGAGAGATTCTAACAAATCGACTATTTGTGCTTGAATAGAAGCATCCAAAGAAGAAAGAGGCTCATCTAAGACGATAAACTCTGGATTTACTGCCAATGCACGAGCAATTCCAATTCGTTGACGTTGTCCACCTGAAAATTCGTGAGGAAAACGTTCTGCGAAAGAAGCGTTCAAACCAACTAAATCTAGTAATTCCAATACACGAGCTGTTCGTTCTTTTTTACTTTTTGCCAGATCATGAATATCCAGCGCTTCCCCAATGATATCCATTATTTTCATCCGTGGATTTAAAGAAGCATAAGGATCTTGGAAAATCATTTGCATATGTTTACGCATGGATTTTAATTCATTTTTATTTAAATGGTTTAAATCAAATCCTTCATATAGTGTTTCACCGGCAGAAGCTTCATGGAGACGCAAAATCGTTCGACCGGTTGTTGATTTACCTGAGCCAGATTCACCAACTAATCCTAACGTCTCTCCACGATAAATATCAAAGCTAAGATTATCAACTGCTTTTACCATCTCACCGCGACCATATGGAAATTGTTTTTCTAAGTGCGATATTCTAACAAGAGCATCCCGTTTTCCAGAATGGATCTCATCTAATTTTTGTAAATCTTTTTTTGTCTTAGGCTTGTGCAGATTTGGAATGGCATCCAAAAGCATTTTTGTATATTCATGTTGAGGATTTTCAAAAATATCTGTAGTTTCTCCTCTTTCAACAACTTGACCATGTCGCATAACCATAACGCGGTCACACATATTAGCTACAACACCAAAGTCATGAGTAATTAAGATGATAGCAGTTCCGAATTTTATTTGAATATTTTTAAGCAATTTCAAAATTTGCGCCTGAATGGTTACATCTAACGCAGTGGTTGGTTCATCTGCAATAATAATAGAAGGATTACAAGCTAGAGCCATGGCAATCATCATCCGTTGACGCATTCCTCCAGAAAATTCATGAGCATGTTGGGTAAATCGATAATCAACATTGGTTATCCCAACATCAGTCATGATTTCTTTTGTTCGTACTTCTGCTTCTTTATTAGAAAGACCTTCATGGAGACGTAAAATTTCTACAATTTGTTTTCCAATCGTCATCGTTGGATTTAAGGAAGTCATTGGATCTTGAAAAATCATTCCAATATCTTTTCCACGAATAGAACGTAATTCCTTTTCTGACAAACCAAGCAATTCTCTTCCAGCATAAACAATACTGGATTCAGGGTGGATATAGGCGCTAGAAGAGAGAAGTTGCATAATAGAACGGGCTGTTACACTTTTCCCACTTCCAGATTCTCCAACCAGTCCTAGTGTTTCACCTTTTTCAATTGAAAAGGATACATCGGATAAAACTTGTTGAACATTCGATCCGGTTGAAAAGGAAACAGATAAATTTTTGACCGTTAATAGATTCTCCATTGTTTGTTCCTTTCTTACGATTTATTTCATTCTCAAAAGATATCATTTTTTTACATAAAAAGAAAGTAATCTTTCTTACAAAAAATAAGTATCTCAGTCTCAAAGTCTTGACTAGCCAGTTTTCATTTGCTATATTTAGTTCTACCAAAAAGAAAAATAAACATTCAGTAGAGACTGTCACGAGGGAAAGGTCTTTCTGGTGAAAACTTTTCCATTTGCTTTATATAAGCTTCCTACTATAATGATAGCTTATTTACCCTTAAACGGATGATACGAATTTTGTAGTCTGTTTAAGGGTGTTTTTAAATAGTAATAGGTAGTAGGGTGATAAGATTTCAAATATGTTGAAAGGGGATCAGAAATGGAACTAGAGAAAAGTTGGATAAATAGATGGTCTGAGACCATTCGGTATTATTATGAGAAAGCATATCAAACAAAATCTTGGCGAATAGGACTGTTTGTTTTTGGATTTCTATTCCAATTGATTGTGTACTTTTCACATTTAAATCATCAAAAAAAATCTGGTGGAAAAAATATACGACAACAGATGGAACAACAATTTATTGAAAGTGGAAGAGCAGAAAATTTAAAGAATCAATTAAAACAACAAGAAGAGCAAAAAATAAAATTTCTAAATCAAAAACACTCTTCTTCGCACATTCAACGGCAAGTAGATAAATTGTACGAAAAAGAATCAAACAAAGAAATAAAGAAAATGGTGGATGCTTGCTATGAAGATAGTAAAACAGGAGCTCAAAGCTACCTCCAGACGACTTTAAAATGGTTATCAACTTCTGGTGGAATTTTACTTTCCTTCATTTTAGCATGGCCGATGTATTTATTTTTATTGGTTGTCTCTTTACCGACGTTGAACTATTTAATAAATCGTTTGTTGATGATGTTCTTTGTTATTATAGGAGTAACCTTTATAGTCTTTACTTTACTATATTTCTCACCATCTGATCCAGCTACAAATATCCTTGGAAATCAAGCTACACCGCAACAAGTAGAGAATTTCCGTCAACTTCATGGGTTAAACGAATCTTATTTTGTTCAATTAGGAAAAACCATTAAAGGTATTTTTACGTTTGATTTAGGAAATGCGTATGCAGGAAATGAACGAGTTGTTACAACGATCTTACGACGCTTCCCAGTAACGTTAAAATTAACGTTATATGCATTGGGACTATCAGTAGCAGTTGCTTTACCAGCTGGTATTTACGCAGCAGTTAAAGCAAATACTACATTTGATCAATTATTCATGTTAATTGCTTTACTTGGAATTTCTATTCCTAGTTTTTGGCAGGGATTAATTTTTATCCTAACCTTTTCAATTAATTTGGGTTGGTTGCCAGCAACCTACAGTTCAGCAAAAGCAATTTCACTTCTAATGCCCGCAGTTGTACTTGGAACTGGATTAATGGCTTCAGTAGCACGGATGACTCGTTCTTCTACTTTAGAAGTGATTAACGAAGACTACATCCTAACAGCCAGAGCAAAAGGTCTCTCTAAGTCGAGAGTCATCCTTCGTCATGCGGTACCAAATGCATTAATTCCAATTATAACTGTTATTGGACTTCAGTTTGGTGGAATGCTTGGTGGTTCGTCTGTAACAGAAAAAGTATTTACGATAAACGGAATTGGTAGTTATATAGTAGATAAACAATTTATTCCAGATATACCGAGTGTAATGGGTGGAGTAATTTATATAGCTATTATTTTATCGATTGTAAATGTGTTTGTAGATTTATTATATAGTTTCCTTGATCCGAGAATTCGTTCACGAGTCAAGAATGGCAAATGAAAGAGGTGATACGATAGAATGAAAAGTTATCAAACCACACAAGTAGTTAGTCAAGTTCGTTTTGACAATGGTTTGACATGGGGCTGGTCTGTATTGTTCCTGCTCTTAAGTATCCAATGGCAACCATTTTCTTTAAAGATGCCGTTGTTCTACTTGTTTATAGCACAATTTATTTTCAGTGTTTTACATCAAATTTTGTTCACAATATTAACCAGAAAAAATTATCAAACAGAACAAAAAAATAGAATGGTTGGGATTCTTTCTCTCATTCTTTTGTTTGGTATTTTTGTAGGAAATATTTTTACGTTTATCTCTGGGATTATTACATTAAAGAAATCAGAAAGTACAGCTTTCATTTATTCTATTTACATGGTTTTAGTTGATGTTTTAGTTATAAGTGTAACGGCAATGAACTTTTTCAAACCGTTTGTAGCTGATCGTTTCTTAACGATGATGTATATTTTGATTTTGTCCCTTTTATTCCATACGTTCATACTACTTTTTGGAAAAAAATGGTATGGTTGGAATAAGAATATAAAAAGGATTTTTCTTTTCCTATTAGTATTATCTTCTTTAACCGGAAATATTTTGGCTTTGTTTGTTGCTGATTCTTATTATCAAGATGACAAGCCAGGAGCAAAAGGAAAAAGACAGACAAGTATTAGAGAAAAACTGATTCGAAATCAAGCTGCATTATTAGGGTTATTATTTATTACATTTTTAGTAACCATATCCATAACTAGTAATTGGTCTTTTAGTCAATCATTTTCACAAAGTAATAATTACAGTGTTATTTTACAAAAGCCATCTCTGATGTATCCTTTTGGAACGGATAATTTTGGTAGAGATGTATTTTCTCGAATTATTTTTGGAGCTCAAATCTCTTTATCTGTTGGATTATTGGCAACGGGTATCCCCTTATTGATAGGAGGAACACTAGGAGCCATTTCAGGCTATTATGGTTCTCATACTGATAATGTTATTATGAGACTACTAGATGTCTTATATGCCATTCCTGGTATGCTCCTAGCTATTACAATTGTTGCTGCTTTTGGTGCATCAACCACGAATTTGATTATTGCCTTGAGTTTAGGAGCGATTCCTTCTTATGCAAGAACGATGAGAGCGAATGTATTACAAGTCGCAAACTATGAGTACGTTGAAGCAGCTCGTGCATTGGGTCAAGACAACTGGTCAATTATCCGTAAACACGTTGTACCGAACTCATTGGCACCAATGATCGTCCGAGCGACATTGACAATTGGAACGGCTGTTATTTCTACCAGTAGTTTGAGTTACTTAGGATTAGGTGTAGAAGCTCATATTCCTGAGTGGGGAAATATTCTCCGGATAGGCAGTAAGTATTTAGAAACTAATCCATATTTGGCTATTTATCCAGGTCTTGCGATTATCTTATTAGTCTTATCTTTTAACTTTTTAGGAGATGGCGTTCGTGATGCAACCGATCCACGTTTTAATTAATAATTAGATATAATGAGGAGGAGATTTAATTGAAAAAAGAATGTTACCATTTATAACAGCTGCTGCAGCTTTGGTACTAGGAGCATGTTCCGTACAAACAGAAGATCAAGCAAATAACCCAGGGACAGATGCTACTCAAAGTCCAGAGACAACTGAAAAAGTTAGTATTGAGATTTTAGGAATGAGTGCGAATGAAACGGACATGAATATTGTACGTGATCAACTCATTAAGAATGGTTTTGATGTAGAGTTAAACACACAACCAGACTATGCTAGTTTTACCTCACAACAAGATGCTGGGAATTTTGATCTTGCTGTTACAGGTTGGACTACAGTAACAGGAAACCCGGATTATGCTGTTCGTTCTCTTTTTAGTACAGGTGGAGATTATAGTAGCATGTCTAATGATGATGTGGATCGTTTGATTAATGAAGCAGCACTACAAACACCAGAAGATTATGTAGAAACTTATAAAGAATTGGAAGATGTATTAGTAACAGAGAATGCTTATATTGTTCCTTTGTTCAATTCTTTAAAAGCACAAGCATTTAATAAAGAGTTGCTTAATCCAGAAACGATTCGTTTGTCAAAATCTCGTGCTTTTGCTTGGGAACCTGTATCTTTTATTGATGAAGCAATGAACGATACCGAAACGGTAATGTATACGCAAACCATTAGTGATTTAACTTCTTTAGATCCGATAAAAGCAAATGATGGTTCCATTAACCAACTAAATACAAATATGTATGTTCGTTTAGTAAATCTTGCAGATGACGACCAAGTTGTTTCTGAAGGTTCTCTTTCTTACAATCATGCAATTGCAGAAGGAAATGAAGAATATTACTTTGTTTTACGTGATGATATAAACTTTGCAAAAGTAGAAAATGATGAAGCAGTTGATACAGGCGAAATGGTTAGTGGGCAAGATGTTATTTTCTCTTTGAATCGTGCAAAAGATCCAAATTCTGTTCCAGATCACCGTACATTCAGTTTGCATGAACATATTAATGAAATATCCCTAGTTACGGATGTATCAGAGCTGGAAACTCTTGAACTATCTAATGGTTCTGGTAATGTGCTGGATGCACTTGAAAAAGATTTAGATAATCCAATTCAAACTCTTGTAGAAGATACTGAAGAAGTTGACAATGCGGCTGGTAATTATCAAGTTGTAAAATTAACAACAACAGAACCTTTCCCACAAGTATTGAACTACTTAGGACATCAATCAGCTGGTATTGTTTCACAAAAACAAGTAGAATCAGTAAACACGTACGATATGGATTCTTTTGATCTGAATAACGATATTCCGTACGGTGACCAACGTGCTGTTACAGAAGGTGGAACATATGATAATCACCTTTATGCAAGTGGTCCTTACATTATGTTGAAAAAGAATGATTATGAAACTACATTCCAAAAAAATCCTGGTTATATGACTAATGGTGAACATGCAGCAAATATCAAAAACGTAACCGTTCGTTTTATTTCTGATGCTGATAGTGCACTATCAGCCTTACGTGCAGATGAAATCCACTTGTTATATGGATTGAATGAAACAAAGTATGATATTGTTGAAGAATCAAGTAATTTAGAACTACAAAACATTCCAAGTAATGCAGTAACTTACATGATCTTTAATACTGAGGGGCGTGAAGTTTCTGATAGTGCAGATTTACGTAAATCTATCCTGTATTCCATCAACCAAGATGAGATTAATGCAGCCTATGATGGAAATAAATTAAAAGCATATTCCACATTAAGCCCACTAGTTGATACGGGTAATGAATTGGTAGCTGATCCACAGAAAGTCGAAGAATTCTATAATGCATATCTAGAAAGCAAATAATTTAATTTTTAAAAATAGTATCGACCTTCCTAGGTCGGTACTATTTTTTTAAAAAAATCAAAAAATAAGCAAATTCAAAGAAATTCACTCAAAAGTAGAGTATGATAGAAAATAACGATACAAAATCAAGCTATTAGAAAGTGATGGAAAAATGAAACCAACTATAACGTATGAAGAAATACTTAAAATAAATGAAACTCGTAAAATTACTTTTGTAGATGTACGCAGTCCGAAAGAGTTTCAACTATCAACGATTCCAAATGCTGTAAACATTCCGGTTTTAGATAATGATGCTCGTGAAAAAGTAGGTTTACTTTATGTAGAAGGCAAAATAGAAGAAGCAAAAAAATACGGAGTTGAATGGGTATCTAGCCAACTTCCTGAAATGTACTCTCGTTATCAAGAAATATTAAAGGATTCCGATGAAATTGTTATTTTTTGTAGCAGAGGTGGAATGCGCTCGAACTCAATTTTTTCATTGTTAAAAGCGTTAGGCTTACCGGTAAGTAGAATGTGTGGGGGCTATAAAGCCTATCGTCGTTACGTGAACGAACATCTTGATGCACAATTAGAAAAAGCAAGTTTTGTGACGTTATATGGTCTATCTGGTAGTGGAAAAACAGAAATATTGTATGAGTTATCTGATAGAGGTGCAAAAGTATTGGACCTTGAAGGATGTGCTAATCACAGAGGCTCCTTATTGGGTAGTGTTGGACTTTCTGAACCTCATTCCCAAAAAATGTTTGAAAGCCTTCTTTTTGAAATTAGTAGAGATTGGAAAGAAGGAGAAGTAGTTTTCACAGAAGGAGAAAGTAAACGAATTGGTAAAGTAGTGATGCCGGTGAGTTTGGTTTCTGCCATTCAAAAAGGAAAGAAAGTGACAATTGAAGCACCTTTAGAAAAGCGGATCGCTCAAATTCATAAAGATTACATGAAAGGGAATCATCTAGAAGAGCTCATTGATTCATTAGAATCTCTAAAGGTCTATATCAATAAGGAGAAGATTATTGAATTTCAAGATCAAGTACGAAAAGGGGATGTTGATTCTGTAATTAAAAGTCTCCTTCTTTCTTATTATGATCCGCGGTACAATCATCATCAATCGAAAAGAGACTATATCTTTGTAAATCATAATCCTAAAGAGACAGCTGAAAAGATTTTGAAATGGCATCAACAAAAAGAGGAGAATGAATAGTGGAGAACGAATGGACAAATGGACTTTTTATATGTGGGGGTTGTAACTCTAAAATAGGACCGGGTGACTTAAGTAGCATTTTGGGAAAGTTACCCCAACAGTCAGATGAAAATTTGTTAGTAGGATTTGATTCCTCCGATGATGCTGCTGTTTAT